>NZ_CAKZOT010000077.1 GCF_937138205.1 uncultured Rhodospira sp. | reverse complement strand
TAGTTTAGACGGGATGGCGTCCCCTAGGGGATTCGAACCCCTGTTGCCGCCGTGAGAGGGCGGTGTCCTAGGCCTCTAGACGAAGGGGACCCGAGGCCGGCTCGGTTCGGCCGGACCGCCGTGTCTAGACCATGCGCGCCCCTCCACGCAAGCGGTTTTTCGCCGCCCGGCCCCCGCCCGGGCCACCGGCCGGAGCCGTCTCGCGGCGCGCCCACCCGCCGACCTCTTCCCCCGGCGCAGACCTGGAATACCGCGCGCGCGCCAACCCTTGACCATTTCGCGAATCGGGTTCATGTCATGGCCCGCCCCGCGCAACAGATCAAGGACACGGCATGGCCAAGGAAGACGCCATCGAGTTCAACGGCACCGTCACGGAATTGCTGCCCAACGCGATGTTCCGCGTGAAGCTCGACAACGACCACGAGGTGCTCGCCCACACCAGCGGCAAGATGCGCAAGAACCGCATCCGCGTGCTGGCCGGGGACCGGGTCAACGTCGAGATGACTCCCTACGACCTGACCAAGGGTCGCATCACGTTCCGTTACAAGTAGGCGCCCATGGGCGGTTCGCCCGACGACGCGACGCCTGCCCCGGCCGCAGCCGCGCCCCTGGTGCTGGCCTCGGCCTCGCCGCGCCGCCTCGATCTGCTGGCGCAGATCGGCGTGACGCCGGACCGGGTCGACCCCGCCGATCTCGACGAGACCCCGCTGCCCCGCGAGTTGCCGCGTGATCACGCCCGCCGTCTGGCGCGCGCCAAGGCCGAGGCCGTGGCCCCGCGCCATCCCGGCGCGTTCGTGCTGGCCGCCGACACGGTGGTCGCGCGCGGCCGGCGCATCCTGCCCAAGCCGGAGGACGCCGGCACGGCCCGGCGCTGTCTCGGCCTGCTGTCGGGCGCGGCGCACCACGTCTGGGGCGGGGTGACGCTGATCGCGCCGGATGGCCGCGCGGTCGAGCGGCTGGTGGACACGCGCGTGGCCTTCAAGGCCCTCGACGCGGGTGAGATGGCCGCCTACCTGGACAGCGGCGAGTGGCACGGCAAGGCCGGCGGCTACGCCATCCAGGGCCTTGCGGCCGGGTTCGTGCGCCAGTTGACCGGGTCCTACTCGAATGTGGTCGGCCTGCCGCTGTACGAGACCCGGGCGCTGTTGCGCGGTCTGGGCTACCCCGCGCCATGACCGAGGCGACCGCGACCCTGGTGGTCTCGGGGACCCCGGGCGAGACCCGCGCCGCGCGCCTGGACCACGGCCGCCTGACGGCCATCACCCACCACCGGCCCTGGGCCGCCGAGGCCGGTGCCGTGCTGCTCGGCCGCCTGGGATCGCGCGTGGCCGGCGGGGCGATGGTCGACCTGGGGCCGTGGGGCGATGGGTTCCTGGATGCGCGGGAGATGAAGGGCGACGCGCCGCCCCAGGGCGCGACCCTGCTGGTGCAGGTGCGCCAACCGGCCCGCGTCGAGCCGCGCGGCGGCACAAAGGCGGCGCGGCTGACGCGCGCGGTGGCGCTGACGGCGCGGCGGCTGGCGCTGGGCGCGCGGCGGCCCGGCGCGGCGGTGTCGCAACGCATCGCCGACGCCGACGAGCGGAGCCGGCTGCTGGCGCTGCTGAAGGACATGATCGCCCCGGGCGAGTCGCTGGTGGCGCGCGCGGCGGCGGTCGGCGCGACGGCGGACGCCCTGGCGGCGGAACTGACCACGGTGCGCGCGGCCTGGGCCGGGATGACGTCCCGGGCGGAGACCCTGACCGCGCCGGCGCTGGTGCGCCCGGCGCCGCTCGATTGGGCGGCCCTGCTGGGACCGGCCGATCCCCCGCCCGCGACCGTGCTCTTGGATGATCCGACCGCGCGCGCCGCCCTGGAGGCCGACCTTGCCGTCTGGCTCAATGACCCGCCGCCGGTGACGCTGCACACCGGACCCGAGGATCTGTTCGAGACCACCGGCGTCGCCGATGCCCTCGACGCGGCCCTGGCGCCGGTGGTGCCGCTGCCCTCCGGCGGCCGGCTGGTGATCGAGCCCACCGCCGCCCTGGTGGCGGTGGACGTGGACGCCGGATCCGGGTCCGCCCGCGCCGCCAATGCCGAGGCCCTGGCCGCCCTGCCTGGGGCGCTCCGCCTGCGCGGCCTGGCCGGCTCGATCCTGGTGGACCTGATCGCCGACGGCCCGCGCCTGCCCGGTCCGGCGCGGCGCGCGCTTGAAGAGGCGTTGGCCGCCGACCCATCGCCGGCGCGGTTGGCCGGGGTCTCGCGGCTGGGTCTGCTGGAGATCAGCCGCGAGCGGCGCGCGCCGTCGTTGGCCGAACGCGAGACCGGGCCGGTCGCCCAGGCGCTGGCGGCCCTGCGCCTGGCGGTGCGCGAGACCCGGGCCGCCCCGGTCCCGGCCCTGGCGCTGTACGTGGCACCCGGGGCGGCGGCCGTGCTGCGCGGACCGCTGGCGGACACGGTGGCGGCGGCCGAACGGCGCCTCGGGCTGCGCCTGCGGATTCATGACGATGTGACGCGGCCGGTTGACGCGCCACCCCACGTCGCCCCAGCTTAAGCCCACCCTGCCATCGTCACGCTGTGGTCCCTGTCATGAGCGAGTCCGACTCCCAGGCCCCCGACACACCGGTTCCCGCCCGCCTGTCCGCCAGTGCCTGCCCCGTGTGCGGCAAGGCGACGGCGGCGCGCTACCGGCCGTTCTGCTCGCGCCGGTGCGCCGACGTCGACCTGTCGCGCTGGTTCGGCGGCGGCTATGTCGTCGCCGGGCACGAGCCGGCCGACCCCGAGGACATCGCCGAGACCCTGGCGGGCGATCACGACCGCCAAGAGTTCTGAGACCGCCCGGCGCGGCGATTTCGCCCTGAAAAGCGCATCGTTTGCGGATATGGTGGCGGGATGCGCCGTTCCCGCCACCGACAGACCGGGCCGTCCATGCCGCCGACTCATGCTCCGCCGCCCGTTTCCCCGACGGACACATCCGCCCCCGAAACCCGGCGGGCGGTCCTGCGCGTGCAGGCGAATCCGGCCGAGCGCGTTGACTACCGGGTCATCCTGTCGCGCCCCGTGAGCGGCTGCGACGGCGCGGGCGCCCTGCACATGACGCTGGAGTACGTGCCGGACCGAGTCATTCTTGTCCCCGACAGCCTGACGCGCTATGTGGCGGGCCTGGAACACCTGTCCTGGCCCGGTCCGGAGGCGTTGGGCGTGGCCATCCTGGATGACATCAACAACGAGGTGGTGCCGCGCTGGCTGCGGGTGACCGTCGTGGTCGGCCAGGAGGCACAGCCGCACGCGCCGGGATCGGACGCCGCCCCGTGGCACACCGTGTCACATGCCGTCATCCTGGAGGACCGGCAGCCGCACTGGACCGCGCCGGCGCCAGCGCCGCCCGGCCCGCTGGCGGCGCGGTAAGGATCGTCCCGAGATGCCGCAGCACGTCGTCCGCGACCCCAAGGGCTATTACATCATGCTCGGGGTGACGCCGACAGCCGACCTCGCCGCCATCAAGCGGGCCTATCGCACCCGGGCGAAGCTGCTGCATCCCGACCGCAATCCCTCGCCGCGCGCCGCCCAGGAGTTTCACGCCCTCAACGAGGCCTACCGGATGCTGAGCGATCCGGCCACCCGGCTGGCGTATGACACCGGACGGGTCGCGCGCGAGACCTCCAGCCCGGGCGCGCCGGGTCGGACCGCCGGGTCCGCCAACGGCGATGCCGCGCTGACGCCGCACACCTGCCGGGTGTGCGGCCGCGCCACGCCGGACCTGCGGCACCTGGTCCTGCACCGGGTGCGCGGCGCCGGTCTGCGGGTGCGGCGCGCGCCCATCCGCGGTGTGTTCTGCCGGACGCACGGCGATCGCATGGCGGTGGCGGCGAGCCTGTACTGCTGGGGCCTGGGGTGGTGGGCGCTGCCCTGGGGACCGTTCGCCACACTGGGCGCGTTGTGGCGCAACTATCGCGGCGGCGACATGCCGGCGGCGGAGAACTTCCAGCTTCTGTCCTCGCAGGCGCGCGCCTTCCTGGCGCGGGGCAACATGCCGCTGGCGCGCGCCTTCGCCGACCAGGTGCGTCCGTTCGCCCACACGGCGGCCGAGCGGCGTCACCTGGCGCAGTTGATGGACGCGCTGGCCGATCAGCCGGCCGCGAAGGTGCGCGGGCGCCGGGCGTGGTTCGGGCCGGCCCAGCTCGCGCAGTTGGCGCCATTCCTGCTGATCGCCACGGTGGCCCTGTACATCGCCGGGCCGACCAAGGTGATCGGCGGCGCGGTCTCGGCGCTGCCCGAGGCGGTGTTCACGCTGTTCACCGACCGCGACGCGGCCGGGCCGGCGCGCCCCGGTGCGTCGCCAGACACCGTTCCAACGCCGGCCGCGCCGGAGTCCGGCCTGCAAGGTCCGTTCACCGGGCGCACGGGACCGCTGGAACCCGAGGTGCCAATGGGCGGGCTGTACACGGTGGCGCCGGCCAGCCTCGCCGTGCGCGCGGCCCCCGACTCCACCGCCCGCGTGGCGGGCACGCTGACTCGGGGGACGGTGGTGATGGTCACCGAGATGACGCGCGACGGCACATGGAGCCGCATCCTGTCCGCCCGTGGCATCAGCGGTTTCGTCCCCACCACTGCACTAAACGCCAATGAGGGGCTGACAACGGGGCAATGACATCCGATGATAGGGGGTATACAAACAGGCCCACGCAATCCCAGACCCTGACACCCACGGTGGACACGCGCACACATCCGAGTCATTGCATACCCGTACAGATGCCAATGGACGGCGGCCGCATGTTGGTCTAAACCAAGACGCACCCTGTCAGTTTCTATAGCCCAAGAGTTCATCGTCCTCCATGCCGTCCGGTCCCCCTGACTCACCGTCCGCCGCGTCCTCCCAAACATCCCCGCCCAGTGGCGATCGCATCGCCAAGGTTCTGGCGCGGGCGGGCGTGTGCTCGCGCCGTGAGGCCGAGCGCCTGATCGCCGGCGGCCGCGTGGCGGTCAACGGCCGGGTACTCGACAGCCCGGCCTTGAACGTGAGCCCCCGCGACGTCGTCACGGTGGACGGCGCCCCCGTCGCCGCGCCCGAGGAAACCCGCCTGTGGCGCTATCACAAGCCGCCGGGCCGGGTGACCACCACGCGCGATCCGCAGGGGCGGCCCACCGTCTTCGATAATCTACCGTCAGAGCTGCCGCGCGTGATCAGCGTCGGACGCCTGGATCTGAACAGCGAGGGCCTGCTGCTGCTGACCAACGACGGCGCGCTGGCCCGCCATCTGGAGCATCCGGACACCGGCTGGGTGCGGCGTTATCGCGTGCGCGTGCACGGCCGGCTCGAGCCCGAGCGGCTGGCGGCGCTGGACCAGGGTGTCACGGTGGAGGGGGTACGCTATGGCCCCATCAAGGCCGCCCTGGAGCGCCAGCAAGGCGCCAACGCTTGGCTGAGCGTGGCCCTGCGCGAGGGCCGCAACCGCGAGGTCCGGCGCGTCATGGAACACCTGGGCTGGTCGGTGACGCGGCTGATCCGCGTCGGCTACGGGCCGTTCATCCTGGGGTCGCTGCCGCGCGAGGGGGTGGAGGAGGTGCCGCGCCGCCAGATGCGCGACACCCTGGGCGCGGCCTGGCGGTCGGGCGGCGGTCCACGGCGGCGTCACGGCGGGCGCCCGGACGGGCCAACGGACGGCCGGCGATGAGACTCCTGCCGATGACACCCTCAATGGCCAACGGCTTGGCGGACGGCATGATCGACGTGCTGCCACCCGGTCTGGCCGTCAGCCACTCGATCGATTTCATCATCGTCTCGGCCATCGCGACCGCCAAACTGTACGGCGTCAATGGTCACGTGCCGCCGTGGATCGTCTATCTGGCGGTCGAGTCCGGCACCAACGCGGTGGTCGGGGCGTGCGGCTTCAAGGCCCCATGCCAAGACGGGACCGTCGAACTGGCCTGCTTCTCGTTCCCGCCGTTCCAGGGGCGTGGCCATGGGAGCGCGATGGTCGCGGCCCTGCTGGACATCGCCCGACGCCAGCCGGATGTGCATCAGGTGATCGCCCAGACCCGGCGCCGCGACGGGCCGGCGTGCCAGATTCTGCGCGGACGCGGCTTTCGCTGGAGCGAGCCGGCGGACGATCCGGACGAGGGGCCGGTCTGGCGTTGGATCTGGACGGTCCCGGGTGAGGGCGATCCCGGGAACGGATGACACCCGGCAATATCCGAAATGCCCCGTCCAGCCGGGACGGCGAACCCCTGCCCCGGCGCGGCGCCAGGCCCGCCGCTTCGCGGCGATCGTGTGCGTCCTACGTCGTTGTTCCTTTCCGGCGGCCGCCTTCCACGGGCGGGCGCGCGGCGCGATAGGCGCGGATCACGCCGGCCACGATCGATGTGGCGATCTCGGCCGGGTTGGCAGCGTGAATGGGCACGCCGGCCGGTCCCTCGATGCGCGCCAGCGCGGCGGTGCCGAAGCCTTCGTCCGCCAGCCGCGCCAGCCGCGCCGCGTGCGTCGTCCGGCTGCCCAGGGCGCCGATGTGGAACGCCGGCGAGGCCAGCGCGTGGCGCAGCAGCGGCAGTTCGACATCGTGATCATGGAACAGCGTCACCACGGCGGTCGCGGCATCGAGTGTCACCCGCGCCACCTCGCCGGGGCCGGTGCCCTGCACCGGCGCGGCGCAGTGCGGGGCCGAGCCGTCGCCGGCGTGGTCGTCGTCGGTCAGCACCTCCACCCGATAGCCGTTCAGCGCCGCCATCTGCGCCGTCAGGGGCAGGATCGGCCCGCGCCCGGCCAGCACCAGGCGCGGCGGCGGCCGGTGCAGACGGCGGAACCTGGTCTCATCGCTCCAGGCCAACTCGGCGGTGGCAAAGGCGTCGTCGTCGCCTGAACGCGGCGCCTCCCATCGCGTGATCCCGGCCGCCGTATCGGTGGCCAGAACGGCGGCGCGGCGGGCGGCCACGGCGTCGTGCACGGCGGCCAGCGTTTCAGTGGCCACGGTCACGTCGACGTAGACGTCGATGGCGCCGCCGCAGGGCATCCGCAGGTCCACGTAGCGCGAGCCTTCGCCGAAGCGGGCGAAGCGGTTGCACCCCGCCGCCATGGCCCCCCGGGCCTCCTCGGCGATGCCGCCCTCGACGCAGCCGCCGGAGATCAGGCCGACGACTCGCCCGTCCGCCGACACCGCGAGCTGGCTGCCCAGCGGGCGCGGGCCGGAGGCGGTCTTGCGCACCAGCGTGACCAGCGCCCCGGCCCCGTCGGTTCGGCGCCAGTCCAGCAGCGCCGGCAGCACGTTTTCGTCAAAATCCTGAATCATCCGGTCGGGCGGTCTCCCAGCACGATGGTTGACAGGCGCCATGGTCATTCCGTAGCGTTAACTATAATGAAAGCAAAGGACAAGCCTGAACCATCGGCTTGCGGATCCGGGAGGAAAAGGGCGCGACCGGTGCCGGGTCGTGCCGCCGGGCGTGGTCTCGCGCCGTGCGAAGGCTTTGAAAATCCTTGCCATACAAACAAAACGCCGGGCGGCCCCGCGACCGTCCCGGCCGGGAGGAGGCGCCGAGCATGTCCATTGCCATCAGCCTGACCGTCAACGGCCGCCAGGTCAGCGGGAGCGTGGAACCCCGCACCCTTTTGGTCGACTTCCTGCGGGAGCACCTGGGCCTGACCGGCACTCACGTCGGCTGCGACACCAGCCAGTGCGGCGCCTGTGTCGTGCTGATCGACGGCCATTCGGTGAAATCGTGCGCCACCCTGGCCGTGCAGTGCGACGGGGCGCAGGTGACCACCATCGAAGGGTTGGCCAACGGCGCCACCCTGCATCCCATGCAACAGGCGTTCAACGACCACCACGGCCTGCAGTGCGGCTTCTGCACCCCCGGCATGGTGATGAGCGCGCTCGACCTGGTTCAGCGCCACCCGGCGCCGACGGACGAGGACATCCGTCGCGGCCTGGAAGGCAACCTGTGCCGCTGCACCGGCTATCAGAACATCGTGCGCGCCGTGAAGGCGGGCGCCCAGGCGATGGGAGGGTGAGGCCATGAATACCGTCGCCAAGACCGTCGGCACGCCCGTCAAGCGCACCGAGGACGCCCGCTTCCTCACCGGGCGCGGCCGCTACACCGACGACATCAACCGCCCCGGCCAGGTGTACGCCGCCTTCGTGCGTTCGCCCCATGCCCATGCCGAGGTGGGTGCCATCGACACACAAAGCGCGCTCGACGTGCCGGGCGTGATGGCCGTGTTCACCGGCGCCGACATGGCCGCCGACGGGGTGGGCGGCCTGCCCTGTGGCTGGCAGGTGATCGGCAAGGGCGGCGTGCCGATGAAAGAGCCGCCGCACCCGCCGTTGGCGGTCGGTCGCGTGCGCCATGTGGGCGACACTGTGGCCGTGGTGCTGGCCGAGAGCCGCCACGCCGCCAAGGACGGCGCCGAGGCGCTGGCCGTCGACTACAACCCGCTGCCCGCCGTGGCCAGTGTGACCGAGGCCGCGCGGCCGGGCGCGCCGCTGGTCCACGACGACGTGGCCGGCAATGTCTGCTACGACTGGGAACTGGGCGACGCGGCGGCCACCGACGCCGCCTTTGACGCCGCGGCCCATGTGACGCGCCTGGAGTTGGTCAACAACCGCCTGATCCCCAACGCCATCGAGCCACGTGCCGCCGTGGGCGAGTTCGACCCGGGCGACGGCTCCTACACGCTGACCACCACCAGCCAGAACCCGCACGTCATCCGGCTGTTGATGTGCGCCTTCGTGCTCAACCTGCCAGAGCACAAGGTCCGCGTGGTGGCGCCGGACGTGGGCGGCGGCTTCGGCTCCAAGATCTTCCACTACGCCGAGGAGGCGGTGGTTACCTGGGCCGCCGCCAAGGTGGGCCGGCCGGTCAAGTGGACCGCCGATCGCTCCGAGTCCTTCATGACCGACTGCCACGGCCGCGATCATGTGACCACCGCCGAACTGGCGCTGGACGGGACCGGCCGCTTCACCGGCCTGCGGGTGCGCACGATGGCCAACATGGGCGCCTATCTGTCCACCTTCGCCTCGTCGATCCCGACCTACCTGTACGCCACGCTGCTGGCCGGGCAGTACGCCACGCCGGCCATCCACGCCGAGGTGAAGGCGCTGTTCACCCACACCACGCCGGTGGACGCCTACCGCGGCGCCGGCCGGCCGGAGGCGACCTACCTGCTGGAGCGGATCGTGGAGAAGGCGGCGCGCGAACTGGGCATCGACCCGGCCGAGCTGCGCCGGCGCAACTTCATCCAGCCGGATCAGTTCCCCTACCAGACGCCGGTGGCCCTGGCCTATGACACGGGCGACTATGAGGCCAGCCTCAACCGGGCGCTTGAACTGTCGGAGTACAGCACCTTCGCCCAGCGCCGGGCGGCGTCGGAGGCGAAGGGCAGGCTGCGCGGCATCGGCCTGTCCTGCTATATCGAGGCCTGCGGCATCGCCCCGTCGGCGGTGGCCGGCGCGCTGGGCGCGCGGGCCGGCCTGTACGAGGCGGCCGAGGTGCGCATGAACCCGACCGGCTCGGTCACCGTGTTCACCGGCAGCCACAGCCACGGCCAGGGCCACGAGACCACCTTTGCCCAGATCGTCGCCGACCGCCTGGGCGTGCCCATGGCCAACGTCGAAATCGTGCACGGCGACACCAACCGCATTCCCTTTGGCATGGGCACCTACGGCTCGCGCTCGCTGGCCGTGGGCGGGTCGGCCATCATGCGGGCGGTCGACAAGATCATCGCCAAGGGCCGGAAGATCGCCGCCCACATGCTGGAGGCCGGCGAGGGCGACATCGAGTACAAGGACGGCACCTTCTCCGTCGCCGGCACGGACAAGTCGCTGTCGATGGGCGAGATCGCCTTCCAGGCCTACGTGCCGCACAACTATCCGCACGAGACCCTGGAACCGGGCCTGGACGAAAGCGCCTTCTACGATCCGGCCAATTTCACCTTCCCGGCCGGCACCTATGTCTGCGAGGTCGAGGTCGATCCGGACACCGGGTCCGTGACGGTCGAGCGCTTCACGGCGGTGGACGACTTCGGCACCATCATCAATCCGATGATCGTCGAGGGTCAGGTGCACGGCGGCGTCGCCCAGGGCCTGGGGCAGGCGTTGCTGGAGGGCTGTGTCTATGACGCCGACGGCCAGCTGCTGACCGGCAGCTACATGGACTACGCCATGCCGCGCACCACGCACATCCCCGACTATCGGTTCGATTTCACCTGCACCCCCTGCACCCACAATCCGCTGGGGGCGAAGGGGTGCGGCGAGGCCGGGGCCATCGGCAGCCCGCCGGCCATCATCAACGCCATCCTGGATGCGCTGGCGCCTCTGGGCGTCGAGGACATCGCCATGCCGGCCGCGCCGCACACCGTGTGGCAGGCCATCCGCAAGGCCCGTGGCGCCGCGCCGCAGGCGGCTGAATAGGGATCGGGGAGACCGCAGCCATGTATGCGTTCGAGTATCATCGCCCGGCCTCGCTCGACGAAGCCGCCGCCCTGCTGACCAGCGACGAAATCAAGCTGCTGGCCGGTGGGCAGACCCTGATCCCCACGCTCAAGCAGCGCCTGGCGATGCCGGAGGCGCTGGTCGATCTGGGCCGCATCGAGGCCCTGAAGGGCATCCGCCGAGAGGGGCAGGCCATCTTCATCGGTGCCGGCACGACCCATGCAGAGGTGGTCGCCTCCGATGTGATCAAGCAGGCCATCCCGGCCCTGACCTATCTCGTCTCGCGCGTCGGTGACGCGCAGGTGCGCAACCGGGGCACCATTGGCGGCTCCATCGCCAACGCCGACCCGGCGGCCGACTACCCGGCTGCCGTGGTGGGGCTGGGGGCGACCATCCATACCAACCGTCGCACCATCGCCGGCGATGACTACTTCCAGGACCTGTTCACCACGGCGCTGGAAGAGGGCGAGATCATCACCGCCATCTCGTTCCCGATCCCGCAGGCGGCGGCCTATGAGAAATGCGCCAATCCGGCGTCCGGGTATGCCGTCGTGGGCGTGATGGTGGCACGCACGGGCGACGGCGTGCGGGTGGGCGTGACCGGGGCCGGTCCCTGTGCCTTCCGCGCCACGGCCATCGAACAGGCGCTGGCCGGGTCGTTCACGCCGGACGCGGCAAAGGCCGTTACCATGCCGGTGGACAGGCTGAACGACGACATGCACGCCTCGGCCGACTACCGGGCGGCGCTGATCTCGGTGCTGGCGGCGCGTGCGGTGGCGGCGATGGGGTGAGCCGTGCGGTCGGAGCCTTGCTACTCCGCCGCGTCGCGAACCTCGGCGGCTGTCCCCGGCACGATGTCGATGGTCAGCCGCTTGCCGAGCGCGCGCGCGGCGGCGTCCAGGGTGGCCAGCGCCGTCTTGTGCTTCGGGTTGAGGATGCGGTTGCGCACCTCGGATTCGGATTTGCCGAGGCGGCGGGCGAACGCGCTCTTGGACAGGCCGCTGTCGCGCCAGGCGATCATGAGGGCCAGCTTGGCGGCAATGGGCGCCGTGGGCGAGACACGGGCGTCACCGCCGGGGGAGGGCGGAGGGGGAAACGGCTGGTCCTCATCATCGAACAGGCACAGCAGGGCAACGTCCAGGCAGTCTTCCGCGTTCAGCAGGGCTTCCTCGCGGGTTTGGCCAGCCGTGATCGCCGGCGGAATGTCGATGAACTGGACGATCCAGCAATCGGGATGTTGCGTCACGGTTACAGGGTAGTTCATTGGCATGACATCGAACCCCGGAAAGACGTTGACCTATTTCATGAGGCCGAGTTGTTTGCGGACACTTTTTACGTAATTGGGTGGAAGTTCTCCGTCCATAACGATCACCCAGTGCCCGCCGATGGATACCTTGGCATGGGATCCCTTGCCTTTGCCGTATTCAACCAAGACGGAAAACCCTGCTTTGCGCCCCTCTTTGCGCAACGCCTGAAGAAACTGTTCGCGGGTGGGCATGGATGGCCTCCTAAGTCGAGGCCGAAAAGATGCCTTGCTCTTGAGTTGCAACCAAGGAAAAACGCCGCATCGGCACAGGCATCTCATGAGACCATGAATGCGTGAGTCGATCCCGCTCATGCGGCCACCATGCCCGGGTTCGGCACGGTTCGATCGGGTCGCGTGCGGCTCGGGATCGGCGGCCCACTGCTCACCTCGCACATCAATGTACGAGTTCATTGCCTGTCCGTCCAGCCCACCAGGAGGCTCCGCGTGACCACCGCCGCAATGCCCGCCGTGCCACCCCCCGACAGCGTCGATACCGTGCTCGACCTGCTCTCGACCCACGACTACATCGCCGACCGGGCGCTGGCGACCTGCGTCTTTCTGGCGCTGCGGCTGGGTCGGCCGCTGTTCCTGGAGGGCGAGGCCGGGGTTGGCAAGACGGAGATCGCCAAGGTCCTGGCTCGTGCCCTGGGCCGCCCGCTGGAACGGTTGCAGTGTTACGAAGGGCTGGATCTGGCCAGCGCCGCCTATGACTGGAACCATGCCCGCCAGATGGTGGAAATCCGCCTCGCCGAAGCCGCTGGCGAGGCCGACCGCAGCCGACTGGGCCGGGATCTGTATTCCGAGGCGTTCCTGATCCGCCGGCCGCTGCTGCGCGCCGTCGAGGGCATCGACGGCCGGGCGCCGGTGCTGCTGGTGGACGAACTGGACCGCGCCGACGAGCCGTTCGAGGCCTTCCTGCTGGAGGTTCTCTCGGATTTCACCATCACCATCCCGGAACTGGGCGTGCGCGGCGGCGGCACGCCGCCCATCGTCGTCGTCACCTCCAATCGCACGCGCGAGATTCACGACGCGCTCAAGCGCCGCTGCCTGTATCACTGGGTGGACTACCCCGACGCCGCGCGCGAACGCGCCATCCTGCACGCCCGCGCCCCCGGCGTGGGCAAACGGTTGGGCGCCCAGGTGGTGGCGTTCGTGCAGGGTCTGCGCGAGCGCGACCTGTTCAAGCTGCCCGGCGTGGCGGAGACGCTGGACTGGGCCAACGCGCTGATGCAACTCGACGTGGTGGAGTTGGACCCGGCGGTGATCGACGACACCCTGGGCGTGCTGCTCAAGTACCAGGACGACATCATGCGCCTGCGCGGCTCGGAAGCGGCGCAGATCCTGACGCAGGTCAAGGCGGAGCTGGCCCATGGCGCGCCGTCCTGAGCCGCGCGACACGCCCGCCGGTGACACGCCCACCGGGGGCCATCTGGCCGAGAACGTGCTGCAGTTCGTGCGCGTGTTGCGGGCCGCCGGGCTGCGCGTCGGCCCGGGCGACATGCTCGATGCCGTGCGCGCGGTCGAGGCGGTCGGCCCCGCCAGCCGGGAGGATTTCAAGGCCGCCCTGGCGGCGGTGCTGGTCACGCGCCGCCAGGACGTGGCGCTGTTCGACGAGGCCTTTCACATCTTCTGGAAGGACCCGGACATTCTGGGCCGTCTCATGGGCCTGTTGCTGCCGAGGCTGCGCACCCCGGGCGAGGACGACGGCGGGTCGCAGCGGTTGCGCGACGCCCTGGGCGCCACGCCTCCCGAGGCGGACCCACCGGTCCCGGCCGAGACGCAGCGCGTGTCCGTCGACCTCGATTGGTCCGCGCAGGAACGGCTGGGCACGCTGGACTTCGACAAGATGAGCGCCGAGGAGTTCCGCCGCGCCCAGCGCCTGATCGACGTGCTACGGCTGCCGGCCCTGCGGGTTCCGGCGCGGCGGCGCCGGCCCGATCCGCGCGGCCGCCACGTGGATCTGCGGGCCTCGATGCGGGCCAGCCTGCGCGGCGGCGGCGATATCATCCCGTTGTGCCGGACGGCGCCGGAACCACGGCCGCCGACCGTGGTCGCCCTGTGCGACATCAGCGGGTCGATGGACCGCTATGCGCGCGTCTTCCTGCGGCTGATGCACGGCCTGGCCAATCGCGAGCCGCATTTCCATGGTTTTGTCTTCGGCACGCGGCTGACCAACATCACGCGACCGTTGCGGGACCGTGATCCGGACATGGCTCTGGCCGCTGCCGCCGCCGCCATGCCGGACTGGGCCGGGGGCACGCGCATCGGCGCCTGCCTGACCGAGTTCAACCGGCTGTGGTCGCGCCGCGTGCTGGGGCAGGGCGCGCTGGTGCTGCTGCTGACGGACGGGCTCGACCGCGCCGAGGCGGACGGGCTCGACCGGGCCATGGAGCGGCTGCACAAGAGCTGCCGGCGGTTGATCTGGCTCAACCCGCTGCTGCGCTGGGACGGGTTCCAGCCGAAGGCCGCCGGCGTGCGCGCCATTCTGCCGCATGTGGACGACTTCCGGCCCGTGCACAGTCTGGACAGCCTGGCGCAGCTCGTGCGCGTCCTGTCCGACCACGCCGCCGGGCACAGCCCGCGCCGGCTGGAGGCGGCGCGGGCTTGGCGCGAGGCCTTGGCGGGATAAGCCTCCAACGGGTGCTTGCTGCGAACAGGTTTTCACACGTCTTTCCGCCGAAGCGGCGGCTCTTCGCTCGCGCGGCGATGTGACTTGTCATTGCGAACCCTCGTCGCAAGACGAAGACGAAGCACTCCAGGGCGAAAAACGCAGGTATCCGCCCTGGATTGCCCAGTTGTTGATTTTTGGGCTTCGCTCCTCGCAATGACGGATTGCGTGTTTTTGGCGACAAATGAACCGCTCATGCGGGTTTTCGGCCATACCTGCGTCGTTGACCCGATTGCCCTGGATCTCGGGAGGACGGCAGTCACCGATCGGGCGTTGACGTGTTCACCTCATCCCCGTTGCCCTGGGACGGCCACGCGGACGCTTTGACTCGCATGGCCGTCATTGGGTAAAGCGAGGAACCGATTGACCCTCGCCTTGCGGCCGGCCCATGCCAACGTCCCCACTGACCGTCCTCGATCAGGTCTCCGCGCCGTCCCCTCGCCACGATCCGCTGGACGTGTTGGAGCGGGCAATCCGGGACGCTCTGGAGGGAATCGAGGCGGCCCGGCCGGGGTCTCTCGTGAGTCTGAGCGTCCCCCTCCCCGACGATGGCGCCTCCGCCAGCACCGGTGTGGCACCGGGCGGTGACTGCCGTTGGTTGACGCCGGGCGAGGACAGCGCGTTTTACGGCGCCGGCGCGGCGTTTCGGCTCGCGTTGCGAGCATCGGGCGACTTCGACCCACATCGCAGGGGCTGGGTGGTCCTGGGTGGCGACGGGACCGTGCCGCCGCCGGTGGCCTTCTGGACGCTACCACCGGCGCTCGACACCACGGCCCCGGTGCTGTGGGTCCCCCGCGTCCTCATGCGGCGGCAAGCGGGGCGGACCTCGCTGACGGTCAGCCTGCGGCGAGGGACGGCGCCAGTCGCCGAGATGGCGCGCGTCTGGCTGGCGGAGGCACGGGGGTTGCTGGCCGGCCGGTCCCACGGCGAGGTTCCGGCGATCGCCGCCCGCACCCCGGGGTGTGACCAAGCGGAATGGGCGGATCGGGTGCGACGCACCACCGAGGCCATCGCCGCTGGTCGTCTCACCAAGGCGGTGTTGGCGCGGCGGCTGAGCATTCGCCTGACGCGCGCGGCCGACCCGACCGTGCTCGCCGACCGGCTGGCAGACCTGCATCCGTCCTGCAGTACCTTCTGTCTGCCGCACGGCAACGGCCACGTGGTGGCGGCCAGCCCGGAACGGCTGGCGGTCAAGCGGGGCTCGCGGGTGGTCAGCAGTGCGCTGGCCGGAACCGCGTGCCGGCACGCGCGGACCGAGGACGACGACCGAGCCGCCACCGACCTCCGTGCCTCGCCGAAGGAACGGCGGGAACACGCCATCGTGGCCGACGCCATCGCCGAGGCGCTGGCCGAGGTCTGCGACTCCGTCGACCGCCCGGAGACCCCTGGACTCATGCGGCTGCGACAGGTCCAGCACCTGTGGACGCCGGTGACGGGGCACCTGCGGCCCGGGGTCGGATTCCTGGACATCGTCTCCCGGCTGCATCCCACGCCGGCGGTTTTGGGCTGGCCCCGGCGGGCCGCCCTGGACTGGTTGCGAACCATGAACGAGGGCCGCGACGGGCTCTATACCGGGGTCGCCGGCTGGGTCGACCGCGATGGCGACGGCGAGGCGGCTGTGATCCTGCGCTCGACCTCCGTCGAGGGTCGGACGGCTTCGTTGTGGGCCGGCGCCGGCATCATGGCGGAGTCGGACCCGGCCCGGGAATGGGCCGAGACCGAATTGAAGCTTTCGACCATGCTCAGTCTGTTCGGCGATCCATGAGCACCCCGGCGGACGTGACCCAAGCATGGGCCTGGGCGCTGCTGGATGGTCTTTCCCAGGCAGGGGTGCGGCGGGTCGTGATCTCGCCCGGCTCGCGCTCGACGCCGCTGACGCTGGCCGCGCTGCGCCACCCCTCGTTGATATCGCGCGTTATCATCGATGAAAGGTCGGCCGCGTTCCATGCCCTGGGACTGGCCAAGGCCGAGGCGAACCCGGTGGCGGTGATCGCGACGTCGGGGTCGGCCGTGGCCAACTGGTTCCCGGCGGTGGTCGAGGCCGACATGGGGCGGGTGCCCCTGATCCTGCTGTCTGCCGACCGCCCGCCGGAGTTGCAGGACTGCGGCGCCAACCAGACCATGGACCAGATCGGGCTGTTCGGCGGCCATGTGCGGGCGTTCCATCCGTTGCCCCCGGCCGAGACGGAAACCGGCTGGCTGGCGCCGCTGGCGGCGCGGGTGGTGGCCGCCAGCCTGGAGCCCCTGCCGGGGCCGGTTCACGTCAACGTACCCCTGCGCGAGCCGCTGGTGCCCCCGGCCGACACCGGCATTCCCGCGTCCGTCGCGGCCCCGCACCGGCGTCTGGCGGCGCGGGCACGCCCTTCAAGCGATACCCTCGAAACGCTGGAGCGCGTGATCGCGGGCGGGCGTGGCGCCATCGTCTGCGGCACCGAGGACCTGGGCGCCGACGGCCGCGCGGCGGTGCTGGACCTGGCGGAGCGGCTGGCGGTGCCGGTGTTCGCCGATGCGCTGTCTGGCCTGCGGTTCGAGGCCCGCACCCATACGGGCGTGCTGGCCCATCCCGATCAGGTGGCGCGCGCCGCGCCGCCGGCCGACTGGGTCTTGCGCCTGGGCGGCACGCCCGTCGCAAAGGCGCTGTCCACGTGGCTGCAACAGGCACGTGGCCGTCCGCAGGTGGTGGTGAGCGCGACGCCCCGCGTGGCGGATCCGGAAGGCACCGCGACTCACGTTACGCACGCCGACCCGGGCGAGGTGTGCCGCGGCCTGACCGGACCCAAGGGACCGGACGACTGGCTGCAGGAGGTGCAGGCCCTTGACGACGCCGCCGCCACCGCCGCCGAGGCGGTGTGCGAGGACAACACCCCGTTCGAGGGCAGCGTTCTGCGCCGGCTTGTGCGCGCGCTGCCGCCGGGGACGCCGCTGGTGCTCGGCAATTCGCTACCGGTGCGGGCGTGCGACTGGCTGGCTGGGCGAGTGCCGGACGGCCCGCGTCCGTTCGGCAACCGGGGTGTGTCCGGCATCGACGGCACCCTGTCCACCGCGTTCGGCATCGCCGCCGCGAAGGGTCCCAGCGTCGCCGTCGTCGGGGACCTCACGTTTCTGCACGACCTGGGCGGGCTCGCCCTGGGGCGCGACCTGCCCCTGGTGATCCTGCTGCTCGACAACGGCGGCGGCGGTATCTTCGACCACCTGCCGCAAGCCAGCTTGCCGGAGTTCGAACGGGGCTGGCTGACCCCACCCACGCTGGACGCGATCACCGCCGCGCGGGCTTTTGGCCTATCCGCCGAAACGATCGCCACCACGGATGACGCCGTCGCGGCGGTGTGCGCGGCGCTTGACCGCCCGGCCGCGTCCGTCATCCGTCTGCCCATCGACCGGGCCGAGAGCCTGCGCCGGTTCCGGTCCTTTTTCGCCACCCGTCCCCCCATTCGCCCCCCAGGGAGCCCTGCTTCATGACCACCGAGACGTTCGACTGGCAGCCCGTGTCCGGCACCGACTACACCGACATCCTGTTCGACACCTTCGAGGGCATCGCCCGCATCACCATCAACCGCCCGCACGTGCGCAATGCCTTCCGGCCGGAAACGCTGGAGGAGATCATGGACGCGCTTCACCGAGCGCGGCTCGATCCGGATGTTGGCGCGGTGATCCTGTGCGGCGCCGGGACCGAGGCGTTCTGCGCCGGCGGCGATCAGAAGGTGCGCGGCGAGCACGGCGGCTACAAGAACGAGGCCGGGGTCAACCACCTGAACGCGCTCGACCTGCAACGCATGATCCGCACCCTGCCGATGCCGGTGGTGGCCATGGTGGCCGGCTGGGCCATCGGCGGCGGCAACGTGCTGCATCTGGTGTGCGACCTGACCATCGCCGCCGACAACGCGCGCTTCGGTCAGACCGGCCCGCGCGTCGGCAGCTTCGACGCCGGCTTTGGCGCCGGCTTGATGGCCCGCACCGTGGGCCTGAAGAAGGCCAAGGAGATCTGGTTCCTGTGCCGTCAGTACGACGCCCGGCAGGCGCTGGACATGGGCCTGGTCAACACCGTGGTGCCGCTGGCCGACCTGGAGCGGGAGACCGTCACCTGGTGCCGCGAGATGCTGGTCTTGTCGCCGACGGCCCTGCGCGTGCTCAAGGCCGGGTTCAACGCCGACACTGATGGCCTCTCGGGCATCCAGGAACTGGCCGGCAACGCCACCGCCCTGTTCTACATGACCGAGGAAGGGCAGGAGGGCCGCAACGCCTTCAACGAGAAGCGGTCGCCGGACTTCAGCCGTTATCCGCGCCGCCCCTGATGCGCATCGCCGGCGCCACGGTTCATCCCTACGCGCTTCCGCTGGTGCGGCCGTGGGTGGCGTCGCGGGCGACCCTGACGGAGCGGCGCGGCCGGCTGTTGGCGGTCGTGGCGGATGACGGGCTGGTGGGCTGGGGCGACTGTGCGCCCCTGCCGAGCTCCGGCGAGGCGGGGCACGCGCGCGTGTTCCAGGCGCTGGACGCGGCGGCGCGGACATTGCCGGGGCGCGACACGGCGGAGGTGCCGGACGACGACTTGCCCGAGGTGCCCGAAGTGCGCTGGGCCATCGAGACCGCCCTGCTCGACCTGGAGGCCCGCCGCGCCGGCCTGCCGCTGTGGCGGTTTCTGCGGGCCAGTGTCACTGTCATGGCGGGGAGCGAAGGGACGGGGGCTCGCAATGACGCGCCACGAACCATCTCCCCCGTCCGCGTGGCCGTGAACGCGGCCCTGGGACCACTGGACCCGGGGTGCGCTGATCGGGCAGAGGCGGCGGCGGAACGGGGCTTCGCCGTCGGCAAGATCAAGGTCGGGGTCGGGCGCATCGACGATGAACGGCGCGCCCTGGCCGCCGTGGTCGACCGAACGCGGGGACGGCTGTCGCTTCGCCTGGATGCCAACCGCGCGTGGCCCGAAGCGGACGCGCGAAGGGTCCTGGACTCCCTCATCGGGCGGCCCATCGACGGCGTCGAGGAACCGCTGGCCGACCCCACGCCGGCGGCGTTGGCTCGGCTGCAACAAGATTTGCCATTCCCTCTGGCCGCCGACGAGTCGCTGCCGGTGCTCGGCCTCGATGCCCTACTGCAGGCCCGCGCCGTCCGGCGGCTGGTGGTCAAGCCCGCCCGCCTGGGCGGGATTCGGGCAACGCTGGCCTTGGCGACGAAAGCGCGGGCGGCCGGGGTCGAGGTTGTGCTGACGTCCGTGGTGGACTCGGCCATCGGCGTGACGGCGGCCGCCCATCTCGCCGCCGCGCTGCCAACGGAAAACACCCACGGCCTCGGCACGCTGGACTGGCTGGCGCGGGACGTGGCGCCGGTGCCGGTGATCGTCGATGGTGCCCTATGCCTTCCCGCCGGCCCCGGCCTCGGCCTCGTGCCCTTGGGCGAGGCGTCGCAAGGCTGACCGATCCGGTTTGCCGGTGGCTAGGCGTGGCAGGCTCTCGACCCTGACCGCCGCGCGGGGGCGCAGAGCCCCCGGCACATGCGCCCGACACCACTCAAGCACGGACTCCGACGTTCCGGACCCGGCGAAGACCGCGACGACAACCTCGCCCCACACCGGATCCGGCCGGCCGGTCACGGCCACGTCGTCCACCAGGGGACAGGCGCCAACCAGATCCTCGACCATCGTCGGCAGCACCTTCTTGCCGGCGCTGACGATGACGTCGTCGGCGCGGCCGCGAATCACAAGATCGCCGTCCCCCGTGATCTCGGCCAGATCGGCGGTCACGAACCAGCCATTGACCAGGCCGTCGCCCGGCCGCAGGTCCGGGTTGGCGTAGCCGGCCATGACCATCGGCCCGCGCACTTTCAGGCGCCCGTTGCCGTCAAGTGCCACCTCGGCTCCCGGCAGCGGCGCGCCCACATGGCCCGCCCGCCACGGACGCGGCAGCCCTTGCAGCGTGGCCACCTGGGACGCCGTCTCGCTCATTCCGTAGGTGGGCCGGATCGGCCAGCCCAGGCCGGCGGCCCGTTCCGCCAGATCGGCCGACAGAGCGGCGCCGCCGATCAGCACATGGCGCAGCGATCCGGGCGCCCGGCCAAGGTCGCACAGGCGCGCCAGCATGGCCGGCACCAGGGATAGATGGGTGACGCGGTCGTCCCGCACTGACGCCATGACGCGGTCGGCGTCAAAGCGGTCGTGGATCAACGCTTTGGCGCCGGCCAGGGCGCACCGGGTCAGGATGGAATAGCCGCCGATGTGGAACAGCGGCAGGCAGGCCAGCCATGCGTCGCCGGGGCCGAGCGGCGTGCGCGCGGTGCTGGCCCGTGCCGCCGCCTCCAGTGCCACGCCGGTCAGCATCACGGCCTTGGGGCGGCCGGAACTGCCGCTGGTTGCGATCAACAGGGCGACACCGTCTCTCGCCTGCCACGGCGCCTCTCGGCCCGAAGGACAGGCCAGGACAGACGCCACCGGCACATGCCGGCGGTCGGCAACGGCACGGTCGGACACCACCAAGGACACCCCGGCCTGATCCAGCAGGTCGGTGATCGTGGTCACTGGCAACGCGGGATCGACCGGGAACAGCGGCACCGGCACCAAGGGTGCCGCGTGCGCCAGGATCGCCACCACGGCCGCCGACCCGCTGAGCACGGCCACGGGCCGCCCGGGGTCTGCGCCGGCCGCCCGCAGCAGCGCGGCGGCGGCCTCGGCCCGCCGCGCGAGGTCGCGCGCCCACAGGTCCGTTTTGGTCTCGCCGGTTTGCTCGGTCATCATGCTGGCCGAACCGCTGTCATCATCGTCGTCATGTCCGTCAGAACGCCAAAACTCTCTCCTGTTCGGCCCGACTCGGCCCCATCAATCTGCGGCGGCGTTATCAACAGGTCAATCACCTCAGCCCATTGCGGATTCGCTCGGTCCAACGATCATAGGACAACTCCCTCCCGATGTTCTGCCAGGGGCGCCCAGCGGGAGGCCCTTGACCCACCCCAGCCGGCTTTGCGAGTCTAGACAAACACGTTCGGCGAGCCTGCCCCTGTGACTCCGGGCCGGTCGGGCGCGGTCACAGTCGATTCTTCGTTCGCCAACCGCGCCAACCACGCGCGTCCTCATGTGCCGCCCGACCTTCCATTTTTGCGACGCGGCCCTTTCGCGCATCCCGCCATGGCCTTGCGTCGCCGTTGCGGCGTTCTCCCTCAAGGCTCGCACCTGCGCGGCCGCGCCGCCGCCGGGCACCCATCGAGACACGAAAACGCACGGAGCAAAGACACACTCATGGCCGAAAAGAATCCGGATAAGGGATACGTGGCCCTGCTGGGCTGGTCCCTGGGCGCCATCGACGCCGCCGAGCGTTTCGATCGCCGTTATGTCGTTGTCGCCCCCGACTGGGCCGAGCCCTACTGCGCGGAGCACGGCATTCCCTATGTTCCCTGGAATTTCGAGCGGCTCAACGAGCGCTCCATGGAGATCGCCGAGAAGCTGCGCGACATGGGCGTGGATGTCGCCATCCCGCTGTTCGAGGAAACGGTGGAATGGGCCGGCGCCATCAACTCGGTCATCCAGGGCAATCCGCGCCTGCACGGCCAGGCCATCCTGTTCCGCGACAAGGCCCTGATGAAGCGGCGCGCTCAGCTTGGCGGCATCCGTGTGGGCATTTTCGAGGAAGCCCATGATCGCGGCGATGTCATCCGCTTCTTGAAGCGGGTCAACCAGACCCTGCTGAAACTGGACGGCGACCCCAACGACCCGATCCACGTCAAGGCGTTCGACAAGGCCGGCTGCATGGGGCACCGCGTGATCCGCACGGCCGACGACATCGACACGATTCCCGAGGAGGAATTCCCGGTCCTGATGGAAAGCCACCTGGACGGCTGGGAATTCGCCGTCGAGGCCTGGATTCACAATGGCAAGGTGCAGTTCCTCAACATCTCGGAATATGTCACGCTGGGTTATTCCGTCTTCGTGCCGGCCTCGCCGGAGCTGGAGGCGTGGCGCCCGCGCGTCGAGCAGGAGGTCGAGAAGCTGATCAAGACCTTCGACATCGAGAACGGCTTCATCCACCCGGAGTACTTCGTCACCAGCGACGGCACCATGTACTTCGGCGAGGTTGCCTTCCGCCCGCCCGGATTCAAAGTCTTCGAACTTCTGGAACGGGCCTACGGGTTCAACGGCTACCAGGGGCTGATCGTCTGCTTTGACCCGAAATCGACGGAGGAGGAGATCGCGGCCTTCTTCCCAAAGGAGGTGGTGGACGCCACCACACACGCCGGCTGTTTCGGGGTCTATCCGCGCCGCCGGGTGGTTTCGAACCTGGAGATTCCCGAGGAAACCGAGAACCATCCGTACTTCGAGTCCCACGAACTGACGGCGCCGATGGAAAACAAGGTCACGAAACGCACGGCGTTCGGCACCCACTGGGGACTGGTCTACTTCGTGGGCGAGGACCCGGGCACCATGCGGGACCTGCTGAAGCATCAGGAAGACCTGGACTTCTATGTTTAGGCTCTTTTGACCCAAGGGGGATACGCTCCCACGTGCGTTCCCCCAAGGAGACCCAGCATGTCGGACTTGATCCCCGCCCCGCCGGCCAACGGCGCCCCACCCCCGACCACGGCGCCGGACGCGGCGGCCGATGTGGAGCGCCTGGGCGCGATGGTGAACCGCGCCCTGGACCGGCTGGAGCAGACCTCGGCCTTCGCCAAGCAGACCGCCCGGGGGCCGCTGCTGGACATCGCCGGACGCCTGCTGGCCAAGCCGGGCGGGGCGGAGGCGCTGTACGCCCGGGCGGCGCGCATCGAGGCCTCCGGCGTGTTCAGCGGCACCGACTGGGATCACCCGGAGATCCTGCAGCCCTCGCTGGCGACCGGCACGCTGGCCCACGCCGACCGCGCCACCGCGACCCTGGAACTGCTGAGCGAACTGCGCCTGCTGGCCGTGGCCCGGCGCGACCTGTTTCATCCGCGCATTTCGTCCGAACAAGCCCAGCACTTTCTGGCACAGTTGCTGGCTCTCAACCTCAACCGCCTGTTCGGCAGCCAGGGCGAGGGCGAGCGAGCCAATGCAACGCTCAACGCCGCCATTCGCAACCTCGTCGGCTTCATCGCCGAGCGCATCGGCTACGGCGAGATCCTGGCCTGCCTGAGCACCGAGATCGACCGCATCCTGGCCCAACGGCCGATCATGGTCGACGACGTCAAGCTGATGGTCACACGCATCGCCGCCTGCCTGCACGACCCGGCCATCAGCTCGGGCGGCGCCGGGCTGAGCGCGGCGCGCCTGGTCAGCGCGCTGTTCGGCCCCACCGCCGGCTGCCGGGAAGACCCCGGCCTGGAGGTCTACCGGGAGCGGCTGGCCGCCATGGACGACGGCGCGCTGCAGCAGGAGGCCCGCGCGTTTGCCCGCGCCATGCACGACACCGGGCTGGTGTCGCCCTATCATCCGGTGTTCCTGCGCCATGTCAGCGCCATGGAGCGCGGCGACCTGATCGGCCAGGCGTTGGGGCTGAGCAGCACGGGGGCGGAGGCGTTTTCCTGCTACGCGCCGCTCGTGAAAAGCCTGATCGAGGCGGCCATCACGCCCGACACCACGCAAGCGGTCTACGGGCTGGCGTTGTTGCTGGAACGCGGCCTTCTGTTCGATCCGGCCATCGGCCCGGCGCTGTGGGGGCACATTGGGCTTGAGCCCTGTCCCGCCGCCGCGCGGACCCTGGTGGCCGCGTTCGGCGACCGGCAGCCGCCGGCCACCCTGCTGCTGGCCGGAACCATCAGCGTGCTGGGCCAGCCGCTTGGCATCGGGCAGGGCAACAACCCCACCTGTCAGGCGGCGCGGGCGCTGTCCATGTGGGCGTTGGCGGCGCCGGACTACCTGCTGCATCTCCTGACCCGGGCGGCCCGCGACGACGACATCGTCATGGTGTTCGAGGGCCGACGGCTGTCGTCGGCGTCGCTGTCGGCGGGTCTGGCGCCGACACCGCCCATCGACGTCGATCCGGTCTCCGTCGTGCTGGTGTCGCACCTCGACCGCATCTACATTGAAATGGGACGCCAGTGCGCCGGCCGCCCCGGCGATCCCCACGCCTGGGTGAACAGCGCCATGCACGGCTGGTGGGTCGGACAGGACACGGCGCTGGCCGTCGATCTGCCCGGCGGAGAGCTGGCCGCCACCGCCGACCTTTTCGTGCGCCTGTTCCATGGCCTCTATCACCCGCTGTACAACGGCAACAAGCCGGTCACCCATCCCCAGCCCGCCGGCATCGCCGTCACCGACAGCCTGGGGCGCTTCATCGGCTGGCACGCCATCACCATCCTGCGAGTGGGGCTCGGTCCCCAGGGCGACATGCGGGTGTTCTTCTTCAACCCCAACTACGACAGCGGCCAGGACTGGGGCCAGGGTGTGATCGTCTCCACCGACGGCAACGGCGAGCGCTTCGGCGAATCCTCGCTGCCGTTCGAGCAGTTCACCGCGCGCCTCTACCTGTTCCACTATGACGCCTGCGAGGAAGGCCAGAGCGACGCCGTGCCGGCCGAGACCGTCGACAGCGTGCTGGCCATGGCGCGGGCCACCTGGGCCGCCGCCAAGGCCCCGGCGGCGTGAGACCGAGCGCCCACGAGAGGGATCCCGAGGTCCGAAGCCGGGCGCGGACCCGGGCGGCGCATGTGAGGCTGTGCGGGGGGCGTGGCGTCGCTCGTTTTCGTGGCGTGGCGTCACGCAGGCAAGGCCACCTCCCGGATAGGGATCCCCCCCAACGCCCAGCCCCCGCGCCGGGAACCGACGCGGGGGCGGAGAGGACGGGCGAGCCTGCTCGCCAAATATACCGCTACCGTTACGCCGCTTTCTGGCTCAGGCCCAGCGTGGCCCAGACGTCCAGCAGCGAGGCCACCAGGTGGTCCATCAGGTCGTCGTCGTGCAGCGGCGTCGGCGTGATGCGCAGGCGCTCGGTGCCGCGCGGCACGGTCGGGTAGTTGATCGGCTGCACATAGATATGGTGGCGGGTCAGCAGCAGGTCGGAGGCCTGCTTGCACAGCCCGGCGTCGCCCACCAGCACCGGCACGATGTGACTGACCGAGTCCATCACCGGCAGGTTCAGTTCGCGCAGGCGGCGCTTGAGGGTGGCGGCGCGTTCCTGGTGGCGGATGCGCAGCTCGTTGTGTTCGCTCAGGTGGCGGATGCTGGCGCAGGCGCCGGCGGCGATGCCCGGCGGCAGCGACGTGGTGAAGATGAAGCCGGCGCCGAAGCTGCGCACGAAGTCCACCAGGTCCTGGTCGCCGGCGATGTAGCCGCCGATACAGCCGATGGCCTTGCCCATGGTGGCCTGGATGATGTCGATGCGGTCGGCCACACCGTCGCGCTCGGCCACGCCGGAGCCGCGCTCGCCGTACATGCCGACGGCGTGCACCTCGTCCAGGAAGGTCAGCGCGCCGTGCTTCTCGGCCACGTCGCAGATCTCGGCGATGGGGGCGATGTCACCGTCCATCGAGTACACCGACTCGAAGGCCACCAGCTTCGGCGTTTCCTTCGGATACTCGGACAGCAGGCGGTCCAGATCCTCCGGGTCATTGTGCTTGAAGATCTTCTTCGGCGCGCGGGAATGGCGCACGCCCTCGATCATGCTGTTGTGGTTCAGCGCGTCGGAGAAGATGACCAGATCGGGGATCTGCTGGCCCAGGGTCATCAGCGTGGTCAGGTTGGCCACGTAGCCGCTGGTGAAGACCAGGGCCGACTCCTTCTGGTGCCAATCGGCCAGCACCTCTTCCAGCACCACGTGGTGGTGGGTGGTGCCGGAGATGTTGCGGGTGCCGCCGGCGCCGGCACCGCACAGGCTCACCGTATCGGCGATGGCGCTCACGACCTCGGGGTGCATCCCCATGCCCATGTAGTCGTTCGAGCACCAGATGGTGACCTCGTGGGTCCCACCCTCGCGGTGATTGATGGCTTTCGGAAACTTGCCGGTGCGCCGTTCCAGGTCACAGAACACGCGGTACCGCCCCTCCTCGCGCAGGTCGCGCAAACGGTCCGCGAAGTAGCTCTTGTAGTCCATCGGTCACGTCCTCTCGATCAGACGATGCCCCGATCCACGTTGCGTCCAATTCCCTCGTCGCGGACGGTAACCCTGTCCCGATGGGCATGGCAACGGCAGGCGGGGGAGTCTTGCAGAAATTTTAGGGAAATACGCACGCCCGGCGGCCCGAACCCCGGCGAGGCGGCGGTTTGCCCCGCACCAAGCCCCGGATGCGCGCCGCGCCTCACGCCGCGATCACCCCTTCGCCGCGCGCCCAGGCCCACGTATCGTCGAGGGCCAGGGCGACTCGGTCGACCATGGCGTCGATCTCCTCCTCCGTGATCACGAGTGGTGGCGAGAACGCCACCGTATCGCCGATGACACGGGTGATCACCCCGCGCCCGTGCAGGTGCCGGCCCATGGCAAGGCCGACCCCCTGGCCGGGATCAAACGGCTGGCGGGCCGCCTTGTCCCGGCTCAATTCCACGCCACCGATCAGGCCGACGCCGCGCGTCTCGCCCACCAGCGGATGGTCCGCCAGCCCGCGCAGGCGCTGCTGCAGGCGTGGCCCGACGGCGGCGGCCTGGGCGAACACGTCGCGCTCCTTGTAGATCGCCAGCACCTCCAGCGACACGGCGCAGGACACCGGGTGGCCGCCATAGGTATAGCCGTGGCCGAACATGCCGATGCGCCCGGCGTTGTCGCGGATGGCCTGATAGACCCGCTCGTTCAGCATCAGGGCCGCGATGGGCAGATAGCCGGACGAGAGCTGCTTGGCGCAGACCAGCATGTCCGGCTCCAGACCGAACGTCTGACAGCCCCACGGATTGCCGGTGCGGCCGAAGCCGCAGATGACCTCGTCGGCCACGAACAGAATGTCGTGGCGCTTCAGCACGGCCTGGATCTTCTCGAAATAGGTGGGCGGCGGCACGATCACCCCGCCGGCGCCCATGACCGGCTCGGCGAAGAAGGCGGCGATGGTCTCCGGCCCCTCGGCCTGGATCAGCGCCTCCAGTTCCTCGGCGCAGCGGGTGGCGAAGTCCTCGGGGCTCTCGCCGTCGGTGCCAAAGTGGTAGTGGTGCGGGCAGGTGGTGTGCAGCACCCCCGCCATCGGCAGGTCGAAGTCGCGGTGGTTGAACGGCAGCCCGGTGAGGCTGGCGCTGGCCAGGGTGACCCCGTGGTAGGCCTTGGTGCGGCTGATGAGCTTCTTCTTTTCCGGCCGGCCAAGGGCGTTGTTGTAGAAGCGGATCAGCTTGATGGCCGTGTCGTTGGCCTCGGAGCCGGAGTTGCAGAACAGCACCTTCGACATGGGCACCGGCGCCATGGCCAGCAGCGCCTCGGCGAGTTCGATGCCCGGCGTGTGCGCCTTGCCGCCGAACGGGTGGTAGAAGCCCAGCGTGCGGAGCTGGTCATAGGCGACCCTGGCGATCCGCTCCTCGGCGGAAAAACCCAGCGACGTGCACCACAGGCCGGCCAGGGCCTCGATGTAGTCCTTGCCGTCCTCGTCAAAGACCCGAACACCCTCGCCGCGTTCGACGATCAGTGGCCCGTTGGCCTCGTGCGCCACGGGGTTGGTATAGGGGTGCAACTGGCTGCGGACGTCGCGCGCGGCGGCCGAATTGGGGCGCTGAAGCGAGTTCATCGGGGGGCAGTCTCTCCGGGCGGCGGCACCGAACGATCGCCTTGGGGGCGCGGTTCAGGGCCGTGGCCCGCCCGCGCCGCGTCCTTCGGAGTCAGGACGGGCCGGTTTCCATTTTTCACCCGGTCACCTGAAGCCCGTGGCCCCGCCGAGTCAAGAGAAATTGACACAAGGCCGGGCCGATGTCACGGGCCAGGGACAGCGCGGCGGGCGAACAACGGCGGATCCGGGATCGGCGGGATCGTGTCCTTATTCGGCTGCGATGTCGCCAGAGCCGCCGGCAGGGCGCCCTGTCCGGCCGGCGAAATCACGAGGTGGTGAGGTGGTCCCCGTGTTCGCGGATCGCGAGGGAGTCGCCCGGCACTCCAAATCCCCCCGGCTTCCGGACCGTCTGGTCGGGGCCGTCGCGACAAAGCCGGGCACCGTGTTCGGCACCCATGAAACCGGGCCTCTCCCGGCTGGTTGAAGCGGTCGCACCCTCTTGCCGCCAGGCTATTCCCTGCCTTGCCCGCCGACGCTATGCCGCCCCTTTTTCAAGCAGTCTCCGGAGCGTTTCCGGATCACGATACACCAGGGCGATCAGCGTCTTTCCGGCATCATCCGGAACCGTGCGACGCTGTTCCCAGTTGCGCAACGTGGCCGTGGGAAGTCCCAACAGGGCCGATGCCTGAGCCTGAGACAGGCCAAGCATCGCGCGCGCGGCCCTGAGCATGGCCGCATGGTCAGGGGCCTTCAGGTCGATGTCACTCCAGTCGGGATTGTCATCGAAATCATCGGGGAAATCATTGGGCAGAACGTCAGCCATATCGGGCCTGCTCCCTTCGATTGGCTTTTCTGACACTGATCGCCCGAACGGCACCGTCCGCCGGGGTCCATACCGCGACAAAGGCTTATTCACTTGGCTCCGGTAGAAGCGCGATCTGGTACGACGGGGTCGCGTTGCGGCACAACA
>NZ_CAKZOT010000076.1 GCF_937138205.1 uncultured Rhodospira sp. | reverse complement strand
CTCGGCGACGCGAAGCGTCGCCGGGGGCGAGCCGAGGGATCTCCCGCGTCGGCACTGCGCCCGGCGAATGGCGACGAGTCATGACTTCGGTCGGCTGGTATCACACCTCCCGCACGTCTAGCACCCCCGGCACACCGCGCAGGGCCATCAGCGTCTCGGGGCTGAGGCGGTGGCGGGTGTTGAGGTCCAGGTCCACCTCGCGGTCCGGGGTGCGCGCCACGACGAACACGCGGCGCTGGCCGGGCGGGTCCTGATCCAGGATCTCCCGCACGCGGGCCAGCGGCCCGGGCTCGCCGACGTAGATTTTCAGCTGCTCGACGGTGCGGGCCACGGCCGCGTCCAGCGGCTCCACCGCCTGCATCATCAGCCGCAGGTCGTCGTCGCCCTCCTGGCGGGCATCGACGGTCACCAGCAGGGGGTGCGTCGACTCGAGCAACTCACGCGACGCCGCCAGCACCTCGGAAAACACCACGGCTTCCATGGTCGCGCTGGCGTCCGAGATCTCGACGAAGGCGTAGCGGTTGCCGCTCTTGCCGGTGCGTTCCTTGCGCGCGCCGGCGATCACGGCGACGCGGATCGCCCCCCGCCCGCCCTGCCGCAGGTGGCGCGAGAGGTCGCCCAATGCCACCACGCCCAGCCGCTCCAGGCCGCGCCCATAGCTGTCCAGGGGATGCGCCGACAGATAGAAGCCCAGCGCCTCGCGTTCCATGCGCAGGCGTTCCATGGCCGGCCAGTCCGAGCGCCGCGGCAGCACCAGGGCCGGCGCCTCGTCCGGTCCGCCGAACAGGCTGACCTGGTTGGAGGTCCGCTCCTCGGCCGCGCTTTGGGCGTGGCGCATGATGGTGTCGATGGCCTCGAACACCTGCGCACGGTTGGCGTTGAGGCTGTCCAGGGCACCCGCCTTGACCAGGTTTTCCAGCAGCCGCTTGTTGATGGCGCGGGTGTCCAACCGCCGGGCGAAGTCGCCCAGGTCCTTGAACGGGCCGCCCGTTTCGCGTTCCGCGACCAGCGCCGCCATGGCCGCCTCGCCGACGTTCTTGATCCCGGCCAGGGCATAGCGGACCGCGCCATCCTCGACGGAAAAGGCGACCTGGGAGCGGTTGACGTCCGGCCCCAGCAACGCGATCCCCAGGCGCTTCAGCTCGGTCTTGAACGCCCCCAGCTTGTCGGTGTTGTGCATGTCATAGGTCATGGTGGCGGCCATGAACTCGACCGGGAAGTTGGCCTTCATGTAGGCGGTCTGATAGGCCACCAGGGCATAGGCGGCGGCGTGCGACTTGTTGAAGCCGTAGCCGGCGAACTTGGCGATCTGGTCGAACACCTCGGAGGCCTTGGCGGCCTTGATGCCGCGTGCCTCGGCGCCCTCGCAAAACAGAGCGCGCTGTTTGTCCATCTCGGCCTGGATCTTCTTGCCCATGGCGCGGCGCAGCAGGTCGGCGCCGCCCAGGCTGTAGCCGGCCAGCGCCTGGGCGGCCTGCATGACCTGCTCCTGATAGATCATGATGCCGTAGGTCTCGCGCAGGATGGGCTCTAGCTGCTCGTGCAGGTATTGGACCTGCTCCTGGCCTTGCTTGCGGCGGATGTAGCTGGGGATGTTGTCCATCGGCCCCGGCCGGTACAGGGCGACGATGGCGATGATGTCCTCCAGGCTGTCGGGCTTGAGGTTGCGCAGCACGTCCCTCATGCCCGTGCTTTCCAGCTGGAACACGCCGGCCGTCTCGCCGCGCCCCAGGATCTGGTACGTCGCGCGGTCGTTCAGGGGCAACGCCGACAGGTCTGGCGTGATGCCGCGCGGTTCCAGCAGCTTGACCGCCGTGCTCAGCACGCTCAGCGTTTTCAGGCCCAGGAAGTCGAACTTCACCAAGCCGGCCTGTTCGACCCATTTCATGTTGTATTGGGTTACCGGCATGTCGGCGTTGGGATCGCGGTACAACGCCACCAGCTCCGACAGCGGCCGGTCGGCGATGACCACGCCGGCCGCGTGGGTCGAGGCGTGGCTGTACAGCCCTTCCAGCTTGATACCGATGTCGAGCATCCGCGCCACCTGCTCGTCCTCGCGCCGCAGCTCCTGCAGGCGCGGCTCGCCCTTGATGGCCTCGGGCAGGGTGACGGGGCTGGCCGGGTTGTTCGGCACCATCTTGCAGATCTTGTCGACGTAGCCGAGCGGCATTTGCAGCACCCGCCCGACCGAGCGCAGCACGGCCCGCGCCTGGAGTTTCCCGAAGGTGATGATCTGCGCCACCTTGTCGGCGCCGTAGGTCTCCTGGACGTAGTGGATGACCTCGCCGCGCCGGTCCTGGCAGAAGTCGATGTCGAAGTCGGGCATCGACACGCGCTCGGGATTGAGAAACCGCTCGAACAGCAGGCCGAAGCGGATGGGGTCCAGGTCGGTGATGGTCAGCGCCCAGGCCACCACCGAGCCGGCGCCGGAACCGCGCCCCGGCCCCACCGGGATGTCGTGTTCCTTGGCCCACTGGATGAAGTCGGCGACGATGAGGAAGTAGCCGGGGAAGCCCATGGACTCGATGATGCCCAGTTCGTGGTCCAGGCGCTCGCGGTAGGGCCGGGCGGCATCCTCGCGCGCGGTCTCGTCCATGTCGTCGTGGAAGACGTGCTTCCGCAGGCGTTTGGTCAGGCCCTCCTCGGCCAGGTCGCGCAACGCCTGCGCCTCGCCGCGATCCCCCGCGCGGCGCGCGTGCGGCAGCATGGGCTTGCGCTTCTCGGCCATCACGGCGCAGCGCCGGGCGATGACCAGCGTGTTGTCGCAGGCCTCCGGCAGGTCGCGGAACGTCTCGCGCATCTCGGCCGGAGTCTTGAGGGCGTGGTCCGGGGTCAGGCGGCGCCGCTCGGCCTCGTCAACGAACGTCTTCTCGGCCATGCAGATCAGCACGTCGTGGGCCTCGAACATGTCGCGCTCGGGGAAGAACGCCTCGTTGGTGGCCACCAGCGGCAGGTCCTGCGCATAGGCCAGATCAATCAGCGCCGGCTCGATGCGGTCCTCGGCGGCCAATCCGTGGCGTTGCAGCTCGACGTAACACCGCCCGTCGAACGCCGCCGCCAGCCGCGCCAGCATCGCCGCCGCGTCGTCCGGGCGGTCCTCGGTCAGCAGGCGGCCGACCGGCCCGCCGACACCGCCCGTCAGCAGGATCAGGCCGGCGTTGAGCGACTCCAGGTCGTCCATGTCCACCTGCGGCCGTTCGCCGGAGGGCGTGTCCAGGAACGCCGTGCTGATCAGTTTCTGCAGATTGGTCAGGCCGTCCGCCGATTGGGCCAGGAGCACCAAGGGGTCCGGATCCGGCTTGCGCAGGTCGCGCGGCCCGACGCCGCGCCGCCGGGGCTCGTCGGTGTTGCGCACCGCCACCTGGCAGCCGACGATCGGCTGCACCCCGGCGTCGGCGCAGGCGACGGAGAACTCCAGCGCGCCGAAAAGGTTGCCCGTGTCGGTGATGGCCACCGCCGGCATCTCCATCGCCGCGCAGCGACGGACCAGATCCTTGACCTGGATGGCCCCCTCGGACATGGAATACGCGGTGTGAACGCGCAGGTGGACGAAATCGGCATGGGCCATGGGGCAACCTCGCGGACGGTCCGGCTTGGTGAACGGGAGGCGGCGATGGTAGCCGACGGAACGGCGCGTGTCGCCCGGCGCGCGACGGGCCGCGTGCTGGCGTTGGCGCTGGCGCTGGCGATGGCGGTGCCAGCGCCCGTGGCGGCGACGGCCGGGGACCCGGCGGCGGACGAGACGGCGGAGGCGCATCCGCTCATCTTCTGCACCGCGCCCTGGCCGCCGTTCGTCGAGACCGTGCCGCCGCCGCGTCCACCGTCCCACAAGCCCGATCCGGTGGCCCTGGGGTTCCGCCCGGCCATGGCGGACGAGGGCGTCGCGCCGGCGGATGTGCCGCCGATCCCGGCCCCCGTGCCGGCCGAGGCGGCGGCTCCCACCCAGGACGGCGGCGGCGACGCCGGCCCCTCACCGGTGGCCGGCGCGCTCGCCGAAGGTGGGATTCCCCTGTCCGAGGTCGAGGTGGTGCCGCCGCCGGCCCCGCCCAGCAAGCGGTTGGGCCGGGTGATGGTGGCGCTGGACGACGCCCGGCGCCGATCCGAGGCCTCCGTCGTCCAGACCCGGGACCCGGCGGCGGAGAGCGGCGTGCCCCAGGCGAGTCAGGTCGCCATGGCGACGGACCAGCCCGAGGACATGGCCCAGGACATGGCGGAGGACGCGTCCGAGGTGACGGCCGAGGTCGAGGTGGAGGCACCGCCGACTCCAGCTGGCGCGCCGGATCCGGGTGCGGAGACCGGCGGCGGCGCCGACGCGCCCGCCGCCCCCGCCGCCCCCCCTGCCACCTCCACCGGGTTGAGTGCGTTCAAGATGCCCACGGCGCGGGCCTTGATGCCGCGCGGCCATGCCGGCGGCCCATTGAGCGAGGCGGTGACGGCGGCCTGCCGCGAGGCGGACCTGGATTGTCGGCTCGTGCTCGTGCCCTGGATGCGGCCGCGCGCCCAGCTTGAGTCCGGGGCCTGCGACGCCATGTTCCCGGTGGAGGAGCGGAGCGCGGCGCGCCCGTACATGCAGGTCTCTCGGCCTCTGGTCGACAGCCAACTCGCGTTCTTCACCATGAACACCGACATTCATCAGGTCGCGGACCTGACCGAATACATCGTATTGGCGCGCGGCCCCTCGGAGGCGGCGGAACAGGCCCGCGCCGCGATCGAGGGGCTGGAGAAAAGCGCGCTGGTGCTCGGGCCGGACCTGGGCAGCCTGATCCGCCGGCTGAGCGGCCTGCAGCCCGGGGACCGCGTGGCCCTGTACGGCAACTACCATGAGGTCTCGCGCGCCATGGAGGACCACGACGGCCCGATCCCGGCCCTCAACGTGGTGTTCCACCGGCGGCAGCCTCTGCGCGTCGGGTTCTCGCGTGAGAGCGTGCCCCTGGAGGTGATCGAGGCCTTCAACCGGGGCCTGAAACGCATCCGCGAGACGCGCGAGTTGCAGGAGATCCTGGACATCGGCGAGGTGGCGCCGGTGAATTGAGGGCGCCGTCGGCGTTTGCGCGACCCGTTGGGGTGGGACAAGACCCCACCCCAACCCTCCCCGTTTACGGCTATCGGCGCATGGCCAGCCGCATCACAAGGCCGGACACACGACCGCACCTGACCACATGCCGTTCCTGACCAAAGATGTGCTTGCATTCGAAGGGGCGTCCACACAGGTATTCACGCTTCTTTCCGCCGAAGCGGGAGCCCTTCGCTCGCGCGACGATGTGACTCGTCATTGCGAACCCTCGTCGCAAGACGAGGGTGAAGTATCCGTTTTGGTCAAGGGGCGACAGGCTTCCAAGTGTGACCATTTCTGAGGAGGGCGTTGGCCAGGACGAGCAGCTTCCGCATGATGGCGACGACAGCGACCTTTCGGGCTTTGCCGGTTGCGATGAGGGCATCGTAAGTTGCCTTGAGGTCCGGGTTGTGCCGGAGAGCCACGAGGGCGGGCATGAAAAGCGAGTGGCGCAGGCGGGCGCGACCGCCGCGAATGCCTGCGTGACCGTTCCAGGCTCCGGATTGTCGCGTCATGGGGGCGAGGCCGGCTAGGCTTGCGGCCTGCTTGTTGGTGATGGTGCCCAGTTCAGGCATGTCGATCATCATGGCGAAGGCGGTGACTGGCCCGACCCCTGGGATGGATTGCAGAATTTCCATGCGCTTCCGCAAATCTTCGTCTTTGGAGATCAAGGACCGTATCTCCGCTTCAATCGCCTCCATGTCTCTCTTGATCGCTTCGATCCGCTTCGATCCGCTTCGCGTTCTGGCGCTTCAGAAGAGTATTGGCGATCTGTTTTTGGCGGTTCTTGGCCGCCGTTTGATCTTTGATCAGGGCGTCCCGGGCCGCGTGGAGCTCACGCAACGCCAAGAGTGTCGAAGATGCCACCGGCCGGGCCACCAGCTCCAGGGCTTCGCCCATTCGAGCCAACATGGCGGCATCGACCCGGTCCGTCTTGGCCAACCGCCCCGTGGCCTCGGCAAACCGCCGCGCCTGTCGAGGGTTCACCTTGACCAGGGAAAAACCTTTCTTGCCAAGGGCTTGCTCGAACGCGCGGTGATAGGCGCCGGTGGCCTCGAAGACGATGCGGGTGACGCTCCATGGCGCCAACCACGCGACCAGCGCCCGAAAGCCACGGGCGTCATTCGTGACCCGCAGTGTCTTGTCCAAGGGCCGGCAATGGGCATCGAGATGCGCTTTCGAAACGTCAACTCCGATGGTAACCTCGGTCATCTTTTCCATGTCCTGTGCTTGTCATGCGGGCCTTGATGCCCTCGTATCCATACAGGCCTTTTTGGAAAAGACGGGGCCGACCAGACTTCACCACGGCGCACGATCGCCGGCAATCCAACGGTCCGACCCCGCCGACCCCGGGGGTGGCCACCCCCGGGGTCGGCCCAATTCTACAGCTTGGGCCGACAGCATCCATAAGACAAGCAATCCAGAGCGAAAAACGCAGATATCCGCTCTGGATTGCCCCAGTTTTGGTTTTTGGGCTTCGCTCCTCGCAATGACGAGCATAAGTGAAGATGCGTGAATCGGATAGCCCGGCGCCCTTGCACTCCACGGTGCCAGGAGGCCGGCGTGTCCCCGGGCCGTCACATGGCGCGAACCTTGGCCAGAAATCCGTCCACCATGCTGCGAAGACTGGAGGATTGTTCACTCAAAGACCCGGTCGCTTGCAGCACGCTTTCCGCCGCCGTGCCGGACTCGCGCGCCGCCTCGGTGACGGTGTTGATCGTCTGAGACACCTCCGTGGTGCCCTGGCTCGCCTGCTGGACGTTGCGGGCGATCTCCTGCGTCGCCGCGTTCTGTTCCTCCACCGCCGAGGCGATCGCGGAGGCGACCTCGTTGATGCGGGTGATGGTGTTGCTGATGGACTCGATCGCCGAGACGGCGGTTTGTGTTTCGGTCTGCACCGCACTGATCTGGCGGCCGATGTCTTCGGTGGCCTTGGCGGTCTGGTTGGCGAGGCTCTTGACCTCGTTGGCGACGACGGCGAACCCCTTGCCAGCGTCGCCGGCGCGGGCCGCCTCGATGGTGGCATTGAGCGCGAGAAGGTTGGTCTGGTCGGCGATGTCCGTGATCAGGTTGACGATCTCGCCGATCTTCTGGGCGGCGTCGGCCAAGCCCGACACCACATCGTTGGTGCGCCGCGCCTCGGCCGCCGCCTGGCGGGCGATGTCGCTTGATTCCTGCACCTGACGTCCGATCTCGCTGACCGAAGAGGACAGTTCCTCGGCCGCCGAAGCCACCGTCTGTACATTGCTCGACGCCTGCTCGGATGCCGCCGCGACCGTCGTCGCCTGGGTGGTCGTCTGCTCGGCAATCAAGGCGAGGTTCTCGGCCGTCGATTGAAGTTGCCTCGCCGCCGTGGAGACCGACTGCACGACGCTGCCGACGCCTTGCTCGAGGGAATCCGCGAGTTCGGCCATCATGCGTTTCTTGTCCTCGGTCGCCCGCCGTGCCTGCTCCTTCTGCTCATCCTCCATCCGCTGGACGCGCTGGGCGTTCTCCTTGAACACGTTGACGGCGTCGGCCATGGCCCCGATCTCGTCCTTCCGGCCGACGCCGGGAATCGTGGTCGCCAGGTCTCCCTTTGCGAGACGGCTCATGGCCTGCGTGATCGACCCGATCGGACGGGAGATCGCCCCACCCAGCAACCATCCAACGAAGCCGGCGATGAGGACGCCGCCGATCATGAGGCCCCAGGTCATGGTTTCGGCGAGGGTCACGGTCTGTTCGTTCTCGGCCTGACGGGTTTCCATCAAGCTTTGTTCTATGGCGGTGAATTCGGCCATGAGTTGGCGGAACGTGTCGAAAAAGACCTTGCCCTGGGCCTGGGCCACGACCTCCGCCAGTTCGTCCATGGTCGCCGAGGTCCCGACGGTCCGGCGCATGGCGATCATGGGCTCGACGACCTCGGCTTGCCACTGCTCAATGACCGACTCGGCCTCCTCCAGGCGTCTGACCTGGGGCGGGTTGTCGCTCACGGTTTGCTGGAGGGCGTTGATCTTCTCGCTGAAGATGGTGTCGCCGGCCCGATAGGGGGCCAGGAACTCATCGTCACCAGCCAAAAGAAATCCGCGCATACCGGTTTCCATGTCAACCGCGGCGGCGACAATGGCGTTGGATTCGGTCAGGACATAATGTGTGTGAGTGACCCATTTTTTGGTCGTGACAATGCTGTGGAGCAATACAAGAGTTGTGATGCCCATGATGATCAGCAAAAGCACCGGGGGAACGGCGCCCAAAATCACTTTCACCCGTGTTGAAACGTTCGCGAACCCCATGATTTGCCCCCTTCCGCACTGCGGTCTCGTGTCTTCGCAGGTGTGATGTCAAGCGGCGTCTTGGAGTGGTCTTCGGTCCGTTGAGACCTCGGCTGTGTCAAGAAGGCCGCTGCACCTTGCGAAGTCCGACCCGTGCCACCGAAACCGAAGTGCCCATGCATCCCGCGAGAGTCCGCGTAGCCGTTTGCACGCAGGCATTCTAAGGCACAGTATAATGAAAAAAAGTCTAAACGCGACAGATGTTCGGAGGCGGGGAGGAATACCGTAGGGGAACGAGAGCGGAATGATCCTGGTTCCGCTTCACGTGTTTTTCTCGAAATTGCACTAAATCAAATTATTGGCGCCGCTTCATTCGTCACATTTGACCCATGAGCGGTCCGTAATGGAACACGACCCGCCGAACGCGCGACAATTTCCATGTCTTTTGTTGCGGGGTCCGACTGAAAATGATCGCTCGGCGCTCAGGTGACCACAGGAGGCCAATCCGCCGTTGCTGGCGCCGCTGCGGCGGCTTGCGCCCCCGCCGGGACGCGAAGCCGCCCTACGGATCCACTGACACGCCCGCCCGCTTCGCCCGCAGTTTGTCCCAGTAGGCCAGCCGTTTCCTGATCTCGCGTTCGAAGCCGCGATCGGGCGGGCTGTAGAAGCGCTCGCGGTCCATCCCCTCGGGGAAGTAGTTCTGGCCCGAAAAGCCGTCCTCGGCGTCGTGGTCGTAGGCGTAGCCGGCGCCGTAGCCCAGGTCCTTCATCATCTTGGTGGGCGCGTTGAGGATGTGCATCGGCGGCATCAGGCTGCCGGTGCGCTTGGCCGCGCGCCGCGCCGCGCCGAACGCTACGTAGCCGGCGTTGCTCTTCGGTGCCGTGCCCAGGTAGATGACCAGATGGGCGATGGCCAGGTCGCCTTCCGGACTGCCCAGGCGGTCGTAGGTCTCCCACGCGGCGATGGCCTGTTCGGCGGCCGCCGGGTCGGCCATGCCGATGTCCTCGACCGCGAAGCGGGTCAGCCGGCGCAGAATGTACGCCGGGTCCTCGCCCCCCACCAGCATCCGCGCCAGCCAGTACAGCGCCGCGTCCGTGTCCGACCCGCGAAGTGATTTGTGCAGGGCGGAGATGAGGTTGTAGTGCTCCTCGCGGTCCTTGTCGTAGACCGGCGCGCGGCGCTGGGCCACGCGGGCCAGCCCCTCCGGATCGAGCGGCGCCATGCCGTCCCCCTCCGCCTGTTGCAGGGCGAACAGCGCTTCGGCCAGGGTGAGCAGGTAGCGGCCGTCGCCGTCGGCCATGGACCGCAGCGTCACGCGCGCCGCGTCGGTCAGCGGCAGGGCGGCGCCGCTGGCCGCCTCGGCGCGGGCCATCAGGCGGTCCAGGCCGTCGTCGTCCAGGCGGCGTAGCACGAACACCCGCATCCGCGACAGCAACGCCGCGTTCAACTCGAAGCTGGGGTTTTCCGTCGTCGCGCCCACCAGCACCACGGTTCCATCCTCGACATAGGGCAGGAATCCGTCCTGCTGGGCGCGGTTGAAGCGGTGGATCTCGTCCACGAACAACAGCGTGCCCTGGTTCTCGCGCCGCCGTCGCTCGCGCGCCGCCTGGAACACCTTGCGCAGGTCGGCGACGCCGGAGAACACGGCGGACAGCGGCTCGAACCGCAGGTCCACGTGGTGGGCGAGCAGGCGGGCCAGGGTGGTCTTGCCGCACCCGGGCGGTCCCCAGAACACGAGCGAGGCCAGCCGCCCGGCCGCCAGCATCTGCCGCAGCGGGCCGTCCGGGCCGAGCAGGTGGTCCTGGCCGACCACGTCGTCGAGCGATCGCGGCCGCAGGCGGTCGGGCAGGGGACGCGAGGGATCGTCGGCCGGCACGAACGCCGTCGGCGGGGATGCGTCGGTGTCGCCGAACAGATCGCTCATCCGCCGACCACCACGCGCGCCCGCCGGCCGTCGCGCAGCATCTCAAGGCGCCACGGCGGTCCCGTCCGGCTCATCAGGCGGTTCAGGACCTCCACCGACGTGGCCTCGCGCGCGTTGACCGAAACCATCACATCGCCGGGCTGTAAGCCGAACCGGCGGGCCGGGCTGTTGTCGCCGATCTCCAGGATGACCACCGAGCCTGGGCCGTGCGGCAGGCGCAGTTCCTCGGCCAGCGCCGGGTTGAGATTGGCGACGACCACATCGTTGAGCGGATGACGCCCGCGCAGGCGGGTCGGGTTGCGCGGCGGATCCTCGGGTGGGGGTCGCAGCGCCACCGCGACCTCGCGCTCGCGTCCATCGCGCCAGATGCGCAGGGCGGCCGAGCCTCCCACCGGGCTGGTGCCGATGCGATAGCGCAGGGCTTCCTCGTCGGTCAGGTCGTGGCCGTCGAAGGCCAGGATCACATCGCCGCGCCGCACGCCCGCGCGTTGCGCCGGTCCTCCTGGCCGAACGTCGGAGACCAGCACCCCGGTCGGTCGCGGCAGGCCGAGCGAACGGGCGATGTCGTTGGTGACGGTCTGGCCATCAAGCCCCAGCCACGGGCGGGTCACGGTGCCGCCGGACAGCAGGCTGTCGACCACGACGCGCGCCATGGTGGCCGGCACGGCAAAGCCGATGCCGACGCTGCCGCCGTCCTGGCTGTAGATGGCCGTGTTGATGCCCACCAGCCGGCCCTGCATGTCCACCAGCGCGCCGCCGGAGTTGCCGGGGTTGATGGCGGCGTCGGTCTGGATGAAGGAGCGATAGTCGGTGATGCCCACAGTGGTCCGCGCCAGGGCCGAGACGATGCCCATGGTCACGGTCTGGCCCACGCCGAACGGGTTGCCGATGGCCAGCACCAGATCGCCGACGGCCAGCGCCTCCGAATCGCCCAGGGGCAGCGCCGGCAAGGCTTCGTCGCCGGTGTCGATGCGCAGCACGGCGAGGTCCGAGCGCTCGTCCGTGCCCACCAACTGGGCGTCGTATTCGCGGCGGTCATGCAGGACCACGGTGATCTCGTCGGCGCCCTCGATGACGTGACGGTTGGTCAGGATGACGCCGTTTTCGCGCACGATGACGCCGGAGCCGAGCGAATTCTGGACGCGTTCACGCTGGTGCGGAACGGTTCCGAACGGATGGCCGAAGAAGCGGCGGAAAAACGGGTCGTCGAACAGGCGCGGCATTTGCCGCTCGCGCACCACGCGGCGGCTGTAGATGTTGACGACGCTGGGGGCCGCGCGCTCGACCACCGGCGCGAAGGACAGCGCGATCTCGGCGCGGGACTGCGGCACTTGGCGGGCCACGCCGGCGGACTGGGCGGAGCCGGCGGTCGGTCCGAGTGTCGCGACCGTCAGCAGGCTCACGAAAAGGGCGATGCCGGCGTGGCGGAGCAAGGGGGACATCGGCGGTTCCCGGCTGGGTCTGGGGACTGGACGAGCGGCTGCCGCGTCTTCATCTAGGATGGCATCGCGCGTCGGGCAATCGCCAACCGCCGCCGGGCCGCGCGAAGCGGGGGCCGACGGGCGATCATCCCTTCCGCGGGGACCGTCTCTATGATCTATGAGGGGCGCCGCCCTCGACGACACCCAGCCCTCCCGGCAAACCGTCCCCCGGCGGGCGCGTTGGCTCAACCGACCGAGAGACATGCCTCCATCCCATCCCTCTTCCGAACCGCGAGCATCGGCCTCCCCGGTCCCTGGCCGCGCCGGCACGGTGGCTCTGGGGCGGCGCCTGGTGCGCGAGTTCCTGTCGCCGTACTGGCCGACCGTCGGGCTGGCGGTGGGCTGCATGGTGGTCATGGCCCTGGCCACCGCCGCCACCGCGTGGCTGCTGGAACCGGCCATCAACCAGGTGTTCCTGGGCCGCGAGGCCGGGGCCTTGTGGTGGGTGGCCGGCGGCATCCTCGCCGCCTTTGTCGTGCGTTCGCTCAGCAACTACGGCCAGTCGGTGCTGATGTCGCGCATCGGCTTCGAGATCCTGACCGCCGCCCGCGACCGCCTGCACGACAAGGTCTCGGCCATGGAACTACGGTTTTTCCAGGCCCATTCGACCGGCGAATTGGTGACGCGCTTCACCTACGACATCAACCGGATGCGCTTCGCCATGGCCAACACCCTGACCGCCCTGGGGCGCGATCTGGTGACGCTGGCGGCGTTGGTGGGGCTGGTCTTCTGGCAGGACTGGGTGCTGGCGTTGGCCGCGTGTTTGGTGGCGCCGTTGACCATGGTGCCGGTGCGGCGCCTGGGGCGGAAGGTGCGTCGGCGCGCCCTGGACACGCAGGAAGAGACCGGCCGTCTGCAGGCCCTGATGCTGCAGGTGCTGCGCGGGGTGCGGGTGGTGTGGATCGACGGCCGCACCGAGGACATGCGGAGTCGCGTCGGTGTCCTGATCGACCGCATTTTCCGCCGTCAGGTGAGCGGTGAGCGCGCCCGGACGCTGGTGACGCCGATCATGGAATTGGCCACCGGCGTGGGCCTGGGGCTGGCGCTTGTGGCCGGCGCTCACCGGGTGCTGGAGGGCGGCACCGATCCCGGGTCGCTGACGTCGATGCTGGCGGCGCTGCTGATGGCCTATCAGCCGGCCAAACGGCTGGCCAATCTGTATTCCATCGTCCAGGAAGGGCTGGCCGCCGTGGAGCGCCTGTTCCGGCTGCTGGACACGCCGCCCGACCTGACCGAGGCCCCGAAAGCGGTCGCCCTGCCGTCCGGTCGCGGTCGCATCGAGTTCCGCAGGGTGACCTTCGCCTACCGGCCCGAGGAGCCGGTGATCCGCGACATCGACCTGACAGTAGAACCGGGCGAGGTGGTGGCCCTGGTGGGGGCGTCCGGTGCCGGCAAATCGACACTGCTCAATCTGATTCCCCGCTTTTTGGACGTGGACCAGGGCGCCGTGCGCGTCGACGGGCACGACGTGCGCGACGTGACGCTGGCCTCGTTGCGGTCACAGATCGCCCTGGTCACCCAGGAGACGTTTTTGTTCGACGACACGATTCGCGCCAACATCGCCTACGCCCGGCCGGAGGCGTCCGACGCCGAGGTGGAGGCGGCCGTCCGCGCCGCCGATGCCTGGGATTTCGTCGCCCAGCTACCGAGGGGACTGGACACGCCGGTGGGGGACCTGGGCGGGCGCCTGTCGGGCGGCGAGCGGCAGCGCATGGCCATCGCCCGGGCGCTTCTCAAGGACGCGCCGATCCTATTGCTGGACGAACCGACGTCGGCGCTGGATACCGCCGCCGAACGGCGCGTGCAGCGGGCGCTGGCCGAACTCAGCCGGGGCCGGACAACCCTGGTGGTGGCGCACCGGCTGTCGACCATTGTGGATGCCGACCGCATCTGTGTGCTACATGGCGGGCGACTCGTTGAGCAAGGTCGGCACGCCGATCTGGTCAATCAGGGTGGGTTCTATGCGCGCCTGTATCGCGGTCACGAGGAGGGTGCGCCCGCGTGATGTGGATAAATGTACAGGTTGTGCGCACCCATCGGCGCGACAAATAATGCTTGGTCTGCGCCGCAGCGCAGTTTTCTATGGTCATCATCAGTCTAGTCTGGAAGGATTAAGCCCAATGAGTGGCGCGGAACGTCACCGGGGGGCACCAGCGTCGCGGTCCTCTTTTCGAAGGGGACCCGCTTTCAAGGATGGCGGCGATTCGGGGTCATGACGACGGGGTGGACCGAACCAAGTACCAGCCAACCGTGGGACCCGCACGGCGGGGGTGCGGCCGGCTCTGACACGGCCCCCATCGGGCCGGAGGCGCCGCGCCTTGAGGCCCTGACCGCCACGGTTCCGGGCATGGTGTTCCAGCGTGTGCTGCATGAGGACGGCACGCTGACCTATCCCTATCTGTCGCCGTCGGTGGCCACGCACATGGGCTATCGGCCGGATCAGATGCGGGTGGCCCGCGATGGCTGTCTGGACGTGATCCATTGGGCGGATCGCGACGCCTACCTGGGGCGCGTCCGGGAGTCCGCGCGTACCCTGGGCGCCTGTCGCGAGGAGTTCAGGGTCATCGGCCGCAACGGCGATGTCCGCTGGCTGGCCGGGAAGAGCGTGCCCAGGCGCCTGGACGACGGCCGCATTCTGTGGGACGGCCTGCTGATCGACATCACCGACCGCAAGCGCACCGAGTACTGGCTCGGCATGGTGATGGATCACGCCGCCGATGTGATCCTCACCATGGATGACATCGGTCGGATCGATTCCGCCAGCGCCGCCGCCGCGATCGTCTTCGGATGCGATCCCGAGACGCTGATCGGCCAGCCCGCGTCGGACTTGATGCCGGAGTTGGCGGCCGACGACCTGAGCGAGATGCTGCGCCTCCACATGATGACGGGGGAGCCGTCGATCGTCGGGACCGGTCCGCGCGAACTGACCGGGCGGCACGCGGACGGAACGGTGTTCCCGATCGAGATGGCGCTGTCGGAGGTCCTGACCGAGGGCCGCCGCCTGTTCATCGCCGTCATCCGCGACATCAGCCAGCGCAAGGCCGCCGAGACGGCGCTGATGGAAACCCAACGGCGCCTGACCAATATCGCCGAGAACCTGCAGGGCCTGGTCTTCCAGCGGACCCTGACCCGCGACGGCCGGGTGGCCTTCCTGTACATCGCCGGCACGGCGCTGGAAACGATCGGCCATCTGCCGGAGGCGGTGTTGAAGGACGGGGATCTGTTGCTGCGGGCCATGGACCCCGACGACCGGCGCCGGTTCGTTGCCGCCCTGCGGCGCTCCGCCGAGTGCCTGGAGCCGATGGAGGACGACTACAAGATCATCGGACCGGATGGCACGGAACGCTGGCTGCGCGGCTGGTCCCGGCCGCTGCTTACCGGCAATGGCGATGTGGTGTGGGAAGGGGTGGCGCTGGACGTCACCGACCGCAAGCGGGCCGAGGATCATCTCATGTTCCTGGCCTATCACGATGCGCTGACCGGTCTTGCCAACCGAACCCTGTTCCTGGAGCGGTTCGCGACCATTGCCGACGACCAGAGCGGCAACGACGGTGGCGGGCCGCGGATCGCCGTTGTCGCGCTGGGGCTGGACCGGTTCAGCATCATCAACGCGACACTGGGGCACGCGGTGGGCGATCGGGTGCTCGTGGCCGTCTCGCAGCGCCTGCGCAACGCCGTGGGCAGCGAGGGGCTGGTATGCCGCACCGGCGGCGACCGGTTCCTGATCATGTTGTTCGCGCCCAGCGACGACGCGACCTTGCGGGCCGCCCTGGACGATCTGCCGGCCGCGTTCCAGCGGCCCATAGAGGCCGGCGGCCACCAGTTCGATCTGTCCATCAGCCTGGGCGTCAGCCTCTACCCGGATCACGGGCCGGACGCCGAGACGCTGATCATGCACGCCGACGCCGCCCTGCACGAGGCGAAGGCAGAGGGGGGCGGAACCTGCCGTCTGTTCACTCCCGCGATCAGCGAAAAGGCGAACCTGGTGCTGACCCTGCGCCATCGGATGCGCCGGGCGCTGGAGGAGAACCAGTTCAAGGCCCACTTCCAGGCCCAGCTTGACCTGGCCACCAACCGGATCGTCGGCACCGAGGCCCTGGCCCGCTGGATCGGCCCCGACGGCAGCCAGGTTTCGCCGGTCGAGTTCATCCCCATCGCCGAGGAATACGGTCTGATTGACGACATCTGCGTCCAGGTGATGGAGGACGCCTGCCGCTGGACCGCGCGCTGGAACCAGTTGGGCCTTGGGGACATCTCGGTCGCGGTCAACATATCCGGGCGCCAGTTCCACAATGCGCGCCATCTGATGGAGATCGTGGACTCGGCCCTGGATCGCCTGAGGCTGCCGCCGCATCTGCTCGACCTGGAATTGACCGAAAGCGCGGCCATGAGCGACCCCGAGAACGCCAGCAAGGTCATGCGGATGTTCACGGATCGGGGGATCGCCTGTTCGCTCGACGATTTCGGCACGGGGTATTCCTCGCTGTCCGTGATCAAACGGTTCACCCTGCGCACCCTGAAGATCGACCGGACGTTCGTCCGCGACGTCACCCAGGACAGCAACGACGCCGCCATCTGCTCCGCCATCATCGCCATGGCCCATGCCCTGAACCTGCGGGTCTGCGCGGAGGGCGTGGAAACCCCCGATCAACTGGCCTTTCTGCGCGCCCACGGGTGCGACAAGGTGCAGGGGTACCTGATCGCACGGCCCCTGCCGCCGGAGGAAATGGAACGGCTGCTGCGCGCCGGTCCGCCCACGGCCGCCTGGGCCGGCGCGGACACGTCCGCGACCGGAGCCGTTTCCGACGCCCGCGTTTCGTGGTAAGGCCACGCGTGATATGGAGACGCGTGATATGGAGACGCTGGGCGGCGTGGGCCGGCACCGGCCGACCCGACGGCCATTCCAGATGGGTGCGAGGAGAGGGACAATCATGAAACGGCGTGAGTTTCTGACCGGCGCGGCGGTGGCCGGCGCGGCTTCGGGCGTGGGAACCCTGGCGGCCCCGGCCATCGCCCGGGCGCAGGACACCCTTGAGTGGAAGATGGTCACGACCTGGCCGAAAAACGCTCCGGGTGTCGGCGTCAATGCCCAGCGGTTCGCGGATATCGTCACCGAAATGAGCGGCGGGCGCCTGACCATCCGTCTGTTCGCGGCCGGTGAGCTGGTGCCGCCGTTCGAATGCCTGGACGCCGTGCAGGCGGACACCGCCCAGTTGGCGCACGCGACGCCATACTATTGGGTCGGCAAATCACCCGCCCTGAACTACTTCACCACCATTCCATTTGGCCTGATGGCCTGGGAACTCAGCGCCTGGATGCACTTCGGCGGCGGTCAGGAGTTGTGGCAGGAGGTCTACGAGCCGTTCAACGTCGTGCCGTTCTATGCCGGCAGCTCCGGGGTCCAGTCGGGGGGCTGGTTCAACACGGAGATCAACACCCTGGACGACCTGAAGGGGCTCAAGATGCGGATCGCCGGCCTCGGCGGCGAGGTCATGCGCCGCCTGGGCGTGGCGGTGGTGCTGACGCCGCCGGGCGAGATCCAGCCGGCGCTGATGTCCGGCACCGTGGACGCCGCCGAGTGGGTCGGACCGTGGCTGGACATCGCCTTTGGCCTGCAGAAGGCCGCCAAGTACTACTATGTGCCCGCCTTCCACGAGCCGGGTCCGGGCCTGGAGGTGATCGTCAACAAGGATCGCTTCGCCGCCCTGCCGGACGACCTGAAGGCCATCATCAAGTACGCCGCCCGCGCCACCTGCGAGACCACGCTGGCCGACTTCACCTTCAACAATATCAAGGTGTTCTCGGACATGCGGGAAAAGTTCCCGGAGATCGAGTTGCGCCAGTTCCCGGACGAGGTCATCGAGGCCATGGGCGAGAAGACGCGCGAGGTGATCGAGGAGGTGGCCGAAAAGGATCCGCTGACCCGCAAGGTCCACGAGGCGTTCATGACCTTCAATCGTCAGGCCGAGGCCTATCAGGCCCACTTCGACCTGCCGGTGCTGCGGATGCGCCAGCTCGTGTTCGGCGGCTGACGGTGGACCAATAGGGGACGCGCGGAGGCGCCGCGCGTCCCCGCCGATTTCCGGGTGCCGGTCCGCCGGCTCCAAAAGGATTCCGTTCCGATGTTCCTGACGTTCTTTGTGTCCACCTGCGTCGCCGCCCTGGCCATCGGCACGCTGCTGGTGCTGTTTCGCCTTGCCGGGCGGCCGATGCCCGGCATTCTGATTCCGGTGACCATCGGCCTGTCCATCATCGGCGCCGTCACCTACCTGCGGTATACCTGGGCCGATACGATGATCGAACGCCTGCCCGAGGGCGTGGAGGTCATCCAGACCTTCCGCGACAGCAGTGCGTTCGAGCCCTGGACCTACATCTGGCCGCGCGCCACGCACTTCGTGGCCATTGATCGGTCCACCCTCGCCACGCACCCCCGCCTCGACAATGTCTACCTGGTCGAGATGCTCCTGCTGGCGGAGGGCAATCCGACCATGTCCGTGCCCCAGGTTATCGACTGCGCCAAGGGGCGGCGTTCCAGCCTGCCGCCGGACACGCCGCTGGACCCCGAAACCCTGCCCGAGGACCTGACGTGGCAGTTCCAGCGCGAGCCGGTCTACCTGTTCGAGGCGGTGTGCGGCGCGCGTTGATAACAAGTGACGGAGATCGTGACATGTGTTCCGGGCCTTCGGTCCACGGTCTTTGGAGTTCCCTCGGCTCGCGTCGCTCGATCGGCAGCGTCAGCGACCGAAGGTTCTCGATCGGCACGCGCATCCCATGCAACGCCCGACTGACCTTGTTTTGTTGCCAGCTTGACCGGACCCTATGGCAAAGCGAAACGATGCCGTACGCTTATACTAACGGTCATTGAAAATGTCCGTTTAAGTCCGTGGCCGGCCCACTCCCCACCCGGCCGCCCCGACAGTATGCTTGGAGTGGCCGGGGGAAGTGGGCAGGTTATGGCACAAGAACAAAGGGTTGCGCGAAACCGCCGGACGGAAAGGCTTCTGAGATGACCGCGGACGACCCCCGCGACCCCTCCTCCTGGCATCCCCGCACCGCCATGGTGCGCGGCGGACTGGCGCGCAGCCCCAACATGGAAACGGCGGAGGCGCTGTACCTGTCCTCCGGCTTCGTCTATCCGGACGCCGACGCGGCGCGACGGGCCTTCGACGGCACCGACACACGTTACGTCTACTCGCGCTTCCGCAACCCGACCAACGCCACGTTCGAGCAACGTCTCGCCCTGTTGGAGGGGGCCCGCTTCTGCCGCGCCACCGCCAGCGGCATGGCGGCGGTCACGGCGGCGTTGCTGTGTCAGGTGAGGGCCGGGGACCGGGTGGTGGCGGCGCGGGAGATGTTCGTGTCCTGCCACTGGGTGCTGACCGAGCTGCTGCCGCGGTTCGGGATCACGGTGGATCTGGTGCCCGGCGCCGACGGCAACGCCTGGGCCGCCGCGCTCGCCACCCCGGCCGCGTGCGTGTTCCTGGAAAGCCCGTCCAACCCGGCGTTGGAGATCGTCGACATCGCCGCCGTCTGTGATCTGGCCCATCGGGTGGGCGCCCGCGTGGTGGTGGACAACGCCTTTGCCACACCGGTTCTGCAGCAACCGCTGGCGCTGGGCGCGGACGTGGTGGTGCACTCCGCCACCAAGTTCATCGACGGCCAGGGGCGGTGCCTGGGCGGCGCCATCCTGAGCAACGATGAAACCTTCGACGAAGAGTGCCTCCTGCCGTTCCTGCGCAACACCGGCCCGGCGCTCAGCCCGTTCAACGCCTGGGTGCTGGCCAAGGGCCTGGAGACGCTGGACCTGCGCGTGCGTACCCACTGCGACACCGCCCTGGCCCTGGCGCGTGCGGTGGACGGACGGCCGGGGGTGCGGGCGGTGCGCTATCCGGGCCTGGAGGGCCACCCGGGCCATGCGCTGGCCATGGCGCAGATGAATGGGGCCGGCGGGGCCATTGTCGCGCTCGACCTGGAAGGCGGGCAGCCGGCGGCGTTCCGGTTCCTGGACGGGTTGCGCCTGATCGACATCTCGAACAATCTCGGCGACGCCAAGACGCTGGCCTGCCACCCGGCCACCACGACCCACCAGCGCCTCGACGCCGCCGAGCAGGCGGCCCAGGGCATCACGCCGGGGTTGGTGCGGCTGTCGGTCGGGCTGGAGGACCGGCGCGACCTGCTCGCCGACGTCACCGAGGCGCTGAAGGGCCTCTGACTCGGCTGATTGGGTCCTATCGACTGCACACGTCGTCGTCAGTGTCCGCGCGAGCCGCCGGGCCAGGACAAGATCCCACCCCAACCCTCCCCGTAAACGGCGGCACTTCGCTCGCGCGACGACGTGACTCGTCATTACGAGCCCTCGTCGCAAGACGAGGGTGAAGAAATCCAGGGCACGAAACGCAAGTATCTGCCCTGGATTGCTTCGTCGCTACGCTCCTCGCAATGACGACCTGAACACATCGAGCAGGGGGTTTCCTCAAGGCCTCCCCCTCTCATACCCGGCGACGATTGGATTGACGTCAGAATTCGGCCCGTCATCCGGCGGACCGGACGACGATGGCCTCTGCTGACGTCTCCAGCTCCATCAAGGGCCATCGCTGACCCCCTGCTCCGGATCGCCCGGAGAAAGCGGGAGACCTCCCAGGGTAAGACACGACCCTTTCCCCTGGTCGCCGCCGGGTTAACCTGCGCGCGTGTCCGGGTGATCCTCGGGCGTCCCGGTCCATTGCGGGGTTGCCCCACCGCGCCGGCCTCGTATCCGGTTTCTGTTCGTCGGCTCCAGGTTTCGCCTCCGGCTTCCTCCCCACCCCGCCTCGCGACGACGCAGTTGCCTTCGGCTCGTGGTTCCCATCACCAAGGCCCACAGAGGACTTTCACCTCCAAGGTTCGTGCCATGCCTGGCACACAAAAAAGGGGAGACGCCGCGACAGCCGTCTCCCCATCCCATGCCTCTCGGGTGCCGCGCCCGGCCGGAACCGGACGCGGCGAAACACGAACTACACGCTATAATACATCTGGAACTCGACCGGGTGCGGGGTGTGCTCGAACGCGTACACCTCTTCCCACTTCAGTTCCAGGTAACCGTCGATCATGTCGTCGGTCATCACGTCGCCCTTCTTGAGGAAGTCGCGGTCGGCGTCCAGCGACTCCAGGGCCTCGCGCAGGCTGCCGCAGACCGTCGGCACGCCGGCCAGTTCCTCCGGCGGCAGGTCGTACAGGTTCTTGTCCATCGGGTCGCCCGGATGGATCTTGTTCTCGATGCCGTCCAGGCCGGCCATCATCATGGCGGTGAAGGCCAGGTAGGGGTTGGCGGACGGATCCGGGAACCGCACCTCGACGCGCTTGCCCTTGGGGCTGGCGACGTACGGAATGCGGCAGGAGGCCGAGCGGTTGCGCGCCGAATAGGCCAGCAGCACCGGCGCCTCGAAGCCCGGGATCAGGCGCTTGTAGCTGTTGGTGCTGGGGTTGGTGAAGGCGTTGATGGCGCGGGCGTGCTTGATGATGCCGCCGATGTAGTACAGCGCGGTGTCCGACAGGTCGGCGTACCCGGAGCCGGCGAACAGCGGCTTGCCGTCCTTCCAGATGGACTGGTGCGTGTGCATTCCGGAGCCGTTGTCGCCCATGACCGGCTTGGGCATGAAGGTCGCGGTCTGACCGTAGGCGGCGGCGACCTGGTGGACCACGTACTTGTAGATCTGCATGGCGTCGGCGGCCTGGATCAGGGTGCCGAACTTCAGACCCAGTTCATGCTGCGACGGCGCCACCTCGTGGTGGTGCTTTTCCATCGCCAGGCCCATTTCCGTCATCACCGTGACCATCTCGGCGCGCAGATCCTGGCCGCTGTCCACCGGCGGCACCGGGAAGTAGCCGCCCTTGACGGACGGACGGTGACCGAAGTTGCCCTCCGGCAGTTCCTTGCCGGTGACGTAGGGGCCTTCCTCGGAGTCCAGCTCGAAGGAAATCTTGTTCATGTTGACTTCGTACTTCACGTCGTCGAACACGAAGAACTCGGCCTCGGGACCAAAAAACGCGGTGTCGCCGATGCCGACCGACTGCATATAGGCCAGGGCCTTCTTGGCGATCGAGCGGGGGTCACGGTCGTAGGGCTGGCCGGTGGACGGCTCCAGCACGTCGCAGAACAGCACCAGCAGAGGCTGGGCCGCGAACGGGTCCATGACGGCGGTGGCCAGGTCCGGCTTCAGGATCATGTCGGACTCGTTGATGTCCTTCCAGCCGGAGATGGACGAGCCGTCGAACATGATGCCCTCGGTCAGCGTGTCCTCATCGATAGTGGAGACATGCTGGGCGGTGTGCTGCCACTTTCCCTTGGGGTCGGTAAAGCGGAAATCGACGTACTTGACATCGTTTTCCTTGATCATTTCCAGGATGGTGCTGACGTCCGACATGACCGTTCGTTCCCTTGTCCTTGGCTGTCCTGATTGGTCTCAAAAAGGCCTGTGTGCTCAAGCCGGCAGGCGGCCGGCCCGCGCGCCAAACGCGCGATCAGATGGCGTCGCCACCGCGCTCGCCAGTGCGGATGCGGATCGCTTCCTCGACCGCCGTGATGAAAATCTTGCCATCGCCGATGCGCCCCGTCTGGGCCGCCTGCTGGATGGCCTCGACCGCCCGTTCCACCTGGGGGTCGTCAAGGACCACCTCGATCTTCACCTTCGGCAGGAAGTCGACGACATACTCGGCCCCGCGGTACAGTTCCGTGTGTCCCTTCTGCCGCCCGAAGCCCTTGGCCTCGGTCACGGTGATGCCCTGCAAGCCGATTTCGTGAAGGGCCTCCTTCACTTCGTCGAGCTTGAAGGGTTTAATGATCGCCTCGATCTTCTTCATGGAGTCCGAACCCCTCCGCGCCTCTGTCCGTTTCACCGCTGTGCCGCGGTGCGTCCCACCGGGCGTCGGCATCATGGACCCTTTTCACGCGGCGTGCCAACCGGGAAGCCCCGGCGAAAACGCGGCTTTACCACGGCCTAACGGTCATCTGCCCCGCCCGGCGGCTCGTCGGCTGCCCAATGGCCTTGCAGTCCGCCTAATTCATGTGCACAAACGGCGCCGGCCTGACCCGCGCGTCCCCTGCTCCGGAGCCCCGATCCGATGTCGCTGAGCCAAGCCTTCGCTGCGCTGTACACAGCCCTGGAGACACTGGCGACGATGGACGCCGACCTGAGCCAACGGTTGAGCGTCGTCTATCGGCGCTGCGTGCGCACCCTGGACATCGACGCCATTCCCTCGGCCGCGCTGCGCGGGCGGGCACGGGCCGTGCGCGACCGTCTGGCGGCACACGATCCGGAGGGCGCGGCCGGCGCCGCCGCGACGCGGACGGCGTGCCTCTCAGGTCTGACGTCCGAGGAGATGGAGGACATTGCCCGCCAGCTCGTGCGGCTGTACTTCGGCCTGCTGATGGGGGACCAGTCCGGCGCCAACACGCGGCGTTATGACGTGGTTTGATGCCGGTTTCGAAGAAACGTGGCAGGATTGAACAGTACGCCCCGATTCTTCCACCAGGGAAAGACTTGATTCCCATGACGCCAGCGCCGCTGCTTTCCGCCCAAACCCCTTCCGACTCCACCCTCAGAGTCTGTCCGGAGACTTCATGCGTCCTCTGCAACAAGTTGATCTGACTCAGGAACCTACCGGACAGACACTTACGACCTTCATTAGGATCTGGATCGGACGGCGGGTGGGCCGCGCCCCCATCCGCCGATCGCCTGTCTGTCCGTCGCCGTTGACCGGCCTTACTGTCCACCGCCCCTGATGAAGATCAGCGCCTTGATCAGCGGGGTGGGTTGCATCCCGGGGAAGTATTTTCTGAAGGCGTCCTCGCCGCCGCCACGGAAGTTATCCGCGATGGCCAGATTGATCGCCCAGAGGAGCCCATCGCGCCCCTCTCGAACCGGGATCGCGTACCGCTCCAGGCTCAACTGATTGGGCAGTGTCGTCAAATTGGCAAAAAACCCCTTACTTTGCCGAAGATAATGTTCTTTGACTTCTATACCCTGAGTCGTTTCATTCGCACTCTCGTCACGGGCCGAGCCTTGGCTCCTGCCGTCCATGCCATTCGTCGCCGCCTCGGCTGTACCGTCCATTGACTCGGTGCCGTGCTCCACGGAGCCATGGTCCGGCGTGCTCTCGGATTGGGCATCGGGCGCGGTTCCGAGCGGCGGGTCTGTCCCAGGGTCAAAAAGGGCAACATCGCTGGGATGCGGCGGATACACATCGGGGCATTGGTTCGAGACCAGTTTTGCCCATTCGTCCTGTAGCGCCAGGCGAACGGGGTTCTTCGTATTGTTGATGACGTCCTGGAGGATGGACCGATCCGTGACGTACAGGTCCACCTTCTTGCAGGCCAGCGCGGCAAGTCCCTGGATGTGTGTGGGAAATTCTTTAGCGGCGACGTCGGCCAGACTCTCCTTCGCGGTGGAGCCGGTGACGTAGCCGACCCTCAGCACATCCTGTTCCGCGGGCTGGTTGGCGAAGTCGAACAGCCCGCCCTCGTGGACACGGCCGGCGGCCCTGGCATCAACAAACAGGATGTCGCTGAAAGGGACGCGGGCCTGCCGGTCCGGTGTGACGGATACGGCGCCACAAACCATATCCAAAGCCGGCACGGAGGGATCGTCGCGGTCGGCGACAAGACGGTCAATCCGCTCAGAAGCCTCAATTTCCACGAAATAGGCCTTGATCGGCGTCTTCGGATGCCGCCGGTTGTACTCGCTGACGCCTTTCTTGCAGATATCGACGGTAAAACCCGACCAATCATCCCACCCGTACCGGCCCTGATCATCCATTCGGGCGTCCGCCGCCCTGATCGCGAATGGCGCCGCATCGAAGCGAACCCCGATCAGGATTTCGACTGACTCATGACGGTCGTCTGCAGCGGGTGGTGGCGTGTCGTGCTTTTTTTTGGGATCATGGTCCGTCTGCCCGAAGGCATGGGGGGCGCCGAGCAGAACCACAAGAACCACGGAAAGAAGCTGCTTCGTGCGCATCATGACATCACCGTCCCGTCGGATGAAGGAGCCCCTTGTCTGGTCCGTTCGCAGTTTTCCCAGTTAAACACCAAGAGACCAGCGGTCAGCGTGGCCCCTTGAAGACCAATAATGATGGATGACACGAGTATGAACAAGACGTCAACGCTACCATCTTCCTTGGTCATGTTTGTAAGTGAAACAAAGAAAAACATAAACATCAAGCCAGAGACAAAGAAAAACAAGAATGATCGACCTAGATGTTTTAGCGCGGAGTACGTAAAGGGCTTTTGTTCGGGTCGTGCCGCCAGAAGTACTATTCCGGCGAAGCCCCCAAAAATCGTGAACACAAGCAACGCAAAGAAATTAATTGAAGGAAACACTGCGATTTTGCCGCTATCCAGCTGTCCAGCAAAGTCAAGAAAGTATAGTCCCAGCACAGACCCAAACAAACCATACAGAAACACACGCGCCGTTTCGTCGATCTTAGGCGCCTGATCTGGACGGGCGAATATGACGTTGGGCGGCGCCATCCACAGGATGGAACTGAGGGCGGTGAAGTACAGAAGGGCGCCGCCCAGCCCCCACAACAGGGTGTCGTTGGCCGTTGTCGGAAGGAGGGTTTGCGGATCGTGTTCCCCAACGATAGTGCCGGCGATGAAGGCCGAGAACATGGCGACGAGACCGACCGCCAAGGACAGGACCAGCACAAAGGAAACCGGCATCTCCACGGCCAACGACGTGTTGCCGAGGAACCCGAGGAAGGGGGGCATCTGGTCCCGATTGTTCTTTCCGCCAAAGGAGCTTGTTCGGCGCCAGCACAAGGCGATCAGAAGGCTCGCCGCTTCCAGGTTCGAGTCGAGATCCCGCTCCAGTAGATCGTTGAGGTTGCGCGCGTTCCTGGGGACCTGCTTGATGCGATTGGTGACGAAACGATCGATTTCCGACCAAAGGGGGGCCAGATCGACCTTTGCGGTCATGTCGAGGCCGGACTGAACGCGGCCTCCCAGATCGTCGAGAATGTCGTGCAGCAGGAGGAGCCCAAAGATCTTGTGCTGACGCTGTGGGCTCAGGTCTTTAAAGTCATTTATGGCGAGGTCGTAACGGCGCAGCACGCTGTCTCGGATGTTCTGGCAGTCTTTTTCGGTCCAGAAGGGATGGACCTTAATCGCGGCGGTCATTCGCTCGACGGACTGAGGCAGGCCGACGGATCGATGGGCGAGGCGACGGCTCGCGTGATCGCCCTCGCTCAGCAGCGGAAGATTTGTGCCGGCTCCGAGAAGGGTCAGCGCGACCAGGGGAGGGACGGACGGATCCATGTACTCGAACGGGGCCAGAACAAAGCGCAGAACCGATCCCAATTGTGACACGGCCGTTGGCGGGCCGAGTTCCAAGCCCCCGAAGCTGCCCTGTTGGGCGGTCGCGGCATCAAGGATGACCTGGACCAAGACGCACCCAAGAACATAAATCAATGAAATGACAAAGACGTAGGTCACATACGCCTTAATCAGCGTTTTGGCGTCCTTGAGGTAGATCGGAATCGCCTGATCGTAAATGTCGCCGGCTTCTCCCTTTTTCCTGGCGGGCAATCGAACCCTGTCGTAAGACGCGATGGCGAGAATCAACCAACCAAGAGCAAGCGTCCATAAAGCACTGAAATGCATGCCATCACCCCCCGAAGGGCCACGGCGGCCCTTGCCCGCACGGTGGATGCGGCGCAAGCCTTCAACCACATGCCGCATCACAACGGGCGGAAACGTGCCACAACTGCAAGCCACATTCAACGCTGTTGTTGACTGTGACGCGCAGGACAAAGCCGGGGGAATGGCTGTGGAATGGCGATGGGCGTGGAAGGGACCGTCCGGCCCTCACCCCACCGCCGCCGCGCGCACCGGCTCCGGCTCGTCGGCGGCGGCGCCCTGCTGCGGCACGCCCAGCGCGTCGAGCAGGCGGCGCAGTTCCTGCCGCGCGGC
>NZ_CAKZOT010000075.1 GCF_937138205.1 uncultured Rhodospira sp. | reverse complement strand
GATCGATTCAGAACTTTCGCGCGTTGTCACGCCCTAATTCACCCGATTGCCCTGGGCCAGCGTCTTCTCGCCCTTGATGGCCGCAAGGGCCACCTTCGCCTTGAAAGCCGGAACGTGGTTCAGGCGCGGTCGTCTCGCCATAAGATGTCTCCTGTCTCGGCATCGTCGCCGATCTCGGGCACGAATTCCACTTATCGCCCTGTCCAGATTTCCCCCGCCAGCTCTTCGACGGGCTGGCCCGGGAATACCGTCTCCGAAAAACGGTTCATTCGCTTGAGCCCGGGGGTCGGCGTGGTCTGGTACGACGGCACAGCGCCCTGGGACGCCGTGTTGGGTTTGCCGGAGCCAAGTGACGACACCGGCTCCTGACTTGCTGACGGCGCACGGACGGCGGCCTGTCAATGGCACCTGAAGATGTCCGGTTTTCATAGCACATCAAATGTCCGCTGCTGATGTTGGGCCTGTGGGGTTGTGGGCGGGGCGCAGCGCCGTCCACAAATCCACAGGCCGGGCCGCCGAGCGGAGTTAAGCGGCCTGTCTGGCGTCGGCGCCGGAAACGAGGGTTCCGTCGTCGGTGTAGCGGGCCAGGCAGCGCGGCCCATGGAACAGAGCGAGCCCGCCGGCCGGATAGCGGCGCACCAGGACCGTCGCCTTGACGAAGTGGTGGCGGTGGGCCTGGGGCGGGATTTGCAGCACCAACCCGTCGTAGCGCACGCAGTTGTCCTTGCCGACCTGGCGGGTTTCCTGGACGCACAGGGCTTCGGCCAGCGGCGGGCCGACGTAGGGGACGAACGCCGTTCCGTCCTCCGCCGCCTTCACGGCGAAGCGGGCGTTGTAGGCCGGCAGGAAAACGTCGCGGATATAGCGGTCCGCGTCGGCGACGGACTCGATCCCCGCCAGCCGCAGCTCTTGCGGCAGCCGTCCCTGAAAGCTCTGGAACAGCCGTTCCATGCGCCCCCTCGCCTCGGGCGAGTAGGAGGGAATGTGCTGGATGCCAAGACGCGCCAGCGCGTGGCCGACCTGGGTCGGTTTCGTCTTGTCCACGGGTCCGCCAGCCTTCGGCGTGTGGAAATAGTGGCTGCCCCGGTCGGTATAGAGCGAACTGAACAGCCCGTGCGCCGCGATCACCTCGCCGAGGCCGCGCAGCGTGCTCATGGTGCCTTCCTCGTCCACCAGGAAGGCCGAATACACCGTGCCGGTCGCGTCATCCATCGTCGCGATCAGGTCAAAGTCCCGCTCCAGCCCCGGGATCCAGCGGTAAGGCGACCCGTCCTGCATCAGCATCATCCCTGGCAGTGGCCGACGCGGCCGGCGCCGCCGGTGCGGTGACCGCCGCCGGCCCGGCTTCAATCGGCCCGCCTTCTGCAACTGGGTCTTCGTGAACGTGTAGCTGAAGGGCCAGCCGTGATCCGCCTTCAGCCGCTCGTGGAAGTGCTTGGCGTTGAAGTCAAAATACCGCGTGTCGAACTGCTCGAGCATCCACTCGATCCGGTCCACCGGCACAGCCCGGCCAGATGTCCGGCCACGGCGCCGGTCGATCAGCCCTTCCGCGCCATCCGCCTCGTACTTGTCCCGCAGTCGGCGAAAGTGCCGCTCCGAAATCCCCAGCCACTCCGCCGCCTCAAGGCAGCTCAATCGCCCTCCGCGATGGCGCTCCAGCGCCTCCACCATCCGGGCCATCCTGACCTCCGGTAGCATCCGATCCCCCCGGTCTGGAACCTCTCCAAAAACCGGACAGATCGTGTGCTACAGAAACCGGACATATCACGTGCTACGGACACGTCGGGGGCGGTCTTCGCCTTCCGGGGTCGTCGTGGCGACAGGGTGAAGCTGCTGTATTGGGATGGCCAGGGCTTCTGCCTGTACTACAAGGTGCTGGAGCATGGCCGCTTCCCCTGGCCGTCGCCGGCCGACGGGACGGTCCGGCTGACGCCGGCCCAGCTGGCGATGCTGTGGGAGGGGATCGACTGGCGGCGCCCGGCGTGGACCGCGCCGCCTGCCCGCGTGGTGTGATTTTCTGAACGGAATCAGCGAGGTAAAGCTGGAGCAGAGGATCCCGGCCGGGTATAATCCGGTCATGACGACGACGCCCGACACCCTGCCCGATGATCCCGCCGTTCTGAAGGCGATGCTGCTGGCCAAGACGGAAGAGGTCAGCCGCATGGCGACGTCGCTGCGGGCCTACGAGGCGATGGTGGAGGCGCTGAAGCTGCGCATCGCCCGCCTGAAGCGGCAAAAGTTCGGGCGCAGTTCCGAGAAGATCGACCGCGAGATCGCGCAACTGGAACTGGCCCTGGAAGGGCTCGAGGTGGCGCGGGCGGTGGCCGAACCGGCACCGGCCGAGGACGAAGAGGCCGCCCCGTCCCCCGAGACCAGCACCGCATCGGAGACGGACCAGCCGAGCCAGAAGACCGCACCGCGCCGGCGCGGCAAGCCCAAGGTGGCGCCGGACACCCCGCGCGAGCGCATCGTCCTGGACCCCGGCGAGCACTGCCCGGACTGCGGAGGGCCGCTGCGTCTGGTCGGTGAGGACGTGGCCGAGATCCTGGACTTCATCGCGGCCAAGCTGAAGGTGGTGGAGACGGCGCGGCTGAAGAAGTCCTGCCGGCACTGCCAGACCATGGTGCAGCCGCCGGCGCCGACGCGGCCGGTGGAACGCGGCATGGCCGGCCCCGGTCTGCTGGCGCATATCCTGGTGTCGAAGTACGACGACCACCTGCCGCTGTACCGTCAGGCCGAGATCCTGGCCCGCCACGGCGCCGACATCCCGCGCTCCACGCTGATCGACTGGTGCGGCCAGGGCGTTGCGACGCTGCGCCCGCTGATCGAGCGCATCAAGGCTTCGGTCCTGGCGGCCGACCGCCTGCACGCCGACGACACGCCGATCCGGGTGCTCGATCCGGGCCGACGCAAGGCGACCGGCGACGAACCCGGCGTCAAGGAAGGCCGCATCTGGGCCTATGTCCATGATGACCGGCCCTGGGGCGGCACCGACCCGCCGGCGGTCGCGTATTTCTTCTCGCCGGACCGCAAAGGTGAACATCCGCAACGACATTTGGCCAACTTCCGGGGCATCCTGCAGGCGGACGCCTATGCGGGGTTCCGCAAGCTGTACGAGGCTCGGGACGGCACCGCTCCGCGTGTGCGTGAGGCGGCATGCTGGGCACACCTGCGGCGCGACTTTCATGATGTCTGGAAAGCGACGGACTCGCCCCTCGCCCGGGACGCGCTCGAACAGATCGGCGCGCTGTACGACATCGAGCGCCGCATCACCGGGCTGCCTGCGGAACAGCGTCTTGCCATCCGTCAGGCCGAAAGTCGCCCCAGGGTCGAGGCCTTCAAGACGTGGTGCGAGACCCAGCTGCCGCGTATCCCCGGCAAGAGCGACCTGGCCAAGGCCATGCGCTACGCCCTCGGGCGCTGGTCCGCATTCACGCTGTTCCTGGAGAACGGCGAGGTGGCCATCGACAACAATCCGGCCGAGCGGGCCATCAAACCCGTGGTCCTGGGCCGCAAGAATTTTCTGTTCGCCGGGTCCGACAGCGGCGGCGAGGTCCTGGCCGACGCCATGACCCTCATCGAGACCGCCAAGATGAGCGGCCTGAACCCCGAGGCCTACCTCACCGACATCCTGGCCCGGATCAACGATCACAAGATCAACCGCCTGGACGAACTGCTGCCCTGGAACTGGCGCGCAACCGACGCCCGCCACACCGCTGCCGCGTAACCCCAAGCCCCAATCCCCGCGGCCCAGAGCGGCCGCTTACACCCCGTCCGTCCCTGTGGGGGGGTGATCGGTATGGCACAGGCGGGATATTGAAAGATTTACCGGAACATATTGGGATACCTAAAAAATTTGGGCCGACGGGCAAAAATGGATTTGGCACACTCTGATCGGATTTGATCGGCGATCGGCAGGGAATTGGCACACGACCGATCGCCGATCAAGCGCGGTCAATCGCCGCAGGCCTCCATAAGCGGAGCGTTAAGGGCCGCCTCAATCGCGGGATCCAGGTCGGTAAATAAAATACGGGCGGACTGGCCGCTGGACGCAAACAGTTGAAAACCGACGTAACCGCCGAAGACGTTGCGGGCGTTAACTTCGCCGCACACGAGCTTGCCAGCGGTGTGTTCTACAATTCGAATATTGCGAAACTGCGCGCTGTCCGGGTCGCGTAGCTTTTGCCTTACGGCCGTTTTGGCGCCGGCGATCATATCGTCTTCGTCGCCACTTAGCATCAAGAACCCCTTACCGTTAAGGGCCATCATGCCGAGGAGTTGGGCGCTTTCGGCACGCGCGGACTCCGGATCGTCGTAGGCGACCGCCGGGGTGGCCAGGGTGAGAGCGGCGGCGAGGAGGGTGGCGGAGAAGAGCGGGCGGGGCATGGGGGCCTCCGAAAGACAGATAGACCGAAGGTATACGTGCGGAACGTTGATTGCACACGCGAAATCGCGCTAGGCAACGTAGGGTCAGGCGCGAACCAACCTCAAGCCGAGTGTTTACCATGCTCGGCGGTCGTTGGCGACGCCAATACGTCGCGGCGCAGTTGGGCTAACCCCATGTTGAGGGCGGCGCGTTGGGCATCCGCGTTGCCCTGGCACGCGGCCAGGACGTCGTCGTGTAGGCGGGCGGCCAGCCGGCCGGCCGAGCGGTCGTCGATCCGGGCGTTTAACTCCCTGTAAACGCGCTGTAATCCCTCCAAACACAGGCCTAAAAGGTCGGCGTCAGTGGCGCCCGCCGTGGTGGCGCCGGACGGGGCGGACGGCGACTCGGGCGCGGCGCGGATGTGGGCCGGGCCGGCGCCGGTCAGCAGCCAGTCGAGGCGGACGCCGATGGCCGTGGCGATCGCCTCCAGGTGCCGGCGGTCCTCGCTCGCTCCGGCCTCAAGGGCCTGAATTTCCACGACTTTCAGACCGACATCGGCGGCGAACCGCTCCAGGAGCATGGTGCCGCGCAGGATCCGCACGCGCTCGGCGACGGTCTGGCGGGCCGGCTCGGGCTCCGGTTCGGGCGGGGACTCGGCCGCGACCTGGTCCCGGCGCATCGGGCCTTCGCCGGTGAGCAACCAGTCGACCGTGACGCCGGCGTATTGGGCGATCCGCACCAAGTGCGGCGCCTTGGGTATGCCACCCTCGTTCCACGCGCGGTTCCAGGTGCTGGTGGGGACGCCAGCGCCTTTCGCCCACTGAAACGGCGGTGTTTTGCCCACCAGGTCGCCGAGCCGCGCGCGAAAGCCGGCATCCGTGTCCATTTCGGAGTTCACGGCCCGAACTCCGAAATTTGTGCAAGGGAGCGGTGCGCGTTTCGGACTTCCATTTTTTCCATCGTTTTCAACGTATTGCGAGCGGTAATGCCGATTTCGGGAACGACGGAAGTCCGAAACGGAAATTCACGCTTGCGTGTGCCCGAAAATGGCAATCGGCTCCCTCCCATGACACAGGAAGCGACACCCATTGCGGTCCCAAAAAACCCCGCCGAGCGGCGGGTGTGGATCATCCAGCGGTTGCGCGGGCGGGGCTGGACCCTGCGCGCGCTGGCCCGGGAGGTCGGCGTGGCGCCGCAGACGATTGCCGCCTGTATCGACGCACCAAACGCCAACATCGAGCCGGTGTTGGCCGAGGCCCTGGGGCTGACGCCCCGGGACGTGTGGCCCGAGCGCTGGTCCCCCGAGACCGGCCGGCGTCTGGCGCAGGTCCGGCACCCCCGGAAGCGGCGCCTACCCCATCACCCTACACAGACCGCCCCCGGTGGTCAGCGGCAAAAGGAGCACGCGGCATGAGCACGGATCGTGTCAGGGGCGAGCGGCGCCGCAGCGGGAAACCCTCGGTGTCGGAAGGGGGCTCGGGCATCGTGTTTGACACGGGGTGGCTGCGTTGGTGCGCGCTGGCCCTGGGCGGGAAGAGGCGCCCTCGTGGCTCCGATCTGGACCGCCTGACACGCGCCACGGAACGCCTAGCCTGGGCGGTTGAAGACCTCACGCGCGAGATCGGTGACCTGCGCCAGGTCACGTCGGCGCCGAAGGCTCGTCGTCATGATTGATGCCTTCGACCAATTTGGCGGCCTTCAGGCGATCCCAGGCTCGAACGTGTGTGGCGCCCAATCCTCCCTCCACCGCATCGACCGCGATGTCCAGGCGGCCGACGCGGTCGCCGGTTTCGTCGTCGAAGATTTCGAACGCTGCAACGTGTTCCCGAGCACGGGTCGCAAACAGACGTATTCCGGTCATTTCGATCTTGATCACAGTTCCCTCCTCGGTGGTGTGGCAACCCCGAGTGTAGGGATCGCCCGGACGGTTGTCTCCATCACGCGCGCGTATGCCTCCACGCGCGCCAGGGGTGCGGCCGTCCGGGCGCTCATGCCGAGCCTGCGGGCGGGCGACTCCGTTTCGCGCGGGGCGCCCGCCCGTCTTTTTGGGGGCGCCACGTCATGAAAGATCGCGCCGACGCCCGCACGCTCGACCTGCTGGACGACTGGACCGCGCCGGACGTGACCGTCCACTACGACGGGGACACGGCGCCGCGCGGCCCGGACCTGGACCAGCGGATCGCCCAGGCGGTGAGCCGGACGCTGAGCGACGACGGGCGGTCGCGCGAGGAGATCGCCGAGGCAATGGGGGCGGTGCTGGGGCACCGGATGCCCAAGAACACCCTGGACGGGTACGCCGCGCCGTCGCGCGGCGATCACGCGATCAGTCTGGCGCGGGCCATCGCCCTGATGGAGGTGACCGGCGACGTGCGGGTGGTGGCGCAGGAGCTGCGGCGGCTGGGCTATGCGGTGATCCCCGACCGGTACCTGGGGGCGGTCGAGGAGGCGATGACGGCCGAGCAGATCGAGCATCTGGAGGCCAAGCGGAAAATCGCGCGGCGCGCCTGGCGCGGAGGGCACCGGTGATGCCGGCCTTGCCCACCCCAGATCGCTGGTACACGGCCGCCGAACTGGCGGAGCTCGCCCTGCCCGACATGCCCGGCACGGAACGGGCGGTGCAGATCAAGGCCCGGCGGGAAGAATGGCCCTATCGTCCCCGTCAGGGGCGGGGCGGCGGGCGGGAGTACCCGGTCTCGGCGCTGCCCGAGACGACGCGGGCGGCGCTGGCGCGGCGCGAGCTGGCGGCCGAGGCGCCGCCGCCGGCGGTGGTGGCGGCCGAGCGCGGGCAGCGCGATCCGGCGGACATGCGCGACGGAACGCGGTCGTGCATGGATGCCCGCGCGGCGCTGTGCCAGGAGGTGGATCGGCTGTGCCTGGAATACGGCCTGTCGGAGCGGCAGGCGGCGCAGGCGCTGGTCGATCAGGCGCGGGCCGGGAAGCTGCCCGAGCATCTCATGCGCATGGTGCCCCGGGCCAATGCCCGGCGCGGCTCCTCGGGCTCGCGCGTGCTGTCGCTGCGGTCGGTCCAGCGGTGGCTGGCGGCGCGGGCGGCGGGCGATATCACCGCCCTGGCGCCGGCCGAGGAGTTGCCGCGAGAGGCGCCAGCGTGGGCCTATCCCTTGATGAAGTTGTATCTCCGGCCCCAGAAGCCGTCCATCGCGGCGTGCCTGGAATGGTGGCCGGAGACCGCGCCGGTGGCGGCGCCGTCCTATGACCAGGCGCGGCGGTTCATCGCCAGCCTGGGGGCGGTCGGCAAGAACAAGGGCCGGGTCGGCCCGCGCGACCTGAAGCGGTTCAGGGCGCTGGCAATCCGTAGCTTCGACCACCTGCTGCCCGGGGACGTGTACACGTCGGACGGCCACCGTCACGATCGCGAGGTGGCGCACCCGCTCGACCCGAGCCGGCCGAAGCGGCCGGAGATCATCAGCGTGCTGGATGTGGCGACGCGGGCCTGGGTGGGCTGGTCGGCCTGGACCGACGAGGCCGAGTGGCTGGTGGCGGCGGCGCTGCGGACAGCGGTGGTTGGCGCCGGGATCCCGGCCATTTGGTACGTCGATAATGGCTGTGGATTTCGAAATCGCGCCCATAACGACCCGGTGACGGGCCTGATGGCCCGGCTGGGTATCACCAGCCGGAACTCGATCCCGTACAACTCGCAGGCCCGGGGCGTGATCGAGCGGTTCCACCAGACCGGCCTGATCGCGCCGGCGCGGCAGTCGGCGGCCTATGTCGGGCACGATATGGACCGCGAGGCCAAGCAAATCGCGTTTAAAGCCTCGCGGAAGGACATCAAAACCTACGGTCACTCCCCCGTCATTCAGACCTGGGACGCCTTCCTGGCATGGGTCGAGGATTGCCGGGCGCGCTACAACAACCGGCCACACAGCAGCCTGCCCCGCGTCCGCGACCCGGAGACGGGCAAGATGCGGCATCGCACGCCGGCCGAACAGTGGGTCGCGCTGCTACCGTCGGCGGACGATCTGGGCGTGGTGCCGCCGCGCCTGAGCGAGGCCGAGGCGCGGGACCTGTTCCGGCCGCATGAGATCCGCACGGTGCGCCGGGCGTGGGTGCAGCTCGGCGCGCGGAAATACTTCTCGCAGACCCTGGATGACCTGGACATGCACGGCCAGGAAGTGCGCGTCGAGTACGACCCGCGCGACATGGGCCGGGTGTGGATCCGCGATCTGGATGGGCGCCTGATCTGCGAGGCGGCCGAGAACGGCAACACGCGCCCGTATTTCAACGATGACGATGTGCAGCAGGCCAGAGAGCGCCGCGCCACGGCGCAGGACGCGATGGCCCTGCGCGACGAGAGCGCCGCGCCGATCCTGCTGGCCGAACCGCCGGCGCCGGCGCCGCGCGAACTGACGGCCGACGAGCTGGCCGCGAAAGAGCGGCTGGCGGCCGAGATGGCCGCGCCGCCCAAGCGAGACGAGACCCCGAAAGAGCGCTGGTGGCGCGCCCACCAGACGCTGGAGGCACACGCCGCCGGCCGACCGGTGGACGCCGAGGCCCTGCGCTGGGCGCGGGGGTATTCGCAGACGCCGGAATACCGGAGCCACGAAGCGGCGCTGGAGGAATGGGGCGCGGACATCTTCCTGTCCGGCCTGGGTGGCGGACAGGCGTCCGCCTAAGCAAACGGCCCGCGCGGGGCGGCATCCCCGACACGGGCCATCAACAGCACACGAGGGAAGCATGACCGACAAACAGCCCACCGTCAACGCCACCACAGCGCCGCTCACCAATGTACTGCGGTTCGGCGCGCTGGTGGATGCGTGTGTCCAGCGGCCCCGGCACCTGCCGGGCCTGGGCGTGTTCTACGGCCACTCGGGCCTGGGCAAGACCTGGTCAGCCACCCACGCCGCCCACCGCACCCGCGCGCGGTACGTGGAATGCGGCGAGAGCTGGACGCGGGCGCGGTTCCTGTCCGTGCTGGCCGTCGAGGTGGGCGTGGACGGACGCGGCCGCGCGGCCGACGTGGTGGACCGGATCATCATGGCCTGCGAGGCGCAGGACCGGCCGGTCATCATCGACGAGGCCGACCACGTCGTGCGGCGCGGGTACATCGAGACCGTGCGCGAAATCGCGGATCGGGCGGGGGTGCCGATCATCCTGGTGGGCGAGGAGGCGTTGCCGCAGATGATCGCGGCGCGGTCGGAGCGCACCCACAACCGCGTGCTGCAATGGGCGGCGGCGGAGCCGGTGACGGCCGAGGACGTCGCGACGGTCGCCCGCCTGTACTACCCGGACCTAGTTATCGCGGCGGACCTGATCGAGCGGGTCACCACCGCGTCGGCCGGGCGCATCCGGCGGGCGGTGGTCAACCTGCACCAGGTGGCGACCGAGGCGCTGGCCCAGGGCTGGGACACGGTGGGCCTCGCCAGCTGGGGCGAGCGCGAGTTGTACACCGGTCAGGTGCCGTCCATGCGCGCCGGCGAGCGGGTGCCCGCCCGGGGAGGCCGCCCATGAGCCGGCACCCCTGTCATATCGAGGGCGCGCTGCGCGTGAAGGTCAAGCGCGGGCATCAGGGCATCTGGGAGGCGATCCGGGAGCGGCGCGGCGCGCCGTGGACCGTGCGCGACATCTGGATCGACACCGACATCCAGGCGCCCGACAGCGTGCGCGACTATGTCCGGCGTCTGGAGCTCGCCGGATACGTGGAGCGCGTGGGACACGTGGAGCGCGAGGGTGGCCGGACCAGCCGCGCGAGGGCGGCCCTGTGGTGCCTGGTCCGCGACGCGGGGCCGGAAGCGCCGCGCCTGCGCCGCGACGGCACGGAGAGCCCGCCCACGGGGCAGGAGGCTATGTGGCGCACCCTGCGGATGATCGGGCGCGATGGGGTCACGGCCGACGACATGGCGGTCATGGCGTCCACCGACACGCGTCCGGTCAGTCGTGGGGCGGCGCACTGCTATCTGGGCCATCTGTGCCGGGCCGGATATCTGCGCGTCGTCGAGGAGGGCCGGCCGGGGCACAAGCCCGGCACGGGCACGCTGACCCGCTACGCCCTGCGGGCCGGCATGAACACCGGGCCGGCGGCGCCGATGATCGCGCGGATCAGTCATGCCGTCTGGGACCCGAACCGCAATGAGTTCATGGGCGAGGCGTCGGTAGACGTCGCGGGGGGTGGCCATGGGTGATGGACGCGCGATCGCCCGCGCCAGCGCCGCCTGGGGCGACGACATGCCGGCGTCGGTCCGCGCCCTGGCCGAAGCCTGCGACCGATCCAGCCAGGGCCGCGTCGCCGCGACGATCCGGCGCCGCGACGGCCGGGGCCACTACAGCCCGACCGTCATCAACCAGGTGCTGGGCCGGGCCTACCCCGGCGACATGGACGCCGTGCTGGCCGCCGTCTCGGCCGCGCTGATCGCCGACGCCTGGGAGTGCCCCGGGGTGGGCGGGGAGATCAGCGCCGAGGCCTGCTGGGACTGGCAGGTCAAGGCCCGCGCCGATGCCGCCGCGACCAGCTCCCACCGCATGGCCATGCGCCGGGCGTGCAAGGACTGTCCCGTGTTTCAAAGCGAGGAGGATGAGTGATGCTGAGCCATGACCTGAAGAGCCTGCATGACGTGATCTGCGCCACCCTGTCCGGCGGCCGGCCGATGCCCACCATCGGCGTGTTGGCCGACTGGGCGCGCGCGATGTCCGACTGCATCGCCCAGGCCGAGGCGATGGAGACGGCCGGCGGGCCGCTGCCCGGCGCCGCCACGGCCGACTGGCCGGAGATCGCCGCCCACATCACGGTCAGCGGGACCGGCGCGGAGCCGCCGCCCGAGGTCATCGACCTGGACGTGGTGCCAGTCTTTTCGCTCGCCGACCTCGCGCCCGGCAGTGGGTGTGATGTGGTGCCGGTCGTGGACCTCTCGGAGGCCCTGAGCCGCGACGCGAAGATCCGCTGTATTCGTGCCCTCGACGACGCGCGGCGCCGCGCCGAGGCCCAAGACGCGGCCGAGGCCGAGTTCCAGGGGCACCTGGCCGTCGTGCGGACTCTTGGGCGCGCGGCGGACACGGGAGGTGACGCGGCATGATGAGCCCCAGCGTTGTCTCCTCCCCACCCCGGCGTCGGCCGGTGGCCTTTGGGGAGCGCGTCCAACTGCGCCTGGGTGTGCGGCCCAAGGACCGGCCGGTGTCGGCGGTCCTGCATACGGCGCGGCAGATCGGCCCCGGTCGGGAGGTCTGGGGCCTGCGGCTGGAGGCTGTCTCCGCGTCCGCCGAACAGACGGCCGGCGACATGCTGTTTGTCACCGTCGACATCGGCGACGACGGCGCGGTGACCCTGGTCGGTGGCGACAGCCGCGCTCGGGCGGTCGAGCTGGCGCACCACATCGCCGCCGGCGTGCCGGTGGTGGGGTCGGTGGGTGAGCAGTTGCAGGCCCTCAGCGCTGCGGTGATCGCCCTGAACGTCCAGGCGCCGGCCGGGGAAGGTGCGTCATGACGTCCCCCGCACCACTCCCGCCGCCGATCCGGCGGATCGTCCTCGCCACGTCCGACGTGTGGGGGGTGTCGGTCCTCGACCTGCTGTCGGATCGCCGGGCGGGCCGAATCGTGGCGGCGCGCCAGGCGGCGATGACGCTGGCCCGTGACCTGACCCTGGCCAGCTACCCGGCGATCGCGCGCGCCTTCCGGCGGTCCGACCACACCACCGTGATGCACGCGTGCCGACGCACGGCGCAGCGCGCCGCCGGCGACCCGGAGGTGGCCGCGCGGATGGAGGCCGTGCGGGCCATGGTGGCGCCGGCGCCGACCGAGGAGCCCGCGTCATGACCGCCGCCAGCCGACCCCGCCGCGCCCGGCCGGCGCACATCATCGTGGACGCGCGCCGTCCTGCCGCCGGCGTGCCGGTGCGCCTGTTGGTGGGCGGGACGCTGGTCCCGGTGCCGCCGAGGCGGCGCCCGAATGCCCTTCAGAGACTGTTCAAACGCCTGTTGAGGAGACGCTAATGCCCACCCTGGGAGACATTGAAGCCCTCGCCAAGACCTACAGCGAGGCCCACGGCAAGCTCGCGGACGAGGTCCGCGCGGTCGAGGAGGAGATGGCGCGGGTCAAGCGCCAGCACCTGGCCCGCATCCGCCGTCTGGTGGACGGCGCGTCCAACGCGCGGGATCGGCTGGCCGCCGCCGTGGGCGAGGCGTCGGACCTGTTCCAGTCGCCCCGGACTCTCACCCTGCACGGCATCAAGGTCGGTTTTGCGAAGGGCAAGGGAAAGCTGGAATACGCGGACGCCGCGAAGGTCTGCGATCTGATCCGCAAGCACTTCCCCGATCAGGTCGAGACCCTGGTCAAGACCAGCGAAACCCCGGTCAAGGGCGCCCTGAACCAGCTCTCGGTCGCCGAGCTGCGCCGCATCGGCGTCACGGTCGTGGAGGCCGGCGACGAGGTGGTCGTGCGCGTCACCGACAGCGAGATCGACAAGATGGTGGATGCCCTGCTGAAGGACGCCGCCGCTGTCGAGACGGCGGCGTAGGGAGGGGCGGGTCATGCCGATGATCGATGTGGCGGATCCGCGAGGCGGGGTCTCCGACGCCGCAATCACTGTGGTGGCACGCATGACATCTGCTGACCGGGTGCCGTGCTGGTGCGACCACGAGTCCCATACCCAGGATTGGCTGTACAGCCTCCTGCGCATCTCCCCCGGCGCGGCCGCCGCGCTGGTCGAGCGCGCCCGGCAGGTGGTGGACCTGGGGTACTCGGGGGAGGCGGCCGATCAGCTCGGCCCGCGCCCGTTGCTGGATCTGGCGCGCGGTCGGGTGGAGGGGGCGGCCATCGACCTGCGCCTTCAGGGACCCGGCTACCGCGACACGGCCCGGTGCGACATAATCCAGGCCGCCGCTCTGCTGATCGCGGCGCTGGACACGATGCACAGGCAGGATGCCCACCAGGCCGAGCCGGCCGGGGATGGTGCGGCATGAAGCCCCCCGCGAAACTGACGACCGCGCAGGAGGCGGCGTTCGCGGCCTTCTGGGCGGCGTATCCGCGTAAGGACGGCAAGGCCGCCGCGCGGGAGGTGTTCGCCCGGCTGATCGGCGCTGGCCCGGCCGGGGGTGTCGATCCCGCGTTCCTGGTCCGCGCCGCCCAGCGCCACGCGGACCAGTGCCGGGAGCGCCAACTGGAGCGGACCTACATCCCCCACGCCAAAACGTGGCTTCGGGATCGGAGGTTCGAGGACGAGGCGTTTCAGGATCCGCCCGAAGTGCCCGCCGGGCCGACCTTCGAGCCTCCCGAGGCCGAGGACCTGTGGTGGCCGCACTTCCGCGACGCCGGCATGGACCGGGGAGCCTATGACCGCTGGATCCGCCCGTGCCGGATCGAGACCGGGTCAGACGGCCAGGTCACGGAGATGTGGGCGCCGCACGCCTTCCATGCCCAGTGGCTGGAAACGCGCCTGGATCACCTGATCCGGCGCGCGCTCGGCCACATGCCCGAGATTGAGGTGATGCCGTGATCGCCATCTCCATCCGCCAGCCATGGGCGCATCACATCCTGCACGACGGCAAGGACGTCGAGAATCGGTCGTGGCCGACCAAAGTCCGGGGCCGCGTTCTAATCCACGCCGGCCTCACGACGGTTGAGGCCCCGGAAACGATCCGGCGTCTTGGTCTGCCCCTGGGCGGCATCGTCGGGTCGGTGGAGATCGTCGATTGTCTCGACCACTCCGACAGCCGGTGGTGGTGCGGCCCCTGGGGATGGGTGCTGCGCGATCCGCGCCCGCTGCCGTTCGTGGCCTGTCGCGGGAAGTTGGGCTTTTTCCGTCCGGACCTCCCGGCCGGCACGGTGCTGGACGGCTGACATGGACCCCCGCGCCGCCCTGCTGGACCTAGCGCTGTCCGTCGAGCCTCTGGTGCGACGGCAGGGCACGGCCGTGCAGCGCCGCGCGCGGGCGGCGTGGCGCCGGGCGCTGGCGGTGCTGGCGCCGGAGCGGGGGACCCCCGCGTCGCCCGACGGCCCGCCGGACGCCGAGGCGCTGGTGCGGGCGTACCTCGCCTGCGGCGGCACGCACGAGGCCCTGGTGGCGGCGATCAGCCGCCTGCGCGGGATCTCCATCGACGATCTAACCGACTGGTAGGAGGCCATCATGCCCAAACCGACCTATGCCAATGTCGCCGGCTCCGGTCCGGCCGGCCAGCGCTGCGCCACCTGCGACCACTGGGTGCCGTCTGTCGTCGATCCGCGCCCTGGCCAGCGCGTCGCCATGGTGTGCGAGAAGGTGGCGGAACAGACCTGCCTGCCGGCCACGCGCCTGGGCACGGCCGAGAGCCACACGCCCGCGTGCAAGTACTGGGCGCGGCGTCGCGCCGCCCCACCGGCGCAGCCGGCCCAGTCAGAGGGGCGGCCGTGATGAGCACCCAATCCTCCCTGTTCGAGCACCTGGCGGGCGTGACCCCGGCGCCCGAATACGCCTCACTGGAACAGCAGGCGCGCGCGGCCGAGTGCTACGAGACGCCGGCCTGGGCGGCGGCGCGCATCCTGGACGTGGAGATCCTGACCCCGTGCGTCTGGGACCCGTGCTGCGGCACGGGAGTCCTGAGCGAGGCGGCGACGGCGGCGGGATACGCGGTGCTGTCCACCGACCTGCATGACTGGGGCTACGATGGTCAATCCGGAGAGAAAAACTTTCTCCGCCTGACGGAGCCGCCGTCTGAGGAGCCCTTCAGCGTCTTCATGAACCCGCCGTTCAGGTTGGCCTGTGAGTTCGTGGACCATGCGGCCGCGCTGGGCGCGCGCAAGATCGTCTGCTTCCAGCGGTTCGCGTGGCGTGAGAGCCGTGAACGGCGAGAATGGTGGCTCCGTCGGCCGCCGGCGCGCATCTGGCTGTGCGGGGACCGGGCCACCTGCTGGCTGTTCAGCATCCCGCCCGAGGAGCGCGGCGGCAACGTACCGATCCCCCACGCCTGGTACGTGTGGGAGCGGGGGCACCGGGGCCTGGAGGCGATCCACACGCTTTGGCGTGACGGGTGGGTGACATGAGCGCGCGGTGGGACTGGGGTGAGGCGGACCTGGTCCGGGCGACAGAGCGCGCCCGCGCCGGGCACGGCCGCCAGCTCGCCCGGCTGATCAAGGCCACCTCCGAGGACGATCTCGCGCGGGCGCTGTCCAGCACCAACGGAGACTTCGAACTGGCGCTGTGGCACTGCCTGGGCCGACGCCAGGAACGCGCCTGGTGGCGTCAGGCACGACGGAGGGTTCCGTCATGACCTCTCGCCGCCGCATTCCCCGCTGTGGCCGACACCTGCCGCCGCATGACGCGCCGAGCCTGCTGGGCCTGATCAGCGAGGCCGCCGATCTGCACCAGGTGCTGGTGGCCGACGGCTATGCGCTGGATCCGCGCGTGCGGCCATACCGCCGCCAGGACGGGCGGGTGTCCATCCGCTTCGTCTGGCGTCGCCGCGATCCGAGCGGCGCCAATCTCAGCGTCACCGCCACCCATGTGCTGCGCGTCGAGGGGAGGGCCGAGCCATGAGCCACATCTCGGCCCCGCGCGTCCGCGCCCTGCTGGCCTGGGGGCACGATGCCGTCTCGATCGCGGTGCGCTGTGGCGTGTCCTATCAGGCGGCCGCGCGCGCCGTCACCGCGCTGTGCCCCCCGCCACCGCCGCCGCCACCGCCGGTGCCTGAGCCCGTGTCCGAGTCCGAGTCCGCCCCACCACCACCACCACCTCCGGCACCGGCACCGGCGCCGGCGCCGGTCCGTCGTGGTTTCCGGTTCGGCCGGCCGCTCCCGCCGACCCGCACGCCGGCGGCCGAGCGCGCCGAGGCCGTGGCGGCGTACTTGGCCAACGGCGGCCAGGTCACACACTGCCCGCCGGGGCCTGCCGCCGGCACGACGGGGCTGGAGGATCAGTTCGGCGTGGCCGCCCCGCCCCGGCCGGACGGGGGCTGGCGCGCCCAGGCCCAGACGCGGAGGGGGAGGCCATGAGCGACCGATCCGCACGGATGCGCGCGATCCACGCCGGCGCCCGCGAGCTGGGCCTGGACGACGAGGCCCGGCGCGATCTGATGCACCGCCTGACCGGGTGCCGCTCCGCCCGCGAGATGACGGACGCGCAGCTCGGCGCCGTGCTGGCCGAATATGACCGGCTGCGCGGCGGGCGGCGGAAACCCTACCGGCCCGCCGCCAATCCGCTGGCGCGCAAGGTCCACGCCCAATGGGGCGAGCTGTGCCGGCGCGGCGCCGTGCGTGCCAAATCCGCCGCCGATCGGCGCGCCGCGCTCCGCACCTGGTGCGGCCGCCAGCTCCAGCCGGGCGCCGACGTCCTCTTGGACCCGGACATTCTGTCCAACAACGACCTGCGCCTGCTGGTGGAGTCCCTGAAACAGTGGATCGCCCGCCTGGACGGGGAGACGGCGGCCGGGGACGGGGGCGCCGAATGACCCTGCCGCAGTCATATCTGGACCTGGCCGAGGAGATCGGCGAGGCGGCGGCCGTCCGCCTCGTCCAGGTGCGCGGCGGGCTGGACCTGTATGTGCCGGTCCGCGCGGACCCCGAGCACCCGCTGGTCCAGGCCATGGGCGAGCACGCGACGGCGCTGATCGAGCGGCGCGGCGGTGAGCGGATTTGCGTGCCCTCTTGCCGGACCCTCCACCATCGGGCCATGATCAGGCGCATGTATGACAGCGGCGAGCCGCTGGGCGCCATCGCCCAGGCCGTCGGCCTGACACAGCGCCACGTGCGCCGCCTGCTGGCCGACATGGGCCGGGCCGATCCGCGCCAGCTCGACCTGTTTTCCCCTCCCGATACGGACTGACCGGACATGCGTCCGGGCGCGCCGTGCGCGCGCGCCTGCGATGCTCTCCCCACGCTCCACGCCGTGAGGGAGGCCCCGCCGTGTCCGCGCATATCGAGCCCCATGACCATTTCCCCGAGGCGCTGCACTACATCATGCGCCACGAGGGTGGCTACGTTGATCACGCCGCTGATCCCGGCGGCGCCACCAAGTACGGGATGAGCCTGCGCACCCTGCGCGCCCAGGGTGACCTGGACGGCGACGGCCTGCTGGACTGGGATGTCGACCGGGACGGCGACGTGGACGCCGCCGACGTCCGCGCCCTGACGCCTGACGACGCCGCGCGGTACTACCGCGAGCGGTGGTGGGACCGGTACCGCCTGAACCTGATCCACCAAAGCGCCCCCGCGATCAAGTTGATCGACATGGGCATCAACATGGGCATGTCGCGCGCCGTGCGGATCGCGCAGGAGGCCGCCGCCGACTGCGGCCGTCCCGTGACCGTGGACGGCGTGCTCGGCCCGGCCACCGCCGCCGCGCTTGACGCCTGTGCCACCGCCTGCCTGCGCGCGGCGATGTGCCGCCGGCAGTATGCGTTCTATCGCGACCTGATCGAGCGCCGCCCCAGCCTCGCCGTGTTCCGGCGCGGCTGGCGCACGCGCGCCCGGTTCTGGCCGGAGGAGGACTGATATGACCCAGACGGATGTGGAGGACCGCCTCAATGAGGTGGTGGCCAAGGCCCGGGCGACCGGCCTGAGCGCGGACGAGATCCTGTCTGCCCTCGAGATCGTCACCATGGCGCTGCGCGATGAGGAGGAGGGTTGATGCCGACGAAACCCACCCCCGGCCCCAGCGGGCCGGAAATGTCCAAGGCCCAGCGCGCCGCCGCCGCGCCCCAGTTGGGGCTGGGCGCCGCCGCCGCGCTGGTGGCCGTGGGGCTGCTGGATCAGCTCGCCGGTCTGACGCTGGAGGCCGAGACGGCCGCCGCGCTGTGTGTCCTGTGCGAGGGCTGCTGGCAGCAGCTCCGCCGTGTGATGGAGGGATGAGTATGACCCTGCGAACCCTGAACCGCCTGCTGTGGGGCGTCCGCGTCGCCCTGGTGGGTGTCGTGGTCGCCGCAAGCCTGTGGTTGTCCGGCTGTGGCAATTCGGTCGCCGATCGCTGGCTCGGCGCGGTGGAGACGACGCAGCAGCGCGTCTACCGGGCCGCCGGCGCCTACGGCGTGATCGGCGGGTTGGCGTGCGAGTACGTCCAGACGCCGACGGCGCTCTCCGGCGCCTCGGCCCGCCTCGCCCAGGCGGGCGACGCGGCCTATGAGGCCCTGGTCGAGGCCCGGGCCTACGGGGCTTTCGGTGACCCGGCTGCCGGCCTGGCCGCGCTGTCCGGCCTGATGACCGGGCTGGCCACACAGGTGCTGGAGGTGACCGTAGACGCCTCTGAGGTCGCGGGCGGTGGCGCGGCCGGCATGGCGGCCTACGCGGTCGACCGCGCGCTGCAGGTGGCCGTCGGCTATGCCCACCTGCGCGCCGCGCTGGCGGGCCTGAAGGGTGACCTGGCGCTGATGGTGGCCGAGGGCCGCGACCCGACCAGCCCGGAGTGGGACGACGTGATGGCGGCGGCCGAGGCCGCGCGGGACTGTCTGGTGGGGGCCGCCGGTGGCTGACGTCGTGGACATCGTGACCGATCGCGTCGAGGCCGAGCGGGGCGCGATCCTGGCTCGTCGACGCACCATGCCCCCCGCGCCCACCACCGCCACGCCGACGACACGGTGCGTGAGCTGCGGCCAGCCGATCCCGGCGGCTCGGCGGGCCGCCCGGCCCGGCGCGACCCGCTGTGCGGCCTGCCAGGCGGCGGCCGAGGTGCGGGCCACCCGCAAGCGACGGACGGGGGTGTGATGGACGTGTGGGACGTCATTGAATGGTCGGGCAAGGTGGCGCCATTGGCGGCCCTGGTGCTGAGCCTGTTGATCACCGGCGTGTTGTGGCGTTTGGGCCGGGTGTTCGCGTCGCAAACTGATGTGCACACCCTGCGCCGCGACGTGCTGGCTTGGCAGGCCGATCACAAGCAGGCCCACGCCGACATCGCCGGCCGCCTGGATCGGGGTGAGGCCCGGTTTGCCAATGTGGAGAGCCACCTGGCATACCTGCCCACGGCCCGGGACCTCCAGGACGTGCGCGAGACCATGTCCGCCCTGCGAGCCGAGATGGCCGCCGTGCGGGAGACACACGTCTGGATCCGGGAACAGGTGCAGCTGTTGGTCCGGCATGAGCTGAACGAGGGGTCCGACCGATGACGTCGTTCCGTGACCAGTGGATCGCACACGTGCGGCTGGCCATGCTGATCGTGCTGGCGAAGGCGTCTCCCGATGCCCTGCGGCGCGCTCACGTCCTGTGGGCACTGGCGGAAATGCCCGGGCGGGGGGCCAATGTCAGTCTCCTGGCCGAGGTGCTGAACCTGCCCCGGGCCACGGTCGTCGACGATCTGGCCTGGCTGTCCGATCAGGGACTCGTGCGGCGCACCCGCGAACGCGGCGTGCTGGGCGCCATGCTGCTGACCCCGGGTGTGGAGGTGGCCCAGGGCTTGGAGACCGTGGACGGCGTCGCGCCGCCGGCGGGGAGTGCCGAGGACATCCAGGCCGCGCTCGCGGCCGTGGCGCTCCAGGTCACCGTATCGGACGTGACCGACCAACTCACGTGGCTGCATGAACGGGACCTCGTGGATGCGCGCCACACCATCACGGCGCGCGGCCGGCTGGTGGCACAGGGGCGCGAGACGGTGCCGGGCATTCACGCGCCGTCGCCCGAGACCGTCATGCGCCTGGCCGGCGCGGGTGCCCGCGCCATCCTGGGGGGCTGACATGGCCCACGATCCGGAGACGCGCCAGGCCGCCCGGTCCGCCTATGTGTTCCAGCGCATGAGCCTGGAGGGCGCGGCCGATCACCTGGACATCGGCGTCGCCACGGTGCGGCGCTGGCGCACACAGGCGGCGGCGTCGGGCGACGATTGGGATCGGGCGCGCGCCGCCGCCAGCCTGTCGTCCGAAGGCGCCGGCACGATCGCCCAGCTCGTCCTCTCCGACTTCCTGACCCTGTACCAGGCCACCGTCGCGGACCTGCGCGACAACCCGGAGATCCCGGCCATGGACCGGGCCGAGGCGCTGTCGCGTCTGTCGGATGCCTTCACCAAGACGATGAACGCGGTGGCCAAGGCGAGCCCCGATCTGGCGCGCTACGCCGTCGCGACGGAGCTGCTGCGCGATCTGGCCGGCTTCACCCGCGAGCACTACCCCGAGCACGTCGAGGCCATGTTGGAGCTGCTGGAGCCGTTCGCCACCCACGTCGCCAAGAAGTACGGGTGACGCATGGCCCGGCGCCCGGTCAACCGCTATGGCAGCGCGGACTTCCTGGACGAGATCCGGGACTTCACACAGACCCTGCGCGACGAGATCGCCCAGGCGTCGGAGCTGGGGGACTTCGACCGCCGGCCGGCCGCGACCAAGACCCGCCGCGCCAAAACGACCGCCGATTTCGGCGCCTTCTGCCGGACGTATTTCCCGCATCGGGGCCGGGCCGAACCCTCCGCCTTCCACCGCTGGATCTTCCGCCGCGCCGGCGAGATCGCCGACGGCCCCGGCGGCGCGCGGGAAGTCGTGGCCGCACCGAGGGGCAACGCCAAGAGCACCTATTGGACCGAATTGTTTCCGTTGTGGTGCCTGCTGACCCGCCGGCGCCGGTACGTGCTGATCCTGTCGGACGCGATCGAGGTTGCCGCGATGATGCTGGAAGGCATCAAGACGGAACTGGAGGTCAACCCGCGCCTGGCGCACGACTTCCCGCAGGCGGTCGGCCAGGGGCCGACGTGGCAGGTGGGCGTGATCGTCACCGCCGGCGGCGCCAAGGTGCAGGCCGGGGGTGCGGGCAAGCGCATCCGAGGCGCCCGGCACGGCAGCCAAAGACCCGATTTAGCGGTGCTAGACGACATCGAGAACGACGAGAACGTCCGCAGCCCCGAGCAACGCGACAAGCGCGAGACATGGGTGGATCGGGCGGTGGAACCGATCGGCCCGCCCGACGGATCCATGGACCTGATCTACGTCGGCACCGTGCTGCACGTGGACGGCGTGCTGAGCCGGAAGCTGGCGAACCCGATGTGGCGGGCGACGCATTTCCGGGCGGTGATCCGCTGGCCCGACCGCATGGACCTGTGGGACCAGTGGGAGGGTGTTCTCCACAACGAGGGCCAGGACGCGGCGGCCGAGTTCCTGGACACACACCGGGCGGACATGATGGCCGGCGCCGAGGTGCTGTGGCCGGAGGTGCAGCCGTTCGACCGGCTGATGACGATCCGCGCCCGCATCGGCCGGGCGGCGTTTTCCAGCGAGTATCAGAACGATCCGACCGCCGAGGATGCCACGTTTGACCAGGTCCAATACTGGACCGACCGGGCCGCCATCGGGCGGACGTGGCTGTACTACGGCGCCTGCGATCCATCGTTGGGTAAGAACAACCGGTCCCGCGATCCCTCCGCGCTGCTGGTGGGCGCGAAGGACGAAAGGTCCGGCCGCTTGTGGGTGGTCGAGGCCCAGATCCGCAGACGGGTGCCGGACAAGATCATCACCGACGTAATCGCCCTTCAACGGGCCTACAAATGCGTCCGCTGGGCGGTCGAGGCCGTGCAGTTCCAGGAGTTCTTGCGCCAGGTCCTGATCGAGCGATCGGTCAAGGAAGGTTGCCCGGTACCGGCCGTCGCCGTCACCCCGCACACGGACAAGGCCCTGCGGATCGAGGCGCTCCAGCCCTACGTCACCGGTGGGCTGATCCTGCTGCATCCCAGCCAGACGACGCTGATCGAACAGTTGACCCACTTTCCGAACGCCGATCACGACGACGGGCCGGACGCGCTGGAGATGCTGTGGTCGATGGCCATGGGCGGCGCCGGTGAATACGCCTACACCCCCGCCTTTGGGCGCGCGGGATCGGCCCATCACCACCACGAAGACGATGATCCGGACGACGATGCCCCGGGCATCGGTTTCGGCGCCGGTGCCTGGTAAGGGAGCCCGAAATGGCCCGTCTGCTCGATCAGTTCGGCAACCCCGTCGACACGTCCCGCCTCCGGAAAGAGGAGGCGGTGCCGACCACCACCGGCGTGCGCCAGGTGGTCACCGGGCATCCGGCGGATGGCCTGACGCCGGGGCGCCTGGCCCGCCTGTTGCGCGAAGCCGAGGACGGCGACGCCACGGCCTACTTGGAGCTAGCGGAGCAGATGGAGGAGAAGGACCTCCATTACCGCTCCGTCCTGGCCACGCGGAAGAACCAGATCGCCGGGCTGGACATCTCGGTCGAGGCGGCCAGCGACCAGGCCGACGACGTGAAGGCGGCCGACCTGGTCCGTGAGGTCCTGTGGCGTGACACGCTCCAGGAGGAGCTGTTCGACGTCCTTGACGCCGTCGGCAAGGGGTTTTCCGCCACCGAAATCGTCTGGGACACCACGGGTGGCCCGTGGATGCCGGCGCGCCTGGAATGGCGCGATCCTCGCTGGTTCCAGTTCGACCGCGCAGACGGGCGGACCCTGATGCTGCGCGGCGCCGGCGGCGTCCTTGAGCCCCTGAAACCCTACGGTTACATCCAGCACACGCACAAATCCAAGTCGGGTCTGCCGATCCGGGGCGGCCTGGCCCGGCCGGTGGCCTGGATGTACCTGTTCAAGAACTTCGATATCCGGTCGTGGATCCAGTTCGCGGAGACCTACGGCAAGCCCATCCGCATCGGCAAGTATGGCCCCGGGGCCTCGGCGGCCGACAAGGCCGTGCTTTTGCGCGCCGTCCGCGACCTGATGGGCGATCTCGCCGCCATCATCCCCGAAAGCATGATGGTGGAACTGATCGAGGCCAAGGTCACCGGCAATATCGAACTGTTCGAGCGTCTGGCCACCTGGATCGACCGCCAGGTCAGCAAGGCCGTCCTGGGGCAGACCGGCACCACCGACGTCGGCCAGCACGTGGGCACCGCCCAGGCCCACGAACAGGTGCGCGAGGACATCGAGAAGGCGGACGCCGGCCAGTTGGCCAGCACCCTGACCCGCGACCTGGTGCGGCCCATCGTCGATCTGAACATGGGACCGCGCCGGCGCTACCCGCGCATCCGCATCGCGCGGCCCGACCAGGAGGATCTGGCCGAGTTGCGGTCGGTGATCGTCGACCTGGTGCCGCTCGGCCTGAAGGTCGAGCGCGCGTGGGTCGCCGACAAGTGGGGTATCCCGGACCCCGACGAGAACGCCGAGCTGCTGACCGCGCCCGCATCGAGCCCGGCACCCGAGCCTCCGGCGGATCAGCCCCCCAAAGACGAGACCACCAGCGCGCAGGCGCAGAACTCGGCCGACGACGCCGACCCCCTGGCAGACGCGACGCTGGCTGAGGTCGAGGACACCTGGGAAGAGGTGCTCGACCCCATCATCGCCCGCATCCGCGAGGCAGCCGCCGCCGCGCCGGACGCGGAGGCCTTCCTGGCGTCCCTGCCCGACCTGGCGCGGGACCTGCCCACCGATGCCCTGACCGACAGCCTGGCGCGCGTGCTGTTCGCCGCCCGTCTGGAGGGCGAGAGCGAGCCCGGGGCCAGCCCGGGAGGCGACAATGCCTGAGGTTTCGCCGTTCGGTGTCCAGCCCGAGGAGGCCCTGGCCGCCCTGGCGACCCGGGGGCGGCGGCTGGATCCCTCCTTCGCCTGGCAGGACGTGTGGCAGGACGAACATGGCAAGGCGTTCACGGTCGCCAAGTCCACGGGCTTCGATATTCTCGGCGACATCCACGCCAGCCTGACCGAGGCCCTCCAAAACGGCGAGACCTTCGAGAGCTGGCGCCAGCGCCTGACGCCGATCCTTCGGGCCAAGGGCTGGTGGGGTCGCGAGGACGTGACCGACCCGGCCACAGGGAAGGTGGTGACCGCCCAACTCGGCTCGCCACGCCGCCTGCGCACGATCTACGACGTCAACATGCGGGTCAGCCGGGCCGCCGGCCATTGGGCGCAGATCGAGCGGGCGGCGGAACGGGAGCGGTCGCGCGGCCGCACCCTGTACCTGCGATACGTGGCCGTGCGGGACGAGCGCACCCGCCGATCCCACCGGCATTGGCACGGCACCGTGCTCCCGCACGATCACACCTGGTGGGATACGCACACGCCCCCGAATGGCTGGCGGTGCCGCTGTTCGCCCCTGGCGCTGACCGAGCGGGACCTGCGCCGGTACGGCTACACCCCCGACGAAGGGCCGCCGTCGGAGCCGGAGCCCGACCGCCTGTACCGCAATCCCCGCACGGGCGAGGTGACGCGGGTGCCGCCGGGCATCGACCCGGGTTGGGCACACAACCCCGGCCGCACCCAGCACACGGCCACGCAGGCCGTCGCGCGCCTGGCGTCGCTACCGCCAGATCTGGCGGCGGTGGCGCCGCTGGTCAATCCGCGCCTGACGCCGGCACTCGTGCGGGAGTTCGGGCAGTGGGTCGGGGACATCGAGCGGCAAATTTTGGACGGCCAGCCGCGACCGAAAGGGGTGGCGCGCGCCGTCGGGCTGCTGCCCCCGGGCGTGGTGGCCAGCTTGCCGGTCGTCGTCGGGGAGGGCGTGTCCTCGGCCACAATCATGGTGGCTGATCGTCAGATCATTCACATGTTGCGCGACGCCAAGGCCGATGCGGTCACGGCCGAAGGTTTGCCCAAGGCGTGGCCTGTCGAGGAGGTCATGCGCCTCCCCGAGATCCTGGCTGCACCGGAGGCGATCTATTGGGACCGCCAGACCAAGTCGCTCATATACACGGTTCCGGCGGCCGATGGCCGCGCCGAAAAGCTCGTGGTCCGGGTGAACTACGTGCTGCGGCATCGCGACGAGGCGGGCAGACGGGTCGAAACCGAGACCAACACGGTCATCTCGACCGGGTATGAACGGGCTGTGGCGTTGGCCACCAGCCGGCGCTTCACGCGCCTTCGGTAGAAAGACCTGCCGCCGGTGGCGCGGAAAATCCACTTAACCAGAGGCCGCGAGAGCGGCGTCCGAACCGGCCCGTCTACCCGGCATCAGCGGCAGGCTCTTACTATATAGCACATCCCCACCCGGATTGCACCGGCCCCGTAGGGCGCCGCAGGACGCGCGAGAGCGTCAGGGGTACCCAAGGGACCCGGCGGCCAGAGATCCCATTTAAAACCGCATTTAATCGGGGTGAAAACACCATCTGGCGGGCGCGGGGTCGCGCGCCCGCCAGATGGCGTGTGCGCGCGCCGGATTGACCCCGGGCGATGAAGGGGTGATGCTGCCCGGGTCTCCCCTCTCGCGCGCCTGCTAGGGCGCCCGGACATCCGTCCGGGCGCGGCCCGTCGTCATGCGTGGCACAACGCCTCTCATGGACACGACGCCCACGCATACCCCGGCCCTCCTGGCCGCCCATGCCGCCGCACTGCCGTCGCCCGCCGACGGTGGTGGCGCGCCTGACTGGGTGCAGCTTCTGCCCTACGGCACGTTCAGTGGCCGCGATGGGCGCGGCCCGTACGTGCTGCGCAACGCCGACCATGCGCGTGACGTCATCGCCGCAACAACAGCGCACCAGAAGGGCGCGGACATTCCCGGCGATTACGAGCACCAGCTCCTGCGCGCCGCGCGGCATGGCGGTCAGGCCCCGGCCTCGGGCTGGATCCGTGACCTGGAGGCCCGCGCCGACGGCCTTTACGGCCGCGTCGAATGGACCGCCGCCGCCGGCCAGGGCATCGCGGCGCGCGAGTACCGCTACATCAGCCCCGTGTTCCGCCACACCGCCGACGGCACGGTGACGCGCCTGGTCGCGTTCGCCCTGACGGCCCTGCCCAACCTGGAGCTGGCGGCCGTCGCCAGCGCCGATCTGTTTTCCGATCCCGACCACGAGGAGTCCGCCATGGACCTGGAAGCGTTCCTGAAGCGCCTGCGGGAGGCTTGCGGCCTGCCGGAGGCGACCACTGCCGACCAGGTGGTCGCGCACGCGCAGAGCCTGACGACGAGTGCCAGGGCCACCGCCGAGGCGGCCGGCGCCCTGGCGCCGAAGGTCAAGCTGGCCGCCGACGCCACGCCGGCCGACGTGCTGGCCGCCGCCGGCCAGAAGATCGACCAGGGGGCCGATCCCGACCCGGCGAAATACGTGCCGATGGCCGCGTTCCAGGAGCTGCAAACCCAGGTGGCCGCCATGTCCCAGGACATGGCGAAGGACAAGGCCGCCGAGGCGGTGGCCAAAGCGAAGGTGGACGGCAAATTGCCGCCGGCGCTGGAGGAGTGGGCCAAGGGATACGCCGGCCGCGACCTGGACGGCTTTTGGGCCTGGGCCAGCCAGGCGCCCGTGCTGGTCGCCACCGGCCAGACCTGCGGCCAGGGCGCGACCGCCATCGCGCCAACGCCGCGCAAGGATGCGCACGGCCTGGACGACGGGCAACTCGCCGTCTGCTCGCAGCTCGGGCTCGCCCCGAAGGCCTACGCCCAGACCCTGGGCCTGGGCGGTGACGACAAGGAGACCGCCTGATGGCCGCGCTGACCGCTGATCGCAACACGCCGGCACGTGACCTGAAGGTCACCACCCATCCGGTGGCCGCCGACGCGACGATCTTCGCCGGGGCGATCGTCGCCCTGGATACCGCCACCGGGCACGCCGTGCCCGCCGCTACGGCGACCGGCTTGCGGGGCCTTGGCTGCGCCAGGGCCCCCGCCGACAACGCCGGCGGCGATGCCGGCGACGTGAGCGTGGAGGTTTGGCGCGGCTGCTTCCGCTGGGCGAACGACGGCTCGATCGACCGCACGCACATCGGAGCGGCGGCCTACGCCGAGGACGACCAGACGGTGGCCGCCACGGACGGGTCCGGCACCCGTTCCGCCATCGGCACCATCGCCGACATCGACGATGCCGGCGTCTGGGTGACCATCTGAGAGGGCTGACGGATGCTGATCAACCGCACGAACCTGTCCGACACTTTCGTCGGCTTCAAGACGATCTTCAACGACGCCTTCAACACGGCCGAGAGCGAGTACCAGCGCGTGGCCATGGACGTCCCCAGTGCGACGTCCGAGGAAGACTACAAGTGGATGGGCAAGACCACGCGGTTCCGGAAGTGGCTCGGCGACCGCGTGATCCAGAACCTTTCCGCCCACTCGTACGTCATCAAGAACGAGCCGTTCGAGAACACGGTGGGCGTCGACCGGGACGACATCGAAGACGACAAGCTGGGCGTCTACAAGCCGATGATCCAGCAGCTCGGCTACGATGCGAAGACCCACCCGGACGAACTGATCTTTCCGCTGCTGAGCAACGGCTTCGGCACCCTGTGCTACGACGGCCAGAACTTTTTCGACACGGATCATCCCGTGCTGGAGGCCGATGGGAGCACGGTCAGCGTCTCCAACATGCAAACCGGCTCGCAGACGCCGTGGTTCCTGCTGGACACGTCCAAGCCCATCCGCCCGTTCCTGTTCCAGAAGCGCCGCGATTACGACTTCGTGGCCATGGACACGCCGGATGACGAGGCGGTGTTCTCGCGCAAGGAGTTTCGCTACGGCGTCGACTGCCGCGTGGCCGCCGGTTACGGCCTGTGGCAGATGGCGTTCGGCTCCAAGCTCGAACTGAACGAGACCAATCTGGCCGCCGCGCTGGCCGCCATGCGGTCGATCAAGGGCGACCAGGGCAAGCCGCTGAACATCAAGCCCACGCTGCTGGTCGTGCCTCCGAGCCTCGAATACACGGCGCGGAAACTGCTCCAGGCCGAACAGATCGGCGGCACCACCAACGTGCTTCGCAACGCGGCCGAACTGTTGTCCACGGCCTGGCTGGCCTGAGGGAGACCGGACGCATGAGCGAGACCACACCCGCCCTGACCATCACCGCCCGGCCCGAAAAGGGCTTCCGCCGCGCCGGCGTGCACCACCCCGCGCGCGCGGTCACCCATCCGCCGGGCACGTTCACGGCCGAGCAAGTCGAGGCCCTAAAGGCCGAGCCGCACCTGGTCGTCGTCGAGACTGCCCCGGCACCCATGCCGCCGCCGCCGAAGGAAAAGCCGCCGGCCAAGTGATCCCCCGCGAAACCCGGGTGTCGATCCCGGCCGGCGAGGCGTCGGCCGGGGGAACCCGGGGAGTAGGCTCGCCGGCGGGCGGACGCCGGCGCACCCCCCGCCGGGGCGTGACGCTCCGGCGGGGATCCCCAGACAGGAGATAGGAGACAGACAGATGCACACCCCGATCCCGAATGTGTACGTGAGCTGGTATCGCGCGGCAGGCCCGATCGAGACGTTCTCTGCCCACCGTGTCGTCGGTCCCGGCGGCCCCGCCGGCGAGCCGCCGGTGGCCGATGCGCTGACGGTCCACGACGTGCGGGTGCGCCGCATGACGGACGGCGTCGTCTACATCATGTCGGAGACCGGCGAAACGCTCCGCAAGATCGACCTCGATGCCGCCGCCAGCGCACGCACCGCCTGACCCCGACCCCCGGGCGGCGATCGCGCCGCCCGGGCTCCCCTGACCGGAGCCCATCATGCCCTACGCCACCGCATCCGAGATGATCGCGCAGATCGGCGCGCACGAGGCCGAGGACCTCGCGCCGGCCGACGGGGGCGGCGTGGATACGGCGGCGCTCGACGCGGCCCTGGCCGATGCCGGCGAGGAAATCGACGGTTACCTGGGCGGGCGCTACGTCCTGCCCACCGGTGTGGCGCGGGTGCACTGCATTGCCATCGCCCGCTATCGCCTGTCGGCCGGGGCGCCGCCGGACGGCCGTGTGGGAAAGGACTTCGACCGGGCCATCGCCTACCTGCGCGACGTCGCCCAGGGCAAGACGGCATTGCGGCCGATCGACACCGGCGGTGAGGCGGGCGGCGGCGGGCCGGTCGCGGTCGGCCCGGGGCGCGTGTTCACCGACGACACCCTGCGGGACTACTGACCATGACCGGTATTTCCATCCAGGTCAGCGCCGCCGACATCGCCGCGCGTGGGATCGACGCCATCGTGGCGCGCGCCGGCGACCTGACGCCGGCGATGGACAGCGTCGGCCAGATGATGCGGGCCTCGGTCCAGCATCGGTTCGAGGCGGGGGTCGACCCCGACGGCAACCCCTGGCCGCCGTCCGTGCGGGCGCTGGCGGAGGGCGGGCAAACCCTGGTCGATCGCGGCCACCTGCGCGACAGCGTGACGCACGAGGCCGGCCCCACGTCAGTGCGCCAGGGGACCAATCTGGTCTACGCCCGCATCCACCAGTTGGGCGGCACGATCAGGGCGAAAACCGCGAAGGCGCTGATGTTCAAGATCGGCGGCCGGATGGTTCAGGTGCAGCAAGTCTCTATTCCGGCGCGTCCGTACCTTGGGCTCTCGGCCGAGGACCGCGCCGAAGCGGGCGAGATCATCGCCGACTGGATCACGGGGGCGCTGTCATGATCGGTGCCGCGCTCGTCGATCCCGTCATCGCCCTGGTGCGGGCCGCAGCCCCGGACCTGCGGTACATCGGCCCGGCCAATGACCTGGCCGCCCTGGTCGCCGCGCGGCGCCTGCCCGAGCGGGTGCCCGCCGCCTATGTGCTGCCCACCGCCGAGGTGGCCGAACAGGCCCAACGCACCGTTCACCGCTCCATCATCACCACGAACATCACCGTGGTGCTGGTCACGTCGGAGAGCCGTCGTGGCCCGGATGACCGCCCGCTGGATGCCCTGGGTGCCGCCGTGATCGCCTTTCTCGACGGCGTGTCGCCGGCGCCGGACTGGCGCAAGCTCGGCTATCGCGGCGCCGATCAGCAGGTGCGCGCGGCCAGCAGCGACCGCGAGGGCGGCGTGTTCCTGACGATCCACTTCGAGACCACCACACAGCGGAGGGCCTGACCGTGCGCAAAGCCGGAACGTTCATCCATGACCGCGCGGGCGAGGCCCCGCGTCCCACATCGAAGGCGCCACCGCCGGCTGCACCCGAGAGCACCGGCCTGCGCCCGCCCACTGTGTACGCTCCGGTCGAGGCAAGCGCCGATGACGCGCCCGCCGACACCGGCGCCGGCACCGGCCGGCGCGGTGGCGCCAAGAAGAAGGAGTCCTGATCCATGGCGCTCTCGTCAAACAATCGCGTGATCCAGACGGCGCTGGAGGCTCTCTACGGCGTGGGTGCCGATCCGGGCGCCTTCATCTATCTCCTGGTGGCCAACGCGGACCTGCCCGGCATGGCCGCGCAAGAGGCGACCCGCAACATCATCCAGCCACACCTGGGCTCGCGTCCGGCTCAGCCCTGGCAGGAGCGCGTGCCCCTGGTGTGGGGGGTCGAGGCCGTCGGCTCCGGCGATGTGGCCGTGGAGCCCCACTTTGACGCCATGCTGCAGGCCGCCGGGTGGGCGCGCGTGCAACTCACCGGCACCGCCACGGTCCAGGCTGCGCCGATCGCCGTGGGCACGCCGACGGGGTCGTGGAGCTACACCGTCGGCGCCGGGTTCACCGGCGCAAATCGCCGTCGCGTCACGGTGATCTGCACCACGGCGGGTGCGTCGGGCACCGCCCAGGCCACCGTGGCCGCGCCTGCCGTGGGTTTGGGCGAGACGGCCGAGGCGGCCTATGAGGTCACCGGGGTCGCGATCACCGATGCCACACCGATCACCCTGCCGGGCGGCGCAGAGATCACGCCGACGCTCTCGGCGGACTGGGAGGTTGGTGATCAGTGGGTGATCGAGCTGGTGCCGCCGGGAATTGAGTACTGGCCGTCCAGTGACCGCGCCGGTCACAAGAGCCTTGTCGCCAAATACAACGTCGATGAGGTGATGTTCGAGGCTCGGGGCGCGCGCTTCCAGTTGGGCGCGCAGTGGCAGATCGGCGGCTGGCCCCTGCTCAATTTCCGGGGGCGCGGGTTGTACGGCGCGCCCACCGAGGTGGCTCTGGGCGACGCGGATTTCAGCACCATTCGCGAGCCCGAGGTGCTCGACACCAATAGCTTCCAAATCCACGTCGAGCCGACCGACCTGTCGGCCGCGCCGTGGTCGCCGACCGGCCAGAGCTTCGATCTGACCGGCGGGGCCGACGTGCGGGACAAGTCCCGCACAAACCTCAACAACGTCGAGATCGTCAACCACGAACTGACGGCCAGCCTGTTGGTCGAACTGGAACGCATCTCGACCATCGACGTGTTCGCTCTGTCGAACATGCGCCGCCGCGTGCGCGCCACCAGCGGCACGCGCCTGGGCGAGCGCTGCGAGATCTGTGTCGCCAACGGCCAGATCGGCACCGTGTCCCTGCGCGAGGATGGCGGGGACGTGATGGCGACGTTGCCGATGCGGTGCCTGTCCCCCCAGGGCGCCGGCGACGACGAGGTGTGTATCAGGTTTTTTTGAGTTTGATCGGCCCAGCGCGACCCTTCGGGCCGCGCGGGCCTCCGCCGCCCCCGGCGCCCAAAGGGCGCCGAGACCACGACACAGGCGCCGCGCAGCGGCGCCGGGGCGGCGCCGGCGCGGTCGCGCCGGCCGGCCTCTGAAAGAGGCCGGTAACACTCCCTCAACGACCGCTTAAGAGGTCCTTCAATGACACAGTTCCGCGTCCCCAAAGATGGTGTGTTTACCTGGGATCAGGAGGTTGAGGTCACGGCCCCCGGCCGGGGGGCGGAGACGCTCACCGCCACATTCAAGACCCTGAACAACTACGACGCCCTCGTGGCCGATCTCGCGGGGGGCGACGTGAGCATCGGGGACTTCATCCGCGCATTCCTTGTGGCCTGGGATGTCGCGGACGACGACGGCCCGGTACCGTTGGACGGTGAGGTGGCGGATAGCCTGTTCAGTATGGGGTGGTTCGGGCTGACGGTCATCAAGGCCTACGGTGACAGCGTCGGGGGGGCAACGGCAAAAAACGCGCTGACATCGGGCGTGCCCTCGCCCGTGCCCACCACGGGGGCTCCCCCCGCCAACCGGCACGCGCGGAGAGCCGCGACCAAATCGAAGAAGACCTGAGGGTGCTGTCGGGCGGCCGGGCCAGCCTGCCGCCCGCAATGGCGCGGCCGGCGCCGGCGGACGAGGCCGAAATCCTCGTCCACCCGGACAACGCCGAGGCGGTGCGGCTGTGGCTGCTGGCCCAGCGGGAGTGGGTGATCGGCCCCATGGCCGGCATGATCGAGAGGTGGGACATGACGGCGTGCGAAAGCGTGTGGCGGATGGCGGGGTACCCGATCGGGTCCGCGCGTCTGGCGCCGCATGTCGCCCGCGCGTGTGCCATTTCCGACGCCTATATCGCCGAGGCCAACCGCCTGATCGCCCGCCGGCAGGAGCGCGACGCCGAGCGCCGGCGCGATCAGCCGGCCCTGCGGTCCATGGCCCGGGGGCGCGGCCATGGTCGGTAGCGGCGGCGCCCACCAGACGGTCTCGGTCACCCTCCGCGCCGACACGGAGGATTTCCAAGCCCAGTTCCGCGTGTCGCGCGAGGATCTGGAGAAGTGGCGCGCGGCGGCGGAGGCGGCGGGCGATGCCGCCGCCGACACCGCCGACCGCCTGGACGAGGCGGGCTCCCGCGCCGACAGCACTTCGCGCCACGTCGGTGCCACCGGCGAGGCCGCCAGTGATGCGGCCGACGAAATCGAGAACCTGGCCGACGCCGCCGGCGACGCCGGCGACGATCTCGACGATTTGGGCGGCGCGGCCGACCGCACCACGGCCCTGATCTGGGCGATGTACGCCGCCATCGGGGGCTGGACCGCGCTGGAAATCGGCGAGTCCGCGCTGTCGTCGTGGCACGCCTACGAGGCCGCCCTGGTCGGCGTCGGCAAGACCACGGATCTCGCCGGGCAGGCCCTCACCACCCTCGGCGAACAGATCGGCGCCCTGGCCCTGCGCCCCGAGATGGGGGCTACGACACAAGAGTTGCTGGGCATCGCCCAGGCCGCCGGGCAGCTCGGTGTATCGGGCAGCGAGTCCCTTCTGAAGTTCACCTCTACCGTCGCCATGCTCCAGGGCGCCACCGACCTGGTGGGCGATGCCGGCGCCATGGCCCTGGCCCGCATCCTGGAGGTAACCGGCGAGGGAACCGACAACATCGACCGCCTCGGCGCGGCGATCGTGGGGCTAGGCAACAATTTTGCGGCCACCGAGAGCGAGGTCGTCAACGCGGCGACGTACGTCGCGCAGGCCACCGCTCTGTTCGACACCTCCGCCGCCGAAGCCGCCGGGCTGGCGACCGCCCTGACCGCCATGGGCGTGCGGGCCGAGCTGGCCGGCGGTGCCGTGGGCCGGGCGTTCCTCGGTATCGACGAGGCCGTGCGCCAGGGCGGCGACGAGCTGCGGGCGCTGATCGCCCTGACCGGCCAGTCGGCCGAGGCCCTGCGCCAGGCCTGGGCCGACGACGCCATGAGTGTGTTCCAGGACCTGGTCGAGGGTCTCGCCCGCTTGAAGGACGCCGGCGGCGACGTGGCGGGCGCACTGGAGACTTTGGGCCTGGAGGCCGGCGAAGACGCGCGGGTGATGGGCGCGCTGGCCGCCAGCGCCGAGACGTTGGCGGACGCCTTGGGTACGTCCGACCAAGCGTGGCGCGACAACATCGCCTTGTTGCAGGAGGCCGAGCGTGCCGGGCAGACGGCCGCCGCCCAATGGCTGGTCATCGGCAACACCTGGACGGCGGCCGCGACCGTCATCGGCGCCGAGTTGTCGCCGGCGCTGTTGGGTCTGGCGCAGGATATGGCCGCCATGGTGCTGGCCGCGCGCGACAGCGGCCAAATCGCGGAATGGGCCGCCACCGCCGGCGAGGCGATCGGTGTCCTGGCCGATGCCGCGCGCTGGGCGGCCGAACACTGGGAAACCCTGGCCGGCGCCGTCGGGGCGCTGATCACGATCCAGGTCGTGAAGTGGGCCGCTGCGGCGCGGACCGCCATCCTCGCCCTGAACGCGGCGGTCCTGGCCAACCCCTACACCGCCGCCGCCGCCGGCCTCGTACTCCTCGCCGGCGCCACATACGACGTAGTCACCGAGGTCAACGCAAAATACCGGGCGACCACCAGCCTGCGCGAGCAGATGAAGCGGTACCGGGAGGAGATCGGTCTGTCCACCGACGCCCTCCTGGACGAGAGCCAGGAGACGCGCACCAACACGCGTGCTCAACTGGAGAACGCACTCGCCCGCCTGGAGGTCGTGCGGGCCATGATCCGGCCGGGCGGCGTGCGCGGGCAGGCGCGGCGCGATCTCATCGCGGAACGCGAGGAACTGGAGGCCCACACGGCGGCTCTCCAGAACCAGCTGATCGCCCTCAACGCCCGCGATCTGGCGGCGCGCGACGACATGGACGACGACAATAGTGGCGGTGGTGGCGGCGGTGACAACGACAACGATCCCCCCAAACCGCCCGCCGCCGACGGCTACGCCCGGTGGGTGGCGCAGATCCGCCTCGCCACCGCCGCGCACGAGGCCCTGGCCGTCGCCGCCGGGCAGGGCGCGGCGGCGACGCGCGCGGCGGAGATCGCGGCGGCCGCCGAGGGGTTCGTCCTGCAGTTCGGCGCCCAGCGCCGGGCCGAGATCATCGCCCTGGTCACCGCCGAGGCCGACGCCCGCCAGCGCCTGGAGATCGCGCGCCAGGTCGACGACCTGGAGCGGGCCATCGACACCGAGGCCGCCCTGGCCGCCGCGACGGCCGAGGGCGCGGAGGCGATCGAACAGGCGACGATCGCGCGCGAGACCCACGAGACCCTGCGCGCGCTGGCGATCGAGGCCGGGACCGAGGAGGCCGAGCTGATCGGCCACCTCATTGAGCGCCTGCACGAAGAGCGGGAGGCGCGCGAACAGGCCGCGCCGCTGGGCGATGCGCGCGACCGGCTGGCGGTGCTGGAGGCCGAGGCGGCGTACCTCGCGCGGGTCGCCGGTCAGCGGTCGCTGACCCGTGATCAGCTGGAAGTGATCGCGTCGCTGACCGATCGCCAGATCGACCTGACGTCGAAACAGGCGCGCGAGGAACTGCGCCTGGCCGACGCCATCGCCGATCAGACGCGGGCGGTGGAACTGGCGCGGGCGGCGTCGACGTCGTGGCGCGACGGGGCCGTGGCGGCGATCCATGACGTCGCCGTGGCGGCGAACGACAACGCCGCCATCGCCGAGGAGGCGTTCTCGGGGGTTTTCGAGAGCTGGACCGACTCCTTTCAAGAGTTTTTCCGCGACTTCAGCCGGGGCGTCGCCGACATCGGCGACCTGGTGTCGAGCCTCGGCAACGCGGTGCTCAATGAGATCACCAAGATCGCCGCGCAGAGCATCACGTCGTCGCTGGCGCGCACCGTCGGCTCGGTGCTCGGCCTGGGCGGCACGGCGGCGGCGGCGGCCGGCGGTGCCGGCGGGCAGGCGGCGGGCGGTGGGGGCTTCGGTCTGGGCAACATCCTGGACCTGGTGGGGCTGGGCTCCGGCGGATCGTCCATCGGCACGTCCCTGGTGACCTCCAAGGTCGGGCAGTGGCTGGGGTTGTCGTCAGCCTTCACGGCGCCGGCCGGCGTGGCCGCCGGGCCGGCCAGCCTGGGGGGCGTGGCGGGCTCCAGCGCGGGCGTGATCGCGACGACAACCGGGAGCCTACTGGCGTCGGGCATCAACGCCGCGCCGTGGGGGATGGTCGGGACCTTGGGCGCGTCGATGCTGGGGTTCGGCGGGACGGGCAACCAGTGGGCCGACATGGGCCTGTCGACGCTGGGCAGCATCGGCGGTGGCATGGCCGGCTCGGCGATTGCCGCCGGCACCGCGCTGGGCAGCGTCGGCGGACCGATCGGCGCGGCGGCCGGGGCCTTCCTGGCGGCGGTGGCGGGCAGCATGATCGGCGGCATGTTCGGCGCGCCGCTCCCGAACATTTCCCAGAAGCTCGGCTACACCGACGGCCAATTCGCCCAAGGTACGATCGGCGGGCGCCTCGTGGACGGCGAGGACCGCCAGGCCTGGGGCGATACCGTCACACAGGCCGTGCTGGCGCCGATGCAGTCGGCGGCGGATGCGTTGGCCGCCATCGGGTACGGGTTGGATTTCGCTGGCAACGCCGAGCCGTATGCCCTGAACACGAAGAAGGGCCGGATCGGCGTCTTCGGGGGCACGGTTGGCGAGACCTATTATGCCGAGGACGATCTGGCGGGGGCCAGTCTCGATATCACCGGCCGCGTCGTCCGGGATGCCGCCGCCCAGGCCGCCGCCGCCGGGCAGTCGCTGGACGGTCTGGCAGGTGCCCTGGCCGTGGTCGAGTCCGGCGCGGCCTCATCCGCGCAGGAACTGGCACAGCATATCGCGATCGCAGCGGACTGGTCCGGCGCGATCGACCAGGCCGTGGCCGCGCTGTCGAGTGGCGCCGCCGCCCAGCGCGCGGCGATCGAGGCGGACGCGGCCGCGTGGGGCCAGCAGGCCGAGGCAATGCTGCGGCCCGCGATCGAGGTCCGCGACATCCTGGTGGCTGCCGGGCAGCTCGACGCCGGACAGGCGGCGGCCGACATGGAGGGCTTGGTCCGCGCCATGGTGGGCCTGGGCGAGGGCGGCGGCACGTTGTCGGCGGTCGAGACCGCCGTGGCCCAGGCCGACGCGCGCCTCGCCGAACTGGAGCGCATCCTGGTGGCCACTGGCACGGCCGCCGAGGACGCGGCGGCCACGGTCGCCGGCCTACGCGAGCAGCTGATGGCCGATGCCCGGGCCGGGCTGGAGGATCAGTGGGTCCGGGCGCTGGAGGACTCGCGCGGCAGGGGCTACGTCAACGACATCCGGGACCAGGTGGCCGCGTACCAGCAGGCGCTGGCCGACATGGCGGCCGTGGGCGGCGACACGGCGCTGGTGACGGATACCGTGATCCAGCGCATCCGGGCGCTGGGGGAAGGTCTCGACCAGATCACATTGACCCGCCTGATCGGCGAGATCCAGACATGGGCCGCGACGGTCGAGGGCGGGCACGTCGCCGTGGCCGGGCTGGCGGCGGCCCTGATGGGCCAGGAGCGCGAGGTCGCCCGAGAGGCAGAGCGGGCCGCCGCCCAGGCCCAGGTCGAGGCCGCGCGCTCGGCGCTGGACGCGTGGCGCGAGGCCGAGTCCGCGCAGCGCGATGCCCTGCGGGCGGCGGTGGAGTATTGGCAGGACCTCGCGTCGGTCGCGACGGCCGTCGGCCAGGACCTGCGCCGCTATCTGGACGACATCACCGGCGGGTCGGGCTCCACGCTGTCGCAGCGCGACCGCCTGCAGGCCGCCGAGCAGGACTTCGCCCGCCAGATCCATCTGACACAGTCGGATGACCCTGAGACCGCCCGCGCGGCATACGAGAGTCTGGCCACATACGCGGAGGCGTACCGCGAGGCCGCGCGCGCCTACCACACCAGCTCGGCGGAGTATTTCCGGGTCGAGGAGCGGATCCAGCAGCTCCTGGAGCCGCTGGCCAGCGCGCTGGGATCCCCGGATGAGGTGGCGGGCCAGGAGGCGACGTGGGCGGCCGTCGAGTCCATCGACGCATCGTCCGACGTGGCGCGCGAGATCTGGCACCAGGAGCGCGGGTATCTCGCCCAGCTCGCGCAGGCCGACGCCCATCACGCGGCGGCCGTCGCCGCGCTGGACGCCCACGCGCAGGCGGCGGCGGCGGAAGAGCAGCGTCTGCTGGCGGCGATCGAGACAGCCGTGAGGGAGATGGAGGTATCGGTGACCGTGACCGCCGCCGCTGGGGGTGGTGGCGGTGGTGGTGGCGGTGGTGGTGGCGGTGGTGTCAACGATGAGGACCTGGCGGCCGCATCGTACCTGGCCGCCAACCCGGACGTGGCGGCGGCGGTGGGGTCAGACTGGTGGCAAGATCAGACCTCGGGTGGCAGTGCGCTCGACGTCGCACGGACACACTACGCTCTGTACGGTGCTGCCGAAGGCCGCGCCTGGCCATACGCCGACGGCGGCTGGGTCGACGGCCCCGGCGGCCCCACCGACGACGCGGTGCCGGCGCGGCTGTCCGCCGGCGAGTACGTGGTGCGCGCGGCGGCCGCCGCGCAGCACGGCGGCCTCCTCGAAGCCATCAACGACAACACCCTGCGCATCGTGGAGCCGCAGTCGCAGATCGTCCAGCCGGTCGTCGTCCCGCTGCCGTGGGTGGATCAGGCCCCAGCCTCGCCGGCGCCGGCCGATGACGGCCGCACGGTGGCCCTTTTGGAGGCCATTGAACGCCGTTTAGACAGCATCGAAACGGCCCTCCACGACGAGGCCCGCGACACCCGCCGCGCCGATGGCGCCCTGACGGGCGAGCTGTCCGGGCATCTGCTGGGCATCCGCGAGGCCCTGGCCGACGCCACCGGCGCCGCGAGCCTGGCGCGCCGCGCCGCCGTCGGGGGGAGACGCTGATGGAGCGCACAGAAACAAGGGTACGCGCCCACTACATGGACGCCGACGGCGCCATGCAGACGCTGCATCTGTCCGACATCGGCTATGCGGCCGGGCCGGAGGAGGGATATGCCGTCTACGACGGCGCCCTGTTCACGCGCCCGACCTGGTCGCGGTCCATCGACCCGGCGCTGGACCCATCGCGCGGCGCCGACACGTCATACAGTGCCATCACGATCGGCGAGGCGGCGTCGGGCCGCTACGACGCCCTGCGCGACGCCGCGTGGGGCTACGACGTGGAGGTGCTGGAGGGACCGGCCGGCGCGCCCACGGCGGATTTCAGCGTCGTCATGACCGGGATCACCGAGCGGTGCGACGTCGGCTGGCGCGACGTGGACCTGATCCTGCGCGACCGGCTCCAGGCCCTGCGCGACCGGCCGCTCACCACCGCGACCCTGGCCGGCACCGCCACCGCCGGCGGTCTGGCGCCGGAGGGCGGCCCGTCCCTGGCCGGCCGCCCGGTGCCCGTGGGATATGGCGTGGCCGAGGCCGTCTCGCCCGTCGAGGGCAATATCCATGACCATATATATAGAGTGGGGCCATACGACACCCTGACCGGCGCGGCCGACATGGGCGCGCCCCTGACCGTCGGTGCCATGTATCCCGACTGGGCCGCGCTGCTGGCCGCCACGCTGGCCCCCGGCGCCGTCGCCGGCTGCCCCACCGAGGGCCTGATCCGGCTGTACGGCCCGGCCGCTGGCGCGCTGGTGGTCAGCCTGCGCCACCAGTCGGACTGCACCCTGCCGGCCCTGGTCCGCGCGATCCTGGAGGGGGCGGGCGGAGTCGCGCCGGCCGGCATCCTGCCGTCGGTGGATGCCCTGCCCGGGTGGGAGGCCGGATGGTGGACCGGCGCCACCGACGCCACCGTGGGCCAGGTGATCGACGGCCTGATGAGCGGCGTCGGGTATTGGCACGACGATGCCCTGGGGCGGATCGCCGCCTGGCGCCCCACGCCACCCGAGCTGGCCACGCCCACCGCCGTCCTGACCACGGACGACCTGCACGGCGCGCCCGAGCTGGTGGCCACCGGCCTGGAGGTCGCGGGGGGCCGGATCGAAATCGAGTATCGCCGCGCCTGGACGACACTCACGGAAGACCAGCTCGTCGACGCCGACACGCCGGAGCGCATCGCCTGGCGCGACCTGGTGACGCGGGACTACCGCCTCAACGCGGCCGATCTGTCCGCCGTCCAGGCCCGCTGGCCGGAATACCGCACCGCCGCGCGCACGACCGCGCTGGCCTCGGCCACCGACGCGGCGACCCTGCGCGGCGACCTGGTGCCGCTATTCGAGCGCCCCCGCCGGGCGTGGCGCCTGGGGGTGACGCGCGACGCCGCCCGCGCCTGCGACCTGGGCACGTGCGTGGACCTGAGCGCCATCCCCCGCCTGGGCCTGTCCGGCGCGTGGGTGGTGGGTGTGCGCCGCGACCGATCCCAGCCGCGCATCACGGTGTGGGGGTGACGATGGACCAGACGGCATCGCAGGCCCTCCGCAATCTGCTGATTGTGCCCGATAATCGCCTGGACGACGTCGGCGACGGCACCCCGGCCACGATCACCGGCGGTGCATGGCTGGCGGAGCGCCCCTTATCTCACCTGCTGGACCGGCGTTTCATCCTGACGGCCGTCTCGGATGGTCTCGACGAGGCCGCGACCCAATTCCGCATCGACTACGGCGGTCTGACCGACCTGCGCGTGTGCGTGCTGATCGGCAGCATGTCCAAGCTCGCTCGCGTCCGTCGCGTCATCTCCACCGATCCCGCCGGGACCGAGATCGTCCACGACGGCGGATGGACCGACTGGTGCCCCGTCATCGGCGGCGCCTTCACCTTGCCCCGCGCGGATCCCAGCTACGGCCACGGCCGCATCTCCGACCGCGAGTTGCGCCAGTACCCGCGCTGGATTTGGCATGACGTCGCCCCCGAAGCCAAGCTCGGCCGCTACGAGCACATCTACATCAGCGACCCCACCAACCCCGCCGGATCGGTGACCCTGATGCGCGCCTGGACCGGCTCCGGCTGGCAGACCAGCGTCCCCGTCGAGTATGCCGCCGAATGGGGCTGGGAGGACCTGACCGACCTGCGCACCCTGCTGTCCGGCCGCACCGACGCCGACATCGGCCCGACGCGCCGCACCATGACCGTCCGGATCGACGGGCTGCCGGAGGCCGAAGCCATGAGGCAGGTGTATGACGCGATCGGCCGGCGCGGCATCAGCGGCCAGATGTACGTCACCTGGGACCCGACTGAGACCATGCACCGCCACCGCCGATCCGGCATTGCGCGCATGGCCAGCCTGCCGTCGAGCGAATTGGCCCGGCACGATTGGATCACGACCACGTTCAAATTCCTGGAGGAGGTGGCCTGATGGCGGCATTCGATCTGTACGGTGTCACCTGGGACACCGCGAATTTCACCACCGACTTCGCGCTCGTGTCGCCCGTCACCGTCGATGGTGTGTCACTGCCGCGCTGGGCGGCACTGCATTACGCCGGCGCGCTGGCTGTGGAGGCCGCCAATGTCACCTGGTCCGGCCTGCTGGCCGATACCGAGACCGCCCGCGCCGGGGCCGAAGCCGCCCGCGCCGGGGCCGAAGCCGCCCGCGCCGGGGCCGAAGTCGCCCGCGCCGGGGCCGAGGCGGCGCAGAGCGCGGCCGAGGTGTGGATCAACGCGGCGGCCGGTGCGACCACGGATCGCCGCACCTACACCGCGACCGCCGGGCAGGACACGTTCGCAGCCGCTTACGATGTCGGCCCGCCACCTCACGTGGACGTGTTCCTGAACGGTGTGCACCTGAGTCCCGGGGGCGATTACGCGGCAGATACGGGAACATCCATCGTCCTGACGTCGCCCGCCTCGGCCGGCGACACTGTGGTCATCACCGGGTGGGGGGTGTTCGCGGTCGCCGATATGGTCCGCATCGCCGACATTTCGGATGTAGTCCGCACCAGCGATGTCGCTGATGTCCTGAGAGATAGCGACGTCGGCACCACCAACGGCAAGATTATCCAGGCCGACGCGACAGGGTTGCCTGCCATCGACGGCAGTCAGTTGACGAGCTTGTCCAAATCGCAAGTCGGACTCGGTAACGTTCCCAACGAAGACGCAACCGACCCGTCAAACATGGATCAGGCCGGTGCGACGGATGGACAGGTCCTGACGTGGGACAATGGCGCGGGTGAGTGGACGCCGGCTGACCCCATTGCGAGCGGGTGGGTCGAACTGGCATCATGGACGCACAGCACGGACGTGTCCGAAGTAGAGTTCACTGATCTTGATAGGTCATATTCCAGCCTGATGGTGCAGTTCGATGACCTTTCGCACAATAATGCGAGCGATACAAGTTTCTCTATTGCTGTATCAGACGATAACGGCACGACATATACAGTCGGACTTGTAGGCGGCAGCAATCACGGCGCGGGTGTTTCGGTTGATGCAACATACATCTTTGATGGCTACGCAGAGAAATACAGTTCTCTGTTCTATGCAGTAGATTATGCCGCGCTGTCGTCGAATCTAACTGCTGCGAATACTCTAAGTGCGAACCTGCGCCATGTGTTCGTCCGCCACGACGATGGCATAAACGCGCTCAAGGTTTCCCTCGGTGCAGATGAAATTGACGCGGGGACAATCCGTATCTTTGCGAGGTAATCATGCCTAAGAAAGCCATCGTATCTGGTGGACAAACCGTCGTCCGCGACATGACGGCGGAGGAAATCGCGGCGCGTGTGCCTCCTACGCCCACCGAGGCCGATGTGCGGGCCGAGGGCGCGCGGCGACTGGAGGCCCTGGCCAGTGCGTACACGCGCGAGGAGCGCGAGACCTGGCACCAGCAGGTGGCCGAGGCCCTGGCGGTGACGGCCGACGCCCAGGCCTCGGCGCCGCTGCTGTCGGCCCGGGCGTCGGCGCGCGGCCTGACCGTGACCGACATGGCGTCGCTCGTGCTGTCCCGCCGCGATGCGCACGCCGTCGCTGCCGGCACCATTCTGGCGGCCCAGGACGCGCTGCTGGCCATGGAGCCGATCCCGAGCGACCTCAGGTCAAACGCGTATTGGCCCGCATAGGAGGGAGATCACAATGTCTCTACCTCGACGACTCGCTAACCTTCGTGCCCCGGCCGCATCCGGTAATACCGGCGACCGTCTCACCTCCGACGGGGCAGGTGGCACGGTTTGGGAAACACCGATCAGCGGCGGTGCCGTGGTCTCCACCGACATCACCGACAGCACGGCGACCGGCCGATCCGTCCTGACCGGAAACGCGG
>NZ_CAKZOT010000074.1 GCF_937138205.1 uncultured Rhodospira sp. | reverse complement strand
CACGTCTCCGAGATGAGCTGGACCAAGAAGAACGTCCATCCGGGCAAGATCGTCTCCACCAGCCAGGAAGTGAACGTCATGATCCTGGACGTGGACCCGGACAAGCGCCGCATCTCGCTCGGCCTGAAGCAGACCATGGGCAATCCGTGGTCGGACTTCCTGGAGAAGTTCCCGCAGGGATCCGAGGTCGAGGGCGAGATCAAGAACATCACCGAGTTCGGCCTGTTCATCGGCCTGCCCGGCGAGATCGACGGCATGGTGCACCTGTCCGACCTGGACTGGAGCCGGTCCGGCGACGAGGCGGTCAAGGACTATTCCAAGGGCGACGTGGTCAAGGCCAAGGTGCTCGACGTCGACGTCGACAAGGAGCGCATCAGCCTGGGCATCAAGCAACTGGGCGAGGATCCGTACTCCGCCGCCACCGCCGAGCTGCGCAAGGGCCAGACCGTCACCGGCGTCGTCACCCAGGTCCAGGACAACGGGATCGAGGTCGAGGTGGACGGTGCCATCGGCTTCATCCGCAAGGGCGATCTGGCGCGCGACCGAGGCGACCAGCGGCCGGAACGGTTCGCCGTCGGCGAGAAGGTGGACGCCAAGGTCACCAACATCGATAAGGCGAACCGCCGGATCGGCCTGTCCATCAAGGCGCGCGAGATGGACGAGGAAAAGCAGGCCATGGCGAACTACGGCACGACCGATTCCGGCGCCTCGCTCGGTGACATCCTCGGCGCGGCCCTGAAACAGGCGCAGCAGGAGAAGAAGGGCGAGGACGAGTAAGGCCTGACCCCTTCATGGCTGAGCTTTGGGGTCCTTAAGCGCGGCGATTCGGCCAATGGTCGGGTCGCCGCGTGCGCATTCAGAGGGTGCCAACGTGCCCGCCCCGGCCCCAGAGGGAAAAAATCGTTCTTGTGGAAGACGTTATCTTGACCTGCCGGCAACCCTTTGGCAATTTGGGGTCTCTTCGGGCGGTGACATCCGATTCGGGCCGAATCCGAGTCGCGACAGCCGTCCCGACCCTGGGTCTATGGGGTTCACAGGATGACGAAGTCCGAGTTGATCGCGCGCATCGCGGAACTGAACCCGCATTTGTATCAGCGTGACGTCGAACGCATTGTTTCCACGATCTTCGAGGAAATCGCCAGCGCCCTGGCGCGCGGCGACCGGGTGGAATTGCGCGGTTTCGGCGCCTTTTCGGTCAAACACCGCGACTCGCGGATTGGGCGAAACCCGCGCACGGGTGAGACCGTCAAGGTTGAGGCCAAGGCGGCACCCTACTTCAAGACCGGAAAGCAGCTAAGGGAATTGTTGAACGGAGGCGATCCTGTCTCGTAGACTGGACACCGGCCCGAAACGAGATCACCGGGCGATCGTGCGTGACCAGGGTCTGTCGGACTGGAGCGCATTGGTCGTGTGCGTGTTTTCCGGGCACGGTGCCGAGCCGCAGGGCGCGGTCACCACATGAGGGGCGCCGAGGCACGGTGGCGCGGGCAGCCTGTACCACCGTGCACGGGGGCTGGCAACACTCAAGAACAGGACGCGACCCGTGTTCAAATTCTTCGCTTGGCTGATCGGCCTGCCGGTCATCATCATCTGCGTGTTTTTCGCCGTTTCCAATCAGGCTCCGGTCACGCTCGACCTGTGGCCGACCGAGTATGACGTGGCGATTCCGCTGTACTGGGCGGTCGAGGGCGCTCTCTTGGCCGGTTTCATCATCGGCGTGTTCCTGACGTCGTTGACCGGCGGTGGCACCCGCCGGCAGATGCGTCAGTACCGCCGCGACCTCAACACATGCCGCCGCGAACTCCAATCCGCCGTCGCGCGCGCTGAGCGTGCCGAGGGCAAAGCCAAGGGATAGGATCGGGCCCGCGAATCCGGCCGCGATCTCTTCCGAACAAGACCCGGTGATGGCGGCTCCGTAAGCGTGGAGACGCAATCGCCGAAGGATATGGTTTGTCTTGTGTATAGCTTGACCGCACGCGGGGACCCCGGTCGATCAGCCAGGGTCCCCGTGGTGTATCCGTGGACAGAGTGTGGTAGTGGAGCGAGAGACCGCCCCCGTTTCGCACGCTCGTCCATCCGGCTCGCCATGATGCCCCAGTCCGACGCCCCCCCAGCCCCGCCCGCCGACCCCGCCGGTGCCATCCTGCGCCCGGCCACGACGGAGGCCATAGAAGACGCGGCCGCCGCCCTGCGCGCCGGTCGCCTGGTCGTGTTTCCGACCGAGACCGTCTATGGGCTGGGGGCGGACGCGCGATCCGACATCGCCGTCGCCAGCATTTACGCCGCCAAGGGCCGCCCCGACACCAACCCCTGCATCGTGCATGTTCCGGACCTGGCGGCGGCCGCCCCCCTGGCGGCGCTTCCCACGGCGGCCGCCCCCCTGGCGGCCGCCTTCTGGCCCGGACCGCTCACCCTGGTGGTGCGCCGGCGGCCTGACTCTCCCCTGTCCGCGCGCGTGTCAGCGGGCGGCGCCACCGTCGCCCTGCGCGCCCCGGCCCATCCGGTCGCCCTGGCCCTGTTGCGGGCCGCGGCGGTGCCCGTCGCGGCCCCCAGCGCCAACCGGTCCGGGGCGGTCAGCCCGACCACCGCCGCCCATGTCCTGGCCGACCTGGCCGACGGTCCGGGGCCGAAACCGGCGCTGATCCTGGACGGTGGCCCCTGCCGTGTCGGTGTGGAGTCGACCGTCCTGGACGTCAGCGGCCCACACCCCCGCCTGCTGCGCCCCGGCGGCGTGACTCGGGAGGCCATTGAGGCCACCCTGGGCATCGCGGTGGCAGCCCGTGAGGACGCCCGTGAGGACGCCCCCCTCGCCTCGCCCGGCCTGCTGTCCAGCCACTACGCGCCGGCGTTGCCGGTACGACTGCACGCCACGGCGGCGCATCCCGGCGAGGCCCTGCTGGGCTTCGGCGGCACCCCAGGGGCGACGCTCGACCTCAGCCCCGCCGGGGACCTCGCGGAAGCGGCCCGCAACCTGTTCGCCATGCTCCGCACGCTGGACAGCCCTGCCTATGCGGGCATTGCCGTGGCGCCGATTCCCCACTATGGCCTCGGCCAGGCGCTCAATGACCGTCTGCGGCGCGCGGCGGCGCCCCGTTCGGGCCGCGCCGCGCCGTCGTCGTGACGGCGCGCGCAACAAAACATTCTTCGTCGCCGCGGTGGGCCGAAGGCTTCGGTCCCTATATACCGGCACCATCCGGTGAACCATCAAACAGGTCTGTCCGGAGCGCGTTCGACCGGAGCCGCGACGGCGGCCCTCGGGTTACCGACGGACCAGTGGAGTGAGGACGATGGCGAGGACAATCTCAAGCATCGGCGTCATGCTGCCCCGATATGACCCCCGGGAGGTGACCGAATCCCTCGACCTGCTGGAGTCGCTGGGCGCCGACCACGTCGAGATCAATCCCGCCCTTGCCGGGCTGATCGCCAACGGACGGGTTTGCGACGCCCGCCTTCAGCGGCTGGCGGACGCGTTCGTCGGGCGCACTTTGGGGGTCACGATCCATGCCCCCCTGGGCCTGAACTTCATGGACGACGTCCACGCCGACCTGCACCAGGCGGTCGGCGGCGCCAGCATCGACATCTGCGCCGCCCTGGGTGCCCATTGCATGGTGGTCCATCCCGGCTGGGTCGACGGCCGCCGCCTGCTGGTCGAACGCGACCGCCTGATGGCGATGGAGCGCGACGGCCTGCGCGCCCTGGCGGCGCGAGCAGCCGAGACCGACGTCATCCTGGCGCTGGAGAACATGCCGGTCATTCCAGAGCTCCTGAGCGGCGCGTTGCTCAATCACGGCATCGACTGCGTCAGCGTGCGCGACCAGGTGCGCGCGGTGGATCACCCGAACCTGGCGGCGACCATCGACTTCAGCCACGCCTGCGTCTCCAGTCCCCACCTCGGCGTGGACCCGGTCGAGCAGGTGCGCGCCCTGGCGCCGGTGACACGGCACCTGCACCTGCACGACTCGTTCGGCCGCGTGCCCACCCTGCCGCGCCCGGGCGACGGCGAGGAGCTTGCCTACGGCATGGGGGACCTGCACCTGCCGCTCGGCGAGGGGTCGCTGCCCTGGGAACGGCTGCTCACCGGCCTGCCGCTGCCGGCCGGGACCAGTCTGACCCTGGAGATCGCCCCATCCTTCGCCACCCACGAGGCGATCGCGGCCAGCCTGGACCGGGCGCGCGCCCTCGCCCTGCTGCCGGACCGGCACCGCGCCGATCCGGTCGCGGCGGAATAGGTGGCGCATGGGCACTGCCAGCACGGACACGCCGCGCCGCGGCGGACTGGTCTACGTCATCGGCGCCTCGGGCGCCGGCAAGGATACCCTGATCGACTGGGTGCGCGGCCGCATCAACGCGCTGCGGCCCGACCTGCCGATTGCCTTCGCGCACCGTTACATCACGCGGCGCAACGGCTCCGTGGGCGAGGCCCATGTCCCGCTCAGCGTTGATGAGTTCGAGACCCGCCGCGCGGCCGGGCTGTTCACCATGACGTGGCAGGGCCACGGCTTGCGGTACGGCATCGGCATCGAGATCGACTTGTGGCGGGCCGCCGGCCTGACCGTGGTGGTCAACGGCTCGCGCGAGCACCTGCCGGCGGCGGCCGAACGCTACCCCGATCTCCGGCCGGTGCTGATCACGGTCGCGCCCGATGTGCTGCGGCAACGCCTGCAGGCCCGGGGCCGGGAGACCGAGGCGGAGATCGAGGACCGGCTGCACCGCACAAACGCCCTGGCGGTCGAGCATCCCCTGCTGGCGACCGTGGACAACACCGGGTCGATCGAAAACGGCGGCTCACGCCTGATGGCGCTGATCGAAGCCGTCGCCGAGGCGAGCCGGCGAACGCTGGCGTTCGAGCCTTCGTGAGCAGTGCCCTTCGGATCCAGGACCGGGCCGGCCCTCTCCGGACCTTTCGATGCATCCTTGCGGAGCGGCGGGGGGGGTGCCCCCCCGCCCCACTCGGTTGCAAACCAGCGGGGGACGAAATCGACCCGCTGTTACCCCAGCTTCAGGGCCAGGAACGACATGGCCTCGTCGCGCTGCACCAGCATCAGCACGGAGGTACGGCCCGCCTCGCGCGCTTGGTCCAGCGCCGTCTGCACGTCACCGACCGAACTCACCGGCGTCTGGTTGACCTCGACGATGACGTGGCCGGGCTCAAGGCCCTTGCGCGCGGCATCGCTGTCGGGGCCCACGCTGGTAATGACGACGCCACCGGCCGACTCCGACAGGCCGAACTCGCGCGCCAGGTCGGGGGTCAGTGGTTGCAGGGTCATGCCGAGCACGTCGGCGCCGCCGCCTTCGCTCTCGCCACCGGGCATCCCCGGATGCGGCGTTTCCGAGGCGAGCAGGCCCTGATCCTCGGCCGCCTCCAGTTCACCCAGTTCGACCTTGACGTTTGTCAGATCGCCGTCGCGCCAGATCTCGACCGGGACCGTCGCGCCGACCTCGGTTTCGGCGACGATGCGCGGCAGCTGGCGCATTTCATCGATGTCGCGGTCATTGAACGACAGGATCACGTCGCCCGCCCGCAGGCCTGCCTCTTGCGCCGGACCATCGTTGGTGACCGAGGCCACCAGGGCGCCCCGCGCGTCCTCCATGCCCAGGCTCTCGGCAATTTCCGGGGTGACCGTCTGGATCCGCACGCCCAGCCAGCCGCGCCGGGTGCGGCCGTATTCCTTCAGGTCGCTGATGACCTGCTTGGCGAGGTTGGCGGGCACGGCGAAGCCGATGCCGACGCTGCCGCCCGAGGGGCTGAAGATCGCGGTGTTGATGCCGATGACCTGGCCGTCAAGGTTGAACAACGGTCCCCCGGAGTTCCCCCGGTTGATCGAGGCATCGGTCTGGATGAAGTTGTCGTACGGCCCGGCGTTGATGTCGCGGGCGCGCGCCGAGATGATCCCGGCCGTGACCGAGCCGCCCAGGCCGAACGGGTTGCCGATGGCCACCACCCAGTCACCGACCCGCGAGGCGTCGGAATCGCCCCAGGGCACGGCCGGCAGATCGCGGTCCGGCTCGACCTTCAGCAGGGCGATATCCGTCTTCGGGTCGCGGCCGACGATCTCGGCCTTCAGGGCCGTGTCGTCGAACAGGGTTACGGTCACCTCGTCGGCGTCGGCGATGACGTGCGTGTTGGTGACGATGTAGCCGGACTCGTCGATGATGAAGCCCGAGCCCAGCGAGGTCGCCTGCCGGGGTCCCGGCATGGGCCGGCCGTGATTATCGAAGAACTCCTCGAAGAAATCGCGGAAGGGCGAGCCCTCGGGGAAATTGGGGATGGACGGGCCGCGTTCCGCGCTGACCGTCTGCGTGGTCGAGATGTTGACCACCGAGGGCAGCAGGCGCTCGGCCATGTCGGCGAAGCCGTCCGGGGCCGGCCGCGATTGCGCGAGCGCCGGCGTGATGGCCAGGACAAGCGCGGTCAGAACGACGAGGGTCGCGACGATGCGTCGGATCGCCGCGCGGCGCGGTGACTCCTGGCCGGGCAGGACGCGCGCGGCGGACGGGGCGGGGATTTGACGAGACAAGGATTGGCCTCCCGAACTGCGAGGGGCACCAGGGAACGCGCGCCTGAGCGGCGATGCGGACGGTGCCCATGATAAGGTGTTCACGATGTAGGCCGCGCCCCGCCATGGATCAAGCGACCGATGGCGCGCACCGGCGGATGGGGCCCATGTGGACCCATCATCATCGACACCACGGCCGAATTGCGGCGCGGTTTGGGAAAGGGCGTGACCGCGAATGGCAAACGCCCCAGGCTGGCGGCCTGGGGCGTTTTCTGGCGGGGGCTTCGCTGAGGCTGACGCGTTACGCGGCCTGATCGGCCGTGCGCCCCTTGAGCCAGCGGCTGCCGACCAAGCCACCAAGGGCCGTCAGCATGAACCACGCGGCAGCGGGCAGGGGGACGGGCGGAACGTCAGATATCTTAACATTCATCGCCGTGTGACTGTCTTGATTAACGGCATCGGCGATCTTGACTTGGCCCGCGAGCGTCCAATCAGCCGCGATGTCAAATCCGGAAATCATCCAGTAGTTTGAGTAGTAAGAGTTGGGATCATGTGGGAGCGGACTTTCAATGGTGCCGCCTGCCAGGGACGCGCCGGATAGCGTTAGGTCCTTTACCGATACTTGAGCGTTCGGTTGGTTATTTTTTTCCTCGTCCGAACGCAAGCGCAAGAACATGGTTTGGGCGCTGCCCAGATCCACAAAGGAATCAATTGCGGTGCCACCCAGAGTAAGACTCAATTTAGTATCGTCTGCGTCGTAGGAAAGCGAGAAGTTCGCGAAGCCGTTCCATGTGTGATCGCCTTGTGCACCCAAGGAATCGCCATTCCAGAGACCGAACTCCCAGTTCCCCTGTGTTTCGGCCCGTATCTCTGCCGTTGAAATGATATTGCCGTCGTGTGGCGATGCCCAAAAATCGTTGTCGTTCCAACCCAAATCGGTCATGACCGCAGCGTCCGCAGATGTCGCCGCAAAAGTTGTCATGCCAACAGCCAGCGCCACGGCCCCGATCTGCTTCAACGTTCTGTTCATCCCTGCATCTCCCAATCTTTCAAACGGTGGCGCCCCCAGCCAGCGGGGCTGAAGCGGATCCCCACACACAATTTAAGCAAAATCGGGGAAACCCCAGGGGACGTCAATCCACCTGATGGTGGAGGCATCGGGCCTCCATCATATGGTGGATGAGTTTTCGTGCAGGGCGTCGCAACGGCTGCCACAGCCATCCCCTTCACCCCGACCGCACCGTCCGCACCGCCGCGTCCCGTTCGAACAGGTACAGCAGCACGCGCAACGCCCGGCCGCGCTCGCCCTCCAGGTCGGGGTCGCGGTTGACGATCAGCTTGGCCTCGTCGCTGGCCATGGCCAGCAGGTCGGCGTGGGCCTCCAGGTCGGCCAGGCGGAAGTCGGGCAGGCCGCTCTGGCGGGTGCCCAGCACCTCGCCGGCGCCGCGCAGCCGCAGGTCCTCCTCGGCGATGCGGAAGCCGTCCTCGGTCTCGCGGATCACCTTCAGGCGCTCGCGGGCGATCTCGCCCAGCGGCCCCTGGTACATCAGCAGGCAGGTGGACTTGCCGGCCCCGCGCCCGATGCGGCCGCGCAACTGGTGCAACTGCGCCAGCCCGAAGCGCTCGGCGTGCTCGATGACCATCACCGTGGCGGCGGGCACGTCCACGCCCACCTCGATGACCGTGGTGGCCACCAGGATGTCGACGCCCTCGCCGGCGAACCGGGCCATGACGGAATCCTTCTCCGCCGGCTTCATGCGGCCGTGAACCAGCCCCACCCGGCCGCCGAAGCGCGCGCGCAGGTCCTCGTACCGGCTTTCGGCGGCGGCGAGGTCCAGGGTTTCGGACTCCTCGACCAGCGGGCACACCCAATAGACCTTGCTGCCGCCGTCGATGGCCCGGCGCAGGGCGTCCACCACCTCCGGCAGGCGCTGCGACGAGAGCAGGATGGTGTCGATGGGCTGGCGTCCGGGCGGCTTTTCGTCCAGGCGCGAGACGTCCATGTCGCCGTACATCGTCAGCGTCAGGGTGCGGGGGATCGGCGTGGCGGTCATGACCAGCACGTCCGCGTCACGGCCCTTGGCGGACAGGCCGAGCCGCTGATCGACGCCGAATCGGTGCTGTTCGTCGATGACCACGAGGCCCAGGTCGCGGAAGGCCACGTCGGCCTGGAATAGCGCATGGGTGCCAACGAGCACCTGGATCCGTCCTGCCGCCAGATCCGCCAGCGTCTCCTCGCGGGCCGCGCCCTTGTCGCGCCCGGTCAGCAGGGCAAGGCGCACACCGGCCGCCTCGGCCAGCGGCGCCAGGGTGGTCCAGTGCTGGCGGGCGAGGATCTCGGTCGGCGCCATCAACGCCGCCTGGGCGCCCGACTCCAGGGCGATCAGCATGGCCAGCCAGGCGACCACGGTCTTGCCGCTGCCCACGTCGCCCTGCAACAGGCGCAGCATCCGCGCCGGCCGGGCCATGTCGGCGGCGATGTCGGCCAGCGCCCGCTCCTGCGCGCCGGTCAGGTCGAACGGCAACGCGGCCAAGGCTTTGTCGCGCAACGCCCCGTCGCCGACGCGGGCGCGGCCGGGGCGCGCGCGCATCTTCGCCCGCACCACGATCAGGGCCAGCTGGGTCGCCAGCATCTCGTCGTAGGCCAGCCGCTGCCGTGCCGGAGACAACGGCGACAGGGCGTCCTCGTCCTCGGGATGATGCGCCGCTTGCAACGCCTCGCCCCAGGCCGGCCAGCCGTGGCGGTCCAGCACGCTGGGGTCCAGCCATTCCGGTGCCGTCTCGGCCACCGACAGGCCCACCGCCAGGGCCGACTCCACCACCTTGCGCAGCGTCTTCGGCGTCAGGCCCTGGGTGAGCGGGTGAACCGGCTCGACGGTCTGGATCTCCGCCAACTCCGCAACCGGCGCCACATGGTCCGGGTGCGCCATCTGCGGCAGGTCGTTGTAGTATTCGATGCGGCCGCTGACCGCGCGTTGCTCGCCGATGGGCAACAGTTTCATCATGTAGTCCCGGCTGGCGCGGAAGAACACCAGCGTCAGGGTGCCGGTCTCGTCGGAGGCGGCGACGCGGTACGGCGCCCGGCTGGCCGGCGGCGGCGGCCGATGCTCGTCGACGGTCAGGACCAGGGTGGCGATGCGGCCCGGCACCGCCTCGGCCACCTTGGGGCGGAACCGCCGGTCGATGACGCCGGTGGGCAGGTGCCACAGCACGTCCACCACCTTCGGCCCCGCCAGCTTGGTGATCAGCGGGGCCACGCGCGCGCCCACGCCCTTCAGGGAGTCGACGGGTTGGAACAGCGGGTAGAGCAGTTCGGGGCGCATGGCGAGAGCAGGATCCGGACGCGGCTGACAGACGGTGATGGAGCGGATATACCATGACCGGACGGCGCGCGCCGACGCCGTCCTCCCGGCCGGAGCGCATCATGGACGACCGACGCAAACGCATTCTGTACCGGGCCAAGCTGCGCGGCATGAAGGAAACCGACCTGATCCTGGGCGGCTTCGCCGAGACGCACGTGGCCGGCATGTCCGACACCGAACTGGACCAGTTCGAGACCCTGCTGGAGGAGCCGGACACCTACATCATGGACTGGCTGTTCGACCGCGCGCCCGTGCCGGCCGAGCACGACACGCCCATCATGGCGCGCCTGAAGAACTACCGCCTGATGCCGCCGGTTTGAGGACCCCCTTTTCTCCCTGTACCGTCCCTGCAATGGCCGTGCTATAAGCGGGGCCGCTCAACGCGCCCTTGCGCCATCCAACATCCCGGACGGCTGTGACCGATCCGGCCAAGAGCAGACGGAGGAAACCTGATGACGCCGCGCACCATCCTGGTTCATGTGGACGATACCGACGCTTGGCATATCCGCCTGGACGTCGCCCGGGCGATCCTGGGTGACGGTGCCGGCGACGGCTACGTCATGGGCGTCTATGGGGTGGTGGACCAGACCGAGCGGCACCCCTACAGCCGTCAGGTGTCCAGCGACTTCCTGGCCAAGGTGGACGCCGCCGAGGTGCCCTTCCGCGCCGCCTGCGAGGAACGCGGCCTGCGCTGCGGCTGGCACGGCATCCACGGGGCCGACACCAACCTGATCGCCACGCAGCTGGCGGCCAACGTGCAGACCTGCGACCTGGGCCTGATGTCGCAGCCCCGCACCGAGGACATGGGCCACACCGCCAGCAACGAGGTGATCGAGCAGGTGGCGGTCAACGCCGGCCGGCCGCTGATGGTCCTGCCGTACATCACGCGCGAGTTCCCGACGCCGCGCCGGGCCGTGATCGCGCTGAACGAGGACGGGGCCAGCGCCCGCGCCCTGGCCGACGCGCTGCCGTTCCTGGGTGGCTGCGAGGTGGTGACGCTGCTGGCCATCAGCCGCGATCCGGTGGCGCAGCAATGGCGCTGGGAAGCCCATCGCGACGCACTGGGCCGGCACGGCATCAAGGCCGAGATCGAGCACGAGGTGCCGGCCGACATTCCGATCTCGGAACTGATCCTGTCGCGTTGCGCCGATCTGGCGGCCGACATGCTGGCCATGGGGGCGCACGGCGGCTATGACGCGCCGCGCCTGCTGCGCGGGGGCGTGACCAAGTCGATCCTGCCGGGTCTGACGCTGCCGCTGCTGCTGTCGCGGTAGGAACGCGTGGGGCAGGGTGGGCGCGCTCCGGAGGCCCTCGTTCCGACTCCCCAATTTCATGGGGGAGGACCCGCGCTCGACCGGCCCTACAGCAGGATGATCTCGACGCGGCGGTTCTGGGCCTCGATGACGCCGTCGGCGGTGGGAATCAACGGCTCGTCCTCGCCCTTGGCGAACACCGCGATGTCGCCCAATGGGACACCCTGGGCAATGAGCCGGTCCATGACCGCCTTGGCCCGCTGCTGCGAGAGGATCAGGTTGTACTTGCTGGGACCGGCGCGGTCGGTGTGGCCGGTGACCTCGATGCGGGTCGGGCCGACCTGCTTGGCGTTGCTGGCCGCCGTGTCGACGATGCTGATGGCTTCCGGCGTCAACGTGGCGCTGTCGAAGCCGAAGAACACCAGATAGCTGGTCGGCACGGCCGGTGGCGGCTCGTCCATGGGCTCCGGCGTCGGCGCCGGAGACGCGGCGGCGGGCTGCGGCGGGGTCCCGAATGCATAGCGCAAGCCCAGGGCGAACGTGTGGTTCAAATAGGTGTCGCTTGGCCCGCCACCATCGCCGTCGGACAGCACGTGGTCCGGGTCGATCACATGAAAGAACCGGTAGTCGGCGGTGATGGCCAGGTTCTCGGCCACATCGTAGCCCATGCCGACGATGGCCTGATAGGCGAGGCCGACCTCGGTGTCGTCCAGGTCAATTCCGGCGCTGCGGTTGTCGGCGTCGACGCTGACCACGGCGGCGCCCAGCCCGACGCCAACATAGGGCGTGAACGGTGAATGGGTCTCGAAGTCGTACAGCGCGTTGACCATGCCGTGCCAGGCGCTGAGCGTGCCGTCGACACCGGTGCCGCCCCAACTGTCGACCCAGTTCTGGCGATAGCCGCCCTCGATTTCCGTCCGCACGCCGTTGCCGAAGGCGTAGCCGAAGGAGGCGAGGCCGACAAAGCCCAGGTCGGTGTCGAGTTCGCGGCCCACGCCGCCGCTGTCCAGATCGCCGGAATCGTTGAGGTTCAAGCCGCCGCCCGCGCCAAAATAGGGACCTTCCGGCACGCGTTCGGCCGCGGCCGGCGCGCTCAACGCGAGGCCCAGCACGATCGCGGTGCAGCCGGCGACCCGCCTCTGTCCATTCGCCCGCATCGTCTTTCTCCCGCTGTCTCCGGTCGGTTCGATGACCTGCGACATCTTGCGCGCCGGCGCAGTCCGAGACGCGATGGACACGTCCAGACGCCGCGCATCCTACCTAAACATGCGTCTCAGGAGTGTGAACGAGTCCGCTGATATCGCAAGAAAATTCTTCCCCAGACCAGGTCCGGGGCAGGGGCTGGCCCAGGGCGACGCGGCAGGCGGCCCGCGCAGTTTTCCCATATCTGGGCAAGAGAGGGTCAAGTCCTACGAAATCGGGGATGGAGGGTTAACAAACTGTTGCCGGGCTGTACGGGCGGCGAACGAAGACAACGAACGAAAGGATGCTTGCCCGGTCGGCGAAAATGGGGACCGGCCGGCCGCCCACGATGCGCCGCCCGCTCGACTCGGGCCGAGTCGGGCGCCGGGGCGCGCCGGCTTTCCAGGCGAAGGTGGACCTTGCGGGCATCAAGTGTGATACCGGGCGAGCGAAGCGAGCCGAGGGATCTGGGGCAGGGGCGTGATGGCAGCCCGGCAAGACCGGTCAATCCTTGCGTCGGGTGGCATGGCTCCCATAGCCGGTGACCAAGGCGATCACCGGCACATGCGGCTCAGTGTCTCCTCGCTGCCGTCGGGCGGCGGCATCCCCGACACCACCAGGATGTCGACGTAGAGGTCGCGCACGCCGACGTGCTCGTGGATCCGATTGAGCAGGTTTTGTTTGAAGGCCTCCGCCTGCCGGCGTTTCTCCGCCGCCTCGTCCGTCGTGCGCAACTCCGTCGTGCGCAACGCGCCAAAAAGGCGCTCCTCGGCATCCTCGCGTTCCATCAGGCGCCGCGGGGCGGATTCGGCCTGCCACGTTTCGATCGCGTCCAGCGTCAGGGGCGATTCGTTCAGCGCGAACAGAAGCGCCTCCTGCGCCCAGGGGGCCTTGAAGCAGGCCATCACCCGCTTGGCCGGATGGGGCACGAGCCGCGCCGTCACCGCCTGATAGCGATGACGGTCCTGCTGGACCACAGGCAGCCACAAGACATTGAGCTGCATGTACCGGCCGCCGACACGCTGCGCCTTGGTTCGCGGCGGGGTCTCCTCCGCGCCGCCGCCGGAGCCGCCATGGTCCGAGTCCCCGTTCGCCGAATGGCCGCCGCCTCCGCCGGCCGCCCAGGCCACAGGCGCCGGACTCGCGGCGAGAACCGCGGACAGAACCCCGGCGGCGACGCGCCGCCGGACGCGCGCCCCACGGCTGGAGGCGCGAAAAACCCCATACGTCATGACCAATCCTCCCGGCCCGGACTTCTCGTGTGCAGACCCCGTTCGGAACCGGTGAGCGTGACGCATTCGGCGCGCCCCGGCCAGTCCCAACGTCGCGCGCACAGCCACGATGACCGTCTACGCGGCCCAGCGGCTCCCAGACCCCCGCACCGTCGACAGACGCCCGCGCACCGCGCGGTGCGGCACCGACGGCGGCGCCGACATGGCGCCCGTCACCAGCATGAGGTCGGGACGGCCCCGGAATGACATCCCTGGCACGGCGCCCGGGCCCGCATGAGCCGGGCGGGGCAGCCGCAGCGTCGGGACAACCGGCCTGCGCCGCAGAGAGAACAATCCGTCCAGAATCAGCCGTACGATCATGGTATACGCAATCCTTGAAAAAGACTTCCGTCACGGGGCTCCGACAAAACCCAATCTAGGGCACTCAAACCGAACAAGCACAACATGTTGGATGCGCCGGTGCCAAGTGAATAAGTCGGCCTCGAAATACAAGACACACGACGCTTTTGTCTGGGTAATAGCAGCGCCCCAAACAAGTAAGCATGAAAACTGACGTAAATCTGTGACGCGGGTCACATCCGCCAGCCGTCTACGGCCAGAGAACGCGGGATGCCCATTTTGGCGATTTCTTGCACCGGCACCGCCCGCGCCGCAGCGGTGCCTTTACTATACGGCCCAGCCCTGCCGGGTCCAACGGAAATTTTCTTCAATATTCCTTTATGTACTACCTTCGAAACAACGCGCAAGCCCCTGGAACCGCGCCAGAAAACGATCATCAAGACGCTGCTTCGGTCAACCGGGGAACACCGGTTGTCGTGGAATGTTCAAAATGCAGCGCCTCACCAGGATACACGCTCTGATATGCGGCGTGGGCCGCCATCGCCGCTTCCGAGAACCCTGTCAGGATCAGTTTCAGCTTGCCGGGATACGTCGCCACGTCGCCCACGGCGTACACACCCGGCAGGTTCGTTGCACACGTGGATGGATCCACGGGAATCTGGTGCCGGTGCAGTTCCAGGCCCCACCCGGCGATCGGCCCCAGGTCATTGGCCAGGCCAAAGAACGGCAGGAGGGTATCGGCCTCCAGGCGGCGCATCGCCCCGTCCAGGTCGGCGACGATCACGGCCTCGAGTCGCTGGCCGTCCCCCTCCAACGCGTGCAGTTGGTACGGTGTGACCAGATCGATCCGGCCCGCCTCGGCCAGGGCGTGCAGGCGGGCCACGCTTTCGGGCGCGGCGCGGAACTTGGCGCGACGATGCACGACCATCACCTGGGCCGCCACGTCGGCCAGCGACAGCGCCCAGTCGACCGCCGAATCGCCACCCCCGGCGATGACCACGCGCTGGCCGCGAAACGCCTCGCGCCGGGCCACCATGTAGAAGATGCTGGTGCCCTCGTAGCCCTCGATGCCCTCCAGCGGCGGCCGGTTCGGCCCGAACGCCCCCGCCCCGGCGGCGATGATCACGGCCGGCGCTTCCAGCACGGTGCCGGCGCTGGTGGTCAGGCGCCACGCCGCGTCATCCTCGGTCCGCCGCAGCGACTCCGCGCGTTGTCCCAGATGGAACCGGGGCGCGAACGGCCTGGCCTGCTCCACCAGGCGCTCGACCAACGCGCCGGCCAGCATCTCCGGGCAGGCGGGAATGTCATAGATCGGCTTTTCCGGATACAGCGCCGCGCACTGCCCCCCGGGCACGTCGAGCACATCGACTACGTGACAGCGCAGGCGCGCCATGCCCAACTGGAACACGGAGAACAACCCGACCGGGCCGGCGCCGATGACGATGGCGTCGGTGCGGTGGATGGGGGCGTCGGACATGGCACGGGTCTCCGGTTCCTGGCGGCGGGGCAGCCTGACATACCGGGGCGCACCGGCCACCGCAACCCCGGCCTCCGTTGCGAGGCCGGAGGTGGGCCGTTACAACCGTCCCCATGACCCGACACGCCCCAGGACCCGACATGACCGACGTGATGCTCGACCTGCCCGACGAGGCCGCCACCGCCCGCCTGGGCGCGGCGCTGGCCGGGCTGTTGCGCGTCGGCGACGTTCTGGCCCTGCGCGGCGACCTGGGCGCCGGCAAGACGGCGCTGGCCCGGGCGCTGATCCGCGCCCGCACGGGCGAGGCCGACGCCGAGGTGCCAAGCCCCACTTTCACCCTTCTCCAGGTCTACGACGGCGCCGACGGCCTGCCGATCGCTCACTACGACCTGTACCGCCTGGAGCGGCCCGACGACGTGCTGGAACTGGACTTCGACGACGCGCTGGCGACCGGGGCCACGCTGATCGAGTGGCCGGACCGGCTGGGGCCGTTGCTGCCGCGCGACCGCCTGGACGTCACCCTGGCCATCGCCGGCGCGACGGCGCGCCGCGTCACCCTGACGCCGGCCGGAGCCTGGGCCGGGCGCCTGCCCGAGGTGGCCCGCCATGTCGGGGCATGAGCGCATGATCCGCGACCGCGACGCCGCCCGCGACGCCTTCGTCAGCCTTGCCGGCTGGGGCGACGCGCGCGTGACCTTCCTGGCCGGCGACGCCTCGTTCCGCACGTACCACCGACTGTGGCGCGGCACGCGATCCGTAGTGCTGATGGACGCCCCCCCCGAGCACGAGGACATCCGCCCCTTTGTCCGCGTCGCCCGTCACCTTTCGGGCTTGGGCTATTCGGCCCCCGAGGTGCTGGCCGAGGACCCGGCGCACGGCTTCCTGCTACTGGAGGACCTGGGCGACGAGACCTACACCCGCCGCCTGGCCGCCGGCGCGGACGAGGCGGCGCTGTACACGCTGGCCGTGGACCTGCTGGCCGACCTGCACCGTCGCCCCGCCGATATGGCGGCACCCCCCGGGCTGGCCCCGCCCTATGACGACGCCCTGCTGCTTCAGGAGGCCCGCCTGCTGACCGACTGGTTCATGCCGGCGGTGCTGGGCGAGGCGCCCGACGACGCCGCGCTGGCCGACTACGAGGCCCAGTGGCGCGCCGTGTTCCCGCCGGCGCGAGCGGTGCCGGACACCCTGGTCCTGCGCGACTTCCACGTCGACAACCTGCTGCACGTGCCCGGCCGCCCGGGCTTGGCGGGCTGCGGCCTGCTGGATTTCCAGGACGCCGTGGTCGGCCCGCTGACTTACGATGTCGTCTCCCTGCTGGAGGATGCTCGGCGCGACATGAACCCCGATCTGGTCGCGACCATGCGGGCGCGCTATCTCTCGGCCGTGCCGGGGCTCGACCCAGAGGCCTTCGCCGCCAGTTGGGCCGTGCTGGCGGCGCAACGCCACGCCAAGGTCATCGGCATCTTCACCCGCCTGTCGCGCCGCGACGGCAAGCCGCTGTACCTGGATCACATCCCGCGCGTCTGGCGGCTGTTCGAAGCGGCGCTAGACCACCCCGCGCTGGCCGGCGTCCGCGCCTGGATCGACCGCTACATTCCCCCTGAGCGGAGGACCCGTCCGCCATGACCCAGCGCCCGCATCAGACCGTCACCATCCCGCCGGTGGGCGACGTCGCCGTGCCCCGCCGGGCCATGATCCTGGCGGCCGGCCTGGGCACGCGCATGAGGCCCCTCACCAACCACACGCCGAAACCGCTGGTCCCGGTGCGCGGCCGGCCGGTCATCGACTGGACGCTGGACCGCATGGCCACCGTCGGCGTCGAGACCTGCGTCGTCAACATCCACCATCTGGGCGACAAGGTCCGCACGCACCTGGCCGACCGCACGGCGCCGCGCATCGCCTTTTCGGACGAGACCGACGCCCTGTTGGACACCGGCGGCGGCGTCCGCAAGGCGCTGCCGTTGCTGGGCGCCGATCCCTTTTTCGTGGCCAACGGCGACGTGTTGTGGCTGGACGGCGCCATTCCGGCGCTGACCCGGCTGGCCGGGGCCTGGGACCCGGCGCGCATGGACCTGTTGCTGCTGGTGCTGCGTCTGGCCAGCGCCAACGGATATGAAGGCCCCGGCGACTTCTTCGTCGATTCCTGGGGCCGTCCGCGCCGCCGCCGCCAGCACGAGATCGCCCCATTCGTCTACGCCGGCGTGCTGATGACCACAGCGGCCCTGTTCGAGGACACGCCGGATGGCCCGTTCTCGTTCAACCGCCTGTTCAACCGTGCCATCGACGAGGAGCGCATCTTCGCTGTGCCCCACGATGGCGAGTGGTATCATGTGGGAACACCCACCGCGCTTGCCCTGGCCGAGGAAAGGCTGGGCGAGCCCGGCCCCAGCAGCGAGCAGTAACGGAGGCCCGCCACGCCCCGCGTTTTCACCATCGCCCCCACGCGCCCGTTCGTGGACGTGCTGGCCGCCGGCCTGCTGGACCGCCACGGCGGTGATCCGCTGGCGCTGGCGGACGTCACGGTGCTGCTGCCGACGCGGCGCGCCTGCCGTACCCTGCGCGAGGCGTTCCTGCGTCGCGGCGCCGGCCGGGCGCTGATGCTGCCGCGCATGATGGCCCTGGGCGATGTCGACGAGGACGACCTGTTGCTGGCCGCGCCCGCCGTCCTGGGCGACGATCTGGCCGACCTGCCGCCCGCCATTCGCGACCTGCGCCGCCGGCTGCTGCTGGCGCGGCTGATCCAGGCGCGGCCGCTCGGGCCGGGCGACCGCCCGCCCACACCCGAGATGGCCGCCCGCTTGGCGCGGGAGCTGGCGAGCCTGCTCGACCGCGTGCAGACGCAACGGCTGTCGTTCGATCGGCTGGCTGCCCTGGTGCCGGAGCGCTACGCCGAACACTGGGGCATCACGGTGGATTTCCTGCGGGTGCTGTTCGAGGTCTGGCCCACCGTGCTGGAGGCCGAGGGCGCGCTCGACCCGGCGGCGCGGCGCGACCGGCTGATGACCGCCCAGGCCGAAGACTGGCGGACGACGCCGCCCCCCGGCCCGGTGATCGCCGCCGGCTCCACCGGGTCGATCCCGGCGACGGCCGACCTGTTGGCGGTGGTGGCCGGGCTGCCCAACGGCGCTGTCATCCTGCCCGGCCTCGACCGCGATCTGGACGACGAAAGCTGGTCGGCGCTGGACCCGACCCATCCCCAGTACGGCCTGCGCGAGTTGCTGGCCAGGCTGGGGATGGACCGCCGCGACGTACCCGACTGGCCGTCGCCTCTCGCCGGCGCGCCGTCAGCAAACGCCGCCCGCCTCCGCCTGACCGCCGAGGCCCTGCGGCCAGCCGCGACCACCGACGCGTGGCGCGCGGCCCCGGCCCTGCCGCCGTCGGCGCTGGCCGGCGTCGAACGGGTGACCGCCCCCGGCCCGCGCGAGGAGGCCGAGGCCATCGCCCTGATGATGCGCGAGACCCTGGAGACGCCCGGCCGCACCGCCGCCCTGGTCACCCCGGACCGCGATCTGGCGCGGCGGGTGGCGGCGCTGCTGGAACGCTGGCGCCTGACCGTGGACGATTCCGCCGGCCGGCCGTTGGCCGTGACCGCGCCCGGTTCGTTCCTGCGCCTGCTCGCCGTGGCGGCGGCCGAGGACCTGGCACCGGGACCGCTGCTCGACCTGCTGCGCCACCCGCTGGCCGGCGGCGGCCTGGACGTGGGCCGCTTCCGCGCCAGCGTGCGCGACCTGGAGCGCCGGGTCCTGCGCGGCCCGCGCCCGCCCGGCGGGCTCGACGGGTTACGCCGGGTGGCCCGCGCACGCGGTGTGCCGGTCGACGGCCGCCTGATGCGCCTTCTGGACCGCCTGGAAGAGCGGTTGGGGCCGCTCCTGACAATGATGAGTGGGCCACCGCTGCCGCCGCGCGCCCTGGTCGAGACCCACATGCAAGCCGCCGAGGCCTTGGCCGAAACGCGGACCACGCCCGGCCCCTTGCGCCTGTGGGCCGAAACCGCCGGCGAGGCCGCCGCCCTCTTCGCCGCCGAACTGGCCGAGGCCGCCGACGGCCTGCCGGACATCCAGCCGCGCCACTATCCGGGCCTGCTTGACGCCCTGATGGCCGGCCGCGCCGTCCGTCCGCCCCAGGGCGGGCACCCGCGCCTGTCCATCCTCGGGCCGCTGGAGGCGCGCGCCTGGCACGCCGATCTGATGATCCTGGGTGGACTGAACGAGGGCACCTGGCCGCCCGCCGTCGAGGCCGATCCGTGGATGAGCCGGCCCATGCAGGCGGATTTCGGCCTGCCGCCGCCGGAACAGCGCGTCGGCCTGTCGGCGCACGACTTCGCCCAGGCGATGGGCGCGCCGCGCGTCGTGCTGACCCGGGCGGAGCGGGTCGAGGGCACGCCGACCGTGCCCTCGCGCTGGCTGCTGCGGCTGGACGCTGCGACGGCGGCGGTGGGGCTGGCGGACGCCTGGGCGGCGGCCGCGCGCACCCCCTGGCTGGGCTGGGCGGCGCGCCTGCGCGCGGTGGAGACGGTGGATCCCGCACCGCCGCCGGCCCCCACGCCGCCGGTGGAGGCTCGCCCTGACAGGCTGTCCGTCACCCGCATCGAGACCTGGCGGCGCGATCCCTACGCCATCTATGCCCAGTATGTGCTGGGGCTGGAGGCGCTGGAGCCGCTCGACCGGCCGCTCGGCGCCAAGGACTACGGCGAGTTGGTGCACGCCGCGTTGGAACGCCTCCGCCTCGCCCATCCCGAGACCCTGCCCGCCGATGTCGAGCGGGCCTTGCTGGACATCGGCCGCGACGTGTTCGCCGAGGGCATGGCCGACGCGGCGGTGAATGCCTTCTGGTGGCCGCGCTTCCAACGCACCGCTGTGTGGGTGGCGGCCCAGGAACGCGCGCGGGCGGCGACGCTGCGCCGCGTCCACGTCGAAGTGAAGGGCGAGATGGCGCTGGCCGGCGTGGCGCGGCCGTTCACCTTGACCGCGCGCGCCGACCGGGTGGAGGCGTATCGCGACGGGTCCCTGGTGGTGGTCGATCACAAGACCGGCCAGCCGCCGGCGAAAAAGGAAGTCGCGGCCGGTTATGCGCCCCAGTTGCCGCTGGAAGCCGCCATGCTGGCCGCCGGGGCCTTCGCCGACGTGCCCGCCGGGCCGGTAGCCGGGCTGGAGTACTGGCGCCTGAGCGGATCGCGCGACCAGGGCGGCGAGATCCGCGCCGTGGCCGACGACCCGCCGACGCTGGCCGCCGAGGCCCTGGCCGGGCTGGTGGCCCTGGTCAATCTGTACGCCCTGCCGGAGACGCCCTATCCCGCCCGGCCGGTGCCGGACAAGGCGCCGAAGTATTCGGATTACGAACACCTGGCCCGTGTCCTGGAGTGGTCCACCGCCGGCGACGAGGAGGGGGCGTGATGGACGTTGCGCATCCCCTTGCGAGATGTGACGGCGTGGAGTTTCACTCCCGTCCCGCAAAAAAAGCCGTCATTGCGAGGAGCGAAGCGACGAAGCCATCCAGGGCGAGTATTGATGTTTTCTGCTCTGGATTGCTTCGCCCGCGTCTAACGACGCGGGCTCGCAATGACGGGGCACTGGGCGCGGAGACAGTGCCATGACCGGCCCCAATCCCGCCCCGCTCGACCCCGTCGCCCTGGCCGGGCGCGAGCAGCGCCGCGCGGCCGACCCGGCCGCCTCGGCCTGGGTGGCGGCCAGCGCCGGGTCCGGCAAGACCAAGGTGCTGACCGACCGCGTGCTGAACCTGTTGCTGGACGGCACGGCGCCGGAGCGCCTGCTGTGCCTGACCTTCACCAAGGCGGCGGCGGCGGAGATGGCCAACCGCGTCGCCCGCCGGCTGGCCGAGTGGGCGGTGTGCGACGATCCCACGCTGGCGCGGGCATTGGCGGACCTGTCCGGCGCCCGCCCCGATCCCGACCGCATGGCCGGCGCGCGGCGCCTGTTCGCCCGCGTGCTGGACACGCCGGGGGGCCTGCGCATCCAGACCATTCACGCCTTCTGCCAGTCGGTGCTGCGCCGGTTTCCGCTGGAGGCGGGCCTGTCCCCCGGCTTCCGGGTGATGGACGAGCGGCAGACCGCCGAAGCGAGCGAGACCGCCCTGCGCACGGTGCTGGAAACGGCGCGGTTGGGAGACCCGGCCGTCGATCCGCTGGCGGCGGCGCTGGAGACGGTGAGCGCGTGCGTCTCCGAGGACCGCTTCCCCAAGCTGATGGCGGCGATGAAACGCGCCGGGCCGCGCCTGCGGCGGATGTTCGCCGCGCGCGGGGGCCTGAACGCCGTGCGCACGGCCACCTGGGCGCGTCTGGGCGTGACCGAGGGCGAGACGCCCGAGGCTTTGACCTGCGGCGCCTGCGCCGACGGCGCATTCGACCACGCGGGGCTTCTCAACGTCGCGCAAGTTCTGGCCGAAAAAGGTGGGAAGAAAGAGAAGGAGCGCCTGCCTGGCCTGTTGGCCTTCCTTTCAGAGTCTGCGGAACAACGGCCCAGGTTGCTGGACGGGCACCAAGCCCTGTTTCTCGACAAGGATGGCAACCCGCGTTCAGAAAAGGGCTTGGCGTCCACAAAGGCCGTTCGCGACAGTCACCCCGACATCATCGAAATCATGGTCACGGAACAGAACCGTCTCCTGCGTCTCGCGGAGCACCGCCGCGCCGCCGCCGTGGCCGAGGCCAGCGGCGCCTTGCTGACGGTGGCCGATGCCTATCTGAAGGCCCTGTCCGAGCAGAAGGACGCCCGCGCGCTGCTCGACTTCGACGACCTGATCCACCACACCCGCGCCCTGCTGGAACGCTCGGACGGCGCCGCCTGGGTTCTCTACAAGCTGGACGGCGGCATCGACCACCTGCTGATCGACGAGGCGCAGGACACCAGCCCGGACCAGTGGGCGGTGGCGCGGATGCTGACCGAGGAGTTCCACGCCGGCCTGGGCCGCGAGGGGCCGCGCGGCGACACCGTGCCGCCCACCCGCACCGTGTTCGCCGTGGGCGACCGCAAGCAGTCCATCTACAGCTTCCAGGGCGCCGACCCGGCCGGGTTCGAGGCCATGCGCGGGCGCGTCGCCGACCGCGTGCGGGCCACCGGCGCGCGGTTCGAGGATGTGGGCCTGCATGTCTCGTTCCGCTCGACGGCGGCCGTGCTGGAGGCGGTCAACCAGGTGTTCGTTCAGGCCGACGCCCGCGACGGCGTGGCGGTGGGGGCCGAGGACATCACCCACATCCCGGCGCGTGTGGGACAGGCGGGCCACGTTGAGGTGTGGCCCCCCATCGACCCGCCCGAGGCGCCCGCGCCCGACCCCTGGAAACCGCCGGTCGAGCGCCTGCGGGTGGAAAGCGCGCCGACGCGCCTCGCCCGCGTGCTGGCGCAGCGCATCCACCGCATGATCGGCGGCGAACGGCTGGAGGCGCGCGACCGCCCCATCCGGGCCGGCGATATCATGGTGCTGGTGCGCCGCCGCACGCCGTTCGTCAACGACCTGTCGCGGGCGCTGAAGGGGCTCGGCGTGCCGGTGGCCGGGGCCGACCGCATGGTGCTGACCGACCAGTTGGCGGTGATGGACCTGATGGCCCTGGGGCAGGCGATGCTGCTGCCGGAGGATGATTTGACGTTGGCCACGGTGTTGAAAGGGCCGCTGATCGGGTTGTCAGAAGAACAACTGTTCGAGCTGGCCCACGGCCGCGCGCCGGGCGAACGGCTGTGGCACCGGCTGGAGGCGCGCGCGGGTGCCGATGATGCCTTTGGCGCCGCCTGGAAACACATGCACGACCTGATGGCGGTGGCCGACCTGATCCCGCCGCACGAACTGTTCGCCCGCGTGCTGGACACGCTGGACGGACGCCGCAACCTGGTGGCGCGGCTGGGGCCGGAGGCCGACGACCCCCTCGACGAGTTCATGGCCCTGGCGTTGGCCCACGACCGCGATCAGCCGCCCTCGCTGGGCGGATTCCTGCGCGCGTTGTCCGTGGCCGAGACCGAGGTCAAGCGCGACCTGGAGCACGGCGGCCAAGCGGTGCGGGTGATGACCGTGCACGGCTCCAAGGGCTTGCAGGCGCCGGTGGTCATTCTGCCCGACACGCGCGGCACGCCGCCGGCCGGCGATACCCACGTCTATTTCGACGGCGACGGCGACGACGCCCTGCTGCTGTGGCCGCCGCGCGCCGCCGACCGCGAGCCCGTCACCCAGGCGCTGGAGGACGCCCGCCGCGCCGCCCAGGACCGGGAATACCGCCGCCTGCTCTATGTCGCCATGACCCGGGCCGAGGACCGGCTCATCGTGTGCGGCTGGAACACGCGCAAGGCCGCGCCCGACGGCTGTTGGCACGCGCTCGTCGCGCGGGGCCTGCAGGGTTTCGCGGTGGCGGAGGACGACGCGGACCTGCTCGCCTGCGGCATGGCGGCGGAGTCCGCCACGGTGCTGCGCCACCGCTCGGACCAGACGCGCCCGCCCCGGCCGGACGACAGCGCGATGGACGCCGCACCGGCGGACACCGAGGCCCCGGACTGGCTGACCCGGCCGGCGCCCGCCGAGCCGCGCCCCTCGCGGCCGCTGGCGCCGTCCCATGTCCGGGCTGACCCGCCGCCGGTCTCGCCGGTGGCCCGGGCGGAGCGCGCGCGGTTCCAGCGCGGCATTCTGGTGCACCGCCTGCTGCAACACCTGCCCGGCCTGGCGCCGGAGCGCCGGGCCGAGGCGGCGCGGGCGTGGCTGGCGCGGCCGGTTCATGAATTGGATGCGGCCACGGTCGAGACGCTGGCCGATGAGGTGCTGGCGGTCCTGAACCATCCGGACCTGGCGCCCGTGTTCGGCCCCGGCGCGCGGGCCGAGGTGCCGATCGTCGGCGTGATCGGCGACTCCGTGGTGTCGGGCCAAGTGGACCGGCTGCTGGTGACGGACGACCGGGTCGTCGTGGTGGATTTCAAGACCAGCCGGCCGGTGCCGGCCGATCCGACTGCGATCCCCGACACCTACGTGCGCCAGATGGCGCTGTATCGGGGGGTCCTGGACCAGATCTACCCGGACCGGGCGATCACCTGCGCCCTGGTCTGGACCGCCGGCCCGGGGGTGATGGTGCTTGATACGGCGAGGCCGGTGGCATAGGCGGGTGCACGACAGGTCGCGCCAATGGACGGCTGTCCTGCGACATACCGGCAGACGATCGGTTGGGCGCCACGACAAGCGTGTATGTCTATGCCGTCCGACGCTTGGGATGATACCATCGCTCCTTTGACGACATCCGCAAGGTGGTCGCTCTTCTCAACCAGATCCCTCGCCTCCTTCGGAGGCGTCGGGATGACCAATCCTTGTGTCGGGCGATGCGAATCAGGGTGCTTGGGAGCCGGTCGCCAGGTCCAGGTCCAGTTGCGCCGTGCCGGCGTGCTGCAGCAGGGTCTCGGCGGCGGCGCGGGCTTCGGCGGTGACGGTCGCCCCGGCCAACATGCGGGCGATTTCCTCGCGTCGCTCCTCGTCCGCCAGGCGAACCACGCGCGTCACCGGCGCGTCGTCCCCGGCCGCCTTCTCCACCCGCCAGTGATGGTGGCCGGTCGCCGCCACCTGCGGCGAGTGCGTCACCACCAGCACCTGGACGTCCCGCGCCAGCCGCGCCAGCCGCTCGCCCACGGCGGCGGCGGTGGCGCCGCCGATGCCGGTGTCGACCTCGTCGAACACCAGCGTCGGGATGGTCGAGGCGCGGGCCAGCACCACCTTCAACGCCAGCATGAAGCGGGCCAGTTCGCCGCCCGAGGCGATCTTGTGGATCGCTCCGGGGGCCGTGCCGGGATTGGTGGCCACCTGAAAGGCGACGCGGTCCAGGCCCTCCGGTCCCCAGTCGCGTTCGTCCATCGGCTCCACCCGGGTGGCGAAGCGGGCCTTGTCCAGCTTCAGCGGTGGCAGTTCTCCGTTCACCGCCGTGTCGAGCGTCGTCGCCGCGCTGGTCCGGGCCGCCGACAGCGCCCGCGCGGCCGTCAGGTAGGCCTCGCGCGCCGTCTGTTCGGCCTTGGCCAGGCCGGCCACGGCGCCGCCCTCGTCCTCCAGGGCGTCCAGGCTGGCCCGCGTGCGCGCGGTCAGGTCGCACAGGTCGTCCACCGCCACGCCGTGTTTGCGCGCCAACCCGCGCAGGGCGAACAGGCGCTCCTCGACCTGATCAAGATGGCGCGGATCGAGATCCACGTCGGCGGCGGCGTGGTCGAGCGCGGCGCGGGCCTCGGCGACCTCGATGGCGGCGCGTTCCAGGCCCTCGGCGATCGGGCCGAGCGCCGGGCCGGCGGCATCGCCCAACCGCTCCAGGTGCCGCTGGGCGGACCGCAAGGCGGCCTCGACGTCGGTCGGTTGGCTGAGCGCCGACAGCGCGCCGTTCAGGCCCTCGGCCAGCTTCTCGCCGTTCATCAGGCGGGTGCGCTTCTCGGCCAGGGCGGCCTCTTCCTCGGGCTTCGGGTTCAGCGCTTCCAGGTCGGCCAGCATGACCCGCAGGTGGTCCTCGTGCGCGCGGGCCTGCTCCAGATCGCGCAGCGCCGCCGCGTGCGCCCGCGCCGCCGCCCGCCACGCGTCCCAGGCGGCGCGGCAGGCGATCAGATGCGATCCCAGCGCCCCGTGCGCGTCCAGCACCGCCCGGTGAGTCCCAGGATCGAGCAGGCCGTGCGTGTCGAACTGGCCGTGCACCTCGACCAGCGTCTCGCCCAGCCGGCGCAGCAGGCCGACGCTGCACGGCTGGTCATTGACCCAGGCGCGGCTGCGGCCGTCGGCGTTCACCGCGCGGCGCAGCACAAGCTGGTCCTCGGTCTCCGCCATGTCCTGCTCGGCGAGGATGGCGTGGGCCGGATGGTCGCGGCCAATATCGAACGCCGCCGTCACCGACAACCGCTCGGCCCCGGCCCGCACCAGACCGCTATCGGCCCGCGCCCCCAGGGTCAGCCCCAGGCTGTCCAGCAGGATCGACTTGCCCGCCCCGGTCTCGCCGGTCAGCACACCGAGCCCGTCGCCGAACGACAGGTCAAGGCGCGCGATGAGCACGACATCGCGGATGGACAGCGAAACCAGCATGGCGGCGGGCGGACCGAACGCGAGAGAGGAGAGGACCGGCTCCGCCGCATTGAACGGGAACCGGCCCGGGGGAGCAAGGTCGGAAGCGTCGCAGTCAAAATGGCGAAGCCGGAAGGCACAGTCCGCGACCCTTAAATTGTATTGGGCGGAAGGCGGGGCAGAGCAGCGTTGACGTCCGAGGTTCGGCACCAGACATCAGGGTGCGCAATCGAACCTTCGACACGATCACATGCCGCCGTGGTTCCGGCCATTATCATCTAAAAGTTTAAGCGGATCTGTCTGAACACCCTATCAATCGGTTTGCGCAGGCTTTCGAGGGAGTCGAGCACCGCAGGCCAAACCCGTCCCGTCGCCGCATCATCCCGGCAGACCTGTGTGTTGATACCGGCCGGCCGGCTCAGCGCGGCGCAGAGCCGACCAGTTCGGCGTTGATCTGCGCCTCGGCCTCGTGCAGCAGCTTGGCCGCCCGCAGGTCCAGGCGGTGGTGCGAGATCTCGATGCCCCGGGCCGTCAGATCGGTGCGCACCTTGTCCAGCAGATCGGTGCTGCCGGCGTGGGTCAGGTCGTATTCGATCAGGCTGTGCGCGTAAGCCTCGGCCTCGGCGCCGGTCAGGCCGAGTTCCCCGGCCGCCCACAGCCCCAGCAGCTTGTTGCGGCGCGTCGTGATGCGGAACCGCAGGGCCTCGTCGTGTTCGTATTTCGCCTCGAACGCCTTTTCGCGCTCGCGGAACGGATCACTCATCCTTGTCCCCTCTCACTCGTCCGGACCGCAGCCCTCCCCGCTGTGCGCGCCCGTTATACCGTCGCCGCGCGGCCCCGGCCTACCCCCTTTTTCGCCAAGTGTTTTGTGGATACGCGCCGGAGCGACTACATTGGACTCCGACGTGCCACGGGCCAAAAGGAGACCAGCATCCCATGTGTACCGTGATCGTGTTGCGCCGGTCCGGACATCCCTGGCCGCTGATCCTGGCCGGGAATCGCGACGAGATGCGCGACCGACCGTGGACCGGCCCCGGACGCCACTGGCCCGACCGGCCGGAGGTGGTGGCCGGGCGCGACGACCTGGCCGGCGGCTCCTGGCTGGGGCTGAACGACCACGGCGTGGTGGCGGTCATTCTGAACCGGCCTGGCACTCTCGGTCCGCAGGCCGGCAAGCGCAGCCGAGGCGAACTGGTGCTGGAGGCGCTGGACCACGCCGACGCCGTGGCGGCCGCCGAGGCGCTGGCCGACCTGAACCCCGACGCCTACCGGCCGTTCAACATGGTCCTCGCCGACAACCGCGATACCCTGTGGCTGCGCCATGCCGGACCCAGGCCCGTGGAGGCCAGGGCCTTGGATGACGGCCTGTGGATGATCTCCGCCGCCGACGCCAACGACGAGACCGACCCACGCATCCGCGCCAACCTGCCGCGCGTTCGGGCGGCGCCGGTGCCCGATCCCCCGGACCCGGAGAGCTGGGACGCCTGGACGGCGATGCAGGGCCTGGGCGCCGATCCCGACGCGCCGGCACCCAACGCCGGGATGTGCTTTGAACTGGACAGTGGATTCGCCACCGTCAACGCCGCCCAGATCGCCCTGCCGGCCCCGGCCGTGGACGGCCCCGCGCCGATCCTGCGGTTCGCGCCGGGACCCCCGGATCGGACGCCGTTCGCTGCCGTTGACCTTGATCTTGGTGGCACGGTAGGCCGCCCGGGGTGTTGACAGTGGGCACCCAAAACAGCTTGATTTGGTCACAAATCTGTCATACGTCTAGCCGACAGGGGATTGTATGCAAGCGGGGGAGGCGGCGTGACGCCGAAGGACTTCAAGCACTGGCGCAAGGGCGTCATGCGCATGTCGCAAAAGGAGGCGGCCGAGGCGCTGGGCCTGAAGCGCCGGGTCGTGCAGTACTACGAAAAGGGCGAGCGGGACGGGGACTCCCTCGAGATCCCCAAGGCGGTGCGCCTGGCCTGCTTCGCCCTGGCCCAGGGGGTGACGGACTATCACGGCCCGGCGTTTGGTGCCCAGGGCGTGCCGCCCGAACCAGACGCGGGAACCACCCCGGCGCCGGACGAGGTGGCCGGATCCAAGGCCCGGAAAAAGAAGAAGGCCGCGCCCGCCGCGCGAGACACAGGCGCGGACGACGCCTCGCCCGCGCCCGAGGGCAGCGCCGAACCCCAGGCGGCCACGGGCTGACCCCAGGGGTCCGGCCTGATCCTCAACAACCACCTTTCACCCGCGCGCCGCCCGCGCTATGGTGCGCCGATCACGCCCGTCGCCCACCGGTGACGGGTGTGCGAGTCTTTTCCCTCCGCCACTCCCACAAGACGACACTGATGGCCCGACGCAGACAGATCTATGAAGGCAAGGCCAAGGTCCTGTTCGAAGGACCCGAACCCGGCACCCTTGTGCAGTATTTCAAGGACGACGCCACCGCCTTCAACAATCAGAAAAAGGGCACCATCACCGGCAAGGGGGTGCTGAACAACCGCATCAGCGAATTCCTGATGCAGCGCCTGGGCGACATCGGCGTGCCGACCCACTTCATCCGCCGCCTGAACATGCGCGAGCAGTTGGTGCGCGAGGTGGAGATCATTCCCATCGAGGTGGTGGTCCGTAACGTCGCCGCCGGCTCGCTGTCCAAGCGCTTCGGTATCCAGGAAGGCACCGTGCTGCCGCGCTCCATCGTCGAGTACTACTACAAGAGCGACGACCTGAACGACCCGATGGTCACCGAGGAGCACATCACCGCCTTCGGCTGGGCCAGCATCCAGGACCTGGACGAGATGATGAGCCTGTCGCTGCGGGTCAACGACTACCTGTCGGGCCTGTTCCTGGGCATCGGCCTGAAGCTGGTGGACTTCAAGCTGGAGTTCGGCCGCGTCTACGACGACCAGACCGACGAGATGCACCTGGTGCTGGCCGACGAGATCAGCCCCGACAACTGCCGCCTGTGGGACGTCAAGACCAACGAGCGGCTGGACAAGGACCGCTTCCGCCGCGACATGGGCGGCGTCGAGGAGGCCTATCAGGAGGTCGCCCGCCGGCTCGGCATCCTGCCCGAGGGCGGCCCGCGCGACATCCAGGGACCGGCGGTGTTGCAGTAGCCATTCAGGCCGGGGCAGCCGAACAACCAAAGACCTTGAGGAGTCCGTCCGTGAAGGCGCGCGTTCATGTCACCCTGAAGCCCGGTGTGCTCGACCCGCAGGGCAAGGCCATCGCCAATGCGCTCCAGTCGCTGGGGTTCGATGGCGTGAAGGAGGCCCGCCAGGGCAAGGTGATCGACCTGGACCTGGACGACACCGACGCCGAGACGGCGCGAGCGCGCGTGGACGACATGTGCCGCCAACTGCTGGCGAATACCGTCATCGAGACCTACCGGATCGAGGTGGACGCCTGATCGGCGCCCCGCCCGTGGCTTGACACCCGGCGCCTCGGTCCCGCACGATTGCACGTGACTATCATTTCACTGCCATCAGTGTGCGGAGGGTGTTCGATGACCGTGCCCATCCACCTCGGTCGCGTCGCCCTGGCGGCCGGTCTCGTCCTGGGGTTCACCGCCTTTCTGGTCGCGGTGACGACGGCTGATCCGGCGCGCGCGCAAGCCCCCGAACCGCCGCGCACCGTGCTCGTCCTGGACGCCTCCGGGTCGATGTGGCAGCAGATCGCGGGCGGTCACAAGATCACCATCGCGCGCGAGGTGGTGGGCGAGTTGCTGGGCACCTTGCCGGCGGACCAGACGCTCGGCCTGTGGGCCTACGGGCATAACCGGAAAGGGGATTGCGCCGACATCGAGGAGCTGGTGCCCGCCGGCACGGGCAACCGCGACGCCATCCGTGCCGCCGTCGAGGGCCTCAACCCGAAGGGCAAGACCCCTCTCTCCGACGCCGTCCGGCGCGCCGCCGAGGCCCTGCGATACGAGGAGAACGCGGCCACGGTCGTGCTGATTTCCGATGGCCGCGAGACCTGCGACCGCGACCCCTGCGCCGTGGCCGAGGCCCTGGAGGCCGCCGGTATCGACTTCACCGCCCATGTCATCGGATTCGACGTCGACGCGCCGGAGGACCAGGCACAACTGCGCTGTCTGGCGGAGAACACCGGGGGCACGTTCCGCACGGCCGACGACGCCGGCTCGCTCCAGGAGGCGTTGTTCGAGGTCACAGCCGCGCCAGAATCGGAGCCCGAACCCGCCCCCCAACCAGAGCCCGAGACACCGGCGCCGGAGGTCACCTTGACGGCGCCGGCCACCGCCCCGGCCGGATCGCGCGTCGCGGTGTCGTGGGACCCGACCGTCACGCCCCGCGACTATGTCACCATCGTGCCGAGGGGCACCCCCGACGACGAAATCGGCAGCTACAAACGCGCCAGCAGCCGAGACCAAAAAGACCAGGTTCAGGCCCCGAGCGACCCCGGGCTGTATGAAATCCGCTACGTCCTCAACGAAGGCCGGCGTGTGCTCGCCCGGGCGCCCCTCGAACTGACCAACGCCGCCGTCACCCTGACCGCGCCCGAGACGGCGCCGGCCGGATCGCGCGTGCCGGTGTCCTGGGATCCCACAGTGGACGTCCGCGACTATGTCACCATCGTGCCGATGGGCACGCCCGACGATGAGGTCGGCAGCTACAAACGCGCCAGCAGCCGGGACCAAAAGGACCAGATTCAGGCCCCGGGCGAACCGGGGCTGTATGAAATCCGCTACGTCCTGAACGAAGGCCGGCGTGTGCTCGCCCGCGCGCCCCTCGAACTGACCAACGCCACCGTGACCCTGACCGCGCCCGAGACAGCGCCGGCCGGATCGCGCGTGCCGGTGTCCTGGGATCCCACGGTGGGCGTCCGCGACTATGTCACCATCGTGCCGATGGGCACGCCCGACGATGAGGTCGGCAGCTACAAGCGCGCCAGCAGCCGGGACCAAAAGGACCAGGTTCAGGCCCCGGGCGAACCCGGGCTGTATGAAGTCCGCTACGTCCTGAACGAAGGCCGGCGTGTGCTCGCCCGCGCGCCCCTGGAAATCGTGCCGCTGTCGGCCACCGTGACGGCGCCGGGCGAGGTCGTTGCCGGGGCCGCCCTGGACGTGTCCTGGGACGGTCCGGGCCGGCGCGATGACCGCGTCGAACTGGTGCCCGCCGAGGCGCCGCCGGACGCCGCACCCCTGGAGGCGGCCCGCGCCGACCGGGACGACAGCGCGCGATTCACCGCGCCCGATGACGCCGGGTCCTACGCCGTGCGCTATCGGCTGGGCGAGACGGGTGCCATCTTGGGCAGCGCCGATGTCGCGGTCATATCCGTCGCGGCGTCCCTGAACGCGCCGGATACGGCCGCTCCCGGCGAGACCATCCGCGTCCGCTGGACGGGACCGGGCGGTGAGCGCGACCGCATCGCCGTGGCGGCGCCGGACCAGGGACCGTTCCAGTGGCTGGCGGCCACCGGGGTGAAGACCGACGAAGGCGACGGCGTGGCCCTGACCCTGCCGGGCACGCCGGGCAGCTACGAACTGCGGTATGTGGACGTCGCCAACGGAGCGGTTCTGGCGACGCGACAGATCGAGGCGCGGTGACCCCAGCGGTGGAACAGGACCAACCGAAGCGGACATCGGGCCATCACCGCGATTCGGGATCGGGAACCCTGTCGTCCGTGGTTGCCCAGTCCGCGATGCTGAATTCTTTCCGCAGGCGCGGAAACTCGCACCACGCCTGCACCGTGGTCTCTCTGACCAGGACGTGCCATGTCTGTTGCACTTGGGGCTGCCGGTCAACAATCGCCCGGATCTCCAGGATGGCGCTATTGATGCCACCGTCGGGACATCGCACCGAGCGATAGCGAAGCGCATCCACCCCGGCCGCCCGTGCGTCGTCGGCCAAATCCTGGCACGCCCCATAGTCCGTTGGATGCGACCACAGATCCGCCTCTGCCGAGAGGGGCGCCGTGGTCAGGTCGATGGCGCGCGAGGCCCTGAAACGGACCTTGAAGGCCGTGGCCTGTTGGGGCGTTTCGGGCCGTTTGGCCTGGGGCGCATCCAGGAAGAACAGAAGCCTGTAGAAGCAGAACTCGCCCAGGGCGGTTTGCACCCGATCGCTTCCGTAGAAGACGCCGTCCTCTTGAAGCGCCCGCCGAAACCGGGACCCCTTGGGATAAGGGCGATACCGGAACGGGGTTGCGATCAGGTAGTGGTACCCATCGCACGCGGGCGGCAGGGGCGGCTTCGTCTGATCCAGAAGCTGTTCCAGGCGCGCCTGTTCGTCCAAGCTGTCGGTGATGCGGACGGTTGCCGCCGACCACTGGTCCTCGACCAGTCGCCAGGCGTCGCCGGAGACCGGCACCGGATCAAAGGCGCGCACGATGGCTGTCCAGATAGGTCATCACGCTGACAAGGCCGTCGATGCGCTGGATGAGATCGCAGGGGCGGCCCCGGAGCGCGGTGTTGTCGGCGCGCATCCAGGACTTCGCGGCGTCGTCGTCCGGTCCCACGATTCCGGACAGGCTGCGAAACACCCGGATTAGCAGCAGCGCGATTTCCAGGGGCTTGCCGTCCAGCGCCGCCTTGCCCCGATCGAGCCGGGACACCTGGGACTGGGAGATCCCCAGAACGTTGGCGAGGATCACGTTGTTGAGGCCAAGAAGGCGGGCGGCCCGCAGGACGGCTTTCCCGACCAGGACGCCGTCGCCCGGTGATGCGGTGACGGCCGCCGCCGTTTCGCCGGTCATGGGAACCTCCCCTGAAGGCGCTGTAACATCTCTATGTAGCAAGATATCGGATCAATGCTGCCATGAGCAAGATCTCATGCGGCGTTATCCACAGAGACATGCTCACGCGGCCCTGTTCTTCCCGCGCGTGCCAGCCGTCCCAGGGGGGCGACAGGCGGGCCGATCCGCGCTATACCCGGCGCCATTCCGTTTCCCCCGACCCATCGAGAGCCCCGCCCGTGAAGTCCGCCGTCATCGTCTTTCCCGGCTCCAACTGCGACCGCGACGTGGCCGTCAGCCTGGAGCAGACCACCGGCCGCCCGCCCGTCATGCACTGGCACGGTGACCCCGACCTGCCCGCCGACCTGGACCTGATCGTCGTCCCCGGCGGGTTCTCCTACGGTGACTATCTGCGCTGCGGCGCCATGGCCGCCCACGCCGCCGCCATGACCGGGGTGCGCAAGGCCGCCGAACGCGGCGTGGCCGTGCTGGGCATCTGCAACGGCTTCCAGGTGCTGTGCGAGGCCGGGCTGCTGCCGGGCGCCCTGATCCGCAACCGCGACCTGCGCTTCGTCTGCAAGGACGTGCACCTGCGGGTCGAGACCACGGACACCATCTTCACCGGCCACTATGCGCCCGGGCAGGTCATCCGCATCCCCATCGCCCACCACGACGGCAACTACGTCGCCGACCTGCCGACCCAGTGTATGCTGGAGGACGAGGACCGCATCGCCTTCCGCTACTGCGACCCGGGCGGCAAGACCACGGACGCCGCCAACCCCAACGGCTCGCTGGACCACATCGCCGGCATTCTGTCGGAGGAGCGCACCGTGCTGGGCCTGATGCCTCACCCGGAACGGCTGGCCGACCCGCGCCTGGGCGGCACCGACGGCCGGCCCCTGTTCGCCTCGCTGCTGGAGGCGCTGTCATGACCGAGATCACCCCCCCCAAGATCACTCCCCAGATCATCGCCGAACACGGCCTGACCGCCGAGGAATACCAGCGCGTGCTGGAGATCCTCGGCCGCGACCCGAACATCACCGAGTTGGGCATCTTCTCGGTCATGTGGTCGGAGCACTGCTCCTACAAGTCCTCGAAGAAATGGCTGAAGACGCTGCCGACGTCCGCGCCCTGGGTGATCCAGGGACCGGGCGAGAACGCCGGCGTCATCGACATCGGCGACGGCCTGACCGCCGTCTTCAAGATGGAAAGCCACAACCACCCCAGCTTCATCGAGCCCTATCAGGGCGCGGCGACCGGTGTGGGCGGGATTCTCCGCGACGTGTTCACCATGGGCGCGCGGCCGGTGGCCAACCTGAACGCGCTGCGCTTCGGCGCCCCCGACCACCCCAGGACGCGCCACCTGATTTCGGGCGTGGTGGCCGGCATCGGCGGCTATGGCAACTGTGTGGGCGTGCCCACCGTGGGCGGCGAGGTCAACTTCCACCCCGACTACAACGGCAACATCCTGGTCAACGCCATGACCGTGGGCATCGCCCCCGCCGACCGCATTTTCTATTCCAAGGCCAGCGGGGTGGGGAACCCGGTGGTCTACGTCGGCTCCAAGACCGGCCGCGACGGCATCCATGGGGCGACCATGGCCTCGGCCGAGTTCAACGCCGATTCGGAGGAAAAGCGCCCCACGGTGCAGGTCGGAGACTCGTTCACGGAAAAGCTCCTGATCGAGGCCTGCCTGGAGCTGATGGCCACCGACGTCATCGTCGCCATCCAGGACATGGGGGCGGCCGGCCTGACCTCGTCGTCGTTCGAGATGGCGTCCAAGGGCGGCCTGGGCGTCGAACTGACGCTGGACCGCGTGCCCATGCGCGAAGAGGGCATGACGCCCTACGAACTCATGCTCTCGGAAAGCCAGGAACGCATGTTGATGGTCCTGGAACCGGGCAAGGAGCCGGTGGCCGAGGCCATCTTCCGCAAGTGGGGCCTGGACTTCGCCGTCATCGGCCACCTGACCGACACCGGGCGCATGGTGCTGACGTGGTACGGCGAGACGGTGGCCGACCTGCCCATCGACCCGCTGGCCGAGGCGGCGCCCGAGTACGACCGTCCGTGGGAGCCGACGCCGCCGCAGGCGGTGGTCGCGGCGGCCGACGTGCCCGAGGTGCCGTGGACCGAGGCGCTGCCCGCCCTGATGGGCTCCCCGGACGTGGCCAGTCGGCGCTGGATCTGGGAGCAGTACGACCACATGGTCATGGGCGACACGGTGCAGCGCCCGGGCGGCGACGCGGCGGTGGTGCGCATCCACGGGTCCGAGCGCGGGCTGGCCATGACCACCGACTGCACCCCGCGCTATGTGCGCGCCGATCCCGTGATGGGCGGGCGACAGGCGGTGGCCGAGGCGTGGCGCAACCTGACCGCCGCCGGGGCGCGGCCGCTGGCCGTCACCGACAACATGAACTTCGGCAACCCGGAAAAGCCCTTGATCATGGGCCAGTTCGTCGGCGCCTGCCAGGGGCTGGCCGAGGCGTGCCGGGCGCTCGACTTCCCGGTCGTGTCGGGCAACGTCAGCCTCTACAACGAGACCGAGGGCCGCGCCATCCCGCCCACGCCGACCATCGGCGGGGTGGGCGTGATCGACGACCTGGACCGCATGGCCACCGTGGCGTTCAAGGCGCCGGGCGAGGCCATCGTGGTGATCGGCGAGCGGCCGGACACGCGCGAGAGCGGCTGGCTGGGCCAGAGCCTGTACCTGCGCGAGGTGTGCGGCCGGGAAGAGGGCGCGCCGCCGCCCGTGGACCTGGAGCACGAACGCCGTGTGGGTGACCTGGTGCGCGGGCTGATCCAGACGGGTAGGGTGACCGCCTGTCATGATGTGTCGGACGGCGGCCTGCTGGTCGCGGTGGCGGAAATGGCGCTGGCGGGGGACATGGGCGCGACGCTGACGCTCGCCGCGCCGTCGGCGGCGGCCCTGTTCGGCGAGGACCAGGGGCGGTATGTGGTCACCGTGCCGGCCGACGCGGTGACGGGGCTGCTGGCCGAACTCGGCGCCCTGGCGCGCCACATCGGCGAAACGGGCGGCACCGGCCCGGACGCCGCGATCACCATGGGCGGGGCGGAGGTGACCCTGGCCGACCTGCGCGCGGCGCACGAAGGGTGGCTGCCGGGGGTGATGGGGTAGGGAACCCCATAGCGTCGCGACACCGCTTCAGGCTAGACTCGCGGCACGCGAGCAGGCGCCTTGTCCTGATCGTGTCCTCTCGATGGATATGGAGATCCCGATGAATCTGCGTGTCCTGATCCGACCCGACCCGGAGGACGGCGGGTTTGTCGTCAGTTGCCCGGCGCTGCCGGGCTGTCATTCCCAGGGCGAGACCGTGGACGAGGCGCTTGCGAACATCCGCGAGGCCATCGAACTGTGCCTGGAGGTTCTGAACGACCGCGCCACGGCCTCTGATCCGCATGATCAGGTGATGGACATCGCGGTATAGCATGACCCGCCTTCCCGTCCTGTCCGGAGCCGACGTTCTCCGCGCATTCGAAGCGGCCGGTTGGCGTGTTGCTCGTCGACGGGGGAGCCATGTGATCCTTGAGAAACCCGGCCACGATGCCACATTGTCCGTTCCCGTCCACAAGGGGCAGCCCGTCAAGCGCGGCACCCTCCGCAGCCTGATCCGGGACGCGGGGGTGAGTGTTGAGGACTTCGCGCGCGGTTTGTGACATCGGCGCGGCCCGTCGTGGCCCGCCGTCACCGTGCCGGCCGAGGGGGTGACGGGGCTGCTGGCGGAGCTGGGTGCGTTGGCGCGGCATATCGGCGAGACGGGCGGCACCGCGATCACCATGGGCGGCGCGGAGGTGACCCTGGCCGACTTGCGCGCGGCGCACGAAGGGTGGCTGCCGGGGGTTATGGGGTAGGGAGAAAAAGTTAACGCACGGTCGCTGAGGAAATGATGGCTCGATTGGCGCATACCAAAGAGACATTTCGCAGTCTATTTGCCAAAACGGGAAACCAGTGCGCATTCCCCGGATGCAATCATCCTCTAGTTGACGATGACGGCGATTTTGTGGCCCAAATCTGTCATATTGAAGCGGCCGAACCGAAGGGGGAGCGTTATAATCCAGCTATGACCGACGAAGAACGTCGTTCGGAGAAGAACCTTGTCGTCCTTTGCTACAGACATCACGTAAAAACGAACAACACAGATATATATTCGGCTGAAGTCCTCCGGGAAATGAAGAGGGAACACGAATCTAATTTCGGAGAGAGCGCCTTCTCTATTAGAGAAGAGGCATTAGATCAGATATCAAAAGAACAGAATTTGCTATATCACGACATCGAAAAAATAAACTCATTGTGGCTTAAAGAAGTTAACGAGGCAATGGAGGTTGACGTTCATAGAGATCCCTTACACCACATCTTCGCAGTCAGAGAGAACTTAGGGTACGTTGTAAACGTACTTGATGAAATCGATAAAGTATTTGACGAACTCCCAGAGGATATAAGAGAACTAATCATTCAAAACTCTCAAGATGTCAAATTGTATGACAGAATTTCTTCCTCTGACAACCCCTTCTATAACATTTTGTGGGAGTTCAGAGCAATTGGCGTGCAGAATGCCCTCAGAAGAATCGGAGTTAATCTGAAAGCCGTAGAGATTCATATCTTGTTTAATACGTTAAGAATGGATCCCGACGACGTTGATGTAAGAAAAAAGTTGACTATTTTAAAAGAAGAGATGCTCGATCTTGCTGGGTCCGCATGCTACAATGATTGAGGTATTGGAGGCCGTGGGCCGGCTTCGTGCCGCAGGCGCAAGTCGCCGTGTCCGGGACCGGTGGCGGATTGGCCCGTTCGCGCGGGCCGAATCCACCCTACACGTCGTCTCCCATCGCCACAGCCGCGTGCCTCCGCTCCGGCCGGGTGACGCTCCCTTGGTGTTCTTCGTGTCTTGGTGGTTCACCTCTGCGGCCGGGCGGAAGAAAACCACCAAGACACCAAGGACACCAAGGCACCGCGCCAATCCGCCCGGCCTCTTGCCCATGGCGCGGCCCCCAGAGCCCGCAGGCCGCCTTCGCGTCCCATGCGCAAGC
>NZ_CAKZOT010000073.1 GCF_937138205.1 uncultured Rhodospira sp. | reverse complement strand
AATCACGAAGCCGCTGAGATAGAGCCACATCAGGAGCGCGATGACCGCGCCGAGGGCCGCCGAGCCCGACACGCGCGAGCGAATGGTCGAGGCCTTTGCCGCCTATTCCGTCGCCATGCACGCCGACCGGTTCGACGGCTATTCCGGCGAATCGTTCCACATCGACGGGACCACCCCCGGCCCGGCCGGCAGCCTGCTGGTCAACACCCACATCGCCCGACCGTCCAAGGACGACGTGCCCATCTCGTACGTCGTGTCCCCCGGCGACGACGGTCCCCGCGTGGTCGACGTCCTGCTGGAAGGGTCGATCAGCGAGGTGGCCCTGCGCCGCTCCGAGTGGTCGGCGATCGGCCGGCGCGACGGCCTGCCCGGGCTGATCGAGGCCCTGGACGCCCTGACGGCGCGCCTTCTCAAAGGCTCGTGACCGTCCGCCTGACGCCAACGCAGCGCGTATGTCCGTCCGGGCGGGTCTGGTATAGTGGCGTCGGCGTCCGCGCCCCCACCCTCTTCCACCCCGCGACGGAAGGCCCTGTCATGACCGCAGACCCCCAGGACGAGTCGCCCCGCGCGGCCATCGGCCGCTTCCAGACCGCCACCGATCAGGCGACGCCAGTGCCGGCGAAGCTGTTGCAGGCCACCCTCAACGACGCCGCCGTCGACCCGGCGCACGGCGATCCACTGCCGCCGCTGTGGCACTGGCTGTACTTCCTGCCGGACGCGACCATGTCCAACGTCGGGTCGGACGGCCACCCGAAGCGCGGCGGTTTTCTGCCCGCCGTCCCCCTGGAACGCCGCATGTGGGCCGGCGGCCGCCTGACGTTCCATGATGACGGGCTGCGGGTCGGCGACATCCTGACCAAGGACTCCGAGATCCTCGACGTCCAGGAAAAGAGCGGCAAGGCCGGCGACATGGTCTTCGTCACCGTGCGCCACCGTGTGTCCTCGCCACGTGGCCTGTCGGTGGAGGAGGAGCAGGACATCGTCTACATCGCCATGCCGACGACGTTCAAACCGCCGCCGCCGCAGGAAGCCCCGGCGGACCCGGCATGGCGGGACGACCTCACCATCGATCCGGTGCGGCTGTTCCGCTACTCGGCGCTGACGTTCAACGGCCACCGCATCCATTACGACCGCCGCTATGCCATGGACGTGGAAAAGTACCCCGGCCTGGTGGTGCACGGCCCGTTGCAGGCCATGCTGCTGATGGAGTCGGCGCGCCGGCACGTGCCTTCGGGCAGGGTCGCGTCCTACTCCTTCAGGGGAGTGCGCCCCCTGTTCGATTTCGATACCGTGGCGCTTCACGGCTATGGCCGGGACGACGGCGGCCACGACCTGATGACCGTGAACGGCGACGGCCTGATCGGCATGAAGGCCACCGTTCACTGGGCCGAGGCGTGACGCCAGATCCGGTCTGACGCCCACGCCGTATACACACACCCGCGTTCAAGCGGGGCGGACACAAAGGGAGGAGGACCGACGTGGCGAAGCTCCTGCAAGGGCTCCGGGTGGTCGAGGGCACGTCGTTCGTGGCGGCGCCCCTGGCCGGCATGACGCTGGCGCAGATGGGCGCCGAGGTGATCCGCTTCGACCGCCTGCAAGGCGGCCTGGACCACTACCGCTGGCCGGTGACCGAGGACAACCGGTCCATGTTCTGGGCCGGCCTCAACAAGGGCAAGCGTTCCATCGCCGTCGACATGACCACCGACCAGGGCAAGGAGATCGTCACCAACCTGATCTGCGCGCCCGGGCCGGGCAACGGCATCTTCCTGACCAACCTGCGCGTGCGCGGCTGGATGGACTACGACTCGCTGAAAAAGCACCGTGAAGACCTGATCATGATCTCCATCCTGGGGGCACGCGGCGGCGGCCCGCAGGTGGACTACACCGTCAACCCCGCCGTCGGCTTCCCGCACGCCACCGGTCCCGAGGGATCGAGCGAGCCGATCGCCCACGTGCTGCCGGCCTGGGACTGCATCACCGGACAGAAGGCCGCCCTGGGCCTGCTGGCGGCCGAACGGCACCGGCGCCTCACCGGTGAGGGCCAACTTGTCGAACTGGCGCTGAAGGACGTGGCCCTGGCCATGCTCGGCAACCTGGGCATCCTGGGCGAGGTCATGGTCAACAACGTCGACCGGCCCAAGTATGGCAACGCGCTGTACGGCGCCTACGGCCAGGATTTCCTCACCGGCGACGGCCGGCGCATCATGCTGGTGGCGCTGACCGACCGCCAGTGGCGCGGCTTGGGCAAGGTCACCGGGCTGGCGGACGACTTCAAGGCGCTGGGCGATCGGCTGGGCGCCGACCTGAACCAGGAAGGCCAGCGCTTCATCCACCGCCACGCCATCACCGAAATCCTGAAACCCTGGTTCGCCGCCCGCCGCGTCGAGGACTTCGCCGACCTGTTCAACCAGAACAGCGTCACCTGGTCCGAGTTCCGCAGCTTCAAGCAGGCGGTCGAGAACGACCCGGACCTGTCCACCGCGCACCCCATGTTCGAGATGCTCGATCAGCCCGGCATCGGCGAGTACCTGGTGCCCGGCACGCCGTTCGAGTTCAGCGCGGCCGAACGCGAGCCGCCGGTGCGGGCCTCGCATCTGGGCGAACACAGCGAGGAGATCCTGTCGGACATCCTGGGCCTCGACGATCACCAGGTCTCGAAGCTGTTCGACGACCGCATCGTCGGCGGCCCCCGGCGGGGGTGAGTCGGTTCGGGTGGGCGGTGCGATTCACCCATCCCTGCGGACCGTATAGGCCGCCTGACCCCCTCCCAGCCTCCCCCATAAATGGGGCTATCGTATTCGCACGTCTTTCCGCCGAAGCGGCGGCTCTTCGCTCGCGCGGAGATGTGACTCGTCATTGCGAACCCTCGTCGCAAGACGAGGGTGAAGCAATCCAGAGCGGAGAACACCAGTATTCGCCCTGGATTACTTCGTCGCTGCGCTCCTCGTAATGACGAAGTAGAGAAATTTTGTGTGAATATGATAGCCGTTTACGGGGAGGGTTGGGGTGGGGTTCAGGCGGAAAGCCCTGCCGCCTAATGATCCGAGCAGACAAAGCCCGTCCGCGCGGCCCTGTCCGAACCAGATTGCGGCCGCCGGACCCTGCCGCGACCTCACGATAGCCTTGCGCCTGCCCTAATCGTGCCCCGAGTCTCGACGACCGTGAGGGTCGCGACGGGATCGGCCTGTCCGCAACCGATCCGACCAACCGATCCGATGACGCGTCGCCGACGTCGAACCGCGAGGCCCCGCCATGGAGATGCATCAGGTCCGCTATTTCCTCGCCCTGGCCGAATCGTTGAACTTCACGCGCGCGGCCGAGGTGTGCAACGTCTCGCAGCCCTCGCTGACCAAGGCCATCCGCAAGCTGGAGGAGGAACTGGGCGGGCAGTTGTTCCGGCGCGAGCGCACGCAGACCCACCTGACCGACCTGGGCCATTTGATGAAACCGCACCTGGAGGCGGTCATGGCCGCCAGCTCGGCGGCCCGGTTCGAGGCCCAGTGCTTCCGCTCGCTGGAAAAGGCGCCGCTGAACCTCGGCGTCATGTGCACCATCGGGCCGCGTCGCCTGATCGGCTTCTTCCAGCGCCTGGAAGAGGAGATCCCGACCCTCGAGGTCAGTCTGCGCGAAGGCCCCGGCGACTGGATCATGGACCTGATGATGCAGGGCGAACTCGATCTGGCCCTGTTGGCCTTGCCCACCTTCCCCGAGCGCCTGGACGCCCGCGGGCTGTTTTCCGAACGCTACGTCATCGCCTTTCGCAAGGGCCACCGCTTCGAGGCCATGAACGCCGTCTCGCTGTCCGACCTGGACGGCGAGGACTACCTGAACCGCTCGAACTGCGAGTTCGGCGAGTACGCCACCAAACTGCACCCGGACCTGCCGGAGCCGGACGTGCGCGTGCGCTACGAAAGCGAACGCGAGGACTGGATCCAGGCCATGATCCTGGCCGGCATGGGCTGCGCGGTGATGCCGGAATTCCTGCCCATCATGCCGGGGATTCTGACGCGCGAGTTGGTGGCGCCGTCGATCAGTCGCGAGATCAGCCTGGTGACCGTGGCCGGGCGGCGGTTCTCGCCGGCGGTGCGCGCCCTGATCTCGCTGGCCGACCGGTTTGATTGGACATGCGAGGCGGCCTGACGCAGAGTGCTCGGCCCCAATCGCGACCTGCCCCATCCCGCCGTCATGCGTGTCGACCTGTTTGATTTCCACTTGCCGCCGGAGTGCATCGCCGACCGGCCGGTGCAGCCGCGCGATGCCGCCCGCCTGTTGCATGTCGCCGCCGACGGGGCGCTGACGGATCGGGGCGTGCGTGAGCTGCCGGCTCTGCTCGATCCGGGCGACGTGCTGGTGCTGAACGACACGCGGGTCATCCCGGCGCGGCTGTTCGCGCGCGTCGGCGCCGGCAGGGTCGAGGTGATGCTGCACCGGCGCGTGGAGGCGGACACCTGGTGGGCCTTCGCCCGTCCGGCCCGCAAGCTGAAACCCGGCACGCCGCTCGACTTCGGCGACGATTTCCACGGCGCGTGCATCGAGAAGGGCGACGGTGGCGAGGTGCTGGTGCGCTTTGACCGCGCCGGCGCGGACCTGACGGCGGCGCTGGAGGCGCACGGGCACGTGCCCCTGCCCCCCTACATCAAGCGCCCGGACGACGCCCGCGACCGGACCGACTATCAGACGGTCTACGCCCGCACCGACGGCGCCGTGGCCGCGCCCACCGCCGGGCTGCACCTGACCGACGCCCTGTTCGCCGCCCTGGACGCGCGCGGTGTGCGGCGGGTGACGGTGACGCTGCACGTGGGCGCCGGCACCTTCCTGCCGGTCAAGGCGGACGACACCGACGACCACCGGATGCATGTGGAGGACGGCACCGTCTCCGCCGAGGCGGCCGAGACCATCACCACCGCCCGCGCCACCGGCGGCCGGGTGGTGGCCGTGGGCACCACGGCGCTGCGCGTGCTGGAAAGCGCGGCCGCGCCGGACGGCACACTGCAAGCCTTCTCCGGCGGCACCGATCTTTTCATCACCCCTGGGTACCGGTTCAAGGCGGTCGACCGGCTGATGACCAACCTCCACCTGCCGAAAAGCACGCTGTTCATGTTGGTCTCGGCCTTCAGCGGCCTGGAGACCATGCGCGCCGCCTATGCCCATGCGGTGGCGCGGGGGTACCGGTTCTACAGCTACGGCGATGCCTGCCTGCTCGACCGCCCGACGTCTGATTGAACACGATGGCGCCGGCACCTATGTGCCCTGACGACCCCGACGCCTCCCGCCACCATCCACCCTCCCCCCGGAGACGCCGCATGATCCGCATTCCCCAACGCCACCTGATCGCCATCGAGGCGGTGTTGGACATCGCCCACCATGGCGGAGCGGCACCGGTGCGTGGGGCGGAAATCGCCGACCGCCTGGGGGTGCCGCGCCGCTCGCTGGAGCACCGGCTGCAAGCCTTGGTCCGGGCCGGCATCCTGCTGGCCCAGCGCGGGCCGCGCGGCGGCTACCGGCTGGCGCGGGAACGCCGCCGCATCGCGGTGGGCGAGATCGTGCGCGCGCTGGAGGGCGACGACGACGACCCCGCCGAGGTGGCGACCCCGGCGCCGACGTCGGACCTGGGCCGAGCGGTCATCGCCCCCATGGCCGAGGCGGCGGAACGCGTGCTGCACCGGCACCTGGACACGCTGACCATCGAGACCCTGTGCCAGCAGGCCCGCGAACGCGGCGTGCGCTCCGCCCACGCCGAACCGTCCGACTTCACGATCTAGGGCAAATCCCGAGCGATCCGGAACGGATCGCGATCAGATGATCTCCCCGCCGCCGAAGTCGCCGAAGTCCCCGAAATCCCCGAAGTCGCCGCTGTCGTCCGCCCCCGCGCCCGGGTCGCTCTCGGCCGCGAAGGCCTCGTCGCCGCCGAACATCGAGGCGATGGCGCTCCCCAGCAGCACGCCGCCGGTCACGCCGAGCGCGGTCTGCGCCGCGCCGGCCAGGAAACTGCCGCGTTGCGCCCCCCGGAACGGCGAGTCACCAACACCGCCACGGGCGCGCCGCTTGTCCGGAACGACACCGCCCAGAAACCCGGACAGGAACCCGCCGTCGGCGGCCGGCGCCGGCTTGCGTTCCAGGTCGTCGATCCGCGCCTTGGCCTCCTTCAGCGCCTGTTCCTGCACCAGGATGGTCTGGGCCATGGTGTAGGCCGCGTCCGGCTGTCGCTGCATATGCTCGGCGATGCGCCGCGCGGCGTCCTGATCCCGCGCCGGCGCCTGCGCGTCCGCCTCGCGCAGCCGGGCGAACAGGTCGTCGATCATCTCGCGTTCGGTCTCGTTCATGCGGCGCTCCTGCGATCCGTTCGGCCAATGGTGCCGGTTTGTTCCTCGCCCAAGAACGTGGGGATGGCACGGCCGCTGTGCCAGACGGCGTCCCTGGCGGAGACGGCGCAAAAAAGTCCTTGGCGGCGCACGCCACGCTTGGCACTAGAACAAACATCGAACGGGGACACGTGCGTCCTCGCTCCGACGTTGTTCCCGCCAGCCAGGGAGACCGCCCCATGGGAGGCCTGTTCTCGCCACCGTCCCCGCCCAAGCCGCAGATCATTCGGGTCCCCGAACCGGCGCCGGCGCCGCCCCCGCCGCCGCCGCCGCCCCTGCCGGTGGAACCGGAGCCGGAACCGGTTCCGGAACCGCCGCCTCCCCCCGAACCGGACCCGCTGCCCGAGACCCCGCCGGCCGAAGACGAGCAGGCCACCAACACCGCCCAGGAGGCGGCGCGCCAGAAACGCGAGGACCAGGAACGGTCCGCCCGGGGGTGGCGATCCACCGTCAGGACGTCCTACCGGGGCGTGTTGTCTCCGGCCCTCTACCCCGGCGCCACCGGCATGAAGACGCTGTTGGGAGACTAAGCCGATGGATGGATCCACCCCGCCGGCGGCAGCCGATGACGACGCCGTCGCCACGCTGCTGCGGCGTTACCGCGCCGCGTTGGGCCGGCGCCGGCACTGGGAAGGCCCGTGGCGCGAGTGCTACGAGTATGCCCTGCCGTACCGGGAATCGGCCCTCGGCGACAGCCCGCCCGGCACGCCGCGCGGCGACCGGCTGTTCGACGGCACGGCCCCCGACGCGGTGGACCAGCTGGCGGCCAGCATGTTGGCGCAGCTCACCCCGCCCTGGTCGCGCTGGTTCGACCTGGCCGCCGGCGCCGACCTGTCGGAGGACGAACGCGCCCGCGTCGCGCCGACGCTGGAGCACGCGGCCGAGGTGCTGCGCGCCCAGTTCGCGGCCTCGAACTTCGCCGTCGAGGTGCATCAGGCCTATCTTGACCTGGTGACCCTGGGCACCGCCTGTCTGGCGTTCGAGGAGGCCCCGCCGGGCGAGCCCAGCGCCTTTCGTTTCGCCGCCGTGCCAATGGCCGACGTGGCCCTGGACGAGGGACCGAGCGGACGCCTGGACACCGTGTTCCGGCGTGTGCGGCTGTCCCTGCCGGCGCTGCGGGCGCGCTATCCGGGCGCCGTGCTGCCGCCGGACCTGGAGCAGCGGGCCGCCCGCGAGCCCGACCTTGTCCTGGTCGTGCTGGAATGCGTAGTCCCGGACGCGCGCGGCTACGCCTACACCGCGCTGCTGGCCGGCACGGGCGACGGCGCGGCGCTCGGCGACGGGCCGGCCGACGGCACGCTCGATGTCCTGGCCACCGGCCGCTTCGGCGTCTCGCCGTTTCTCTGCTTCCGCTGGCTGAAGGCCCCGGGGGAGGTGTACGGCCGCTCGCCGGTGATGAAGGCCCTGCCGGACATCAAGACCGCCAACAAGGTGGTGGAACTGGTGCTCAAGAACGCCTCCATCGCGGTGACCGGCATCTGGCAGGCCGACGATGACGGTGTATTGAACCCGGCCACCGTGCGGCTGGTGCCCGGGGCGATCATCCCCAAGGCGGTGGGGTCATCCGGGCTGACGCCGCTGCGGGCGGCCGGGGATTTCGATGTGTCCCAGCTTGTGTTGGACGACCTGCGGCGGCGCATCCGTCATGCCCTGCTGGCCGACAAGCTGGGCCAGCCGGACAGCCCCGGCATGACCGCCACCGAGGTGGTGCACCGGGCCGCCGAGATGGCCCGCGTCCTGGGCGCCTCGTACGGGCGGTTGCAGTCGGAGCTGCTGGCGCCCCTTGTGCGGCGCGGGCTGGCCATCCTGCGCCGGCGCGGCGAGATCCCGCCGATCCGCCTCGACGGGCGGCTGGTGGACCTGTCGCACGCCTCGCCGCTGGCCCAGCAGCAGCGCATGACCGACGCCCAGACCACGCTGACCTGGATCGATGCCGTGCGTGGACTGGGAGACGGCGGCGCGCGGGTGATCGACGCCGAGGGCGCGGCCCGCTGGCTGGCCCGCACGCTGGGGGTGCCGGACGCCGCGTTGCGGCCGGTGGCGCCGCCCGGCCCCCCCGCTTCCGCCGGCGGAGGTCCGCCCGATGTCCGCCGCTGATCCGTGGCCGTGGGGCGATCCGGGACCAGCCGCCCCGGATCCGTCCGGCGAGGACCGGGCCGCCCTGGCCCGCGCCTGTGCCCGCCTGTTCACCCATGACGACGGCCGGCGTCTGCTGCGGCATTTGCGGGCGCTGACGGTCGAACGCCACCTGGGGCCGGAGGCCAGCGACGCCGCCCTGCGCCACCTGGAAGGCCAACGCGCCCTGGTCGCCCACCTCGACCGACTGATCGCCGAGGGGCGGGGAAGTTCGTCCCCGTAGCCTTGGCCCGCGCGATTTCGACACCCGCGCGTGGTCGCGACTGAGAATGGACCCCACCCCAACCCTCCCCGTGCCTGGGGAGACCGGCCGGGACCCGCCGGGGTGCCGGCCCGGTTTCACCGCCCGCCTGTTCCCACCACAGGAGACCCACCATGGACTTTCCGTTTCCGCCCGGCGCGGCCGGCGCGGCGCGTTCCGCCATGCCCGCTCGCCCCGCCGCGCCGGCTCCTGCCGGCCCGCCCAACGCCGGCGCCGCCGACCGCTTCGTCGATCCGGCCACCGGGCAAGTGAACGTGCCGGCCCTGCTGGCCGCCTACGAGGATCTCGCACGGCGTCTGGCCACCATGATCGCCATTCCCGGGCCGGACGCCGATGATCAGACCATGGTCCGGTTCCGCCGCGCCCTGGGCATTCCCGACACGCCGGATGCCTACCGCATCACGGTGCGCCACCCCCGTTTGGCGGTGGATCCGGAGGTCAACCGACGCCTGCACGCCGCCGGGTTCACGCCCTCTCAGGCGCAGCTCGTCTATGACCTGGCGGTCGAACGCGTCATGCCGGTGATCGAGGCCATGGGCGCCGGCCACCGCGCCGAAAACGATTTGGCCGCGCTGGTCGAGCACTTCGGCGGCGAGGAGCGGTGGGCCGAGATCAGCCGCCAGCTCTCGGCCTGGGGCAAGGCCAACCTGCCGCGCGACGTTTACCTGGCGCTGGCTTCGACGCGCGAGGGCGTCATGGCGCTGTTCCGCATGATGGGCGACGGCGAGCCGGGCCTGGCCGCCGGCGGCGCGGCGCCTGCCGGCGGCGCCCCCGGCGAGGAGGACCTGAAGGCGCTGATGCGCGACCCCCGTTACTGGAAGCACCGCGACCCGACCGTCGTGCGCCGCGTCGCCGAGGGCTTCCGCCGGCTTTACCCAACCGGCGGCTGATCACGCCCCCGCACAAACCAGAACACGCACCAGCGACGACTGCGATCACCGCGAGTCGTTGATTTTGATGCCATGGCCGGCCCGCTCCCCCACCCGACCACCCACGGAAGCATACTAGGGGTGGTCGGGTGGGGGAGCGGGCCGGTGCGAGGCGGATGAGCGTCGCTCATCCGCCACTGGAAAAAGGAATCCCGCCGATGTCGATCACCATCGACCAGTCGTTCATCAAGCATTTCCAGGCCGACGTCCATCTCGCCTATCAGCAGATGGGCTCCAAGCTGCGCAACACCGTGCGCGTCAAGGACAACATCAAGGGCGCCTCCACCGTCTTCCAGAAGGTCGGCAAGGGGGTCGCCTCGACCAAGGCGCGCCACGGCATGGTGCCGGTCATGAACCTGGACCACACCCCGGTCGAATGCGACCTGGAGGACTATTACGCCGGTGACTGGGTGGACCGGCTGGACGAACTGAAGACCAACATTGACGAGCGCCAGGTGCTGGTGAACGCCGGCGCCTACGCGCTCGGCCGCAAGACCGACGAACTCATCATCACCCAGCTCGACACCTCGACCAACTACGCGCTCGACGGCACGACGGTCCTGACGCTCACCAAGATCATGGAGGCGTTCGGCATGTTGGGCGCCGCCGACGTGCCCGACGACGGCGAGCGCTACGCCGTGGTCGGCTGGCAGCAGTGGTCGGAGCTGATGCAGATCGACGAGTTCTCCAACGCCGACTACGTGGGCGCCGAGGACCTGCCGTGGCGTGGCACCCAGGCCAAGAAGTGGCTGGGGACGCTGTGGTTCCCGCATTCCGGCCTGACGCTCGATGGCACCGTGCGCTCGTGCTACTGGTACCACAAGACCGCCATCGGCCATGCCATCGGCGCCGACGTGCAGAGCGACATCACGTGGCACGGCGACCGGGCGGCGCACTTCGTCAACAACATGATGAGCCAGGGCGCCAAGCTGATCGACGCCAGCGGCGTGGTGTCCATGCGCTGCAAAGAGACCTGATCGGGCTCTCTCGGCGCCTTTCCAGTCCGTGGTCCATAGGGCGGATTTGCCCCGCGCGGCGGGGCAATCCGCCGGTTCGTCGGGCGGCAGCGCGGCGCACGGCCCGCCGCTTGGCGGCGGCCGAGTGCGCCCTACGACCCGCGTTCACCCGTTTCCACAAGGAGTCACCATCATGGCCTTCGCGCCCCAGGACCTGTCCGTGCTGTGCTACAGCAACGGCTTCACGCTCTGGCACTACACCACCGCCGACGACGCGGTGACCGGCGCCAACTACTTCGATCCCGCCTCGCCCTATGTGCGCGTCGGCGACATCATCGTCTGCAACTATGACACCGACGGCACCCCGGCGGCGGCGTTCTACCGCGTCTCGGCCAACACGGGCGGAGCGGTGACGGTGGCGGGGGTGTAGATTGGGCCGCGAGCCCTCGATGATTGACATCTCCGTTTCGCCGCAAGGCGCTAGATCCCCTCTTCAGGATATGAGACTCTGGGCCGGGTTCCAGGAACAGCCCGCACGGCACGGTATCCGAAGGAGGCGTTGGGATGGGATTACCGGTCTCGCACGGCGCCCAGCCCAACGCCGACGACGGCGGAGACGGCGATATGACAGACCTGACACGGCGAGTCACCGTACTCGAGGAGACCGTTGCCCGGATGGAGCCGCTGCTCATCCGCATTGACGAGCGGCTGAACCATGTCGCCACTAAAAGCGACCTGGAGGCGATGCGGGGGTCCCTGAGAGCGGAGTTCGAGAAGGGGCAAGCCGACACCCGTGTCCAGATGGAAGCGTTGCGCGCGGAGACGAGCCAGAGAATCGAGTCTCTGCGCGCCGACACGACCCAGCAGATCGAATCCCTGCGCGCCGACACGACCCAGCAGATCGAAACGCTCCGGGCCGACACGACCCAGCAGATCGAATCCCTGCGGGCCGACATGACCCAGCAGATCGAAACGCTCCGGGCCGACACGACCCAGCAGATCGAATCCCTGCGCGCCGACACGGCCCAGCAGATCGAAACGCTCCGGGGTGAGTTGCGCGCCGGACTGGCCGAAAAACCCGGCCGCTTCTTCATGGTCGGCACCGTGATGACCGTGTTCGCATTGTGCGCCGCCATCGTCGCCGCCACGGTCGCGGGCCTGCAGTACATTCAGCCGGTGTCCTGATCCGCTGAGTGTTTCGATTCCCTGCAATCCCCTTCGCTCATGGGCGCAACTCAGCCATGTGATCGCCATTGAGATGTGGACACCCAGGTATCACGGTGATAGATTCCCACTTGAAGCCTAGGTATCATGGTGTTACATGGAGGTCATGGATGGAGGCAAACAGGGAGGATGATGACGGCCCTTTAAGGGATAAGGTTGCATCCTGCGACCATGACTCGGGCGAGCAAACACCGTCTCGCGGTGTGCCGTGGTCGAACAGTGTCGCGACCGAAAAGATCCGGGCCTACGCAAAGGATCCTTGGCTGAAGCTCTCTTACAAAAGACACGCCCAGGAGCAGTTGCGGGAACGCGGAATCATGATGGGCGATGTGCTCCATGTCCTGAAAATGGGTTTCGTTCTGACGCCTCCGCGACCGTCAACCGACCCTGAGCTGTTCAAGTACAGAGTGGAATCGAAATCACCCAACTCCAATGGCCGCACCATTGGCGTTGTTGTGATACCGAACGTTTGCCGGCCATCCATGAAGATTGTAACCGTGATGTGGGTCGATGAGGATTTGATCGGCCGCCGGTAGCACTGAGGAGTTGAGAACATGACAAGGCCAGAGGACGCAGTGTACCACTACACTGAAAGTGGCCTGGACAACGTGTGGATTGACGGCATCGAACTCGTCACGGATGACGACGGAGATGAGGTGCTGTCGATCGAGAACATCAACGGCCTGCACAAGGCCATCGCCCTCGGCATCGTCGGTTGTCACGGGGCGATGGACGGCAAGGAACTGCGTTTCCTGCGCACTGAAATGGGGCTGACCCAGGCTGAACTCGGCAAGGTTCTTCAGAAGGAAGCGCTAACGGTCGGGCGGTGGGAACGTGGCGAGAGGCCCATCGACCCAAACGCCGATACCATCATCCGGCTGGTTGCCATGGAGCGGCTCGGACTGTCGCTGGATGTGCCTACGGAGGTCCTATCGCAATACAGCATCCCGGCGGCCACCCCCAAGGCGATCAACATCGACGGCCACGATCCGTCTGACTACAAACTCAAGCCCGCAGCCTGATCCGCGCGACACCCTCGAAAACCACCCCTGACCGACCCCCGCCCCTTCCGGGCGGGGGTTTTTTATTGCCGGGAGGTTTCCCCATGCCGCTGTCCGCCGTGGCCATCTGTTCGCGCGCGCTCATCAAGTTGGGCGCGCGGCCCATCACCAGCCTGGACGAGGGCACGGCCGAGGCCGAGGTCGCCCAGGCGCTCTATGACCATACGCGCGATACCCTGCTGTCGGCCCATCCGTGGTCCTTCGCCACCGCCCAGGTCTCCCTCGCCCGCCTGTCCGGCGGGCCGGTGGCGGACTTCAAGCACGCCTATCAACTGCCGGCCGACCACCTGCGCACGCTGTCGGCCGGCGGCGACGGGCGCGGGTCCGGCCTGGTCTATCGCCAGGCCGAGGACCGTCTGTGGACCGACGCCACGGCCGTGGCGCTGACCTACATTTTCCGCCCCGACGAAAGCGCCTTCCCGCCGTTCTTCGCCGAGGCCCTGTCGGCCCGCCTGGCCGCCGCGTTCTGCCTGCCGCTGACCGAAAGCACCAGCCGGGGCGAGTTGTTGCACCGGCTCGCCGACGACGCTTTCCGCGCCGCCCGCCTGCTCGACAGCCAGCAGGACACGCCGCCGGCCCTGACCCACTTCCCACTGGTGGAGGCGCGCGGATGACCCGCGTCAACACGACACAGACGAACTTCACGGCCGGCGAACTGTCGCCCGACCTGTACGGCCGCTCGGACCTGCGCGCCTATGTCAACGGCGCCGCCACACTGCGCAATGTCTTCCTGCGCCCGACCGGGGGTGTGTCGCGCCGTGACGGCCTGCGCCATATCGCCAGCCTGCCCGGCCGGGCGCGCCTGATCGCCTTCGAATTCAACACAGAGCAGAGCTACCTGCTGGTATTCACCGACCAGCGCATGGACGTCTACCTGGACGGCGCCTACGCCTTTCACTGCGTGGCGCCGTGGGAGGAGTGGCACCTGCCGCAACTGTCCTGGGCACAGATGGCCGACACGCTGCTGGTGGTTCATCCGGAAACGGCGCCGCGCCGCATCACCCGCGCCTCCCACACCAGTTGGACCATCAGCGTGTGGGACTACCCAAACGACGGCCACCGTTACTACGAGCCGTACTACCGCTTCGCCCATCCGCTCATCAGCCTGACGCCGTCGGACGTGGTGGGAAGCGTCACCCTCACCGCGTCGTCCGCCGTGTTCAGCGCCAACCACGTGGGCACGCGGCTGCTGGTGCGCGGCAAGCCGGTGTCGATCAGCGGGTACACGTCGGGCACCCAGGTCTCCGCCACCATCCACGAGGAGATCGAGAACGCCTACGCCACCCGCGACTGGGTCGAGCAGGCCCTGTCACCCGCCCATGGCTACGCCCGCAGCGTCACCTTCCACAAGAACCGGCTGGTGATCGGCGGCTCGCGCGACGTGCCGCACCACATCTGGATGTCGCAGGTGGGCGACCTGTTCAACTTCGACACCGGCGAGGGCCTGGACGACGAGGCCATTTCGTTCGACCTGCTGTCGGACCAGCTCAATGCGATCCGCGCGGTGTTCTCGGCCAGCGAGCTGCAGGTTTTCACCTCGGGCGCGGAATGGGTCGTCAGCGGTGATCCGCTCACGCCGGCCACCGTGGCCGCGATCCGCCAGACGCGCATCGGCACCCTGGGGCCACACTGCGTGCCGCCGCGCCGGGTGGATGGGGCGACGCTGTTCGTCGGCGCCACCGGCCGCGATCTGCGCGAGTACCTGTTCACCGACATGGAGCAGGCCTATCAGGCCGCCGACCTGGCCCTGCTGGCGCGGCACCTGATCCAGGATCCGGTGGACATGGACTACGACCCGGTCCGCCGGCTGCTGCATGTGGTGATGGCCGACGGCACGCTGGCGACCATGACCAACTACCGCGCCGAACGCATCACCGCCTGGACGCTGCACGAGACGGATGGAGAGATCCATGCCGTGGCCGAGGTCGGTGGCGATGTCTTCGTGGCGGTCGAGCGCCAGAACGGCGTCGGCCTGGAGAAGTTCGACGCCGACACGCCGTTGGACGCCGCCCTGCCGGGCTCCGACACCACCCCGCGCCAGACCTGGAGCGGCCTGTCGCACCTGAACGGCCGCACGGTACGCGTCCTGGCCGACGGCGCCGACGCCGGCACGGCCGTGGTCGCCAGCGGTTCGGTGACCCTGGACGCGCCGGCGAGCGCCGTCGTGATCGGCTTGCCGTTCACCCATGAGATCGCGCCGCTGCCCCCGGCCATCTCCGGCGGACGCGGCGGCGGACCGGGCACGCTGATCCGCCTGATCCGCGCCACCTTCCGCCTGCGTGACACCGCCGCGCTGTGGCTGGACACCGGCGACGGCGCCCGCGCCCAGTCGTTCCAGTCCCTTGGCGGACACGCCGTGTTCGACCAGCCGCCAACGCCGGTGTCGGGCGACCTGTCGATCCGCGCCCTCGGCTGGCAGCGCGATCCCATGGCGCCGCTGTGGCGGGTCGTCCAGGACGCGCCGCTGCCGTGCACCATCCTCAGCGTCACCACTGAAGTGAAGGTCACAGACTAAAGCGCCTTCACCTTCGGTGAAATCGGTTCCAGCCCACTCCCCCACCCGGCCACCCAACGACAGTATGCTTAGGGTGGCCGGGTGGGGGAGTGGGCTGGCGCGACACTCAAACTGAGAAGACTCACATGGCTCAATTCGCGACCATCTTCGTGCCGTTCGCGCTCCAGGCGGCCAACACGGCCTGGCAGCAATACCAGCAACACGAACTGTACCAGGCCGAGCAGCAGCAGCGGGCCGTGGCCAACCAGGCCCACGCCGAGGCCGCCCGCGCGCAGGCCGAGGCCAGCGCGGCGTCCACCGCCGAACGCGCGGAAAGCCTCAATCGTTCAACCTGGGAGGCCTACGACCGTGATGCCGCGTCCATCGCTCGCGACTCCGACGCCGCGATCGACGCCCTGAACCGGGACTTCGCCCGAACCGAACTGGACCGCGCCGACGCCCTGCGCCGGACCGGCGCCAGCCAGCGCGCGCACTTCGCCGGGGCGGGGCTGGACGCCGCCTCCGGGTCGGCGGCCGCCGTACTCGCCGGCCTGGGACAGCGCGAGGCGGACCAGACCCGCCGCGACCACGCTGACCTGGGCGCGGAAACCACGCGCCGACGCCAGGCGGCCCACGACCGCATCACCGCCGGCTGGGAGGCCACCGCCGACGCCGTGGCCGATCGCACGCACCGGGCCAACCTCGACATCTGGGACCGGCAAGTGGCGCTCAATTCCCGCCTGCACGAGATGGGGGTTGAACAGGCGCTGGACGACCGGCGCGACCTACTCGACCTCACGCTCAGCAACCAGCGCGCCGCCCTCGGCATCGTCAGCTCGGGCATCCAGGCCGGCACCGACTACGCCCTGACAGACGGCTGGTGACGGGATCGGCTTTCGTCCGTCGTCCCATACGCACTCCGGTTGAGTCATTTGCGCCCGGCTGATCGGCACGCCGTGTCATCGTTGGACGCTGGCCGGCCTCCGCCCCCTGGCAATTGTCCGATTCACACGAGTCCCTTCGGTTCTTCAGCAAACACTTCTTCCCAATACAGAGCATCGTCATTGCGAGGAGCGCAGCGACGAAGCAATCCAGGGCGAACGTCGTGAACAACCGCTCTGGATTGCTTCGCCCTCGTCTGGCGACGAGGGCTCGCAATGACGGATCATGACACCGAGTGGGCGCCCAACGCCTCACCCGGCGCGAAGAGAAGATGAGTCTGCATATGAAACTGCCCGGAGGGATGGAGGCGGGACGCGCCATCCGAACCCGAGTCCGCCGTCTGGACCCCGCGCCAGACGGCCCCAAGCCGAGCACCAATCCCTCTTACCAGGGAGCCCACCCGCATGACCGCGCACATCCAGATCGGCGACATCCGGCCTCGCATCCAGTATGTGGGGACCGGGTTCCAGACCGTGTTTCCGTATCCCTTCCCGATCTTCGCTCAGGACGACCTGCGGGTGTACCTGGACGACACACGGGTCACGTCGGGCTTCTCGGTCGACGGCGAGGGCACGTCGGACGGCGGCACCGTGACCTTCGTCGAGGCCCCGGCGGCGGGCACGCGTGTCACCCTGCTGCGCCACCTGGATATCGCCCGGGTGACGGACTTCCAGGCCGGCGGGCCGCTGCGCGCGGCCACGCTGAACGACGCCCTGGACCACCTGACGGCGGTCGACCAGCAGCTTGACGACGCGGTGCGGCGCGCGGTTCGGCTCGCGCCGGGCGCGGCGGAGGACGCCGACCTGACGCTTCCGTCCCCCGCTCCAGGGGCCTTGCTCGGCTGGAACGAGGCCGGCACCGCCTTGACCAACGACCCGCTCAACGCCCCCGGCCTGACTGAGGCCATCGCCACGGTGGTGGACGCCGCCGGAGCCGGGGCCGTGGTCCTCGCCAACGCCGCAGTGGCCGAGTCCTGGGCAGATGACGCCGCCCTGTCCGCCTGGATGACAACGCTCAACGGCAGCGGCGGCGGCGGCGGTGTCGGCCCGGGAGACGACATCACCGTCGCCAGCCTGACGACGTCCGGAAACGCGACCATCGGCGGCGACCTGGTGGTCGGCGGTAGCACCATGACCGTCTGGGGGCGCTCGATCATCGCGTCCGCCGACGCCGCCGCCGGTCGGAGCGCGCTCGGCCTGGGCACGGCCGCGACGTCGCAGGCGAGTGATTTCGCCACGGCGGCGCAGGGTGTGCTGGCGGACAGCGCCGTGCAGCCCGGCGACATCGGCACCCTGGCGCCGCAGAACGCCGACAGCGTGGCCATTACCGGCGGCGCCGTCTCCGGTGCCACCATCAACGGCCTGACGCTGCCCTCCACCAACGGCACCAGCGGCCATGTGCTGACGAGCGACGGCGCCGGTGGGGTCGACTGGGTGGCGCCGGCCTCGGGAGGTGCCATCGTCGCAACCGACATCACCGACAGCACGGCGACCGGCCGATCCGTCCTGACCGGAAACGCGG
>NZ_CAKZOT010000072.1 GCF_937138205.1 uncultured Rhodospira sp. | reverse complement strand
CGCCTGAAAAAGCGCCGCTTTTCAGCACGTCTGTCCAGCCACCGCGAACCCAGGACACGCTATTGGCGGACATTCCCTCCGCGCGCCTGTACCTGTTCAAGGCCTCGCGCTGCGTCGGGCCCGAGCGGGAGGACGGCGTGCCGTTCGTGATCGAGGGGCTGGCCGCCGTGGCGCGGGCCAATGACCGCATCATCGAGGGCATGAACACCGACACCCTCGGGCGGGACTACCGGCACGACGAGTGCCACTTAAACTCGCGCGCCGGGGCTGTTATCGCGGACCGGCCAGTGTCGGACTTAGAGCGGCGTGCGTTTATTCGGACGCATAGCCTGCCTGCTTGAAGAAGTTCCAGCATTCGTCGGGTTCAAAGAGGCGGCAGATATCGCCGAGGGCGGTCCAGACGGTCTCGAAGGTTCTGGCGCCGGCGGCGCGGAGATGAGCCTTGAGTTTCGAGAAGGCCATCTCGATGGGGTTCAGGTCCGGCGAGTACTGTGGCAGGAACAGGAACCAGGCGCCTTTCTCGCGCAGGATATCCGCGGCCTTGGCGCTCTTGTGGACCGACAGGTTGTCGAGGATGATGACATCGCCGGGACATAGGGTCGGGGCGAGCTGGGTGGCGATGTAGGTGTCGAAGGCATCGCGGTCCATGGCGCCTGGAATGATCCAGGGCGCGCTCAAACCGTCACAACGCAGCCCGGCGATGAAGGTCTGGGTCCCCCAGTGCCCGAAGGGGGCCGATGATCGCAACCGCTGGCCGCGCGGGGCGCGGCCCCGGAAGCGGGTCATCTTGGTCGTGACGGCCGTCTCGTCCAGGAACACCAGGCGGGTGGCGTGCAACCGCATCCAGGGCTGACGTCGGCGGATCCAGGTCCGGCGTGCCTCAAGGATGTCCTCGCGTGCGCACTCCGAGGCCATCAGAGTTTTTTTTGTAGGTATAGCCGGCCCAGCACAGGACCCGCGAAATCGAAGCCGGATGAACCGTCAACCCGCGCTCCGCCGCCAGCTTGCGGGCCAACTCCGGCATCATCACGTCCGGCTGCGCTTCCACCTCGGCCACAAGAAACGAAACGTGGTCCGAAAGCTTGCCGCCCCCAGACGGACGCCCCACACGCGCCGGAGACGCACTGCCGGTCGAGCGGTATCGCGCCAGAAGTTTCACCGCACAACTCGGACTGACCGAAAACCGCGCCGCCGCTTCGCGTCGCGAATGACCAGCCTCAACAAAAGCGATCAAACGCTCCCGAAGGTCCATAGAGTAGGTCTTGCTCATGATCCACCTCCACATATGGTGAATCACAATCCCAACCTCTTGGGAATCCCCTATCGCGATTCCCAGTTCAGGCGCGACGCTCTAATATCCAACACGCTTTCAGGAGGCTGCCATGAACGCGCCGACATCGAGGCCGAGCGCTTGGTGCCGCTGAACCGCCAGTTGCGGTCGATGGCCGACGGGGATGTCGGAGGACCTCGGTCTACCTTATGCCCAGGCCAGTCCGGGCGAGCGGGTGGAGGGCACCTACCGCCGCGCCGTCGATCTGGCCAGCGGCAGGATGGCCGTGATCGAGAAGGCCCGCGACTTCACCCTGGTGCCCTGGCGCCCGGTGCTTGACCGCCATCTCGGCCGGTCGGTCTTGCGCGGCGAGACCATCTCCTGGACCATCGGGCGCCAGCGTGGCGGACCGTCGATCTCGTGATCCCGGGACTTTCCCCGCCTTGCACGGTTTCCATCAACCCTGCACACTGAGAACATGCGGACACAAGGAGCGTCCCATGCACGGCATGACCCTCGAGCAACTGCGCACCTCTGTCCAGGCTGGCGGCGTCCGCGACGTTACCCTCAGGGGTGAAGGCGGTTCCTTCCTGGTCGAGATCGGTACGGACACGGATGCAGTAGTTCTGGTCAAGGCACGTACCACGGAACCGCGCCGGTTCCGTACACCGACGTCGGCCATGATGGTGCTGCGCGGCGTGGGCATCGACGAAGCCCGCCTGGACGCCCGCGACTGGGATCCGACCCGCAAGGACCGCAGCCGCGCCCGGGACTCGCGTGCCGAGGCCATGCGCCGGGCGCACCGGGCGGCGGCCCACGCCGACTGGCTGGCCGGCGAGATCGCCGCGTCCATCGACGATCCCCGGCCGAATATCCCCCATGACGTGGTGATGGCGGACCTCGAAGCGGACCTTGCCGCTCTGCCGGACGACCCGGATGACCGGTCGGGTGACAGGGGTGTCTGATCCATGACGGCGCCCTGGCGCCTCGACTGGCGACCGATGGCGCGGGAGGATCTCCGCAGCATCGTCCGCTATATCGGCCGGGACAATCCTTCGCGCGCCCGCACGTTCGGCCGGGAGGTCCGTGACAAGGTGAGCCGCCTTGCGAACCATCCGGAGATGGGCCGGCCCGGACGGCCCGGCCTGCCCGACGGCATCCGGGAACTGGTGGCCCATCCCGGCTACGTCGTCTTCTACCGCCTGCATACCGAGACCCGGACGGTCGAGATCCTGCGCATCAAGCACACGGCGCAGCGGATTCCGTAACCTTGGCTTTTTGTCGCTTCCTTGCGACCGTGCGGACCTCGTTTGGTCCAGCGTCGGGCGCCACGACCGAGAGCCGGCGCGGCCGGCCCCGGGCCGGATGGGCCTCAGCATACAGTACGACAAGGTCCAGGGTCTCTGCGTCGAGGCCGGGGTAGGCGGACAGGATGCGCTCCCGCGACAGGCCGGCGGCGACCGACGCGGCAAGGTCATGCACCGGAACGCGCGTGCCTTTGACGACGGGGGTGCCACCCAGGATGGCCGGGTCCTCGACCACACGCGCCCGTGCGGCCGGCAACCCGGTCTGGGCGCGCCGACAGGTCCGACCCGCCACGTACACCGGCGGGTTCGACGCCAGCGGCCGGCCGACCCGCGCGGCGCCGACGACCGCCACGGCCCGCCCCGGCCCCGGCCGGCGGCACCTCCGCTCCCCTGGGCGGTGATCGGGCCGTCGGACTGGAATTCACCACCATTCAACGGGTCCGTGGCGCCCTGACCGCCCATGGTCTCGGCGGCGCGTCCCAAAAGGCGATTGCCGTCGGCACCGGCCCGCTTCACGGATCCTATCCAAAAGGGGGAACGGGGCTGTCTCCACCTTATGGGGGATTGACCACGGCGCGCGTGGTGTCGTAGCGTCCTCGAAGGATCGCTTTTGACGCGCTTTTTCAACGAAGTCGGGAGAAGAGGCAATGACGATGCAGAGGATGGCCGGCTTCGTGGCTGGCGCGGCGATGATGATCTCGGCGCCAGCCCTGGCGGCCGAGTGGTATCCGTATTCGGCCTCTTTCATTAATATAGAAGGAGAATTGGCCAACGCCATTGTGGGTGATGGCCGGAGACTTATTCATATGAATGATAGTGAACAGATCGTTGGCCTAAGTCACGATGGATCCAACTGGAATGCCTTTTTTTGGGACGAGAACTCCGGCAGCCGATATTTCGGCGAAAATAGCCACGGATACTACAATTCAAACACTCGTCCCTATGGAATTAACAATAGCGGTCAGGTTGTGGGCCACCATTTTTTTGAATCTGCCACAAGGCCCACGGCATTTCTTTGGGATGAAGCCAGCGGCATGCAGAATCTTGGTACGCTGTCAACAGGTCCAGCAGCATATGCAATGGATGTGAACGAAAGCGGGGACGTCGTTGGATGGAGTGACGTCCCGGACTCTGGGGACCGCGCGTTTCTGTGGAAAGATGGTCACGGCATGCAGAATCTTGGGACAATGGATACAGATAGCGCTAACGCAGACATTCGGCCGGTCGCCATCAACAACAGTGGGCAGGTTGCAGGGAGGAGCACTGTTAGCGGTGCTTTCGTGTGGGATGAAAATAATGGCATGCGTAGACTCGGGTCCCTGCCCGGTGGCCGCCAATACGACACATTTGCGTATGACATTAACAATAATGGGCAGATCGTCGGAGCTGGTAAAACGTTTTCCGAGTTTTCTCATAGTGGGCTTGGCGACCACGCCTTTATCTGGGACGAAGCAAACGGTATCCGGGACATTGGTAATCAACCAGAGATAAGCAATTGGAGCTTAGCCTATGCCATCAACGATAACGGACAGGTTGTTGGGAGGGCCGGTTTGTACGTAAGGAGAGAAGACGGTGGAGGCACAAATGAAAAAATTGGGGCTTTTTTGTGGGATGAGACTACTGGTATGCGGTATATAGATGATATGATTGACCCCTCTCTCGGAATCTTTATCGGAACAGCTATCGATATAAATAACAATGGAGCGATCTTGGGTTGGGGTTGGGGTGAAGGGGCGGGCTCGGGCTATTTCCTCCTTAGACCCAACGACCCACTCTCCACCGTCCCCCTCCCCGCTGCTGTGTGGTTCATGCTGACGGGCCTGGGCGGTCTGTTCGGCGCGCGCTGGCTCAAGAAGGGTCAAGCCGCCGCCTGACTCCGGCCCCGAATCGAGCACGCCGTGACACGAACGTCCCCGGGGCGCACCCTCGGGGACGTTTCGCATTTCGGTCCTTGTGTCGTGGTCAGGGAGAGACGCGGTCACCGCCCCGCCGCGTCTCGTGACGGGCATGCCAGCGCGACGCCAGCGGCGCCGAACCGGCCGGCGAGCCACCATCGGGTCCGTCTTAGATCCCGTCTTAGCGTCCCGTCCTAGTCGCCCCCCGACCGCTAACCCCTTGTTTTCATTGGTGTGCCCACCAGGACTCGAACCTGGGACCCGCTGATTAAAAGTCAGCTGCTCTACCATCTGAGCTATGGGCACGCCATGTCGCGGCGGCGCTTTGAAAGCACCGAAGCGCGCGCTCGACCGCTGCTGCGGGTGAGCGGCACTTTATGGGCCGAGCGCGGTGGGGTCAACAACGGCCGTCGGTCCGGCACGGCTCTGGTTGGAGCCCCGGATCCCGTCTCCGCCGTCCGGTCCCGAGACGCGCTGGCCCTGGTGGGGCGGGCGGCTTCCCATGGCCGTCTGCCTCGCGTATGGTCCGGCGCATGATCACGACCGCCCCGCTCTCCGCCACCGCGCCGCCCGCCACCGCCCACCGGTTTTCCGGCCAGGGGCTGGTGTGCATTCGCGGCGAGCGCATCGTCTTCGCCCAGCTCGACTTTGCCCTGGCGCCGGGCGAGGCGCTTCTGCTGCTGGGGCCGAACGGCTCCGGCAAGTCCTCGCTGCTGCGGCTGATGGCCGGGTTGCTGCGGCCGGCCGCCGGAGCGCTGGCGTGGAACGACGGCCCGGTGCGCGCGGATCCGGAGGGCCACCACGCCCGCGTCCGCTATGTCGGCCACACCGACACCATCAAGCCCGTCCTGACGGCGCGCGAGAACCTGGCTTTCTGGGCCAAGGTGTGTGCCGCCGACGGGGAGACGCGCGCCGACCTGGACGCCCGGGTCGACGCCGCCCTGGGGCGCCTGGACCTGACCCGCCTGGCCGACGTGCCCGGGCGCATGTTGTCGGCCGGACAGAAACGGCGGCTGAACCTGGCGCGGCTGCTGGCGGCGCCGGCGCCCTTGTGGCTGATGGACGAGCCGACGACGGCGCTGGACAAGGGGTCCGTCGCCACGCTGGAGGGTATCATGGCCGAGCACCGCGCCGGCGGCGGCATGATTGCCCTGTCCACCCACTTGGACGTCAATCTGCCGGCGGCACGGGTGTTGAACCTCGACGACTTCGCGGTTGATCCCGTGACGGCCTACGGCCTGCACGATGAGCCCCACCCAGAGGACCTTTCGGCATGATCAGCGCCGTGCTCGCCGTGTTGCGCCGCGACCTGCGGCTGGCCCTGCGTCAGGGCGCGGACAGCCTGATGGTGGTGGCGTTCTTCGTCATCACCGTGTCGCTGTTTCCGTTCGGGGTCGGCCCCGAGCAGGCGGTCCTGGAGCGCATCAGCGCCGGGGTCGTCTGGGTCACCGCGCTGCTGGCCTCCATGCTGTCGCTGGATCGGCTGTTCCAGACCGACTACGAGGACGGCAGCCTCGACCTGCTGACCCTGACGCCGACGCCCACCATGGCCATCGTGCTGGGCAAGGTGGCGGCGCACTGGCTGACCACCGGTTTGCCGCTGATCGTGGCCTCGCCGCTGCTGGCGGTGCTGCTGGCCATGCGACCGGAGGGCTACGGCGTGCTGGTGGCGGCCATGGCGCTGGGCACCCCGTCGCTGAGCCTGGTCGGCAGCGTCGGCGCCGCCCTGGTGCTGGGGGCGCGGCGCGGCGGCGTGCTGCTGTCGCTGCTGGTGCTGCCGTTGTACATCCCGGTGCTGGTGTTCGGCGTCTCGGCCGTGGACGGCGCGGTGATGGGGCTGGACTATGCGCCGCAACTGATGATCATGGGGGCGTTGCTGCTGGCCGGACTGGTGCTGTGCCCGTGGGCGGCCAGCGCCGCGCTGAAACAGGCGGTCGAATAGACCGGCCACGCCCCTCGACCACGGACCGACCGCCATGACCCGGTTTCTCCCTCTGCTTGGCCTCGTGCTCTCCCTCTTCCTGTCCACCGCTCCGGCCCGCGCCGGCGAAACGCTGGTCGCCGTGGCCGCCAACTTCACCGCCACCGCGAACGAGATCGGCGCGGCCTTCACCCAGGCCACCGGCCACACCGCCACCTTCAGCTTCGGGTCGACCGGCAAGCTGTACGCCCAGATCGCCCACGGTGCGCCGTTCGAGGTGTTCCTGGCCGCCGATGCCGCCCGGCCGGAAAAGGCCGAGGCCGAGGGGCTGGGCGTGGCCGGCACCCGCGTCACCTATGCCCTGGGGCGCATCGTGCTGTACAGCACCGACCCGGAACTGGTGGACGACGATGGCCAGGTCCTTGAAACCGACGCCTTCGACCACTTGGCCATCGCCAACCCGGTGACCGCGCCCTACGGCGCCGCCGCCGTCGAGGCCATGGATGCCCTCGGCGTGCGCGAAAGCCTCGCGGACAAGATCGTGCAGGGGGACAACATCGCCCAAACCCTCCAGTTCGTGACCACGGGCAACGCCGAACTCGGCGTCGTTGCCCTGTCGCAGGTTGTTGGCGACGAATCCGGGTCCAAATGGTTGGTGCCGGCCGACCTGTACAGCCCCATCCGGCAGGATGCCATTCTGCTGAACACCGGCGCCGACAACCCCGTGGCGGCGGCGTTCCTCGATTTCCTGCAAGGGCCCGAGGCGACGGCGATCAAGGAACGGTACGGCTACGGGACGGAGTGACGGCTCTCGGGCGCGGCGGCCCTACAGCAGGCGTCCCTGCGGATCGGAGCGCGGTGGTGGCGGCGGGTCCGTCCGGTCGAGGAATGCCGTCGTCGGGTCGTGCATAGCAAAACGGCGCTTGGCCAGGTCCTGGTTGCGCACGGCATAGCAATAGGCGCAGCCGTGCGGGCAGGTGTCATAGGCGCCGATGTCGCGGCTTTCCGCGCACCCGCACCTGCGGTGCGGCTTCGGGCGGGCGGTGATGGCCCGGCCGGCGATCGCGGACAGGCGTGCGGCGTCGACGCAGGCCGCCGCCTCGACCCCCGGCAGGTCGGCGCGCAACGCCTCCTGTCCGCACAGGGAAAACCGCAGGCCCTCCTCGGCCGCGATCGCGGCGAGGTCGGCCAGCAGCGCCCGCTTCTCGTCGTCGGGCGGGTCACGCCACGAAAACCCGTGCCGCGACGCCTGTCGGTCCAGGTTGCGGCGGCTTTTCGCGTACACTTGCAGGACCGAGACCACCACCTCGTCCACCACCCCGCGCAGCGCCCGGGCGTGACGGGCGAAGGTCTCGCGGTGCCACGCGGCCGGGGTCAGGTCGCTGAAGACGATGGGGTCGTGGCGCCAGACCACCGCGTGCCGGCCATACCGCTCTCGCAGGTCGCGCATGGCGGCCAGCGCCCGGTCGGGCGGGATCACCGCCACGTCCAGCGCGCGCGGATAGCCCAGCACCGTCATCTGCACCACGAACGGCGCACCGCGCGCCGCCACCGCCTCCAGCGCCGCGCCAAACGGGATGGGATTGCGGGTCCAGAACACCCAGCCGTCCACGCTTCCCGGCGCCAGCGACACGCGCGACGGCGGCCCGCCGTACGGGTTGGCCACCCACACCTCGCCCGCCGCCAGCCGCTCCTGGAACCAGCGGGCATAAAAGGCCGGAATGTCGGTGCGGTAGCTGGCGGACACGATCACGGCGGCCCAGTCACTCCTGCGATTGCGCACCCCAAAGAACCAGGGATACCATGAACCATGCAAAGGGCGCCCACACCCACCGGGCGTCTCCACCGCTCTTTGGCACGGACGGTCACCATGGGCACTGACGACCCCGACTCCACGCCTCCGCCGGCGCGTCCGGAGACCCCATCGGACGGCGGTCCCGGTACGGTGACCGCCGACCTGGAAAGCACGCAACTGGTCGACCTGGACGGTGATGCCCCGGACGGTGAGTCCCTGGGCGCGGACGGCGACAGCCTGACGACCAAGGTGGAGGCCCAGGCCACCTTGGCGGCGAAAGACGAGGCGGCCAAGGCCGACTCCACCCCGTTCGTGATCCTCGACGATGCCATCGACGGCGTCACCGGGGAGGCGCTAATGGCCGCCTTCCGGCACGACACGTGACCCGGGTGTCGCCGGCCCCGGGTGCTTGCATCGCCCGCGCTCGCCCGCCATATCGAGCCCCATGGACACGCCCGCCCCGCCCCCGCACACCCAGCACGATCAGACGCCGACCCCGGCCGAGCCCGCCGTGCCGCCGGTCAACGGCTGTTTTCTCGACCGCTTGGTGCTGATCGCCGCTGATCACGGCCGCGTCGGCGACCGAGACGCGTTGGCGCGCGCACACGGGATCACGGGTGACGGCTTTTCGCTGTCCACGGTGCTGGCCGTGGCGGCCGACCTGGGCCTGAACGCGCGGCACGCGCGCATGGCATGGGCGAACCTGGGTCTTGTCGCCGCCACGCTGCCGGCGTTGCTGATCTTCCGCGACGGCGCGACGGCCATCCTGGACGCGCTGGAACCGGCGCGCCCGGCGCCCGCTCAGGCGCCGGACCTCGCCCGCCTGCGCAATGAAGGGGAGATGAGCCCGGACGCGCCGGCGCTCCTCGACCTGCCCCAGGCCGACCTGGCGCTGTTCTGGGCGGGCGATGTGATTGTGGTGGACGGCGAAGGCGTGCCGAGCGGATGACCGCCGGGCCTTGACGATGCGTCCCGACGCACGTCTCATGGCCCCGAGTCGCCCTCCATGGGGTCCCACGCCGGACCGGACACGGCCCGGGTGCATCGGTCCCAGGGCGACGGCCGGAAGCGGACGGAAGCCGTTTCTCGATCAGGTCATCAAGGATCCGAAGGTGCCATGAGCGACGAAAGCCCGGACCCAGAGGCGACGGACGACGACGACGCCGACGTCCGCCACAGCGCCAAGATGCGCAAGAAGAAGGCGGCGCGCGACCGCATGATGGCCGGCAAGAGCGGCGAGAAGGGCCTGCTGATCGTCCACACCGGCCCCGGCAAGGGCAAGAGCTCCGCCGCCTTCGGCATGGTCCTGCGCTGCATCGGCCATGGGATGCCGGTGGGCATCGTCCAGTTCATCAAGGGGGCCATGGACACGGCCGAACGCACGGTGCTGGAGGGCTACCCCGACCTGGTGACCATCCGCGCGATGGGCGAGGGCTTCACCTGGGAAACCCAGGACCGCGCCCGCGACGTGGCGGCGGCCGAGCGCGCCTGGGCGGTGGCCGCCGACATGATGGCCGACCCAAAACCGGACGCGCCGGCGCTCCTCGACCTGCCCCAGGCCGACCTGGCGCTGTTCTGGGCGGGCGATGTGATTGTGGTGGACGGCGAAGGCGTGCCGAGCGGATGACCGCCGGGCCTTGACGATGCGTCCCGACGCACGTCTCATGGCCCCGAGTCGCCCTCCATGGGGTCCCACGCCGGACCGGACACGGCCCGGGTGCATCGGTCCCAGGGCGACGGCCGGAAGCGGACGGAAGCCGTTTCTCGATCAGGTCATCAAGGATCCGAAGGTGCCATGAGCGACGAAAGCCCGGACCCAGAGGCGACGGACGACGACGACGCCGACGTCCGCCACAGCGCCAAGATGCGCAAGAAGAAGGCGGCGCGCGACCGCATGATGGCCGGCAAGAGCGGCGAGAAGGGCCTGCTGATCGTCCACACCGGCCCCGGCAAGGGCAAGAGCTCCGCCGCCTTCGGCATGGTCCTGCGCTGCATCGGCCATGGGATGCCGGTGGGCATCGTCCAGTTCATCAAGGGGGCCATGGACACGGCCGAACGCACGGTGCTGGAGGGCTACCCCGACCTGGTGACCATCCGCGCGATGGGCGAGGGCTTCACCTGGGAAACCCAGGACCGCGCCCGCGACGTGGCGGCGGCCGAGCGCGCCTGGGCGGTGGCCGCCGACATGATGGCCGACCCAAAATATGCCATGGTTGTGCTGGATGAAGTCAACGTCGTGATGCGCTATGGCTACCTGCCGATCGAGCCGGTGCTTGACACGATCACCGACCGGCCGCCGCTGCAGCACGTGGTGGTCACCGGCCGAAACGCGTCCGATGCCATGATCGAGGCCGCCGACCTGGTGACCGAGATGAAACTGGTCAAGCATCCGTTCCGGTCCGGCGTGAAGGGCCAGAAGGGCGTCGAGTTCTGACCTGTCCGCCCATGCGAACGCCTTGTTTTTTTTTATCGGCGATGAAACGGACTCGTCCATTCCATCGCCTCCGCGGCTTCGCCGCGCCGGCGCAGTCGCGCCGGCCGGCCTCCGAAAAGGACCAGTCTTTTCGGAGGCCGGTGTTTTCTTCAAGGGAGGGCCGCCGTGCTCCGTGTTGTTCCGTCGCTTCGTCTACCGGCCGCCGTGGCGGTGGTCGCCGCGCTGCTGGTGTCCGGAACGCCAGCCACCGCGCAACAGTCCGAGGGCGCCGCGTCGGGCGATCCGGTGCCACTGCTGCCGCCGACCGTGGGCACCGGCACGCTCGACCCCGACCTGGGCGAACTGGAGCAGCCGGCCACGCCCGGCTTTGATGCGCCGATGCCGGCGCCCGGAACCGGGACCGGAACCGTGCGCAATCCCGACCTGGGCGCGCCCCGGGTGATCGGCGCGCCGCCGGGCAGCGCGCCCCGTGCCCCCGAGACGGCGCCGCCGGTCGAAACGACGCCCCCTCCATCGGCGGCGACATCGACGGCAAGCCAGGGCAGCACCGATCCCGCCGACGCCGAGGTTCTGGCCCGCGCCCGGGGCGCGGTGGCCGATGCCACCGCCACGGTGCATGAACTTCGGACCGACAGCGGCTTTACCGAGGGCCTGAACGACTTCCTGTCGCGGGCGCGCGCGGTTGTCGTCGTGCCCAGCTTCTTCCGCGCCGGCTTCGTGGTCGGGGCGGCCTACGGGACCGGCCTGCTGCTGGTGCGAGACGACGCCGGCACGTTCTCCGATCCGGCCTTCCTGACCCTGACCGCCGGCAGCCTGGGACTCCAGGCCGGCGCCCAGGATGCCGAGATCATCCTGATGATCATGACCGACGCCGGCCTGCGGGCGATCCTGAAGGACAAGTTCAAGCTGGAGGCCGGGGCGAGCGTGACGTTCGGGCTCGGCGGCGGCCTGTCCACCGGCAGCACCACCGACGTCAACCAGGACATCGTCGCCTTCTCGCACAGCAAGGGTCTGTTCGGCGGCGGCGCGCTGGAAGGCGCGGTGATCGAACCGCGCGCGGCCTGGAATGCCGCCTACTATGACGCGCCCGGGATCACGGCCGAGGCCATCGTCCTAGAGCGGCGGGTGCGCAATCCCTCGTCGCAACCGCTGATCGAGGCGCTGAGCGCCGCCGTACCAGCCAGGCAGTGAGGCCGCCCGCCGAAAAGGTCATCCTGTTCGTCGGCCGGTCTTACTCAGCCGCCGCTGTTACAACCGGCGTCTCATGGTGCCAGGGGAATCGGGTGAACGGGTCATGCCGTGACGACGCTTGCGAGGTAGTCGT
>NZ_CAKZOT010000071.1 GCF_937138205.1 uncultured Rhodospira sp. | reverse complement strand
TTCACTGTCTCCGTCAGTCCAGGCAAGATCCATCGCCAACCCCATCATGCAGCGTGGATTTTTCACCTTATAACAGCATATCGCGTCAAAAACACCTGAAGGGTGCGAGTTTGTGACTCAGTAAGATTAAGCCATCTGATTTATCAACAAAGCTAAGCCATTAAGACAAAACGACTGCAGCGCCCCTTACGGCAGTCTCCACGTCGTTTCTCGGTATGGTCCGACGCGAGGGTGGCGGTGGACGCTGTGCTTCCACTCTGCGGGCCTGCCGGCTCTGTCATACCCGGCGATGATAGAGTCGACTCGTCCGGTCTTCACGACGCCCAGCCGGCTTTGTTGCGTTTTTTGTTTTTCTCGCCGCAGCGCCCCTTTGGGGCGCGCGGCTCCGCGGCTTCGCCGCGCCGGCGCAGTCGCGCCGGCCGGCCGACGAATCGTTGTCACCGCAAGTGAAGCTGCCACACGCCACCGCCGTCAAGGCCGTTCGAGCAGCGTCGCCAAACGGTCTCGCAGCACCGGCAGCAACTCGACCTCGAACCAGGGATGGCGGCGCAGCCAGGCGGTATTGCGCCAGCTTGGGTGCGGCAGTGGCAGCAGGCCGTGTTCAAGCGTGGTGGGGAAGGCGCGCACGGTCTCGGTCAGGGTGCGGCCGCGCCCTTCGCCCAGATAGCGTACCTGGGCGTACTGCCCCACCAGCAGGGTCAAGGCCACGTCCGGCAGTCCGGCCAGCAACGGCGGGTGCCACGTCGGCGCGCATTCGGGCCGGGGCGGCGCGTCGCCGCCACGTGGCAGGCGGCCCGGGTAGCACAGGCCCATGGGGACAATGGCGATCCGGCGATCGTCGTAGAAGGTCTCGCGGTCGACCCCCATCCAGTTGCGCAACCGATCGCCCGAGGGGTCGTTCCAGGGCAGGCCGGTGGCGTGCACCTTCGTTCCAGGCGCCTGGCCGATGATCAGCACCCGCGCCGTCTCGCGCGCCCGCAGCACCGGGCGCGGCCCCAGCGGCAGATGCGCCGCGCACAGCGCACAGGCGCGCGCCGCCGCCACGGTCTCGTCAAGGGTCGGCACGTCGCCCTACCCCGGAATCCCCTCGTTCAGAAGGCGGTCCACATACGCCGGCACAAGCGCGGTCGCCGGACCCTGGATGGCCTCGCGGAACAGCGTGGCGCCGTGGCTGGCCTCCATGTTCAGTTCGACGGTGTGCGCGCGGCCGAACCGGACCACCTCGGCGACGAAGCCGGCGGCGGGATAGACGGTGCCGCTGGTGCCGACGGACATGAACAGAGCACAGCGGTCCAGAGCGTCGGCGATCCGCTCCATGCCCAGCGGGATCTCGCCGAACCAGACCACATGCGGGCGCATCAGGCCGGCCGTGCCACACGCCGGACAGATGTCGTCGGCGCCGAGATCGGTGTGCCATTCGTGCACACCGCCGCAGTGCTCGCACCGGACCTTGAGCAACTCGCCGTGCATGTGCAGGATGTTCGTCGAGCCGCCGCGTTCGTGCAGATTGTCGATGTTCTGCGTGACCAGCAGCACCTCGTCGTCCCAGTCACGCTCCAGCCGGGCCAGGGCCTCGTGCGCGGCGTTGGGCCGGATGTTGTCGGTCAACAGACCGCGCCGGCGGTCGTTATAGAACGCCTGCACGCGCACCGGATCGCGGGCGAACCCCTCCGGTGTCGCCACATCCTCCAGGCTCACCTGGGTCCAGATGCCGCCGGCGCAGCGAAACGTGTCCAGGCCGGATTCTTTTGAAATGCCGGCGCCGGTGAGAATGACGATGGGGCCTGAGCGGGTGGGCATGGCGTGGGCTCCCTCGCGCGGTCGCTTTCTCGATCGGGGGACTGGGTATCACGCCACACGCCACGAGGCGAGAGGGCGAAATGCCACCGGCAACATCTGCCTACCGGTAAGGAGTTCTTTAACCGCCGGTCGCTAGCCTGACGATGGTTCAAGGGCGACCGTCACAGGGTGTTGTCCGGTCTTCCGGCCCGTCGGTTGGGGCGCGGCAGACCTTGTCCCACTTGCTCCGACCCACCGCCACGGCCCGCCGCCCGGGCCAATCGATCAGAGGGGCCATGCCTTGAGCGGCTTCATGGATCAGATGCGCAATCTGGGCCCCGCCCGCCTTGCCGCCATGGCAGGTGTGGTGGTGGCCCTGATCGGCCTTGTCATCTTCTTCGTCACGCGCTTCGCCACGCCCCAGTACGAGCTGCTCTACAGCGGCCTCAATCCGGCGGATGCCCAGGCCATCGTGCAGAGCCTGGAGGAGCAGAACATCCCCTACCAGCTCGCCGCCAACGGCACCGAGGTCCGTGTCCCGACCGAGCAGCGCGACCGGATGCGCCTGCAGACCGCCGAACTGGCGGTCGGCGGCGGCGCCTCGGTGGGCTATGAGGTGTTCGACGAGACCAGCATGTTGGGCTCGACCAACTTCATCCAGAACGTCAACCTCGTGCGGGCGCTGGAAGGCGAACTGGCGCGCACCATCCGCGCCATCGACGGCGTCCGTAACGCCCGCGTCCATCTGGTTCTGCCCAAGCGTGAGGTGTTCACGCGCGAGACCAACGAGCCCTCCGCGTCGGTCATGGTGTCCATGGGGCGCGGCCGGCTGGAAGCCGGGCAGGTGGTGGCCATCCAGAACCTGATCGCCGCCGCCGTGCCGCAGATGGGCACCGACCGGGTGTCGATCATCGACGAGCGCGGCAAGATGCTGACCCGGGGCATGGACGAGGACGGCAGCCTCGCCGCCCTGACCCGCGAGGAGGCACGGCGCGACCAGGAACAACGCCTCGCGCGGTCCATCGAGGACCTGCTGGGTCGCACCCTGGGGCCTGACACGGTGCGGGCCGAGGTCCACGCCGACATGAACTTCGACCGCGTGGTCACCAACGAAGAGATCTACGACCCGGACCAGCAGGTGGCCCGCTCCACTGTGACCGTCGAAGAGAACTACGAAAGCACCGACAGCGAGCCGCCGCCGGTCACCGTCGGCACCAACCTGCCGGAGGGCGAGTTCCAGGAAACCGGGGGTGGCGCCACCACCTCGACCACCGAGAACCGCACCGAGGAAACGGTCAACTACGAGATCTCGCGCCGGGTCACCAACCAGGTGCGCGAGGCCGGCGTCATCGACCGGCTCAGCGTCGCCGTGCTGGTGGACGGTGTGCGGGGCACCAGCCCCGACGGCCAGCCCACCTACGAGCCGCGGCCGGACGCGGAAATGGAGCAGATTGCGTCCCTGGTGCGCTCGGCCATCGGCTATGACGCGACGCGCGGCGATCAGATCGAAGTCATCAACATGCGCTTCGCCGACCTCGACGCCCTGTTCGCCGAGGAAGAGCCCTGGATGTTCATGGGCTTCACCAAGGACGAAATCATGCGCATGGCCGAGGGCCTGGGCGTGGCCCTCGTCGCCATCCTGGTCATCCTGCTGGTCGTGCGTCCGCTGGTCACGCGGGCGTTCGAGAGCCTGCCATCGGGTGCCGACGGCGGCGCCACCGGTCTGCTGTCGGCCGAGGCGGCCGGCGCCCCGCAACTTCCCGGCCCGGCCACCGCGCCGGTGCCCATTGGCCTGGGCGACGACGACTTCGAGGACACCGAGGAACTGATCGACATCGAGAAGGTCGAGGGCCGGGTGAAAGCCTCCAGCCTGCGCAAGATCGGCGAAATCGTCGACAAGCATCCGGAAGAAGCCCTGAGCATCATTCGCACCTGGCTTTACCAAGAAAGCTGACGGCACGCCGTATTTCAGGGAGATTTGACCGTGGGTCGTGTCAAGGAAGACTATCGCAGCCTCACCGGACCCCAGAAGGCCGGCATCATGATGTTGTCGCTGGGCGAGGAATACTCGACCAAGCTGTTCGCCATGATGGACGACGAGGAAATCCGCGAGTTGTCGCAGGTGATGTCCAGCCTGGGCACCATCAGTTCCAACCTCGTCGAGCGGCTGTTCGTCGAATTCGCCGACGCCATTTCCAACACCGGCTCCCTGGTCGGCTCGTTCGACACCACCGAACGGCTGCTGATGCGCTCCCTGCCCAAGGATCGCGTCGAGGCGATCATGGAGGAGATCCGGGGTCCGGCCGGCCGCACCATGTGGGACAAGCTGGGCAATGTCAGCGAGCAGGTCCTGGCGAACTACCTGAAGAACGAGTACCCGCAGACGGTCGCCGTTGTGCTGTCCAAGATCAAATCGGATCACGCCGCCCGCGTCATGGCGCTGCTGCCCGAGAACTTCGCCATGGAAGTGGTGATGCGGATGCTGCACATGGAAGCGGTGCAGAAAGAGGTTCTCGACGGCGTGGAAAAGACCTTGAGGACGGAATTCATGTCCAACCTGGCCCGCACGGCGCGCCGCGACGCCCACGAGATGATGGCCGAGATCTTCAACAGCCTCGACCGCAACACCGAAAACCGGTTCGTCACCGCCCTGGAGGAACGCAACCGCGAATCCGCCGAGCGCATCAAGCAGCTCATGTTCACCTTCGAGGATCTGGTGCGCCTCGACGCCCAGGGTGTGCAGGTGCTGCTGCGCCACGTGGAGAAGGACAAGCTGGGCCTCGCCCTCAAGGGGGCCTCGGACAACATCAAGGACCTGTTCTTCAAGAACATGTCGGAACGCGCCGGCAAGATGCTGCGCGAGGACATGGACGCCATGGGGCCGGTTCGCGTGCGCGAGGTGGACGAGGCACAGAACGGCATCGTCGCCCTGGCCAAGGAACTCGCCAACACCGGCCAGATCGTCATCTCCGAGGGCAAGGAAGACGACGAACTCGTGTACTGACCGGAGCCGCCGGTCCCACCCCGTCTCCGTCACGGCACGGAGACCCCGCGCCTGATGGAGCCGCCCCGCAATGGTCTCGGTGGAGAAGTTTCTGTTCGACCGGTCGTTCGACGAGCCGAATTTCGGCCGTCGACGCGCGTCGGCGTCCCTCGCGAAGGCGCGCGCCGACGAGAACCCCGGCAAGCCGGCGGCGGCGAGCAACGACAGCGAGACCGGTGAGTATTCCGGCCTGGACCGCCGCCGGCGCAGCTCCGACGAGCCGGCCACGCCGCCGCCGAACATGTACACCGAGGCTCAGGTGGAGGCCGCCCGCGAGGAAGGCTACATCAGGGGTCACACCGAGGCGCTGGAAGAGGCCGCCAAGACCGACACCCACGCGCACGCGCTGGCGGTGAAGGCCATCGCCGAGGCGATCAACCGCATGGACGAGGCCCAGCGCGCCCACAACGCGCGCCTGGAACAGCAGGCCATCCGGCTGGCCCTGGTCATCACCCGGCGCATCCTGCCGGCCACGGGCGAACGGACGGCCGCCGAGGAGATCGAACACCTCGTCTCCACCATCATGCCCGAGTTGGCCGACCAGCCCCGGCTGGTGGTGCGGGTTCATGGCGCCATCGCCGAAACCGTCCGCGAGGCGGTGCGCGACCTGCAGGCCTCCAGCGGCTACGAGGGGCGCATCGTGGTGCGGCCCGACAACGCGCTGGACCGCGCCGACTGCCGTCTGGAATGGGGCGATGGCGGTATCGAGCGGGATACGGCCCGCTCTTGGTCGGAGATCGAGGCCGCCGTGGAACGCCAGCTCGGGGAGACGGTGCCGCCGGCCCCGGAGGCCTCGGAGCCGAACCCGGACCCGCATCCGACGACGAAACCGAATGCGGACCTGGCGCCTCCCCTTGAGGTGCCACCCAAACACAGGGGCGCGGTCACGGACGGCGCGGTCACGGACGACGCATGAGCGCGCGGCGCACCGCGCATAGGGAGATTTGGACACCATGGCCGACGAGACGGACTTCAACCTTGATGAACTGGACGAGCCGCAACGGCCCGTCGATTCCGGTGGCCCGGCCGACGAGGCCAGCACGCACGTCCCGGACCGTCCCCGCTCCGCCTCTGACCTGGAAGCGGTGTACGACATTCCGGTGCAGGTCTCGGCCGTGCTCGGCAAGTCGCACATGCAGGTCAACCAACTGCTCAAGCTGGGCCGAGGCGCGGTGGTCGAACTGGACCGCAAGGTCGGCGAGGCCATCGACATCTACGTCAACAACCGCCTGGTGGCGCGCGGCGAGGTGGTGGTGGTCGAGGAGCGCCTGGGCGTGACCATGACCGAGATCATCAAGACGGACCGGGGCTGAGACGCGATGCGCGACAGCGATTTCCTGTTCGAGCGACCCCGCGCCGCCACCGCCGCCACCGCCGACCACGCCGGCGTGGACATGGCGACGGTGGTGGGAATCGGCGGCGCCCTGGTCCTGATCGTCCTGGCGCTGTTGCTGGGCGGCTCGCCCGGGTCGTTCCTGAACCTTCCCGGCCTTCTGATCGTCGTTTTGGGCACCCTCGCGGTGACCCTGGCCGCCTTCACCTTCAAGGAAGTGGCGGGCACCATCGCCGTCCTGCCCCGCACCGTCCAGCACCCGCGCATCGACGCCGGCGACGCCGCCGAGCGGATGCTCGACCTGGCCGAGACGGCCCGCGCCAAGGGCCTGCTGAAGATGCAGGGCGCGCCCCTGGACAGCACGGCGGACGAACCCTTCCTCAACAAGGGTCTGGGGCTGGTCATCGACGGCGTCGCCGAGGACGAGGTCGAGGCCATGCTGCGCCAGGAAATGGACGCCACCGCCGCCCGTCACGCGCGTGCCGTCGGCGTGCTGCGGCGCGCCGCCGAGGTCTCGCCGGCCATGGGCCTGATCGGCACCCTGATCGGGCTGGTGCAACTTCTCGGCAATCTCGACGCGCCGGAGCGCATCGGCCCCAGCATGGCCGTGGCGGTGCTGACCACCTTTTACGGCGCCATCCTGTCCAACGTGGTCTTCTCCCCCCTGGCCAGCAAGCTGGAGCGCAACGCCACCGAGGAACACCTGGTGCGCCACGTCTACGTCCTGGGCGTGCTGTCCATCGCCCGCAAGGAAAACCCCCGGCGGCTAGAGATGCTGCTGAACAGCGTTCTGCCGCCCCATCAGCGAGTCCGCCGCCTCCATGTCTGACCGGATCCGTCCGCGCCACCCGCTCGTGCCCGAACAGCACCCCGGCGACGACGTTTGGGGGGAGGCCCGGCCATGCGCGTGCTGATCGTCGGATCCATGGAGGGTCAGGTCGGCGCGGCCGCGCGCATCGCCGTGCAGCGCGGCGCCAAGGTGGCCCAGGCCAACGACGTGGCGGCCGCGCTCCAGGCGTTGCGCGCCGGGCGCGGCGCCGACCTGGTGATGATCGACGGCCGCTTTGATGTCGCCGCGCTGATCGACGGCATGGCGGCCGAGCACATCGTCGCGCCGGTCGTCGCCTACGGCGTGGAAAGCGATTCCAAGGCGGCGGTGCGGGCCATCAAGGCCGGCGCCAAGGAGTTCATTCCCCTGCCGCCGGACCCGGAACTGATCGCCGCCGTTCTGCAGGCCGTGGCCCAGGACCGCCACGCCCTGGTGTTCCGCGATCCGGCCATGGCCCGGGTGGTGACGATGGCCGAGCAGGTGGCCCCCAGCGACGCCAGCGTGATGGTGACCGGGGAGTCCGGCACCGGCAAGGAACTGATCGCCCGCCACCTGCACCGGGGCAGCCGCCGGGCCGACGGTCCGTTCATCGCCGTCAACTGCGCCGCCATCCCCGAGGCCCTGCTGGAAAGCGAGTTGTTCGGGCATGAGAAGGGCGCCTTCACCGGCGCCGTGGCCCGACGCATCGGCAAGTTCGAGGAGGCCAGCGGCGGCACGCTGTTGCTCGACGAAATCTCGGAAATGGACGTGCGCCTGCAGGCCAAGCTGCTGCGCGTGCTGCAGGAACGCGAGATCGACCGCATCGGCGGCAAGCAGCCGGTCCGCGTCGACACCCGCATCGTCGCCACCTCCAACCGCGACCTGAAGGCCGAAGTGGCCGCCGGCCGTTTCCGCGAGGACCTGTTCTTCCGTCTCAACGTCATCACCCTGCCGCTGCCGCCGCTGCGCCAGCGCCCGCAGGACATCGACCTGCTGGCCCGCCACTTCGCCCGCAAGTACGCCCAGGCCAACCATCTCGCCGAGCGGCCGCTGTCCAGCGCCGCCCTCGCCATGCTGCGCGCCCACGCCTGGCCCGGCAACGTGCGCGAGTTGGAAAACACCCTGCACCGCGCCGTGCTGCTCGCCCACGGCGACGAGATCGGCCCGGAGGCGGTGTTGATCGAGGGTGGCCCGGCTCCGGACCCCGCCGGCGCGGCCTCCGGCAACGGCGGCGCCGGGCCTGGCGGCACCGGCGCCCTGGTGGGGCGCACCGTCGCCGACGTGGAACGCGACCTGATCATCGACACCCTGCGCCACTGCCTGGGCAACCGCACGCACGCGGCCACCATCCTGGGCATCTCCATTCGTACCCTGCGCAACAAGCTGCGCCAGTATTCCGACGAGGGCGTGGCGGTGCCGTCACCCGGCGTCGGCGTGGCGGCGACGGCGGACGACCCGCCGGTCCTGCCAGGGCGGCTTTGACGCGAACCTGAGCCGGCCGCGTAGGCGGACCGGACCCAAGACCTGACACACGAGCACGGAAGACAACGGCGATGGCCGAGCAGACAGGCGGACAGGGGCGGGCCATGGTGGCCCAGGGCGAGTCCGCCGGCGTCCCCGAGGGACAGGCCGGCGGTGGTGGCGGCACCCTGGCCGGAACGTTCGGCCGACTCCAGGACCTCATCCCCAGGGGCGAGATCGGGCTGGCCCTGGGCATCATCGCCATCCTGGTGGTGCTTATCCTGCCCATGCCGCCGTGGATGCTGGACATCATGCTGGCGTTGTCGCTGACGTTCTCGACGCTGGTGCTGATGACCGTGATCTACGTGCGCAAGTCCATGGAGTTCAACTCGTTCCCCATGGTGCTGCTGATCGCCACGTTGTTGCGACTGGCGCTCAACCTGGCCTCGACACGCCTGATCCTGGCCAACGGCCACGAGGGAACAGACGCCGCCGGCCAGGTGATCGAGGCCTTCGGCGGCTTCATCATGGGCGGCAACTTCGTCATCGGCGTCATCGTCTTCGCCATCCTGGTGCTGGTCAACTTCATGGTCATCACCAAGGGCGCCACACGTATCGCCGAGGTGTCGGCCCGCTTCACCCTGGATGCCATGCCGGGCAAGCAGATGGCGATCGACGCCGACCTGTCCAGCGGCCTGATCACCGAGGACGAGGCCCGGGCGCGGCGCGAGGAAATGCAAAAGGAGGCCGACTTCTTCGGCGCCATGGACGGCGCCTCGAAGTTCGTGCGCGGCGACGCCATCGCCGGCATCCTGATCACGATGATCAACATCATCGGCGGCATGGTCATCGGCATGGTGCAGGGCGGCCTGAGCTTCGGCGAGGCCGCCGACGTCTACACGCGCCTGACCGTGGGCGACGGCCTGGTGTCGCAGATCCCGGCCCTGATCGTCTCGGTGGGCGCCGGCCTGATGGTCGCCAAGGGCGGCCTGAAGGACAGCGCCGAGACCACCCTGCTGACCCAGTTCAAGGCCTACCCCAGCGCGCTCGGCATGAGTGCCGTGCTGGCGCTGGCGCTGGCCCTGCTGCCGGGCACGCCGTTCCTGCCGTTTACCCTGCTGGGGCTGGCGGCGGGCGCCAGCGCCCTGTATCTGTCCCAGCAACAACGCAAGCTCGCCGAGGCCGTCGCCACGGCGCCGGCCGACGCCGCGCCGGCCCCGGTGGCCGAGGAGCCGATCTCGACGGCGCTCAGGATCGATCTGGTGCGCCTGGAACTGGGCTACGGCCTGCTGTCCATGATCAACAGCCCGAGTTCATCGCGCCTGACCGACCAGATCAAGGCGCTGCGGCGCTCCCTGGCCATGGAGATGGGCTTTATCATGCCGTCGGTGCGCATCCAGGACAACATGCAGCTCGGCGCCAATACCTATGTGATCTACGTCAAGGAAGTGGAATCGGGACGCGGCGACCTGCGCCCCAACATGTTGCTGGTCATGGACCCGCGCGGCGAGGAGATCACCCTGCCGGGCGAGAAGACGACCGAGCCCACCTTCGGCCTGCCGGCCGTCTGGTCGGACGCCTCCAACCGCGAGGAGGCCATGTTCCGGGGCTATACGGTGGTCGATCCGCCCACCGTGGTCACCACCCACCTGACCGAGGTGGTCAAGGACAACATGGCCGATCTGTTGTCCTTCGCCGAGACACAGAAACTGCTCGGCGAACTGGACAAGGACCATCAGAAGCTCATCGCCGACCTGATCCCCAACCAGATCTCGTCCAGCGGTGTGCAGCGCGTGCTGCAGAACCTGCTGAACGAGCGGGTGTCGATCCGCGATCTGCCGACCATCCTGGAGGGCATCAGCGAGGCCACCGCATCGACCCGCAATGTCCTGATGGTCACCGAACACGTCCGGGCGCGGCTGGCCCGCCAGCTTTGCGATGCCAACGTCAACGGCGAGGGCGTCGTGCCGCTGGTCACCCTGACCAGCGAATGGGAGCAGGAGTTCGCCCAGTCGCTGGTGGGCCAGGGCGACGACCGCCAACTGTCCATGGCCCCGTCGCGCCTGCAAGAATTCATCGTGACCGTACGCCAGACCTTTGAGCGGTTCGCCATGCAGGGCGAGGCGCCGGTGCTGCTGACCAGCCCCGGCGTCCGCCCCTACGTGCGCTCGATCGTCGAACGCTTCCGGCCGCTGACGGTGGTCATGTCCCAAAACGAGATCCACCCCAAGGCGCGGATCAAGACGCTGGGTCAGATTTAGGCGTCCCGCCGGCTCCCGTTAGGACAGATTTAAGGGACACCTGCGTACAGTCGCGGCAGGTGGGGGATCCGGCCGACTGGTCCCGCCCGCGGACTGGGGCACAATTCATGAGTGGTGTCGCCCGCATCATATGCCGGCCGGGAAACGAGGGAACCGCCGGCCCATGCGGTTGAAGTGTTACTCCGCGCCCAGCATGGCGGAGGCCATGGCCCTGATCCGCCAGGAACTGGGGGACGATGCCATCATCGTCTCGACCCAGCGGGCGGCGGGCGACGGCGCCATCCGCATCACGGCCGCCGTCGAGGAGCCGGACCAGGACGGCGACCTGCGGGCCGCGCTGCACGCCGAGTCCACCGAGGGCCTGGAAGAACTGGCCAACGACGCCCGGGTGCAGGAGGTCAGTTCCGCCCTGTCGTACCATGGTGCGCCGGCCCGCCTGACGGAACGGCTGCTGGCGCGCGTGCACGAGGCCGTGGCCGAGGACGGCCTGTCGGCCTGCGCCAATGCCCTGGGCGACACGTTCGCCTTCGCGCCGCTGCCGGAACGCAAGTCTCCGCGCCCCTTCCTGGTCATCGGCCCGCCCGGCGTGGGCAAGACCATCGCCGTCGCCAAACTGGCCGCGCGCGCCCGCCTTGGCGGCCGCCCCGTCGGCGTCATCAGCGCCGATTCCGTGCGCGCCGGTGCCCTGGCCCAGCTCGCCGCCTTCACGCGCATCCTTGAAGTCGACCTCAAGCGGGCGCGCGGCCCCGAGTCGTTGCGCCATCTTGTGGAGGAAGGGATCGGGCTGCATGATCTCGTGTTCATCGACAGTCCGGGCGTGAATCCGTTTTCCCGCCACGACATCGAATACCTGCGAGAGTTGATCGAGGCCGCCGACGTCGAGCCCATCCTTGTGCTGGCCGCCGGCATCGACCCCATGGAAGGCGCCGAGGCCGGCGAGAGCTTCGCCCGGGTCGGCGCGACACGGCTTCTGGCCACACGGCTGGACATGGCCCGGCGCCTGGGCGGCATCCTGGCGGCCGCCGATCACGGGCAACTGATGTTCAGCGAAGTCACCATCAGCCCGCACGTGGCCAATGGGCTGGTTCCGATCAATCCGTTGTCCCTGGCCAAGCTGATCCTGCCCATGCGCCCGCACGAGGGAGGGGCGCCCGAGGACCCATCCGAGACGGCGGCCGAAACACCCGAGTCCCTGTCGCCCTCCGCCACCGAGGCAGCCCGATGACCACGCTTGATCCCACCATGGCTCCACGCGCCGTGCCCCAGGAGGCCGCCCAGAACGTCATGGCCATTGCCTCCGGCAAGGGTGGCGTCGGCAAGACGTGGTTCGCCATCACCCTCAGCCACGCGTTGGCGCGGCGCAACCGGCGTGTCCTGCTGTTCGACGGCGACCTGGGCTTGGCCAACATCGACATTCAGTTGGGCCTGATGCCGCGCCACGACCTGGGTAGCGTGGTGGCCGGCAAGCTGACCCTCAATCAGGCGGCGACCCCCTTCGAGACCGGCGGGTTCGACGTGATCGCCGGCCGCTCCGGCTCCGGCAGCCTGGCCAACATCCCGGCCAGCCGCCTGCAACTGGTGGCCGAGGACCTGGTGTTGATGGGCCGGTCCTACGACAACGTGCTGCTCGACCTGGGCGCCGGCGTCGAGAAGTCGGTGCGTTTGCTGGCCCGGGCGGCGGCCACCGTTCTGGTGGTGACCTCGGACGAGCCCACCGCGCTCACCGACGCCTACGCCTTCATCAAGATCACCGCCATCGAGCGGCCGGAGGTGGATGTGCGCGTGGTCGTCAACGCCGCCAACTCCACCCGCGAGGGCGAACGCACCTACAGCACCCTGCTGAAGGCGTGCCAGGGGTTCCTGCGGATCGCGCCGCCGTTGGCGGGGGTGGTGCGTCGGGATACCCGGGTGCGGGAGTCGATCCGCAATCAGATCCCGCTGCTGACCCGCTATCCCAACAGCGAAGCCGCTTTGGATGTGGAAGCGCTTGCGGACCGCCTGCTCGCCGGGTAGGGAGCCGTCCGCCCATGAGCACCGTTCCGCCGCCCGTTCCGCCGCAGCCCCCGGCGCGGCCCGCCGCGCCGGCCCCGGCGACGCTGACCGTCGTCGATCCCCCCCGGGCGCTCGCCGAGGCGCAGGCCAACGCCGTGCTGCAGGCCCGGGTGATCCAGGCCGCGCAGGGCGGCCGGCTGGCGGTGGTGCAGACGGATCTGGGGCAAATGAACGTGCGCACCAGCCTGCCCCTGCCGGCGGGGACAGACTTGTCCCTGAACCTGCTGTCGCTGGCGCGCGGCACCGCGCTGATGCGGATCACCGCCCTGAACGGGCAGCCATTACAATCAGCCCCGCCCAGCGCCGGAGCGCCCGCCACGGCCGCGCCTGGACCGGCCGCCAGCGGCACCCCAGGCGCCCTCTTGACCACCGGCCCGGCGGCGGGCACCGGAGCGGTGGCCGGGACTCCTGACGCCTCGACCCGGGGCCTGCTGACGGCGACCGTGCTGCGCGGTGCCGGCACAGCGGGTTCGACGGACCCGGCCGCGTCCGCGTCCACTCAGTGGCCGGCGGGAACCCGCCTGACGGTGCGGGTGATGGCCATCCAGCCCCCGGGCTCACCCGGCGTGGTGGCAGGCACGGCCGGAGGCGCGGGGCCGGCACCGGCAGCGGCGGACGTGACGGCCCCGAACGCTGCCGCCGCGCGCGGGTCGGCGGCCCCGCCTGCCTCAGGGGCGCCAACGCCGACGGGTCAGGTGGCTCGCCTCCCGATCGCGCCACCGGGGACCGCCGTTACGCCAGGGGCGGCCAGGTCCTTCGTGTCCGGACCCACGACCCCGGGCGCGTCCACGCCGTCCGCCGGGAGTTCCAGCGGCGTGGCCCATGCCACCGGAGGACAGGCGGCCAAGGCCCCCGCCGCTCAGGGCGACACGTCCCAGGCCCCCAACCGCCTGACCGGGCTCCTGACGGGTCAGCCCTCGGGCGCGCAAAGCCTGATCCGGACGCCCTCCGGCACCCTCGCCCTGCCCGTGCGCCTGGATGCGCCGCCGGGCAGCCAGATCTCCCTGAGCATCGTGTCCAGCGCCCCCCCGGCCTCGACTGGCGTCGGCGCCGCCCCCGCCGTGCCGCAGGGCGGCGGCCAGGGCTGGCCGGCGCTGTCCCAGGCCGTCGACACCCTGGCCCGAACGGACCCGGCGGCGGCGCGGGCCCTGGAAAGCGCGATCCCCCGGCCCGGACCCCAACTGGCCGCCGCCATGGTCACGGTCGCCGGCGCATTGCGGGCCGGCGGTGACGCCCGCCAGTGGCCGGGAGATGCCACCATGCGCGCCCTGGATCGGGCCGGCCCGGCCGGCCGCCAGGCGGCCGAGACGCTCCGGCAGGACCTGACCGACCTGGCCGGCCGGGTGCGGGAAAGCCCGGGCGGCGAGTGGCGTGCCCTGACGCTGCCGCTGTCCGATCAGGCCGAGATCAGCGCCATTTCGGTGATTCTGAGAGTCATCGGTGGCCGGGGCGACCCGCCCGAAGACGCCGAGGGACGCCCCGGTCAGGACGGCGACGGCGGCCAACGGTTTCTTGTGGACGTCACCCTGTCACGTCTCGGGCGGATGCAGCTCGATGGCCTCGTCGAGACGCCGGCGCGGCGCCTGCGGCTGATCCTGCGCACGGCGGCGCCGCTGCCGGCCGACCTGCGCGCGGACTTGTCCGCCATTGCCACGAACAGCCTGGAAGCCCTTGGACTGGAAGGCGGATTGACCTTCCGCGCCGACGGCGCCTTTGTCGATCCCATGCCGGCCACCAGCCCCAAGAGCCCCCCTCCGCCCACCACGCCACCCGGCGGGGTCTTCGCATGAGCGAAACGATCCTGGTTGACGAACGTCAATGCGAAACCATTTCCACGATGTCACGGTTGACGTTCCGCTGCGGCCGCACGGGGGGTGAAGCAATCCAGATTCTCCCTCGAACGTATAAGGCCGAAGATCTCGTTCGAACTACGACGTCCTGCAGGGTTGCATCCGGTCCCGTGTTAGCCTTAGAAGCTTAGGGTCGGTTTCCTGCTGGCAGAACTCCAACGAACTGGTTTTTGGAATGGGTCTGAATACTACCAAATTGACTGTTGATCAGGCGCTTAACCTCTGGCGTCTGACGGTGGTCGAAAGTGTGCGCCGCGACACACCGGATCTGTCCTCACGCCAGATGGCGGTGCTGCTGACCGTCTATCTGACACCGGCGCCGCACACCGTGCGGGGACTGGCGCGCGTGCTCGACATCTCGAAACCAGCCGTGACCCGCGCCCTGGACCGGCTCGGGGAATACGGGCTGCTGGCGCGCAAGGTGGACGAAACCGACCGGCGGAGCGTGCTGGTGCAGCGCACACCGGAAGGCCAAAACTTCCTGGCCGCCCACGCCGACCTGGTGATCCGGGGGGTCGACGCGGCCACATTGGCGGACAACGACCTGACCTCGGTGCCAAGCCTGGAAGTGGCCTGACCCCTTTTCCTGAACGCTTTCGTTCCGTTTGCCGGCCCGATGCCGTATGATCCGGGCTGAAAAGGGGCGCGCCTGTGGCGATCACAAGGCGTCCCACGGGACGATGGACGATGGCGGCAGGGAGAGGGCCGATGGCGCGTGCCTCCGATGGCGAGCACGGGAAGATACCCCGTGGCTGCGACCGTCGCCGGTGGCGATGGGTCCGCGCCTTGGGCTTCCCGCCCGTCGTGGCCCTGGCCCTGCTGCTGGGCACGCCGTCCGGCGCTCACGCTGCGGGGGCACCGCCCCCGCCGCCGCCGCCCACCAAGCCAGAGCCCGCCGCCGTTGGGGCCGTTCTCGATGCTGTCGCGCCTCTGACCGGCGACGCGGGCGTGGCCCTGGCCATGCGGCCGCCGGTGCTGGCGCCGCTGCCCCCGGGGCCGAAACCGGCAGCCCCCCACCTGTCCGAGGCCGAGTTGATCGACCTCGCCGGCTTCCGGCCCGAGCAGGTCGGTTACCTGGTGTATGACCTGGACACAGGCGAATACCTCGCCGGCCACAACGCCGCCCACCCCGCCTTTCTGCCGGCGTCGGTGCTCAAGGTTCCCACCACCGTCGCCGCCCTGGCGATCCTTGGCCCGGACCATCGGTTTCCGACTCTGGTCCGGTTCGACGGCACGCGCGATGGCCCGGTGTGGCGCGGCACCCTCGCCCTGGTCGGCGGCGGCGACCCGGTGCTGGACTCCGACGACCTGCGCGCCCTGATGGCGGATCTCAAGGCGGCCGGCCTGGAGCGCCTCGACGGGTCCTTCGTCTACGATGACTCGGCCCTGATCGCGGCCCCGTCGATCGAGGACTCACAGCCCCCGGAGCACAGCTACAACCCCGGCCTGTCGGCGCTGTCGTTGGACTTCAACCGCGTGCGGGTGGGCTGGGACGGCGAGATCGTCCGCTTTATCGAGACGCACGGCACGCCGCCGGTGGCGCCGGTCCGCCTGACCCGCGACACCGCGACCACGGGCTGGGCGCGACCCGGTCCGTCGTTGCGCCATGCCTTCGCCCCGCCCGGGACCCACGATGACGACGGCCTCGTCGTCGAAAGCTGGCGCATGTCACCCCACGCGCCCTACGCGGGTGCAACCTGGCTGCCCGTGCGAGCGCCCGCCCCCTTCACCGCCGCCGTGTTCCGCGCCCTGGCGGACGAGGCCGGGATCGTCCTGCCCGACCCCGAGCCGGCGCGCCAGCCGGCGCGCGGCCCCATCGTCGCCAGCCACTTCAGCCCCCGCCTCTCGGCCATCGCCGCAGCCGGCCTGAAGCACAGTAATAACTTGCTGGCCGAGCTGGTCGGACTGGCGGCCACCAAGGCGCTGGAAGGGCGACCGCTGCCCATGGCCAAGTCGGCGGCGCGCATGACGGACTGGCTGGCGGAGGCCATGCCCTGGGTGGACTGGAGCGGCTTTTACATGGCCAACCATTCCGGCCTGTCGCCCGACAGCCGCGCCAGTCCCGAGCAGATCGTCTCCATCCTGCGCTTCGCCCAGGATCAGGGGGCGGCGCTGGCACCCGCCGCCTACGCCTCCCTGCTGCCCACGCGCCGGTTCCCCGACCGGGACGCCAGCGTCGTCGCCGCCCGGGTGCGCGCCGGTGCCGGACCGCCGCGCGTGGCCGCCAAAAGCGGCACCATGTACCACGGGCGCGGCCTTGCCGGCTTCGTCGTGGGCAAGGACGGGCACCGCCTGGTGTTCGCGCTGTTCATCTCCGACCTGCCGGCGCGGCGCGCGTTCGACGCGGACTATGCGCATTACGCCGCGTCGGCGGTCCGGCGCGCCCGCGCGCAACTCCGCCGCGCCCGCGACCTGGAACACGCCCTGATCCTCAAGTGGGTTTCGGAGCATTGATGGCGCGTGGCCTGTTGATCCAACTCCCCGTGAGAATTTCACGCTGGCCTGAGCCGCCGCTTCGATGTACAGCGTCCGGGGATAACCACCCCCGCCGGGCCGCCGTATTCCGCGCCCGCGGGACCGCTTTCAAGGGGATCCGTCCGCCATGCGCATTGCGATGATCGGCACCGGCTATGTCGGCCTGGTGTCCGGCACCTGTTTCTCGGAATTCGGCGTCACCGTCACCTGCGTCGACAAGGACGCCAGCAAGATCGAACGCCTCAATCGCGGCGAGATCCCCATCTACGAACCTGGCCTCGACGCCCTGGTGGCCAGCAACGCCGCCGCCGGGCGGCTGTCCTTCGCCACCGAGTTGGCCCCGGCCGTGGCGGAGTCCGACGCCGTGTTCATCGCCGTCGGCACCCCCAGCCGGCGCGGCGACGGCCATGCCGACCTGACGTACGTGTACGCCGCCGCGCGCGAGATCGCCCGCGCCATGACCGGCTACACGGTGGTGGTGACCAAGTCCACCGTCCCTGTCGGCACCGGCCGCGAGGTCGAGCGCATCATCCGCGAGGAACGTCCCGACGCCGACTTCGATGTGGTGTCCAATCCGGAGTTCCTGCGCGAGGGATCGGCCATCCAGGACTTCATGCGCCCCGACCGGGTGGTCATCGGCGCCGAGAGCGAACGCGCGCAGGAGGTCATGCGCCAGCTCTACCGCGTGCTGTACCTGATCGAGACACCCATCGTCTTCACGACGCTGGAAAGCTCGGAGATGATCAAGTACGCGGCCAACACCTTCCTGGCCACCAAGATAACCTTCATCAATGAGATCGCCGACCTGTGCGAGAAGGTTGGCGCCGACGTGCACGCGGTGGCGCGCGGCATCGGCCTGGACAACCGCATCGGCCGCAAGTTCCTGCACGCCGGGCCGGGCTACGGCGGTTCGTGCTTCCCCAAGGACACGCTGGCCCTGGTGACCACCGCCAAGGAGGCCGGCAGCCCGCTGCGCATCGTCGAGACGGTGGTGGACATCAACGCCAAGCGCAAACGCGCCATGGCCGAACGCATCATCGCCGCCTGCGACGGCGACATGTCCGGCAAGACCATCGCCATCCTGGGCCTGACCTTCAAGCCGAACACCGACGACATGCGCGATTCGCCCAGCCTGGACATCGTCCCCGCGTTGGTCGAGGCCGGCGCCACCGTCCGCGCCTTCGACCCCGAGGGCATGGACGAGGCCCGCAAGCTGCTGCCCGCCATCACCTATTGCCAGGACGCCTACGACGCCATGACGGACGCCGACGCCGTCGTCATCCTGACGGAATGGAACGAGTTCCGGGCGCTGAACCTGGAGCGGGCCAAGGAGGCGCTCAAGGCGCCGGTGATGATCGACCTGCGCAATGTCTACAGCCCGGCCGACATGATCGCGGCCGGCTTCCGCTACACCAGCGTTGGCCGCCCGACCCCGCCGGCGCCCGCCGCCTGATCGACCACCCGCGCGCAGCCGGAGGAGGCTACTCATGAGCGCGATCCGCGTGGAACCGACGACACCGTTCGACGACCAAAAGCCGGGCACCTCCGGCCTGCGCAAGAAGGTCTCGGTGTTCCGTCAGCCCCGCTATCTGGAGAACTTCGTCCAGGCCATCTTCGACGCCGTGCCCGGCGGGCAGGGTGCCACCCTGGTTCTGGGCGGAGACGGCCGTTTTCACAACACGGCCGCCATTCAGACCATTCTGCGCATGGCCGCCGCCAACGGCATCGCCCGCGTGCTGGTGGGGCGAGACGGCCTGCTGTCGACCCCTGGCGCGTCGTGCGTCATCCGCGCGCGCGGCGCCTGGGGCGGGATCATCCTGTCGGCCAGCCACAATCCGGGCGGCCCGGACGGCGATTTCGGCATCAAGTTCAATCCGGGCAACGGCGGCCCGGCGCCGGAACGGATCACCGACGCGATCCACGCTCGCACCCAGGCGATCAGCGAATTCTGCATCCTCGACACGCCCGAGGTTGATCTGTCGGTTCTTGGCGAACATTCCGTCGACGACATGGTGGTCGAGGTCATCGACCCGGTGGCCGACTACGCGGCGCTGATGGAAACGCTGTTCGACTTCGACGCCATCCGCGACCTGTTCAAGGGCGGCTTCCGGATGTGCTTCGACGCCATGCACGCGGTCACCGGTCCCTACGCCAAGGAGATCCTGGAAAACCGCCAGGGCGCGCCCGCCGGCACCGTCATCAACGGCGAGCCGCTGGACGATTTCGGCGAGGGCCATCCCGACCCCAATCTGGTCCATGCCCATGATCTGGTGGAACGGCTGTTCTCCGAGGGCGATGACGCGCCGGACATGGGCGCGGCCAGCGACGGCGACGGCGACCGCAACATGATCCTGGGCCGCCGCTTCTACGTCACGCCCAGCGACAGCCTCGCCGTGCTGACCCTGAACGCGGACAAGGCACCCGGCTACGCCAAGGGCATCGCCGGCGTGGCGCGCTCCATGCCCACCAGCCGCGCGCCCGATCGGGCCGCCGCGCTGCTCGGGGTTCCCTGCTTCGAGACCCCCACCGGCTGGAAGTTCTTCGGCACGCTGCTCGACGCCGGCAAGGCCACCCTGTGCGGCGAGGAAAGCTTCGGCACCGGATCCGACCACGTGCGGGAGAAGGACGGCCTGTGGGCCGTGCTGTTCTGGCTCAACCTGGTGGCCGCCACCGGCCAGTCGGTCGAGGACCTGGTGCGCGACATGTGGGCGCGGGTCGGACGCATCTACTACACCCGCCACGACTACGAGGGCCTGCCGAAACCCGTCGCCGAGCGCCTGATGAATGATCTCCGGGCGCGCCTGCCGACCCTGTTCGGCACCAAGCAGTGCGGCCGGTTGGTCATGCTGGCGGACGACTTCGCCTATACCGATCCAGTCGACGGCTCGACCGCCAGCAAGCAGGGCGTGCGCATCCTGTTCGAGGATGGTGCGCGCATCGTCTACCGCCTGTCGGGCACCGGCACCGAGGGGGCGACCCTGCGCGTCTACATGGAACGGCCGGAGGACGATCCGGCCCGCCACGACCTGGACACCCAGGCCGCCGTGGCCGACATCATGACCACCGCCGACCGTCTGGCCGAGATCAAGACCCGCACCGGCCGCAGCGGCCCGACCGTCATCACCTGACCCGTCCCCCCCCCCTGCCGGCCGCCGTCCCACGAGGAGCGTTCCATGTCCGACCCAGGTCCCCGTCCCGCGCTGCATCCGAGCATCCTGCGCGAGTACGATATCCGCGGCATCCTGGGCGAAACCCTGTCCGCCGACGACGCCCGGGTGATCGGCTGCGCCTTCGGCTCCATCGTCGGCAAGGGGGGCGGCGCGTCGGTCTGCGTCGGCCGCGACGGCCGCCTGAGTTCTCCCGAACTGGAACAGGCCCTGGTCGAGGGTCTGGCCTCCACCGGCCTGGAGGTGCGGCGCGTCGGCCTGGGACCGACACCGATGCTCTATTTCGCCGTGCGTCACACCGGCGCGGCGGCCGGGATCATGGTCACGGGATCGCACAATCCGCCCGACCACAACGGGTTCAAGATGCTGCTGGACAAGCGCCCGTTCTACGGCACGGACATCGCGTTGCTGGGCCGCATCGCCGCCGAGGCGGCGTTCCGGCGCGGCAAGGGCCGGGTGGTCGAGACCCCGGTGGCGGAGGCGTACGTCGAGAGGCTGCTTCAGGACTGGGACGGCGGCGAGCGCGCGTTGACCGTGGTGTGGGACCCGGGCAACGGCGCCGCCGGGGCCGTCCTGCCGCAGTTGATCGACGGTCTGCCTGGGAATCACATCATCCTGAACGGCGCCGTCGACGGCACCTTTCCGGCGCATCACCCCGACCCGACCGAGCCGGAAACCCTGGAACAACTCCGCGCCGCCGTGCTGCGCGAGGGCGCCGACGTGGGGGTTGCCTTCGATGGCGACGGCGACCGGATCGGCCTGCTGGACGGCCGGGGGCGGATTTTGTGGGGCGACCAGATGCTGGCGTTGCTGGCCGAACCGGTGCTGGAGGAACGCCCGGGCGCGCCCATCATCGCCGACGTCAAGGCCAGTCAGGCGCTGTTCGACCATATCGCCGCGCTCGGCGGCACGCCGCTGATGTATCGGACCGGTCACTCGCTGATCAAGGCGTACATGACAGAGGTCGGCGCGCCGCTGGCCGGCGAGATGAGCGGCCACATCTTTTTCGCCGACCGCTACTATGGGTTCGATGATGCCCTGTACGCCGCCGTGCGCCTGCTTGGCATGGTCGCCGGCTGGCCCGAGGGCGAGACCCTGGCGACCCGGCTGGACGCCATGCCCAAGCCGATCAACACGCCCGAGCTGCGCTTTCCCTGCCCCGACAGCGAGAAGTTCGCGGTCATGGGCCGTGTCAAGGAAACCCTGACCGAGCGCGGGGCCACGTTCTCCGACGTCGACGGCGTGCGGGTTTCGCGCGACGACGGGTGGTGGCTTTTGCGGGCCTCGAACACCCAGGCGGTGCTGGTCGCCCGCTGCGAGGCGGGCACGCCGGCCGGGCTGGAGCGCTTGAAGGCCGACCTGTCGGAGACACTGGCCGGCGTGGGAATGCCGGTGCCGCCCGAGGTCCTGAACGTGAAGGCGGGGTAAAACCGGCCGACGAATGAACTGACTTCATTCGTCGGCCGGCCGGTGCGACCGCACCGGCGCGGCGAAGGGACCCTGAGACGGACGATTGAATCCTATCGTGGCTCGGTACATGCCGCCATGCCGGCATCAGGCCGGCGGCAGGCGGAAGAGCCCGGTCCACAGGCCGCGCAGAATGGCCCGGGCCTTGGCCGCGCCCTGCTCCTCCAGCAGCAGCACGCGGCCGAACTGGGCGACCAGCGCCGCCACGTCCTGCGCCGCCCAGCCGGGATGCGTGCCACCCCAACCGCGCCACAGCCGCGCCCGGTTGCGGGCCATGGCGTGGTAGCGGAACGGCGCGTGGTTGCTGGTCCAGACCGTGCGGCCGAGCAGCCGGTGCGGCGTCTGCCGGCCGAGCGCGTGGTCGAGCACCGCAGCACCCGCCACGGCGATGCGCCAGCCGGCGCGGCGCAAGCGAAAGCTGAAGTCCACATCCACGTAGTCGATGAAGAAGTCCTCGCGCATCGGCCCGGCGGCGCGGGCGGCCTCGGCCCGCACCAGGGACCCCGAGGCGATGACGAAGACGGGATCCTCCAGCAGCCCGGCGGTCGGAGCCGGCCGCTTGCGCACCCGCCAGCCAAGGCCGGAGACGAACGTCGGCTCCCGCGCGATATCGGGATAACGCAGGCGCGGCGCCAACAGGCCGAACGCGCCCGGGCGGTCGGCCTCGACGCCGGCCAGCACCGCCACCATGTCCGGGGCCGGCGTGCTGTCGTCGTCCATCAACAGCACCCAGGCGAACCCGGCCGCCAGCACTGCGGCGAGCCCCTGATTCTGGGCCGCCGCCAGCCCCCGGTTGTCCGGGTTCTCGATCACATGCAGGGCCGGGTCGGCCGTCGCCGCCTGCCGCAGGGCGGCCTGTGTCGCGTCGTCCGACCCGTTGTCCACGACCACCACGGCATCGACCTGCGCCGCCACGCGCTCCAGCCGTGCCCGCACAGCGGGACCGGTGTTGTAGGTGACGACGACGGCGCCGATCGGTCCCAGGGCCGGGTGACGCGGTTGGGACGGTTGGGTCAGAGGCGGCGGGGAAGGCGTCATGCGGCCGGGACTCTTCGGTGGAAGGGGGGCGGGGAACTCGGGCAGGATAGGCCGGCGGGCCGCGCCTTTCCAGGTGACGCGGGCGGGCGGGCGTGCGAGAAATCCAGAGTGACCCCACCTGCGCGTGCGAGACCTTCTTTTTAATGACGGATACACCCGCCCCCTCTGCCCCCCTGGTGAGCGTGCTGATGGTCTCGTACTACAGCGCGCGGCTGGCCCGCCGGGCGCTCGACCATCTGGCGGCGCAGGACAGGCGCGACTTCGAGGTGGTGCTGGTGGAAAACGGCGTCGGCGACGGCGCCTGGGCACACGAGGAAGCCGCCCGCCGCGCGTTCCCCATCACCGTGCTGACACCGCCGGAAAACCTGGGCTTCGCCGCCGGCAACAACCTCGCCGCCCGGCACGCGCGCGGGCCATGGCTGGCCCTGCTGAACCCGGACGCCTTTCCCGATCCCGACTGGCTGTCGAGCCTGCTGGCGGCTGCCGAGCGCCATCCGCCGGGCACGGCCTTCGGCTCGGTGCAGGTCAACGCGGCCGAGCCGGGTCTGCTGGACGGGGTCGGCGACTGCTGGTGCCCGCTCGGGCTGGCGTGGCGGGGCGGCCACCGGGCGCCGATCGAGACGGCGCCGACCGAGGACCGGGGCGTGCTGGCGCCGTGCGCGGCGGCCGCCCTGTGGGCACGGGCCGATTTCGTGGCGTTGGGTGGGTTCGCCGAGCGGTACTTTTGCTACATGGAAGACGTGGACTTGGCGCTGCGGCACCGCCTGCGGGGCGGGCGGTGTGTCACCGTGGCGGCGGCCCGCGTGCGCCACGTGGGCAGTGGGACCACGGCGCGGCACAGTGTGTTCGGCATCGAGCACGACCGGCGCAACGCCCTGTGGACCGTGGTGCGGACGACACCGGCGGCGTGGTTCTGGCCGCTGCTGCCGCTGCAGGCGCTGGCGCACGGGCTCATGCTGGCCCGCGCCGCGCGGCATGGGGGATTCGGCGCCGCCTGGCGCGGCCTGCGGGAGGGGTTGGCCGCCCTGCCCGGCCCGGACGGCGTATGGGCGGACCGCCGCGCCATTCAGGCGCAACGGACCGCGTCTCTCTGGACGCTGGCCCGGGCCGTGACATGGAATCCGGTCCGCCTGCTGTGGCGCGGCGCGAAGACATGGCCGCCGGAGACGGAAAGGGGCGGGCCGCAACGCGGCAAGGCCCACGAACGCGCGGACGGTTAACCGTACCCGAGGTCTTCCGGCGCCACGCCGAGCAACGAGATGACGTTTTCGGTATCGAACCGGAACTCAATACCATCGTAGGTATAGATGACCTGATAGAACCCGAGTTCCGCTGGTTCTCCCGTGACAGCGAGCGTGTCGCGGATCGGGTTGAACGACTCGACCTCCATCAAGCCGCCGGAAAAGACGATCTCTTGCCCCGGGGACACGGGTGCATCGTCCGTGCCGGGCTTTCCATCTGTGGCCTTGTCGGCGTCGGGCTCATGCGTGGGCTCCGCCAGCCGGCTGTAGATCACTACGGGCAGGCTGGGCTCGACCTCGAGAGAGGAGTCCTCATCGGCCTTGTCCGCAGTGTCGGCCAGCAGGGTGTCATCGTTGACCGTCCCCGATGTGTAAGTGTCGTCCTCCATCTCCGAGACGTCGACGAAATCGTTGCCGCCCGGGGTCACGGTCCCAACCCAGATGATGCTGCCGAATACCAGGTCACCGCTTTGCGAGCCGAATTCGCCGCTCGCCTCGCGCACCTCGGTCTTGGAGGCGGCATCGGTGTGCCCGGCCGCATCGCTTGCCGTAGGGTCCCCGGCGGAGCCGGTCCCGCTGTCGCCGTCACTGTCGGCGGCGGCCCTCGCCTTCGGGGCGGTGTCGGACGCGGGGCTTCCGGTGCCGTCACTGGCGGTCTGGCCCCCGGCGAGGGCCGCGCTGTTGCTTTCTGTGGCACTGGTGGTGCCGTCCGTCGGCGCGCGCGCGGACCCCGGCTGGGCGGCGGGGGCCAAGTCACTGGCCGCCCCCAGAAGGTCGGCAAAAAACAGGTCAGCGTCGACCACCACCTCGGTCGCGGCCAGGGCCACGGCGCCGTCGTGGGACGACGCCCCGGGCACCCCGCCAACCGAACCGGCAAGGATCACTGGCCCCGCATCGCCTTCGCCGCCCCGGTTCGGCTGATCCAGGCCGTCGGCGGGCTGCTGGGCACTGGCGGGATGACCGCCATCGCGGGCCGGATCAACGGACGCGTCGGCGGTCCGGGCGGCGTCCACGTTGCCCGAGCCGTCGGCCGTTCCATCCTCCGTGCGGCCGACGCGGGCCAGCGTGCCCAGGACGCTGGTACTCGAACCGTCAAGGTTGCCGCTTGCCGGAGTCATGGCCGCCACCACCATCGCCATGGCCGAGGCCATGCCGGCACTGTGCAGCATGAAGCCGGTCTGCCCCGACGACGTGCTGGTTCCCGCCCCGTCACCGGTGCTGAGCGCCGTCAGGCTGTCCTGCAGTTGGCCACGGCTGCCCGGGGCCGCGCTGCCCACCGGCGAGGTGCGGCCGTCCAGAGGCGCCTTGCCGGCGCCAGCCGCCGACGGCGACGGGCCGGCCGTCTCGCCGGCCTTGCGCGCCTGCATCAGGGCGGTGGCCACGAACGCGGCCAGGACCACGCTCGGATGCGTGAACAGGGTGGTGACGTTGTCGCCGCTGTCCGTGGCGCGAGGGGCGGCCCGGTCGCCGGTGCCGGTCACCCGCTCGGCCGATCCGGCATGGCGCCCGCCGAAGGAGGTCATCGGGCCCGTCCCCGACATCAACAGAGGCTGGCGCGCCAGGATCTTGTCCACGACATCCCGGAAGCTGTCGCCCTCGACCACAACGCCCGCGTTGGTCCCGGCGGCGACGAAACGGCCGTCGATGCGAGCAAAATGGGCAATCACGTCCCCGGTGTCGGGACGGACGAAGACCATCCACGGATCGCCCTCGTCGGTCAGGCCCGAGTCGGTCTCGACCGGCAAACCGGCCTGGCCCAACAGATTGACCACGCGGGTCAGTTCCGCGCGTTCCTGGTTCGTCCATTGCCCGGAGATCCTGCCCGCCGCGCGTTCGCGCACGTATTCGGGGATCGAAACCAGTGACGCGGCCATGGTGTCCCTCTCCTCCCGAGGGTGCCACGCGCGCCCCACGTGCGTCTCACGTGCGTTCCAACAGCCGGCGCGGCACCCGAAATTAGCTAAAATACAATGTAAATCGCGCTGCAAAGGGTCAATGGTCAATGCCGCAAGGAAAACCATAAGAAAACATGGTCAGGCACAGTAAACTGAACGGTTCGGCCGTGCAAGAGTGTTGCGGGCAGAAGCCCGGACGCGCGGCTCGCCCCGGCACGGCGGCCCGTTATGCCCCCTGCGACGGTCCGCTTCCAGAGGGCGGCAGCGGCGTCGACGCCGCCCGCGCGAAGCGGTTCATCACATCCTTGCGCGGTCCCATCATCTCGACCTGCCCGTCGCGCAGCACCAGCACCGTTTCGACGACCGACAGAAGGGCCGGCTTCTGGGTGACGAGCACCACCGCCCGCCCCGCCTCCCGCGTTTCGGTCACGGCATTGAGCAGGGCCTGCTCGCCCTCGGAATCCTGGAAGGCATTCGGCTCGTCCAGGACCACCAGCGCCGGGTCGCGGAACAGCGCCCGCGCCAGGCCGATCCGCTGCCGCAGGCCCGCCGGCAGGGCGCGCCCATCGGCACCGACCGGCGTGTCATAGCCCTCTGGAAGGCGCAGGATGGTCTGGTGCACGCCGGCCCGGCGCGCGGCGGCAATCACCGCATCGGCGTCGACGGGTCCAAGGCGGGCGATGTTCTCGGCCACGGTGCCGTCGACCAGATCGACCTCTTGCGAAAGATAGCCGATGTGCTCGCCCAGCTGGTCGGGGTTCCAGTTGCGCAGGTCGTTGCCGTCCAGCCGCACAGTGCCCTGGAGCGGCGCCCACAGGCCGACAAGGGTTCGCGCCAGCACGGTCTTGCCGGCACCGGACGGGCCGATCACCCCAAGCGAACCGCCCGGGTCCAGCGCCAGCGACAAGCCCTTCAGGACCGGCAGCCGGTGGCCGGGCGGCGCCACCGAGGCCTGCTGCAGGGCCACGGCGCCGCGCGGCGCCGGCAGCGGCATCCGCTCACGCGCCGGCGCGGCTTGCTCGAAAACCGTGCGCAGGCGTCGACGCGCGCCGTCCACGGCGATCAGGTCAAACCAGTGGCGGCCGATCGCCGACACCGCCCCGAACGCGCGGTCCGACAGCAAGACCACAGCGATCAGGGCGGCGTCCGTCACATCATTGCGCACCACCAGCCACGCCCCGACCCCCAGCATCAGCACCACGCCAAGGGCGTGCATCAGCCCGGTGAGCCCCGCCAGGGACGCCAGGGTGTGCGCCAGCGAGGTTTCATGATTGATCACGGCGTCCCGCTGCTGACGCCACGCCTGGAACACGGCCGGGGTCATGCCCATGGCCACCAGCGTCGGCGCATGGCCGAGGCGTTCCGCGAGGTGTGTGCCGGTGCGGATGGCCTGGGTCTGGGACAACGGCCCGCGCCGCCGGGTCATCACCTTGGGCAGCCACGCCAGCAGCCCCAGGACGAGGGCGATGCCGATGGCCAGCAGGCCGAGACCGGCATGGACCACCAGGATCAGCAGCAGCAACACCGGCACCCAGGGCAGATCGCACAACCGCACCATCGCCCATCCGCCCAGGAACCGGCGCCAGGTGGTCAGGTCATCCAGGACCTTGTCCATGCCCGGCCGGGGCGCGCGGGCGGCGGTGTCGAACAGCACCTCGACCACTGGCGTCCCCAGCCGTCGGTCAAGCGCGGTGCCGGCGCGGATCAGGATCAAGTGCCGGATCCAGTCGAGCAGCCACAGCACCACCATCGCACCGCCGGCCAGCAGGCCCAGCATCACCAGCGTCGGCACCGAGCGACTGGTCAGGACGCGGTCGATGATCTGGAACACATACAGCGGCGTGACCGTTAGAAGCAGTGTCACAAACAACCCGAAGGCCACGGCGATCACGACCTGGGTGCGGAGCTGCGCGACGGCGGCGTTGTAGTCACCGACGCGCGACTCGCCTTTCGATCCGGCCCGGCCGGTCCTGCTGCCCTCAGCCACGATCCATCCCCACGTTCCTGATCACGACGACCGGAGCCGCCCGGCGCCGCCTATGCACCACCGTCGGCCAAGTGGAGAAGATAGCGCCCATAGTCGTTCTTCTCCATCGCCCGGCCCAGCCTGGCAAGCTGCGCGGCGTCGATATAGCCCATGCGGAAGGCGACCTCTTCCGGACAGGCGATCTTCAGCCCCTGGCGCTTGTCGACGGTGCGCACATAGTTGCCGGCGTCGAGCAGGCTTTCATGGGTGCCGGTGTCGAACCAGGCAAACCCGCGTCCCAGGCGTTCCACATGCAGGCTGCCCTTGTCGAGGTAGGTCCGGTTGACGTCCGTGATTTCCAGTTCGCCCCGGGCGCTGGGCCGCACAGCAGCGGCGACGTCCGTGATGTCGGCGTCGTAGATATACAGCCCCGTCACGGCCCAGTGTGACCTGGGGTGTTTCGGTTTTTCCTCAATGGAGGTCGCGCGCCCGTCCGAATCGAAGTCGACGACGCCGTAGCGCTCGGGATCCGGCACATGATAGGCGAACACGGTGGCGCCCTCGCCCCGTTCAACGGCCGTGCGCAGTTTCTCGGTCAGGCCCTGGCCGTAGAAGATGTTGTCCCCAAGGATCAACGCGCACGGCCCGCCGTCGACGAAGGCGCGGCCGATGTGGAAGGCCTGCGCGAGGCCCTCCGGACGCGGCTGCTCGGCGTAGGAAATGGACAGGCCCCAGTCCGTCCCGTCGCCCAGCAGCGCCTTGAAGCTGGCCGCGTCGGCCGGCGTCGTGATGATCAGAATCTCGCGAATCCCCGCCAGCATCAGCACGCTGAGCGGATAGTGGATCATCGGCTTGTCGTAGACCGGCAGCAACTGCTTGGAGACCGCCCGGGTGATCGGATACAGGCGGGTGCCGGATCCGCCGGCCAGGATGATGCCTTTCATGGCGACCTCGTTGGGGGGCGCTGGGCCATGGCCCAAGCTTGGATCGGGGGACGAGCACTCACCCCACCAGGGCAGAGCGCGCAGGCGCCGCACTGTTTCCGATCCATCCGAGGAACGCAAGCCCCGGGGGCATACCGCCCCAGGGCAATCGGGTGAACGACGCCTGTGTGAGCCATTGCCCGCATGAGCAGTTTATTCTTGAATAGAACACGCAGTTCGTCATTGCGAGGAACGAAGTGACGAAGCAATCCAGGTCCTTGTGGGGCGGGGCTCGAACCCGCGCCCCACTGAACCCCGCCCCACAAGGGGCAATCCAGAGCGAACGCATCATGAACGAGCCCTGGATTGCTTCGCCGCCGTCCAAAGACGCCGGCTCGCAATGACGGGTTTTGCGCGGGCCTCTGGCCCTGGTGTTCTATCTCGGCGATGGGAGTCCGCGTTCACCCGATTGCCCTGCACACCGTACGGACGGCGACACCGCCCGGCTTGTGTCCGGCGGCCCCGCCCCCCTATACAGGACGGCAGGATCGTCTTGACTCGAAAGACCGTGCCGCCGCCCGTTGCCTGCCCCAGGATGGAGTTTCCCCCCATGTCCAAGCCCTCGTCCCGCCGTCGCATGGTTCTCACGCTGTCCGGGATCGCCGTCGTGGCGCTGGCGGCGGGGGGCGTGCTGCTCGCCACCGTCGTCCCCGGCTTCGGCGATCCGACGGACAACGGCGCAACGTCCGACTCCTCGGCCATCGCCCAGGCCGTGCCATACGAGCCGTTCACCTGGGGTGAGCCCGACGCGCCGGTCGAGATTCTCGAATTCTCGTCCTACACCTGCAGTCATTGCGGGAATTTCCACGCAGACACGTTTCCGGCCCTCAAGGAGCGTTACCTCGACACGGGCAAGGCGCGCCTGACCCTGATTGACTTCCCCCTGGACAACGTCGCCGGGGCGGTGTCGTTGATCACGCACTGCGCCCCGCGTGACGCCGGCAAGAAACTGTCGGAGATCTTCTACACCGATCAAAGCGCCTGGATGACGCGCACCCCCGCCGAATCCATCAGCGGCATCGCCCGTCTGGGCGGCATGACGCAGGAGGACATCGACGCCTGCCTCAACAACGAGCCGCTGTACCAAGCCATCATCGACGGACGTTCTCTCGCCGACGAGCGCTACGACATCAAGGGCACGCCGACCTTTGTCATCAACGGCCAGAAGCACGAGGGCGGCTACGGCATCGACGAGATGTCGGCGGCCATCGAGGCGGCGTTGGGCGAGGCCGGCGAGTAGCTCGGCGCCTCACACCTCGCCATGGTCCAGTTCACCCGCCTGCGCCTGACCGGCTTCAAGTCGTTCGTCGACCCCGCCGAACTGGTCATTGAACCGGGCCTGACCGGCGTGGTCGGCCCCAACGGCTGCGGCAAGTCGAACCTGGTCGAGGCGCTGCGCTGGGTGATGGGCGAGACCTCCGCCAAGCAGATGCGCGGCGGCGAGATGGACGACGTCATCTTCGGCGGCAGCGGCCAGCGCCCGGCCCGCAACATCGCCGAAGTGACCCTCGACCTGGACAACAGCGACGGCTCGGCCGCCGCCTTCCGCCAGTTCCAGGACCTGGAGGTCACCCGCCGCATCGAGCGGGGCTGCGGCTCGGTCTACCGCGTCAACGGCAAGGAGGCGCGCGCCCGCGACGTCCAGCTTCTGTTCGCCGACGCCGCCACCGGGGCGCGCTCGACGGCGATGGTGTCGCAGGGCCGCGTGGGGGCGATCATCGCCGCCCGGCCGGCGCAGCGTCGCGCCCTGCTGGAGGAGGCCGCCGGCATCTCCGGCCTGCACGCCCGCCGGCACGAGGCCGAAACCCGTTTGAAGGGCGCCGAGGCCAACCTGGAACGACTGGACGACGTGCTGTCGGCGCTGGACGGCCAGGCCCGCAATCTCCGCAAGCAGGCGCGCCAGGCGGCCCAGTACCGCGAACTGTCGGAGGCCATCCGCCACGCCGAGGCGGTGCTGCTGCGGCAACGCTGGCTGGCGGCGATCCGGGGGCTCGACGCCGCCCGCACGGCGGCGCGCGAAAGCGAGCGGACGGTCGGGGACCTGACCGCCCGCGCCGTCGCCGCCGCCCAAGCCCATGACGCCGCCACCGAGGCCCTGGCCCCGCTGCGCGACCGCGCCGCCGAGGCGGCGGCGGCGGTGCAGCGCCTGGGCGTGGAGCGCGACCGCCTGGACGCCGAGGACGCCCGCGTGGCGGCCGCCCGCGCCGACCACCGCTCGCGCCTGGAGCAGACCGACCGCGACACCGTTCGCGAGCAGGCCCGGGTCACCGACGCCGAGGCCGCCTTGGCCCGGCTGGCCGAGGAGAAACAGGCTCTGGAGGCGGCCGCCGCCGGCGAATCCGAGACGCGGGCCGCCAGCCAGCAGCGGCTTCAGGCGGTCAACGCCGAGGTCAATGACCTGGACGGGCAGGCCACGCGCGCCACCCAGGCGCTGGCGGAGGAGGACGCGCGCCGGAACGCGCTCGATCGCCGCATCGCGGACGCAGTCCAGCGCGCCGAGCGGCTGGCGCGGCGCAAGGACGACCTGTCACGGGACCTGGAGGCGGCGCGGGCGCGGGCGCTCGACCCGGCGGCGCTGGAGGCCGCCGCGGCGGCCCTGGCCACCGCCGAACAGGGGCACGCGGACGCCGTCGCTGCTCGCGACCGGGCCGAGGCGGCGCGCGGCGAGGCCCGCGCGGCCTTTGATGCCGCGCGCGAGGCGGTGCAGGGCGTGGCGGCGGAGCGGGCCAGCGTGCGCGCCGAGGTGCAGGCGCTGGAGGGGCTGTTGGCGCGCGAGGCGCCCGCCGGCAAGGGTGGCCCGCCGGTGCTGGAGGCGCTGTCCGTGGCGCCGGGGTTCGAGACCGCCCTGGGGGCGGCGCTGGGCGACGACCTCGCGGCCTCGCTCGACACGGCGGCGCCGGCGCATTGGCTCGACCTGCCGCCGTGGGCCGACCCGCCGCCGCTGCCGCCCGGGGTCGCGGCGCTGGCGGATCATGTCGACGCGCCGGCCGCGCTGGCGCGACGGCTGGCGCAGGTGGGCGTGGTGCGCGACCGCGACACCGGCGACGCGCTGCGCCATGACCTGCGCCCGGGCCAGCGGCTGGTCAGCGCCGAGGGCGACCTGTGGCGCTGGGATGGACTGACGGTGCGCGCCGGGGCGGGCCGGGAGGCCGGGGACCGGGCGGCGGCGCGGCTGCGCACCCGCAACCGACTGGCCGAGCTGGCCGAGACCCTGGCGGCGGCCGAGGCCCGCGTGTCCGACGCCGAATCGCAGGTGCAGGCGGCGCGCGATGCCCTGACCCGCGCCGAGGAGGCCGAACGCGCCGCCCGCGACGGGGTCAAGGCCGCCGACCGGGCGCTGGCCACCGCGCGGAGCGAGCAGGAAGCGCTGCGCCGCAAGGCCGCCGAGGCCGACGCCGCCCTGGCCTCGCTGCGCGCCACCCTGGCCCAGGTCGAGGCCGATGGGGCGGAAGCGGCCGAGGCCGCCGAGGCCGCCCGGGCCGAGCGCGCCGGCCTGGGCGACGGCGCCGAGGCACGGTCGGACCTGGAACGCCTGCGCGAGACCCTGGCCGAAAAGCGTACGGCGCTTGTCGAGGCGCGCGCCGACCATGACCGCCTGCTGCGCGAGATCGGCGACCGCGACCGCCGCCTGAAGGCCGTGATCGCCGACCAGGACTCGTGGTCCAAACGGCTGACCCAGGGCCGAACCCAGCTGATCGACCTGGCGCAGCGGCGCGAGTCCCTGGCCGCCGCCCTGACCGACCTGGACGCGGCGCCCGAGCGGCTGGCGACCGAGCGCGCCACCCTGCGGGAAGCCCTCGACGCCGCCGAGGCGCGCCGCAAGGCCGACGCCGACGCCCTGGCCGAGGCCGAAACCCGGGCGCGCGAGGCGTCCAAGAGTCGCGCCGAGGCCGACCGCGCCCTGGCCACCGCCCGCGAGGAGCGGGTGCGGCGCGACGCGGCGGTCGAGCACGGCCAATCCGCCTGCCGCGAGGTGGCCGGGGCCATCGCCGAACGCCTGGACGTGCCGCCGGACGGCCTGCCCGAGGCGGCGGGATTGCCGGCGGACGAGGCCCTGCCGCCGCTCGACGAGGCCGAGGCGCAACTCGCCAAGCTGGCGCGCCAGCGCGACGGCATGGGGCCGGTCAACCTGCGCGCCGAGGCGGAACTGGCCGAGCTGGACGAAAAGGTCGCCGCCCTGCGGCACGAGCGCGAGGACCTGACCGGGGCCATATCTCGCCTGCGTCAGGGCATATCCGAGATCAACCGGGAAGGACGGCAGCGGCTGGTGGACTCGTTCACCACCGTCAACGGTCACTTCCGCGACCTGTTCGCGCGCCTGTTCGGCGGCGGTCAGGCGCACCTGGAGATGATCGACAGCAACGACCCGCTGGAGGCCGGTCTGGAGATCATGGCCAGCCCGCCCGGCAAGAAACTCCAGATCCTCTCCCTGCTGTCGGGCGGCGAGCAGGCCTTGACCGCCGTGGCCCTGCTGTTCGCCGTGTTCCTGACCAACCCGGCGCCCATCTGCGTGTTGGACGAGGTGGACGCGCCGCTCGACGACGCCAACGTGGACCGCCTGTGCCGCCTGCTGGAGGACTTGGGCACGACCACCGCCACGCGCTTCTTGCTGGTCACCCACCACCGCATGACCATGGCCCGCATGGACCGCCTGTTCGGCGTGACGATGATGGAACGCGGCGTGTCGACCTTGCTGTCGGTCGACCTGCGCGAGGCCGAGCGGTTGCGGGACGCGGATGTGTGAGGACCGAGGCCGGGCGCGCCCCGGGCCCGGACACCCGGACAGGCGAAAAGGAAGGGCCGCGCGCGGCGGCCCTTCCATCCGTTGGCACAGCATCACATGCCGTGAAGCCTATCCTCGATAGGTCTCCATCTGCTCCAGCTGCTCCTCGGTTTGGTCCAACTGGACGGTGACGTCCTCGTCATGCGCGCCGTCCCGGCCAATGTGGATCTGATCGTAGCCGAGCGCCACCGGCTTTTCGCCGATGCCGAGGAAACCGCCCACGTCGACGATCACATGCGTCACGTCACCGCCGTCGCTGATCAGCACGTCACTGACCTCACCGACCCATTCGCCGTTCTGGCCATAGACGTAGGAGTCTTCGAGGTTCTCCGCCGACAGCTCGTTGAACTCGGTTTCGCTCAGGGCCTCGGCGTTCTCGTTGGTCTGCGCCATCGTCCGCTCGGCCGTCCGCTCGGCGTCCGTCTGCTCGGTCTCGCCGGAGCCCGTGACGTTCGCCATGGTCTGCTGACCATCCTCGTGTTCGGTCGCGCCCGTCTGACTCAGGCTATAGGACGTCTCGCCGGCCTGTTCAGCCTCGGCCTCGTCATAGCCCTGCGATTCGAGGACGTCGCGATCACCCGTGTAGCGCACGAAGAAGTTATCGCGATCGTCACTGTCCTTGACGAAGCGCAACTCCTCCATATTCAGGCGGAGACGCTTTTCCTGCAGGTCGAGCATACCGCCGCTATCGACCACGACGGCACTCACCTTGCCATCACGCGAGATCAGCAGGTCGACGATATTGCCCACGTTTTCCCAGTCGGAGGGCACGTCGGAAAAGCCCATCTCCCAATCCGAGTTGGACTCCATGTCCTGACTGGAGCCATCACCGTGGCCACCGGCACCGTCCGGCGCGACGTAGACGTTTTTCTCCAGCAGGCGATCCGCCGTGATGCGATGCTCGTTCGTGGTCATATCGGACGAGCCGCCCTGCGCAGTGGCCGACACCTGAGTCTCAGCCTGCGTCTGCTGCATGTCCTGCCCCGTCGTGCCCGCATGGGCGGTCAGGGGGGCGGCTGCCATCGTCACGATGGCCGTCGTCGCGAGCAAGCGTTTCATCAAAAATCTCCGTTCAGCTGGTGAATGCGGTCTGGCTTGTTCTTTCCTCTTTGCCGCTGCTGAACCAACACGCACCCCGGCGGATGGGTTTCCCGAAAATTCAAAAAAGTCAGGCCAAGGGAAAAAAGCATGGAGGGTCGTGCTATCCTTCGACAGGCCCCATTTCGGATGGGGTTTTCGGCCTGTCGTGCCCCGTTTCGCCTTTTTATGGTGGGTAAGATCGCTGCATATACAACATAAGCAACATGGGGGAACCAAGCGGACCGCGCGATCGGTCGGGCGCACCCGGCCGTGTGAAGCCCGGCCATTTCGGGACACGCCCTTTCGCGATAGGGTGTGTGCCCAGAGTCAGCCTGTCCGGAAGGCCACCGTATCCATGACCGCCGCCCCCTCGCCCCGCCCCCTGTTCTCCTGGCGCAAGCACTGGGCGCACCGCTTCGGCACCGCGCCGTTCCTGCCCATGAGTCGGGACGAGATGGACGCGCTGGGCTGGGATGCGTGCGACGTGCTGCTGGTCACCGGCGACGCGTATGTCGACCATCCCAGCTTCGGCATGGCCCTGATCGGCCGCCTGCTGGAGGCGCAGGGCTTCCGCGTCGCCATCCTCGCCCAGCCGGATTGGACCAGCGCCGAGGCGTTCCAGGCCCTGGGCGCCCCGACGCTGTTCGTCGCCGTGGCCGCCGGCAACATGGACTCGATGGTCAACCGCTACACGGCGGACCGGCGGCTGCGCCACAACGACAGCTACACGCCGAACGACGAGGGCGGAAAGCGGCCCGACCGCGCCACGCTCGCCTACGCCCAGCGGGCGCGCGAAGCGTTCCGGGACACACCGATCATCGTCGGCGGCATCGAGGCGTCCTTGCGCCGCGTGGCGCACTACGACTACTGGAGCGACACGGTTCGGCGCTCCCTTCTGCTCGACGCCAAGGCCGACCTGCTGGTCTACGGCAACGCCGAGCGGGCCATTGTCGAGATCGCCCACCGCACCGCCAAGGGCGAGCCCCCGCGCGCCATGACCGACATCCGGGGCACGGCCCTCGTGCGGCCCGTCGTGCCCGAGGGCTGGACCGAGATCGACGCTACCGCGACCGACCCACCCGTCCGGCCCATGGACGGCCCGGCCGTGGTCCGCCTGCCGTCGTATGAGGCCGTCAAGGCCGACTCGGCGTTGTACGCCCACGCCGCCCGCGTCGTGCATCTGGAGAGCAACCCCGGGCACGCCCGCCCGCTGGTGCAGCGCCACGGCGACCGCGAGGTGTGGCTGAACCCGCCGCCCTGGCCGTTGTCCACGGCGGAGATGGACGCGCTGTACGAACTGCCCTTCGCCCGCGCGCCGCACCCCGCCTACGGCGACGCGCGCATCCCGGCGTGGGAGATGATCCGCTTCTCCATCACCATCATGCGCGGGTGCTTCGGCGGCTGCACGTTCTGCTCCATCACCGAGCACGAGGGCCGGCAGATCCAGAGCCGCTCGCAGGCGTCCATCCTGCGCGAGATCGAACAGGTGCGGGACAAGACGGCGGGCTTCACCGGCGTGATCTCCGACCTGGGCGGGCCGACCGCCAACATGTACCGGCTGGCCTGCACCAGCCCGGACATTCAGCGCGTCTGCCGGCGGCTGTCGTGTGTGTATCCGTCGATCTGCAAGAGCCTGGACACCGACCATTCCGCGCTGGTCGACCTGTACCGCGCCGCCCGCGCCGTGCCCGGCGTGAAGAAGATCACCATCGCCTCGGGTCTGCGCTATGACCTCGCCGTGCGCTCGCCCGCGTATGTGAAGGACCTGGTGACCCACCACGTGGGCGGTTACCTGAAGATCGCCCCCGAGCACACCGAGACCGGACCGCTGGCGCACATGATGAAGCCGGGCATCGGCGCGTATGACCGCTTCAAGCAGATGTTCGACCGGTTCAGCCGCGAAGCCGGCAAGGAACAGTACCTGATCCCGTACTTCATCGCCGCGCATCCGGGCACGACGGACGAGGACATGATGAACCTCGCCCTGTGGCTGAAGCGGAACGGCTTCCGGGCCGATCAGGTGCAGGCGTTCCTGCCGTCGCCCATGGCGTTGGCCACGGCGATGTATCATTCGGGCCGGAGCCCGCTGCGGCCGGTGCGGGGCGCGGGCGGCGAGCCGGTGTTCACCGCCAAGGGCCTGCGCCAGCGCCGGCTGCACAAGGCGTTCCTGCGCTACCACGACCCGGAGAACTGGCCGCTGCTGCGCGACGCGCTGAAGCGCCTGGGCCGCGCCGACCTGATCGGCCCCGGCAAGCGCCACCTCGTGCCCGCGTATCAGCCCACCGGCACCGGCCGCGCGGGCGGCGAGGGCCGACGGACGGGCCGCAAGAAAGGCGCGCAAGCCTTCGTGACGACGGGCGCGGGCAAGGGGCGGCGGTGAGCGCGGTCGTGAGGCGGACTGTCGGCTTGTCGGGGGTTGCCCGTCGACAAAAAAGCCCGTCATTGCGAGGAGCGAAGCCCAAAAACCAAAACTGGGGTAATCCAGGGCAACGTGAGCGATTTCCACCCTGGATTGCTTCACCCGCGTCTGGCGACGCGGGTTCGCAATGACGGAGCCCAGGGCCGACTCCCGGTGCAGACAAGGCCGCACGTGCTTGCCCTTCCCCGGCGCGGACCGGTGTGATGCAAGCAGTCAGCCTGGGCATTTCTCTACTTCTTGTGGCAGTCGGGACAGCAGTAATAGCAGCCGTCAGAATTGGGATAAGTCTTCTTGGCTTCGGCAAGGGCACCGTGACATGTCGCGAATTCTCCAAGATCCTTTCGGTTCTGAACCGCCGGCAAATAAGAGCACGTATACGTATGCACTTCGTGTTCGCCGGTGGGTTGGGGGTTCGTGTTGACAAGATAGCGTGCCATCATCGGCTCCATGTTCGGTTGAAGGAGTGACCCAAAGACGCAAACAACACTAGACGCTCGCACAAGAGGATCAACCCAAAACTGCATATAGTTGTGATTAGCATATTCTAAAACTTTACGCCGCCTTCGCGCCCACACATCTGTTCAGGGCCAGCCACCGCCCGATGGACGCACAGCGCTTCGGCGCCAGCGCGCGCTCCGGTACACTGGCCCATCGCTGTTCTTGATGAGGCTCCCCATGACCGCCGCCGCCGCGCCGCAAACCCATCCGCCCGCCGACGCCCTCGCCGCCGTGCTCGACGCGCTGCGGCCGCTGCTGGGCGATCGCCTGACCACCAGCGCCGCCGTCCGCGAACAGCACGGCCGCGACGAGAGCTATCACGACCCCATGCCGCCCGACGCCGTGGCCTTCGCGGAGAGCACCGAGGAGGTGGCGGCCATCGTCCGCGCCTGCGCCGAGCACCGCGTGCCGGTCATCCCCTTCGGCACCGGCACCTCGCTGGAGGGCCATGTCGCCGCCTTGAAGGGCGGGCTGTGCCTCGACGTCTCGCGCATGACCGAGATCGTCGCCGTGCGGCCGGAGGACATGGACTGCACCGTCCAGGCCGGCGTGACGCGCACGCAGCTCAATGAGCACCTGCGCGACACCGGCCTGTTCTTCCCCATCGCCCCGGGCGCCGATGCCTCCATCGGCGGCATGGCGGCGACCCGTGCCTCCGGCACCAACGCCGTGCGCTACGGCACCATGCGCGAGGCGGTGCTGGCCCTGACCGTGGTCACGGCGGACGGCCGAATCGTGCGCACCGCCCGGCGCGCCCGCAAGTCGGCCGCCGGGTACGACCTGACCCGATTGTTCATCGGCAGCGAAGGGACGCTGGGCGTGATCACCGAGGTCACGCTGCGCCTGCACGGCATTCCGGAGTGCATTCTGTCGGCCGTCTGCCCCTTCCCCAGCCTGAAGGCGGCCGTCGACACGGTGATCGAGACCATCCAGACCGGCGTGCCCATCGCCCGCATCGAGTTGCTGGACCCCAACCAGATGCGCGCGGTGAACGCCTATTCGGGCACCGACTACGCCATCGCCCCGACCCTGTTCCTGGAGTTTCACGGCACCGAGGCCTTCGCCCGCGAGCAGGTGGGGATGGTCGAGGCCATCGCCGGCGAGCATGGGGCGAAGGGATTCGCGTGGGCCGACACGCTGGAGGAGCGCACCAAGCTGTGGGCGGCGCGCCACACCGCCTATTACGCCGGCTTGGCCCTGAAACCGGGGGCGAAGGGCTTTTCCTCGGATGTGTGCGTGCCGATCTCGCGGCTGGCCGCCTGCCTGGAGGAGACCGAGGCCGACTGCGCCGCCTCCCCCGTCACCACGGCCATCGTCGGCCATGTCGGCGACGGCAACTTCCATGTGCTGTTCATCGTCGACCCGGACGACCCGGAGGAGATCGCGGCGGCCCGCGCGCTCAACGACCGCATCGTCGAACGCGCCCTGGCCATGGAGGGCACCTGCACCGGCGAGCACGGTGTGGGATACGGCAAGATGGCTTTCCTGGAGGCCGAACACGGCCCCGATGGCCTGGCCCTGATGCGCGCGGTGAAACAGGCCCTGGACCCGCACGGCATCATGAATCCGGGCAAGATCGTCGCCCCCTGATCCTCCCGCCCCATCCGGAGCCGGTGCGCCGTCCCCCGTCACGAAACTGTCCGTAGGCAGCACCGCCCCGGGCCGCGTAGGATGCCGCGCGGCCACGATGCCCGCGCACGATCCTGCACGCACGGAGGAGACAATGATCCGATTCGGCCGCCGTCTGAACGTGGCCCTTGGTGCCCTGGGGGTGATGCTGGCGCAGCCGCTGGTCGCCGAGGCGGCCGCCCAGGACGGCTACGCGATCGTCTTCAACACCGTCAAGGATGACGGCGGGTTCAACGAGGCGGCCAACGCGGGCGCCAAGCGCGCCCAGGCTGAGTTGGGCATCGCTTTCCGCGAGCGCGTCACCGGCAACGCCGACCAGACCGCCGACGCGTTGCGCGCCTTCGCCTCCCGCGGGGTCGGAAACCTGGTGGCCATCTCGTTCCTCAACGAGCAGGCCGTGGCCGACGTCGCGGGCGAGTTCCCGGACGCCCGCTTCACCCTGATCGACGGCGTTGTCGAGGCCGACAATGTACGGTCCGTGCACTTCAATGAGGACGAAGCCGGCTTCCTGGCCGGTGCAGCGGCCGGCCTGAAAACCGAGAGCGACACCCTGGCCTTCATTGGCGCGTTGTCAATTCCGCCTATCCAGCGCTATGGCTGCGGTTTCATCCAGGGAGTGGCGGCGACCAATCCCGACGCCACGGTGCTGGTCCGCATCCTGGGCGACGACGCCTCGGTGTTCCGCGATCGGGACCTGGCCCGCACTGCGGCCGAGGCGCTGATCGCCGAGGGCGCCGACATCGTATTCCCCGCCGCCGGCATGGCCGGCGAGGGCGCGCTGGATGCCATTGCCAACGCTGGCGGATTCGGCATCGGTGTGGACGTCAACCAGAACGGCTACAACGACCGCGTCCTGACCAGCGCCGTCAAGCGCGTCGACCAGGCCGTCTTCCTCGCCTGGTCCGATGCCGCTGCCGGCACCTGGACCGCCGGGCGCCAGCGCCTGGGCATCGCCGACGACGCCGTCGACTGGGCGGTGGACGACGCCAACGCCGATCTGGTCGCCGATATCCGCGAGACCGTGGACGCCCTGAAGGCCGAGATCGCCGCCAACGAGCGTTCGGTTCTGCCGGTCGACGAGGCGCCCGCCTGCGCGGGCCTATAGTCCGCCTCCCCTTTGCAGGATTTGGGACGAATCGGGCGCTTCTGGAGGCTGTCACGACCTGAACCTGCGCGCGCCGGCCAGTCCCCAAAATCCCCAACAGACGCACGAACGGGCGCCGGTTTCTCAACCGGCGCCCGCGTCAGAAAAAGCCTCGAGTCGCGACCGCCCGCGGCGGGCAGTGGTCTCTTGCCGGGCCGAGTCGCGCCCCATCCTGACCGGGCGATCAACCGGAGTCGTCCGGTCCATCACCCACCGGTCGTCAGATGAGCTCCACCCGGCCGGCCATCGGACCCTTTTTGCCCATGCGGCACATCATCCGCACGCGCTGCCCGGCTTCCAGGTTGGTCAGCCCGGAGTATTCCAGGGCGCGGCTGCCCACGTAGACATCCTTGCCGCCGCCGTCCGGCGTCACGAAGCCGAACCCCTTGTCCGCGCTGAAGAATTTGACGACGCCGTCAATCTCTTCCTCGCTGTCGGAGTCGACCATGCCGCCGCCACCGCCGCCGCCGACATGGGCTCCCTCGGGGACCTCCACCTCATGTATGAAGGCGACCTGGGGTCCCTTCTGTCCCATGGACAGGTCACAAACGATGGTCGCGCCCTCAGGAACGTCACGATAACCCGCACGCTGGAGTACGGAAATGTGAAGGAACGCGTCGGGAGTGCCATCCGTCAGGGCGACGAAGCCGAAGCCCTTGGTGGCGTTGAACCACTTCACCGTGGCCGAAGACCGAGACTGCATAGCGGAGGAAAGACCTTCATACGGTTGAGGCAACAATACCGTTCCAGGGATACCCGAAAATCCCGCCGACGCCAATTGGTCATATGACCTTCCGCCAAATTTTCATCGCCGGCGTGGCCAAAACCGCACCCTTTTTGCCGCCTCGCCTACCGCAGCCCCCCATCCATCGGCAGCGATTCGGGGTCGTCGCCGGACTCCGGGTCGGCCCCGCGCCCACTTCCGTCGGTTGAGCCGCCACCGGGCTTGCCGCCCGCACTGCGATGCACCCAATCCGGTTCCACCCCCGATCGCCCACCCTGCTTGTCGATCATGTTCTCCACCCGCCGGAGATTGCGGGTCACGATGTCCGCCTGGCGTTTGGCGCCGTTCAGATCATAGGTGCTGGCCGACTGGTGGAACGCCTCGCGGGCGGCGTGCAGGGCACCCATGTCGCGGCCCAGCCGGAACAGCAGGAACAGCGCCGATCCCAGGGTGTTCTGGGTGGCCGCCCACAGCAGCGGCACGCGGTCCAAGGTACGCACCTGTAGCGCGGCGTTGGCCGCCTCGACCGCGCGCTTGACGATCTCGACCTTGCGTTCCTGACCGCCGTAGACCTGCAGCACCTGCGCCAGGTCGTGCATGATCTCGCCCCAGCGGTCGGGCGTCTCGCCGGGCGTGAACACCTGCAACGCGGATTGGAAGGCGGTGATGGACTCGCGCAGCGCGGCGGGATCGCCCTCGGCCATGTTCACCCGGTAGCACAGAATGCCCAACCGGTTCTTCAGGCCCGCCCAGTCGTAGGGGTAGAGGTCGCGCTGGAACGATTCCAGCGCCGCCTTGAAGGCATCGGCCGCCTGACGCGGACCGACGCCGCCGGCCCCGCGCTCGACCAGCGCCTGCCGCACCAGCCCCAGCGAGCGGTGGAACACACCCCATTCCGCGTCGGCGTTGCGCGGCAGATGGCGGATGGCTTCCTCGTAGGCCGCCGCCGCGTGCTCCAGCCACGCCGGCTCGTTGGCCCAGGCGCCGACCACGGCCAGCACGTTGCCGTAACAGGCGACGATGTGCGCCGTTTCCAGCCCGCTCAGACCGTACGGCAGTTCGGACAACAGCGCGCCGGCCTGCTCGGCCAGCGGCGGCAGCGTTTCGACCAGCGCCTTGCCCTGGTTTTCCGTGCGCGGTTCCATGGCCGCCAGCGTCACCGCCTTCAACAGAACGTGCCACGACTCGTCGAAGTCCAGCGGCAGATACAGGGCGTTCTGTGGCGACGTCATGCCGATGCGCTCGAGTTCCTTGCTCGACCAGGGCGACAGGAACCGAATCTCAACCAGCCGGCCGGTGCTTTCGGGGCCGCCCCACACCATCAGGTCGGCCATCGCCTCGCGCAGTTGCGGACGGCCGATGGCCACGACGCCGGCCAGCGCGGTGTAGGGGTCCAGGTCGGGCGAGTACGGCAGCGCCTTATCCATGCGCCGGACGCGCAGGCCGGGAAGTGCCTCCAACGCCGCCAGGACGCGGCCGCGCTGCTCGTCGCCCCCCTGCCCCGGGAACCCGGCCACGAGCAGGACCGGCTGGCGCACGCGGGCCACTCCGGCCAGGGCCATCCCCGCCTTCCGGGGACCCCGGCCGCCGCGCACAAGGCTGATCAGGCGATCGACCAACCCGTTGGACCGCTCGGCCGCCGCCGGGTCGACGGCCGCGGCCACGGTGGCGGCCTCGGCGGTGGTCAGTGCCGTCGACGACGACGCGCCGGCGCGATCGCCCTGGTCCTGGCCCAGGTCCACGTCGACCGTCGGGTCCAGCGTGGCAATGCGGTCATTGGCGTTGCGCAGCCGCCGCGACATGCGCACCAGGATGCGCACCGTCATGTCCGGATCCTCGACGAGCTTGCGCAGGAACGCCTTGCGGCCGAACTCGTGCAGCACCACGTCGCCGCGCGCCACGGCGGTGGCGCCGCGCGGGTCGTTCTCCACCGCGCCCATCTCACCCAGCAACTCGCCCTTGCCCAGGGTGGCCAGATGCACCAGCCCGCGCTCCGATTCCTTGTAGAGCGCCACCTCGCCGGACGCGATGACAAAGGCCGAGCTGCTGTCATCCCCTTCCCGAAAGATGACATCGCCGGTGTCGTAGCGTCGGATGGTGGGTTTCATGATGGCCATGGGGGCGGTGTCTTGCTCGCTGCAGAGGGAAAGGCGTGCCGCGCGCCGGGATCGTCAGGTGGGTTCGTCAGGCGGGGAGGCCGGTGTTTCGCGGGCGCGGAACACCGTGTCCCTGTAGACGCGGGCCACCACGCGGTTCGGCGCGGCGCCGTGCGCGGCCTCGATGAACGGTCGCCCCTCTTCGTCGGTATCCATTCTCAGGTCAAGATCGCCCGCCTCCAGCAGGTGCGCCACGCGCTCCGCCGACATCTCCAGGGCCGCCGCGAGGTGGCCGAGGAGCGTGCTGATCTCGTGGTACATCTCGCGCTGTTCGGTCAAGGACGGGTCTCCATCAAGGGGCCGGGACGCGGGTGTGTTCGGGGTATCTTTACCAGCGCGGCGCCAAAGTCTAAAGGGAGGGGCACGCTACCAAAGGCAAAGGCGGGACCGGCCCCATCGCACGGTCTCGTCCTCACCGAACGCCAACCAAAAGGAGGCAGGCGCATGAGCTACGAGCAGGTCGAGGAAGCCTGGGGCCTGATTGACGAAGCCATGAAGCACAAGGAACAGGCCGGCAGGGACCTGGAGCCGGACGAATACTGGGACCCGGTGTTCGCCGCTTCACCGCTCGTGGACGTGGATCGGACCAAGGCCGAAGGCGGCCAGCCCCTGGCCAAGGTGTACCTGAAATCGCCGTACGGCCTCCAGTTCCGCAGCGAATACATGGACTGGATCCCGTTCCGCCACGGCGAGGTCAAGCTGGACTGATGCCGTGCACGGCCGCGTGCGCGTTTCGCCGCCGGGCGGCCGGTGGCGTCATCGCGCATCGCGGTTGAGCGGCGATCGCGACCGGCGCCCGCGCGGATGGCCTCACGCGTCGGCGGCCTGATCCGCCGCCGCCTTGGTCTGGGCGTCGGGGGTGGGAGCCTCGGCTTCCGACGCCCCGGCGTCCTCCGGCTGGTCGGCTGAATCGGGGGCCGGGGGGGTCGCTTTTCGGGCCCGCGAGCGGCGGGTCCTCGGTTTTGGCGCGCTGTCCTCTGATGCATCGCCCGATGACGCATCGCCCGGCGAGGCGCCCGGATCCTCACCGTCGGCGGCCTTTTTCTTCGTGCTGCGACGCGTGCGCTTCGGCTTCGCCTCGGCATCACCTTCGGTCGCGTCGTCTGATGCGGCGGTCTTGCGCCGACGGGTCCGTTTCGGCTTGGGGGCCTCTTCAGCGTCCGCCGCCGGAGCGTCGCTGTCCTCGGACGTCTTTGACCCCTCGGCCGCGGCTTTGGCGGCGGAACTCCGTCGCGTCGCCCGGCGCTTGCGGGACGGCGGTGCCTCCGCGTCCGGGGCCGTTTCCGCATCCGGCGCGGTAGCGTCCTCACGCTCGGGCGGCGGCGCGGCGCCCTCAACCTCTTCGGGCTCCACGTCCTGCGCTGGTCCCGTTTCGACGTCGACCTCGGGTGAGTCGCCCGTGTCGCCGCGCCGGCCGTGCCGTTTGCGCTCGCCGCGCCGGGCCGTCGAGGCGCCCTTGCGGGTGTCACGCGACCGTCCCTTGCTCCGCCGACCGGTGCCGCGCGACCGCTCGCCGGAGCCGTCGTCCTCCGTCTCGTCGGTGCCGGCGGCACCCCCCGATCCCATCGGCACCAGCGCCGTCGTGACGAAGAAGGCGGGCGTGTGGTCGCCGAACGCCAGCACGTCGTCGGCGTGCGACATGGCGCGCACGCCATCGCGGTCGGCGTCGCGGCGTCCCCGGCTCCCGCGACGGTCACGTCCACCGCGCCCGTTGGCGCCGCCACCGCTGTCCGACCCTGTGTTGCCAGACCCGGTGTGGGCCGACCCGGCGCGAGCCGACGACCGGTCGCCACCGCGGCTGTCGCGCCGACGCCGCGCGCCGCCGGACCGGTCCGCCCTCTCCTCGGAGGCCTCGCTCATGATGCACTCCAGTCCTTCCAGGGGCATACGCGGGATGGAGCGGCCGAGCAGGGATTCGATGGCCGCCACGTACTTGGCGTCGTCGGGGGTTGCCAGACTGAACGCGGCCCCCTCCTTGCCGGCCCGGCCGGTGCGGCCGATGCGGTGCACATAGTCCTCGGAATGGGTGGGGATGTCGAAGTTGATCACATGAGAGACGTCGTCGATGTCCAGCCCGCGCGCCGCCACGTCGGAACACACCAGAAGGTCAGCCTCGCCCTCCTTGAAACGCCGCAGCATCTCGTTGCGGGTCGGCTGGTCCATGTCACCGTGCAGCGATATACAGTTAAATCCGTGCTTCTTCAACGATCGGTTCAGGACGTCCACGTCCCGCTTGCGGTTGCAGAAGATGAAGGCGTTCCTGACATTCTCGGTGCGCAGGATGTGGCGCAACGCCTCGCGCTTGTCGATGCGCGGCACCATGGCCAGCTGTTGCGCCACCGTCTCGGCCGCCGTGGCGCGCCGCTCGATCGAGACCTCGCGGGGATTGGACAGGAAGGCGTCCGCCAGCTTGCGGATCTCCTTGTCCATTGTGGCGGAGAAGAACAGCGTCTGACGCAGCGGCGGCAACAGCGTGACGATGCGTTCGACATCGGGGATGAACCCCATGTCGAGCATCCGGTCGGCCTCGTCGATGACCAGCACCTTCACGTCGCGCAGCAGCACCTTGCCGCGCTCGAACAGGTCGAGCAGGCGGCCCGGCGTGGCGATCAGCACGTCGACGCCCTTGTCGAGCGCGCGCATCTGGTCGCCCATGCTCTCGCCGCCGATCAGCAGGGCCATGTCCAGCTTGTGATACTTGCCGTAGGTGGTGAAGTTGTCGGCCACCTGCGCGGCCAGCTCACGGGTGGGCGCGAGGATGAGCGAGCGCGGCATACGCGCCTTGGCCCGGCCGTTGGCGAGAATCTCGATCATCGGCAGGGTGAAGCCGGCGGTCTTTCCGGTGCCGGTCTGGGCGATGCCCAGGACGTCCCGTCCCATCAGAACGTGGGGAATGGCCTTTTCCTGGATCGGGGTCGGGTGTTCGTACCCCACCTCTTCAATGGCCCGGAGTGTCTCCGGCGAAAGGCCGAGATCGGCGAAGGTCATGGTAATCTGGTCGGTCCTCGGGTCAGGGAACGGGGGTGGGAGCGTCACGCGGCAAGCCGGCCCCCGGCATCGTCGAGCCCGCGCCTTCCCTCAACGCGGCGCCGCCCTCGTCGCGGCGGTCGTCCGGACAGTGTTCGCGGGGATGACGCTCTGCTCGGTCTGGATGGGCGCGAGGCCATTCCGCCGGCCAGGAGCTCGCACAACCACAGGCGCACGCACACCATTGTGCACGTGCAGAACACCGCGCATCATAAGGCGCCCCCCTGTGCTGTCAATGACGCCGACGGCCCGGGGACACCGAGGGTGGCGGAGTGTGGCGCATCCGCCGCCACCCCCATCCGCTCGAACGCGCCCTACCGGTCCCGCAGGGCGCGTGTCCAGGCTTCCATGGCCGTGTTGGCCACCGGCATGGGGGCTTCGAGGAACGAGATCTCGAACCGATCCTCCATCTGCACCACGCCGATGGAGCGCGGCCGCACGGCCATCACGTCGGCATTGGGCAGCTTGACGCCGAAACAGAACACGATGTGCTTGGCGGCCTTGATCTCGGGATTGATCTCGCCGCCGATCCTCTGCGTGTGGGCATAGTGATCGAAGGCGGCAATGTAGGCCACCTTTTCGTCCTCGTCGATTTTTCGCTTGTAATATTCAATGATTTCGTCGACCGAGGTCTTGCTGGTTTCCGCGAACGGCAGGCTCATGTGGTAGACGGGGTACTTTTCCTGCAGCGTGTACTGGCGCATCCGAGGCCTCCTGGTCATGACGAGACGGCCCACGGCGCGGGCCGGCGAGGCCGCCAAAAAGCGGATCCCGGGCCGCCGCACGCAATGAGAAAGCGCAATGGGGCCGGCGGAGGCTACTGATCCTTCAAGGATCGCGGGCGCCACTGGTGCACGTTGACCGGCCGTCCCGATTGCGAGCGCATGACGCGCGGGCGCAGCACCTGCTCGATATGCGGCGCGCCCTGGTCGGTCAGCGCGCCGATGCCCTCGCGCGTGGTCGGCTTGCGGCCATAGAAGGCGATCATGGCCTCGACGGTGATTTCCGACCCCGGCGCCGCGGCGAAGGCGTCGGCATAGGGCGGATGACGCTTCAGGGCCTTGGTCAGGTGGTCGGTCGAGTGCGCGCCGAAGCGGCGCCAGATCGAATCCAGCAGCGTTTCCGCGCGTTCCGGCAGCTTGGCCAGATCGACGCGCGGCCGGCTGTAGGCGAAGGCCTTGAACAGCGTCGGTTCCATCGGCCCGTCCGGGTCGGCGACAAACGTCGCCGGCATCAGCTTGTGCCCGGCGTTGGCCACCGCGAAATAGGCCTGCGCCAGAAAGAGCAGGCGGTGCAGCTTGCGCGGGTTGAGGTACTCGTTGTCGTCCAGGGCGCGGTCGAGCAGCCAGAAGGTGGCCTCGAACCCGGACGGCGTCAGTGGCGGATGCGCCATGGCGCGGGACTCCTCTGTGATCGCACCAGATTGTATCGCAGCCCGCACCACCGATGCCACGGGCCGCGTGATCCGGTAGAGTCGCGGATGGTCCCTCCACGGAAGGCCGCGACCGCCCATGGCAGACTCGTCCACGTCCCCCGAGACCCCATCGCCGCCCGAACCCCGGCGGCACCGCCGCCGGCCCGTCTGGCGCTCGGTGGCGCTTGACATGCTGGGGCTGGGTCTGGTGGTGGGCGGAGCCCTGGCGCTGGCCTGGGTGTACCGGGTCCCGCTGATCTCGACCGCCGTTCCCTGGGCGCTGGAGCGCGCCGGGTTGGCGCCGGCCGCGCTGACCGTCGTGGCGGTCGAGGCGGATCGCCTGGAGGCGCGCGACCTGACCCTGGCCGACGGTCGGCTGACGGCCGAACGCCTGTCGGTCACCTATGCGCCGGCGGGGCTGGCGCGCGGGCGTATCGAGCGGGTCGAGATCGCCGGCCCGCGCCTGGACGCATCGTGGTCGCCCGACACGGGGCTCGACCTCGGTCCCCTGGGCGCGGTTCTGGGCGGCAGCGGGGGCGGGGGTTACACGCCCGCGCTGCCCGTCCGGACCGTGCGGGTCACCGACGCGCGCCTCGGCATCGACACGCCGTGGGGCGCCGTGCGCACGCTCGGCGATGTTACCCTGGACGCCTCCGGCGCGGCTCCGGAGTTGACCGCCGACCTGACCGTCTCGGGGGCCGGCCTGTTCGCCACGGCACGGATCGACTCCCGGCCCTGGCCCGACCCGACGGTTGACGGCACCCTCACGGTGGAAGCCGAGGCCCGCGACCGGGCCGGGCTGGCGCAGGGCCTGGGCGGCACCGCCACGCTGCGGGTGGATTGGCGCGACGGGGAGGTGTCGGTTACATCCGAAGCCCTCACGATCCGGGCCGACGCGCTGGATCCGGCCCTGACCGAACCGTGGCCGGCGACGCTAGCCACCCTGGCCGCAGGGCCGCTGAGCCTGCGCGTCGAGTCGCCCGCCGATGGCCCGGCGCCGCGCCTGTCCATGCCGCTGGGGCCGGATCTGACGCCCGGCCAGCCCCGTCTGGACGGCCGCGTCCGCGTTGAGACGGCGCGGCTGTCGGCGACCGCCGACGCCCATGTCACCCGCAGCGACGGACAGATCGTGGCCCGCCTGACCGACGTGACCGCCACCGCCGACCCGGTGCCTCTGGCGGGGGTCGAGGGCCTGTCGGTCGAGTTGACCAGTCCGCGCCTCGACCTCCGGGACGCCCAACTGGCCGGCGCCGCACACGTGGTGGCAAACGCCACAAAGCTGGACATCGCGGGCGTTCTGGCGGGACCGATGCACCTGGACGCCGGCGGATCGGTGGACCTGTCCCTCGCCGGCGGCACGATCACGCTGGACGACGCCGCGCTGGAGGTGTCCGAGGCCCGCGCGGCGGACGGCGCCTGGACCGGTCCCCCCACCCTGACGCTGGCCCTGACCGAGGAGGGTTCGCACACGGTCTCGCTCGACCTGACGGCGGGCGACGCGCCCGCCGTGACCCTCGATGCGGCCCTGCGGCCGGTCATCCTGGGCGGCACGGCCGAGGGCCGGGTGGAGCGCGTGACCCTGGCCGGCCGCTGGCCGCCGTCGCCCGAGGCGCCGCTGCGGCTGACGGCGATGGCGCCCGACCTGCGCCTCGACCCGATCACGGTGACCGACGCCACGGCCGACCTGACGCTGCGGCCCGAAGGGCCGACCCTGGACGTGGATGTCCGCCTGCCGCGCCTGCCCGGCGAACCGACGGGATCTTCACGGTCGGGCCATCCCCTGCGGCCGCTGCGGGTCACGGGCACCGTCTCCCCCGATCCGGACGAGGCCGCGCGGTTACGCGTTGACGCCACCCTCGGCGCGCCCTTCCGCGAGACCGTGGGCACGGTGCGCGGCTGGCTTTCGCGCGATGGCCGCGACGGCCGGCTGACCCTGAACGCCAGACCGTTGCCGCTGGGCGACGACGGTGTCCAACCCTGGCACCTTTACAGCGCGCTGGTCGACCTGAGCACCCGCGCCGGCACCATCGGCCTGCAGGGAACGGCGACATGGCGCGACGGCGGCCCGTTGCGTCCGGACCTGTCGGTCGGCCTGGTGGATGTCGAGGCCGCCTACGGCGCCACGCGGCTGCGCAATCTTCATGGCGTGGTGCGTCTGACCGGGCTGGCCCCGCCCGCCAGCCCCAAACAGGAACTGGCCGCCGCCGTGCTGGACATGGGCCTGCCGTTCACCGATCTGGTGGTCGCGTACCACCTCGACGGCAAGGGCGCGTTCGTCCTGGACAGCGCCCGGATGCACCTGGCGGACGGCAAGATCTCGACCGGCGCGGCCGTCATTCCCCTGTCGGGGTTCGACCGCATTCCGTTGACGCTCACCGTCGAGGGGCTCGACCTGGGCAAACTGGCGGCCATGATGCCGGTGGACGACCTGAACGTGAGCGGCCAGGTCGATGGAAAGGTCCCGCTGGTGATCACGCCCGGCGCGGTGCGTGTCGACGCCGGCCGGCTGGCCAGTGTCGGCCCGGGAACCCTGCGCTACACCGGCGAGGCCCTGCCGGACGGCATGGAGGGCGTCGACCTGGCCCGGCGGGCGCTGGAGAACTTTCAGTACGACGCCTTGTCCATGACCGTGGACGGCGACACGCTGGACGAAATGGCCATGGACGTGCGGCTGGAAGGCGCCAATGAGGCGGTCCTCGACGGCTACCCGTTCCAACTCAATTTCTCGGTCAGCGGCCCCCTGACGCGTTTGATCCAGGAGGGGCTTCAGGGCTACACGATCCCGCAACGCATCGTCGAACGCCTGGAGTCGATGGGCTTGGCGCCGGGGGACGGAAGCCCGTAGGTTTACCCCAGAACCAAACGCAAAGAACGCGGGGGCTCGCATCCCATATGCACGCCATGATCGAAGCCATCCGCCTGACCGTGACGCTGGCCTTGGTGACCACGGTGCTGCTGATGATCGTCGGCACGCCCATCGCCTGGTGGCTGGCGCGGTCGCGCGCGTGGTGGAAGGAGATCGTGGGCGCCGTGGTCACGTTGCCCCTGGTGCTGCCGCCGACGGTGCTCGGGTTCTACCTGCTGCTGGCGTTCAGCCCGACCAGTCCGCTGGGGCAGGCGGCGACGGCGGTGTTCGGCCACGCCCTGCCGTTCTCATTCGAAGGGCTGGTCGTGGCCTCGGTGATCTACTCCCTGCCGTTCGCCGTGCAGCCGATCCGCAACGCCTTCGAGGCCATCGGCGACCGCCCGCTGGAGGTCGCCGCCACCCTGCGCGCCGGCCCGTGGGACCGGTTCCTCACCGTCGCTGTCCCCCTGGCGCGCGGCGGGTTCCTGAGCGGCGCCGTGTTGAGCTTCGCGCACACGGTGGGCGAGTTCGGCGTGGTGCTGATGATCGGCGGCAACATCCCCGGCGAGACCAAGGTGCTGTCCATCGCCATTTACGACTATGTCGAGACGTTGCAGTGGGGCAAGGCGCACATCCTGGCCGGGGGGATGGTCGTGTTCTCGTTCTTGGTGATCCTGACCGTGGGACTGGCCGGCAAGCGCCTGGGCTGGGGGCGCGAGACGCGATGAGTCTGATCACCGCCCTGTTCCGGGGCCGCCTGGGCGGATTTGCACTGGACGTGCGCTTCGACGTGCCGGCGCGCGGGGTCACGGCGCTGTTCGGCCCCTCCGGCTGCGGCAAGACGACGGTGCTGCGCTGCGTGGCCGGCCTGACGCGTCTGCCGGACGCGGCGCTGCGGGTGGACGGCGACGTCTGGCAGGACGGCCGACTGCGCTTCGTGCCGCCGCACCGCCGCCCGGTCGGCTATGTGTTCCAGGAGGCCAGCCTGTTCCCGCACCTGTCGGTGACCGACAACCTGCGCTATGGCCAGCGGCGGGTCCGGGACGTCCCGCACCCGGTGGCCTTTGAGGACGTGGTGGAGCTGCTCGGCCTCGCGCGCCTGCTCGATCGGCCGACGGCGGTGCTGTCCGGAGGCGAACGCCAGCGCGTGGCCATCGGCCGGGCGTTGCTGTCGCAGCCCCGTCTTCTGCTGATGGACGAGCCGTTGTCGGCCCTGGACCGCACCAGCAAGGACGAGATCCTGCCCTATCTGGAGCGGCTGCACGATCGCCTCGAAATCCCGGTGCTGTACGTCAGCCACGATATCGCCGAGGTGGAACGGCTGGCCGACACCCTGGTGCTGCTGGAGGCGGGGCGGGTGCGCGCGGTCGGGCCGCTGGCCGATCTGTTGGCCGATCCGGTGCTGCCGCTGGCCCGCCTGCCGGAAGCCGCCGAGGTGCTGGAGGCCGAGGTGCTGGCGGTGGACGGGGCCTATGGCTTGTCGACCGTCGCCGTGTCGGGCGGCCGGCTGTTCGTGCCGGGCGTGGCCGGTGAACCGGGGACCCGGCGCCGGCTGCGCATCCTGGCCGCCGACGTCAGCCTGCGCCGCACGCCGACGGCCGAGGGTGAGTCCAGCATCCTCAACGTTCTGCCCGCGCGTATCACCGGCGCCGAACCGACGGGCGATCACCTGATGACCGTGTTCCTCGCCCTGGGCGCGGACGGCGGCGGGGCGCCTCTGCTGGCGCGCATCACGCGCAAGTCCTGGGACCTGCTGGGGCTGGCGCCGGGCCAAGCGGTCTACGCCATGATCAAGGGCGTCGCGCTGCTGGACAAAGGGTAGGCCCGGCCCCCGTCAGATCAATTCCAGCGAGATCGACAGGCCCAGCGCTCGCGCCGCGCGCCCCAGTGCCGACAGCGAGATCGTGTCGGCCTGCGGATCAAGCAGGTGGTCCAGATCATTCTGGCTGATCTCCATGCGCCGCGCCATGGTGTCACGAGACAGGCCCTGCTCGTCCATGGCCTCAAGAATCTGCGAGGCCAGCACACGCTTGATGGCGCGCGCGCCCGGATCCTCCCAAGGGGCCTGATCGGCGTTCTTTCGCATTCCGGTCCGAGTCCTTTTACTGATCGACGATAGAACGGACTCGTCCGTTCTATCGCCTCCGCCGCTTCGCGGCGCCGGCGCAGTCGCGCCGGCCAGCCGACGAATGAAGTCTGTTCATTCGTCGGCTGGTATTGCCTGCTCAGCTATTCATCGACCGCGTCCAGGTGAAACCCCTGCGGACACGAGGGGTCGCCGTTGAGGCTCCACGTCGGTTCCTGCTTCTTGGCGGCGCCAAACGGCACCAGCGTATCCTCCACGCACACGCAGCGGGTCGTCTGACAGTACAGAGCCATATGGGTCTTCTCGTCCATTTTCGCCGTCCCGCCGCCGCACGCGGCCAGGACCACCAAGGGCAGCAACAGCGCCGTGGCACAGGTGATACAGTGCGGCATGGTTGACACTCCGGCCGATGGACTTCAGCGAACGTGCCGACGGTCCGCGATGGCGACCGCATCTCGGGCCGATGGCCGTCCGCTCGACTCGCTTACCACGGACCGTGCCCCGCCGCCAGCGTGGGCCGGAAGCGCCCTGTCCGGCCGCGCGAGGCACGTGTTGCCGCCCCGCAACACAGAGCCCCGTTGACCGGCCGCCCGCCCGATCACCACCGCGAGGGCGTGACACAACAAGTGGCCGAGGAGTATCGTTCCCCGTCAAGTGGCCCGGATTTTGTTCAAACCAGATGCAAGGGCATTGATGATGCCAGGGAGCCGCTGAAACGGGTGCGAACGACGTGGCGCGGGACTGGCAGTGCGCGTTCCGGTTGGGACGGATGTCGCGGCGCCTCGGTGCCCCGGAGCACCAAACACGAATCGTGATGGACGAGAGAGGGCGAGGGCAAGGGGATGAACACGAAATCGGTCAAGCAGACACTTCTCGGCTCGGCGTCGGCCATGGTCGTCCTTTGCGGCCTCGGGGCACACGCCTGGGCCGCCACCGACATGATCACGATCATGAATAGCGGCACCGGCGTTGCTGGCTCCGCCAACCACATTCCCTACCTCGAAGACATCCTGGCCGATGTCGGCGAGACCGACAATCGTCACGGCGCCATGCAACTGAACGACACCTACTATGATGGCCGTGTCCTCGATGTGAATGGCGGCCTGTTCGGATCGGCGACGGCGGCCCGGGCCGCCCTGGAAGCGCAAACCGACTGGTCCGGCCTTGGAGATGGTTACGCGGCGATCAACCACGCGGTCTCGGCCTACAGTGGCGACTTCCGGCCTGGGGCGTACAGGATCATCCACCTGTTGTCGTTCGAATCCGATTTCAACAACAATACAACGAACTTTGATCGCGCCGTCTTCGATGACTCGATCACCGCCAGCGGCTTGGTCAGCACGCTCCAGTCCAACGACATCAAGCTGGTGACCTGGATCGACAAGCGGATGGAAGCCAACGGCAACCGTGTGGCGGCCATCGTCCGCAACTCGGATTCCAACACCTACACGGTCGCCCGGATCAACGCCTCGGGAACGGTCGTCTATGAGACGACGACTGACGTCTCCGACATGTTCCCTGAAGGCAAGACGGACTACACCGACATCGCCCTTGAAAGCTACGGCGCCACCCTGGACCGGGGCGCCCAATTGGAGGCGGTGGCCTACGAGGACGGCGTCACGCCGATCGAGAAGATTTTCGCCTCCGTCGTCGAAAACGTGTCCACACAAGAGGTCACCGCCGCCGAAACGGCGCTGCAGGATTCCTCGACGGCCAACAACCGCATCAGCATCCGCACCGTGGTCGGCAACATCAGCAACCGGGCTGGCGCCCTGGCCCGATCGGCGCGGACGGACGAACCCGCGGACGAGGAGGAAGCCACCAGCCTGCGCGGCCGCTTGACCGGCCTGGCGGGAGGCGACGGAGAGGATTGGACCGTCGGCAAACTGGGACTCTGGGCCGAAGGCTCGGGTGCCTTTTTCTCCGACGGCAAGTCGACCGACGAGTTCTGGGGCCACCAGTTCAGCTTCATGGCCGGCGCGGACTATCGGTACAACGATAACATCATGGCTGGCGCGGGCCTGGGCTACGAAAACGTCAACGTCGACTTCAAGAGTGATCGCGAGCGTGACGTTGACTACATGACGATGACGGTCTACGGCGCCTATCTGATCACCGACACCCTGTCGGTCAACGCCCTCGGCTCCTACGGCCTTGGCTTCAACACCACCAAGGAAGCCGCCGGCCTGCTGGCCGACGACGACGCCGACCACCTGTCCCACCGCTTCATCACGGCCGCCAACGTCGCCTACAACAACCTGTTCGATCGCGTGACCACGTTCGGGTACGCCGGCATTTCCTACAGCCACGAATCGTTCGAGGAGTACGAGACCAGCACCGGCGCCACGGTCGACCCCGACGACACGGACCTGGCTCAGATCTATGCCTTTGGCGACGTCGGCTACCTGTTCGAGATCAGTGGCGAACAGAGCGGCACCGTCGAGCCGTACCTGTCCACCCGCCTGGAATATGATTTCGTCCGCGATGGCAACTCCGACCGCTTCGGCGCCGTGCTTGGCGGCGGCGTGCGCGCCGTGGTCAATGACAACCTGAGTCTCGAGGTCTACGGCAACACCGAAGTCGCCCGGTCGGACGAATCCGCCACCGCGTTCGGTGTCAATGCCCGCTACCAGTTCTAGGCCCCCGATCCCAATCCGGACGGCCGGTCACTGTGCGGCCGTCCGGGTTCTTTCATCCCCATGCCGGCCATTCTCGGGTAGAGTGTTTCACGCCTCGACGCAGCACCGCGCGGTCAGGCTCGTTCTCTTTTACGGACGCAAGGAGGCACCATGCGAGTCGGCCTTGTCCCGGCACTGGCGAGTGCCCTGATCCTGACCACGCCCATGGCCTGGGCGCAGGACACCCAGCCGCAAAACCAGGGCGCGGCGGACGGCACCGTGCTGGCGGAGCTGAACAAGGTGGAAACGGTCGAGGCCGGCTGCCGCAGTTTCTTTCTGTTCCGCAACGGCACCGACACCACCCTGACCGGCTTCGAGATGTCGCTGGCCGTGCTCGACCGCGACGGGGTCATCGACCGCCTGCTGACCATCGACGCCGCGCCCCTGCCGGCCCGCCGTACCACGCTCAAGCTGTTCGACATTCCCGACATGGCCTGCGCCGACATCGGAGAGATGATCCTGCACGACATCGCCACCTGCGAGGGCGAAGGCGGTCACGCCATCGACTGCTTCGAGACCCTGACGCTGTCGTCGCGCGCTGGCATTCCCTTCATCCCCTGATCCGGGAGGGACCCCGCCATGGCCCCGTCCGGTCTGATCGACCAGGTGCTCGCGTGGATGGACGCGGGCGGACCCGTCATTATGGTCCTGGCGGTCCTGTCCGTGTATTCGCTGGCCCTGGTGATCCTGAAGGCGGTGCAACTCGCCGGCGTGTTCGGCGGACGCCGCCAGCGCGAGGAGGCCATCGACGCCTGGCAGCGCGGCCGGCCCGACGATGCCTTGCGCGCCATGGCCGAAGCCCGCCGTCCGCCGGACCGGGTGCTGTCCACCGTCATGCGCGGGCTGGATGCCGGCCTGGACCGCGACCGCGTGCGCGAGGACGCCGAACGCAGGGGTAACGTCGAGCTTGAGGCCCTGCGCCGCCACCTGCGCACGCTGGAAGTGATCGCCCTGGTCAGTCCGCTGCTGGGCCTGCTGGGCACCGTGCTCGGCATGATCCAGTCGTTCCAGGACCTGGAGATGGCGGCCGGCGCGGCCAACGCCTCGGTGCTGGCCGGCGGTATCTGGCAGGCGCTGCTGACCACCGCCGCCGGCCTCACGGTGGCCATTCCGGCGGCCGTCGCCGCCAACCTGATGGCCGCGCGCGTCGATCATGTCGGCCACGTCATCGAAACCGACGTCGGCCGCCTGCTGGCGCACGCGCGCGCCGCGCCGCCGGGGTAAGGGCCATGCGCTTGCGGCGGTCACGGCGGACGGGCCTGGTCATCACCATGACGCCGATGGTCGACGCGCTGTTGATCCTGCTGGTGTTCTTCATGGTCACCTCGACCTATCTGGATCTGGACATGATCCCGATGGTCGAGCGCGGCGCCGCCCCCACGGGCCACACGCTGCCGGCGCCGGACACGGCCGCGCCGAGGACGCCCGAGGCCGGCACCCTGCTGGTGCGCCTGGGGCCGGACGGCCGCACGGTCGTGCGCGGGCAGCCCCTGACGGAGGCGGCGCTGGCCGCCGCCCTGACCGCCCGGGTGGCCGCCAACCCCGCGACCCGGGTGGTCATTCTGCCGTCGGGTCAGGCCAACGCCCAGGCCCTGGTCTCGACCCTGGAGATCGCCGCCCGGGCCGGCGTCACCGATGTCCGCGTCGTGCGGTTGGAGAGCCGCCCATGATCCGCCTGCACCGCCCCGCCCCGCGCCCGCGCCCGGACACCATCGTCGCCCTGATCGACGTGGTGTTCTTCCTGCTGGTGTTCTTCATGCTGGTGGGACGCATGGACGCCACCGCGCCGTTCGAGGTGCGGCCCCCGGTGGCCGGCGTCGGCGAGCCCCTGCCCGGCGGCGGTCTCACGGTCTCGCTGGGTCAGGCGGGGCAGTTGGCGCTCGACGGCCGCCCGATCGCCTCGCGCGAGGCGCTGCTGGCGGCGCTTCGCCCCCGGGCCGGCGGCGGCGACCCACCGAAGGTGCGGATCAACGCCCACGCCAGTGTGCCCTTGCGCGAGCTCTTGCCGCTGGTGACGGCGCTGGAAGGGATCGGCCTGACGTCCGTGGTACTGGTCGTCACGCCGACGCCGCCGTGACGGCGGCCGCCCTGCCCCGCCCGCTCGGCTGGACCCTGGCCGGGGCCGGGTCGATCCTGCTGCACGTCGCGGTGCTGCTGCTGGTGGCGCTGGCGCTGACGCCTGATCCCGTGCCGGAGCAAGCCTCCCCCGCCGCCAGCCTGCGCATGACCACCGCCGAGGTGCGCACGGACCGCGCCGAGGCCGCCCAGGCGGAGGGCGAGGCTGCGCCGGAAGCCGAGGCCAAGGGCGGATCGGTGGCCCAGGGCACGGTGCCGGTGGACCGGGCGCAGTCTGTGGCGCCGCCGACCGCGCCCGCCGCCCCTGCCCCACCGCCGGTCGACCAGGTCGCCGCCACGACGACCCCAAGCGAGACCGTGGCGGCGCGGACGGACCCGGCCGAGACGGCGGCGGGCGGTCGGTTCTGCGAGTCGGTCGAGTCGGG
>NZ_CAKZOT010000070.1 GCF_937138205.1 uncultured Rhodospira sp. | reverse complement strand
CCGCCTCACCCCCGCCCGAAGTGCCGGCCCAGGCGGGCCGCGGCCTCGTCCAGGGCGCTGTCCAGCTTGGCGAAGCAGAAGCGGGCGTAGTGCGACGGGGCTGTCTCGCGGTCCTGGTAGAACGCCGAGAACGGCACCGCCGTCACCCCGGCCTCGACCGTGATGTGGCGACAGAAGTCCTCATCGGTGCCATTGAAGCCGACACCCCGAATGTCAGCGGTGAAGAAGTACGTCCCCGGGCAGTCCATCACGTCGAATCCGATGCCGCGCAGGCCGTCCGCCAGCCGGTCGCGCCGCGCCGCCATGTCCACCGCCAGATGCTCCAGCACCTCCGGCGGCTGGCGCAGGCCGAACGCGACGGCGGTCTGCAAACAGGTCGGCGTGGTGAAGGTCAGGAACTGGTGCGTCTTGGCGATGGGCGCCAGCAGGGCCGGCGCGGCGATCGCATACCCCACCTTCCAGCTCGTCACAGAGAACGTCTTGCCGGCCGAGCCGATGCGCACGCAGCGGTCCCGCATCCCCGGCAGAGTCATCAGCGGCACATGCCGGCGGCCGTCGAACACCAGGTGCTCGTACACCTCGTCGCAGACGGCATAGGCATCGTGCCGGCTCACCAGATCGGCGATGAACGCCAACTCGTCCGCGTCGAACACCTTGGCCGACGGGTTCATGGGGCTGTTGAGCAGGATCAGCTTGGTCTTGTCCGAGAAGGCCGCCGCCAACGCCTCGCGCGGCAGGGTCCAGTGCGGCGGCTCGACCCGCACCATGCGGGGCACGCCACCGGCGCGGCGGATGATCGGCAGGTAACTGTCGTACAGCGGTTCGATCAGCACCACCTCGTCGCCCTGCTCGATCAGGCCGAACAGGCAGGCGGCCAGAGCCTCCGTGGCGCCGGACGAGACCATGACCTCGCTGTCCGGATCCAGGTCGAGGCCATAGAAGTGCCGGTCGTGGGCGGCGATGGCCTCGCGCAAGGCCGGGATGCCCATCAACGGCGGGTACTGGTGCGGCCCGGCCTCGGCCGCTTCGGCCGCCGCGCGCAACACGGCCGGCGGTTCCAGCCCCTCCGGAAAGCCCTGGCCCAGGTTCACGGCGCCGTGCTCCTGCGCCAGCTTGGACATGACGGCGAAAATGGTGGTGCCATAGGATGACAGGATCGAATTGGCCGCTTTCACCGCGCGCGTCTCCCCGATGAGGTGATGAACAAGGGGATGCAGGGAACCACTCCGCCGCACCCTGGGCAAGATCCCAGGGTCAAATCGGTGATTCCCCTGGGCAAGCGCCGCCAACCATGCCACGACTAGCACCAATCGCCCCGCGCCACCGACAGAAAACCCGAGGTTTGCCGATGACCGGTCCCCCCTACCCGGACTCAGATGGACCCGAGATCCTCACGGCTCTCGAAGTCCGGCAGGGTGGAGACGGCCTGCTCCAGCGGGTTCTCGCGCCGGCGACCCGGGGGCTCCTGACCGTGGAGGCGGCGGAACAGGCCCCGGCGCTGATGACGTGCGCGCGCGACGCGACAAGACACGGGGGCCTCGTGCTGCTGCTGACGGCGGCCAACGGCTGGCGCCTGGACGTGGCCAACCTGGTCGTCACGGCCGCCGAGCGGCTCTGGCCGGCCCTGTACAGCCGTCGCGACACCCTGCGGCTGGCGCTGCACGAGGCGTGGGTCAACGCGCTCATGCACGGATGCCTGCGCGTGCCGCCAAATCTGCGGGACACGCCCGAGGGCTGGATCGAGCACAGCCGAACCATCGACGCGGCCTTGGCGGATCCGGCGCGCGGCGATCGCCCGGTGCTGCTGACCCTGACCGCCGAGACGGACGGCTGGGTCGCCCGGGTCATGGACCAGGGGCCGGGGTTCGACGCCCCGGCCGACGTCATCCTGGGCCCCGCCGTGCCGGCCCAGGCCAAAACAGCCACGCGCGGACGCGGCCTGACGCTGATTCTGGGCGCCTGTGACCGGGTCTCGTGGCACGATGGCGGGCGCGAGATCCGCATGATGTTCGCCTACCCGCCGCGAGAGGAATTCTAGGCACCGACCGCGAGGAGACCCATGAGCGTTCGGGCGCGTCTGGCACGGCAACTGGATCCGGCCCTGCGCACGGCCCCGGGGCTGTCGCCGACCAACTGGGCCGTGTGTGCCCTGATCGTCGCCGCCATGCTGCTGGCGGTGCTGGCGACGGAACCGACGCTGCGCACCGGCCGCGAGACCCTGTTCCTGTCGCTGGAGATCGTCCTGACGAGCCTGTTGGCGCTGGAATACGCCGCGCGCGTCTGGACCAGCGTCGAGAATCCGGCCGTCACCAGCCGGCTTGCCTACATCCGCTCGCCGGCCGCGCTGTTCGATTTGGCGGCGGTACTCGTGGTGTTCATCACCGCCTTCGGCACCGAAGGGTTTCTGTTGCGTCTGGCCATGCTGTTGCGCGTACTGCGCATCGCCCGCCTGGGGCGGTTTTCGCGCGCGTTCGAGGCCGTGGTCACCGCCGTGGCCTCGCGCGCGACCGAACTGGCCCTGAGCATGGGCGTGGCGGCCCTTCTGCTGCTGGTGTCCTCGGCCATGCTGTATCTGGTGGAGGGCGCGACCCAGCCGGAGGCCTTCGGCTCCATCCCCCGCGCCATGTGGTGGTCGGTGGCCACCCTGACCACGGTGGGGTACGGCGATGTCTACCCGGTGACGCCGCTGGGGCGGGCCTTCGCCGCCCTGACGGCGGTCACCGGCATCGGTTTGATCGCCATGCCCACGGGCATCCTGGCCAGTGCCTTCAGCGACGCCTTCCAGGCCCAACGCAACCCGAGCGACACAGCCGACACAGTGGCCGACACCCTTCCCAAGAAAGACCCGGACCAGCCCCGCCGATGACCGACGCTCCCCGCAACCGCCAGTCGCTGAAATCCCGCCTGACGACCCTGTACACCGGTCTCGGCAAGGGGGCGACGCGGTTCCGCTACGGCCTCATCGCCTTTGACCTGTTCACCATCGTCTTCATCGTCGTCACCCTGCCGATGCAGCCGACACCGGCCATCATCGCCATGGATATCGTCATCGGGGTGTGGGTGCTGGCCGACCTGTCGGCCCGGCTGTGGATCGCGCGGCGGCGCGGGCGCTATCTGCTCCAGGTGACCACGTTGGCTGACATGGCCGTGGTCTTTTCCTTGCTGCTGGCGCCGATTCTCGCCGCCAACCTTGCCTTCCTGCGGATTCTGCGTCTGATCCGGCTGCTGCATTCCTATCAGGTGCTGCGCGACCTGCGGCGCGAGGCCGCGTTTTTCCGCCGCAACGAAGATGTGATCATCAGTTCCATCAACCTTGTGACGTTCATCTTCGTCGTCACGGCGCTGGTGTTCGTGCTGCAACGCGACGGCAACCCGGAGATCAACAGCTACCTCGACGCCCTCTATTTCACGGTCGCCACCCTGACCACCACCGGGTTCGGCGACATCACCCTGGTGGGACCGTCGGGCCGGCTGCTGTCGGTGGTCATCATGGTGGGGGGCGTGTCGCTGTTCCTGCGCTTGGTGCAGACCGTCTTCCGCCCGCCCAAGATCCGCCACACGTGCCAGAGCTGCGGCCTGCGCCGCCACGATCCCGACGCCGTGCACTGCAAGCACTGCGGCGAGACGCTGCGCATCGAGACCGAGGGCGAGGAGTGACCCGCGCGATCAGAACCGCGCCCGCACCGCGTAGGTCAGGGTCGTCTCGCCGCCGGCGGGCACCTCGATCGACCACACCACGCGCTTGGCGGTCTCCTTTTCGTGCGGCGCGGATTCGGACAGGATGGTCCAGTCGCCGGGCAGGGCCGCCTCGACGTCCACCGTCACCGCCCGGTCCGGCTTTCCGTTGCGCAGCACGACCGTGTGCTCGGATTCGGTGACGTCTTCGCCGATGCGGCGAAAGGCGGTGCGGCGGCGCTCGGCGGTGACGTCGAAGTCGGCGCCCAGCACCAGTTCGGCCTCGCCGCCGACGGCCACATGGGACACCCGATCCGCCCCCAGGAACCGCGGCAGGCCGTCCGGCCCCGGCTGCCAGACCCGCACCACGCCGGCCGGCAGCGGCAGGCCGAGGCCCGCCTCCTCGGTGTTGGCGAGGATCAGGTGCCGACGCGCGTTGACGGTGTCGTTTTCAAGGCGCGGACTGGCGAAATGGGCGCGATTTCCGGCCGCCACGACGGAGCGCGGCGTCACGGTGATGTCCGGCGCGTTCACCAGCGCCACCTGGAGCGTCTGTCGGTGCGCCAGCGTCACCGGCCGCTCGATCGGGTAGAAGTGCAGCCCGCCCTGGGCCTCGGCGACCGGCGGCGGCAGCATGGCCGCGCCGATGGCGGCCCCCGCCGCGCCCCGCATGGCCGCCTGTTCGTAGAGCGCGCCCATGCCTGCGTTCTCGGCGACCTCGACCTGCCCGGCGGCGAGGGTCAGGCGGGCGTCCGTGAAGCTGCGCCCGCTGGTGTTGTGCAGCGTCGCCCAGCCGGAGAGGGCCGCCGTCTCGCCGTCGGCCTCCAGGTCCAGTCCGTAGTCTGCCGCCCAGGTCAGCCCGCCGGTCAGGTAGCCCAGCGACAGGGCACGCGGCCCGGCGGCGGCGGCCTCCACCGTGGCCAGCAGGGTCGGGGTCGGGCGCAACCCCTCCGGCAGCGCGTCGACGACCAGGTCGCCGGGCAGCCCGACGCGGATGGCGCCGTCCATGCGCAGGATTACATCCTCGGCCACCGACAGCACGGTGGCGGAGGCGCGGCGCGGCGGCTGGCCCTCGCCCTGGTCGTGAATCAGCACGCCGATCTCCTCGCCCACCGACAGTTCCAGCAGGCGGCGCCGGTTCGGTACGTCGGCGGCCAGGGCGCGTTCCAGCACCGTCAGGCCACCGCCGTCGTCCGCCGGCACCAGCCGCACCGACGCGGCGTCCGCGCCGGCCGGGACATCCGGAAAGGCGAGCACGCTTTCACCCGCCGGCAGGTCGGCCGTGCGGGTCTCGTGTACCGTCGCGGCGCCGCCGCCGCTGTGGATGGTCAGCGCCACCGAGCCCGGCCCGCCCGGCGGCACGGCGATCTCCTCGGCGGCCCGCGCGGCGGGCACCTGCACGGCGGTGAGGGCAAGAGCGGTCGCCAACACGGACGCGAATCCGGGACGGCGCGACAGGCGCGGGATCATGGTCACCTCCGGGGCAGTGCGGGAACGTTTGGTCCGCACCCTGCCCTGGCTTCATGGCGACCGTGTGTCGGGCTCCACACCGCCCGGCGGCTCGTCGCGCACCAGATAGGGCTCCTGGCCGGCGACGCGGCCGTGGGTGTCCGACAGCAGTTCCAGCACAAAGCCGAACCCCAGCAGCATCAACGCCGCCAGCCCACCGAACATGGAGACGTAGAAGAAGGGCCGTTCGGTCATCGGGTTGCCAAACACCACCCGGTCGACGCCGATCCACACCAGCGACACCAGCGCCAAGGCGAGCGTCACCAGGCTGATGCGGCCGAACAGGTAGATCGGTCGCGCTTTGAAGCTGGCCTGGAACCACAGCATGACGATGTCGAACAGCACGTCCACGGCGCGGCCCAGGCCGTACTTGCTGGTGCCGGCGAAACGCGGATCGGCCCGCACGTCCACCTCGCCGACCGCGCCGCCCATCAGGTGCACCAGCGCCGGCAGCAGCCGGTGCTGGCCCGCGCGCAGTCGCAACAGGCGCGCCACATCGCCGCGCAGGCACTTGAAGCCGCCCATGTCGCGGGCCGGACAGCCGGTGGTGGCGCGCAACATGGCGTTGGCGGCGCGGCTCGGCAGCAGGCGCAGCATGGTGCTTTCCGGCCGGCCGACACGGCGGCCCGACACCAGATCATAGCCTTTGCGCGCCTCGGCCAGCAGACCGCCGATATCCTCCGGGCGGTTCTGCAGGTCGGCGTCCATGACCACCACCCATTCGCCCCGCGCGGCGCGGAACCCGGCCGACATGGCCGCCCACTGCCCGGTGTTGCGCGTCAGATAGCGCGCCCGCACGCGCGGATCGGCCGCCGACAGGTCGGCCAGGATGGCGTTGGTGCGGTCGTTGGAGCCGTCACTGACCGCCACGATCTCGTAGATCTCGCCCAAGGTCTCCAGCGCGGCCGTCGTACGGCGATAGAACTCCCGCAGGCAGTCCTCTTCGTTATACATGGGCACGACGACGGACACAGCGGGCGCGGCGGGCGCGGCGGGATCGGACATGAGACGGGCCTGACCTGAGGGAGCCGGAGACGGAGACAGACGGCGCCTGTTTAGCCCGGCGCCCGGCCGCGGTCCAGCCCGCGGCACGCGACCCTATATCCGATGGTCAGTGGCCCAGGGAGGGCGTACCGACGTAGGGTCTTTCTTGTAACACATGTTTCATCTGTGGTTCCTTTGTGGTTGGCCGCGTCCGTCAGCACTGGTCTTTGTTGTTATGTTCCGACGTCCGACCTCGTGGAAAGCGTTCTGGGTTGCCTTTCCGCTTCTGTCCCTGATTCCCATCGTGGCCCTGTCCGGGTACGCGATGTGGTCGGCGGCCGACCGGATCACCGCCATCCAGCGCACGGAAGAGTTCGCGGTCGAACTGCAACGGATGGCCGTCTACCGCAGCCTGGACCGCGCCGCCCAGGACGTCTGTCTGCTGGCCGGACAGAACGAGCTGCGCCGCTATCTCATCGCGGGGGACCGCGGCGCCCTGAACGAAATCGCCTCGGAGTACCGGACCCTCGCCTTGAGCGCCCCCGTCTATGACCAGATCCGCCTGCTCAACCGCACCGGCAGGGAGCAGGTGCGGGTCGAAGCCCGTGACGGGTCGGCGGTCATCGTGCCCGAGGACAGGCTGCGGGACAGCGCGGGACAGTACTACGTCGAGGATACGTTCGCGCTGGCGCCGGGCGAGGTCTACCTCTCGCCCCTCGCCCTGAGTTCCGAGGCGGGCGCCGTCAAGATCCCCTACACGCCGATGATCCGGCTGGGGACGGCGATCGCCGATTCCGCCGGCCAGACCGTCGGCATGGTGATGGTCAACTACCGTGCACGGTCGATGCTCGACGCGGTGGTCGAGGCCGGCGCCGGCACGCCCGGCCAGCCCATGATGATCAACGAGGACGGCTACTGGCTGGTCAGCCCGGATCCGCCGCCCGCCTGGGGGTTCATGTTTCCCGACAAGGCGGACGCACGCCTGCAGGTCGTGTACCCCGAGGCCTGGGCGGCCATGGACACCACGGCCAAGGGATCGGTGCGCACGGAGGCGGGCCTGTTCACCTTCGACACCTTCCACCCCCGTGATACCATCCTGCCCTGCCCGTCGTTTCGCCCCGATTTGCAGCCCCTGTCGGTGGACCGGGGGTACGGCTGGATCATCGCCTCCTACGTTCCGGCGGACCAGCTCGCGGACATCGAGACCCAGGCCGTCCTGGAGGCGATGCTCATCGGCGGCCCCATGGTGCTGCTCCTGGCCATCGGAACGCGGGCGGTGGCCGTGGTCGTCAGCGAGCGGCGCAACCACCGTGCCCATCTCGAGGCGCTGGCCCGGTTCGACGCACTGACCAAGCTGGCCAACAAAACCACGTTCGAAGAGCGCATCGAGGAGGAAATCACCCGGTCAGAACGGCACGGCCGGACGTTCGCCCTTCTGTATCTCGACCTCGACGGCTTCAAGGCCATCAACGATTCCATGGGGCACGCCGCCGGCGACATGGTTCTGATGGAGGTGGCCCGGGCGCTCAAGGACTCGTGCCGGGCGGTCGACCTGGCCGCGCGGGTGGGCGGCGACGAGTTCGGCGTCCTGCTTTCCGAGGTGGGGGACGCGACGGCGGCGTGCCACGTCGCCGAAAAAATGCTCGAGCGCATTCATGGCCTGTCCTGGAACGGCCGATCGGTGGGCGCCAGCATCGGTGTCGCCTTGTGGCCGAAGCACGCCACCGACGCCGGCACCCTCGTGCGCCGGGCGGACGAGGCGATGTACGCCGCCAAGAAGGCCGGCAAGAATACGGTGCGCATGACCCAAAACGGCCATCCGCCCGCCGTGCCGTGCGAGACGGCGTCGCGCGGGGCTTGATGGGTTAACCCTTGATACCGGGCGACCGAAGTCATGACTCGTCCCCATTCGCCGGGCGCGGTGCCGACGCGGGAGATCCCTCGGCTCGCTGTCGCTCGCTCGGGATGACGTATGTTTTTGTT
>NZ_CAKZOT010000069.1 GCF_937138205.1 uncultured Rhodospira sp. | reverse complement strand
ATTCATCAGTTCGGGAATCCCCCAAAGTTTAGAATGGTTCGAGCGATTGCCCTGGCCGTCAGGATACCAGAGGGGACCGGGGCGCGTCATGATTTTAGCCTTCAGCCTGGGCCTTCAGCCTGGGACTTTAGCCTGGAGGGCGACGGGCGACCGTCAGAACAGGTCTTCGAGAATGCCCTTCTCGCGCCGCTCGATGATCGGCGAGGCGCCGGTGGTCGGCGGCCGGCCGAGCGCCCGGTTCTCGCGCAGGCGCCGGCTTTCCGCCGCCGGGTCAACCTGGGAGCCGTAGTCCGCCGGCTCGCGCCAGAACAGCAGCATGTCGGTGAACCCCCGGCTTTCGGCGGCCAGGGCGCTGGTTTCCTCGTCCACCACCTGGCGGATGTTGGGAATGGCGCTGTCGGTGCCGGCCTTTTGCAGCAGGGCGCGCTCGCCCGTGGTGACGCCGGCGGGCAGGGCCTGCCGGTCGGCGTCCGCCCGCGCCGGCCCGCCGGTGATGACGCGGCGCGCCTGATCGCGCGTCGTGCCCTCCTGCGGCCGGGGGGCGCCGGGCTTCGGCGGCGTCAGGTTGTACTCCGGCGGCAGGCTGAGGGGCGCGCGGGTGACCACGGCGAACTCGTCGGGCGCCTGCTTGTCGAGCCCCAGCGCGCGTTTCGGATTGTCGCACCCGCCCAGCCCGGCCAGCAGGCCGGCGGCAATCCCGATGGCGACCCATCCCCGCATGTCAGCGCTCCGCAAATGGTCTAACGTTCCGGAGTCTTAGGCGATTTCGCGCCCCCGAACAAGGCATCCCAGACCAGCAGGGCCGCCCCCACGGTGATGCCCGAATCCGCCACGTTGAACGCCGGCCAGTGCCAGCCGGCCCAATGAAAATCCAGGAAGTCCATGACCGCGCCGTACAGCGCCCGGTCGATGGCGTTGCCGAGGGCGCCGCCGATGATCAGCCCCAACGCCACGACCAACTGCCGGCTCTCAGCCCGGCGCAGCCACCAGGCCAGCGCGGCCGCCACCACCAGCGCCAGCCCCGTCAGCAGGATCGGCGTCCATGGCGACCCGGTGGCCAACAGGCCGAAGCTCACCCCCCGGTTCCAGGTGGTGATGATGGTGAAGAACGGGGTCACCTCCAGGCCGCCGAGGGGCGGGCGCAGCCCGGCGAAGACGGCGTACTTGGTGGCCTGGTCGAGCGCCACCACCACCGCCGCCAGCCCCAGGCCCCACCGCAACGGGTAGCGCACGCCCGGACCCGCCATTGCTCAGCCCGCCATTTCGGGCAGGCGCGCCACCACGTCGTCGCAGCGCCCGCACACGCCCGCGTGCGCGTGGGTGCCGACATCGGGCAGCACCTTCCAGCAGCGCTGGCACTTCTCGCCCGCCGCCAGATCGACCACCACCGCCACCTCGTCCTCGCCCTCCAGGCGGAAGGCGTCGGCGGGCGCCTCCACGTCGGCCTTCAGCGTGATGTCGGAGGTGATGCAGATGTCGGCCATGCCCAGGTCGGCGCAGGCGGCGACCACGTCGGCGGGGGCGTAGACCACCGGATGCGCCTGCAGGCTGGCGCCGATGCGCTTGTCGGCGCGCGCTCGTTCCAGCGCCCCCGTCACCACGCGGCGCAGGCGGCGCACCTTGGCCCACTTCTCGGCCAGGGCGTCGTTGCGCCAGTCGACCGGCACGGTCGGGAACACCTTGTCGTGGACGGTCTCGTCTTCCCCGGGGTTGCGCACCAGCCACGCCTCGTCGGCGGTGAAGCAGATGAACGGCGCCAGCCAGCGCACCAGATGGTCGAACAGCACGTCGAGGACCGTCCGCGCCGCCCGGCGCCGCGTGTCGTCCGGCGCATCGCAATAGATGGCGTCCTTGCGGATGTCGAAATAGAACGCTGACAGGTCGGAGCCGCAGAACGTCAACAACTCCTGGAACAGGGTGTGGAAGTCGAAATCGTCGATGCACCGGCGCGCCACCGCATCCAGCTCCGTCAGCCGGTGCAGAACCCAGCGTTCCAGTTCCGGCATGTCCGCGACCGGCAGCCGTTCGGCGTCGGTGAAGCCATCCAGGCTGCCCAGCATGAAGCGCAGGGTGTTGCGCAGGCGCCGGTAGCTGTCGCCGACCTGCTTGAGGATCGATTTGCCGAAGCGCAGGTCGTTGGAATAGTCCGACGACACCACCCAGAGCCGGAGAATATCGGCGCCCATGTCCTCCCAGACGTCCTTGGGCGAGATGACGTTGCCCTTGGACTTGGACATCTTGTCCTCGCCCTTTTCGTCCAGGATGAAGCCGTGCGTCAGCACCGCCTCGTACGGCGCCCGGCCGCGCGTGCCGCAACTCACCAGCAGCGAGGAATGGAACCAGCCGCGATGCTGGTCCGAGCCTTCCAGGTACAATGACGCCGGCCATTGCAGGTCCTCGCGGGCCTCCAGCACGAAGGCGTGGGTGGCGCCGCTGTCGAACCAGACCTCGACGATATCGGTGACCTTGTCGTAGTCATCCGGATTGTGATCGGTCCCCAGGAACCGCGTCTTGGCGTCCGCGTGGAACCAGCAATCGGAGCCCTCGGCCGCGAAGGCGTCGGCGATGCGGTCCAGCACCGCCTGATCCCGCAACGGTTCGCCCGACTGCTTGTGAACGAAGATGGGCATGGGCACGCCCCACGCCCGCTGGCGCGAGACGCACCAGTCCGGCCGGCTTTCGATCATCGAGCCGATGCGGTTGCGGCCCGCCGCCGGCACCCAGCGCGTGGCGTCGATACCGTCCAGCGCCTTCTTGCGCAGATCGTTCGTCTCCATGGAGATGAACCACTGCGGCGTGTTGCGGAAGATCAAGGGGGCCTTGGACCGCCAGGAGTGCGGATAGCTGTGGACCAGTTTGCCGTGGGCCAGCAGGGCGCCGACGTCCCGCATGGCGTCCAGGACGGCGGGGCCGACCTTGAACACGTGCTGGCCGGCGAACATTGGCACATGGTCGAAATACAGGCCGTCGCCGTTCACCGTGTCGGGCACGGCAATGCCATGCGCCATGCCGAGCCAGTAGTCGTCCTCGCCGTGCCCGGGGGCGATGTGGACGAAGCCCGTGCCCTGGTCGGTGGTGACGAAATCGCCCGGCAACAGCGGCACGGGGAAGTCGTAGCCCTGGCCGTGCCACGGGTGGTGGCAGACGGCGCCGGCCAGGTCCGTGCCCTTGAAGGTCGCGGCGATCTCGTGGCCGGTGATGCCGGCATCGGCGCACACCTGGTCGACGAGGTCCTTGGCGACGGCGAACCGCTCGCCCGGCACGGCAAGGCTGGCCTCGGCGGCGTCGGTCACCCGGACCACGGCGTACTCGACATCCTCGCCGTAAGCGATGGCCCGGTTGCCCGGCATGGTCCACGGCGTGGTGGTCCAGATGACGATGTTGGCGTTTTCCAGTTCCGCCAGCGGCGCCCGGTGGACCGGGAAGCGCACCCAGATGGTGGTCGAGGTGTGATCGTGGTATTCGACCTCGGCGTCGGCCAGCGCGGTCTTCTCGACCACCGACCACATGACCGGCTTGGCTCCCCGGTACAGGCCGCCGTTCATCAGGAACGTGCCCAGTTCGCGGGCGATCTGCGCCTCGGCGGCGAAGGCCATGGTCGTATAGGGATGGTCCCAGTCGCCGACGACGCCCAGGCGCTTGAACTCCTCGCGCTGCACCTCGATCCACTTTTCGGCGAAATCCCGGCATTCCTTGCGGAAGGCCACAGGATCGACGCTGTCCTTGTCCTGGCCGCGCTTGCGGTAGCCCTCCTCGATCTTCCATTCGATGGGCAGGCCGTGGCAGTCCCAGCCGGGGACGTAGTTGGAATCCTTGCCCAGCATCTGGTGGGCGCGGACGATCACGTCCTTGAGGATCTTGTTGAGCGCGTGGCCCATGTGCAGGTGGCCGTTGGCGTAGGGCGGGCCGTCGTGGAGGATGAACTTCTCCCGCCCCTTCGACTGCTCGCGCAGGCGCCGGTAGAGGTCCATGCGCTGCCAGCGGTCCAGGATCTCCGGCTCCTTTTTCGCCAGCCCGGCCTTCATGGGGAAGTCGGTCTGGGGCAGGAAGACGGTCTTCTTGTAGTCCACGCTCATGGCTCAACCCTAGACTCAAGCAACCGGCGCGCGTCATCCGCATCCGCCGCGATCTGGGCCTTGAGCGCCTCAAGGCCGTCGAATTTCCGTTCCGGTCGCAGGTGCGCGACCATTCGCACCCGCAAATGCTGACCGTACAGGTCGTCGGCGAAGTCGAACAGGTGCACCTCCAGCAGCGGCGTCGTCTCGTCGAAGGTCGGGCGCCGGCCATAGTTCGCCACGCCCCGCCGCCACACCGTCTCACGGCCCCGGTCCACTCCGGCCAGCACGGCATAGACACCGTCCGCCGGCCGCACATAGTCGCCCAGGCGCAGGTTGGCGGTGGGGAAGCCGATGGTGCGGCCGCGCGCGTCACCGTGTTCGACCCGGCCCTCGACCTCCCACAGGTGACCCAGCACGGCGGCGGCCTCGTCCATGCGGCCGGCCTGGATGGCCTCGCGCGCCCGGGTCGACGACAGAAGCTGGCCGTGTTCGTCGGTCACCGGTGTCACGGCGGTCACGCCGAACCCCAGGTCGGCGGCCATGGCCCGCAACAGGGAGGCATCGCCGCGCCGGCCCTGGCCGAAATGATAGTCCTCGCCGATCACCACATGGCGCACACCCAGACCCCGCACCAGCACCGCCTCGACGAACCATTCCGGCGAGTGGCCGGCGAACGCCTTGTCGAAGTGCTGCAGATACAAGAAGCCGGCGCCCAGATCCTCGAGTCGATGCGCTTTCGTGCGCAGGGTGGAGAGGGCAAAGGGCGGCAGGTCGGGTTGGAACAGGCGGCGCGGGTGCGGGTCGAAGGTCATCACCCCGAACGGGGCGTCGTTGCCCAGCGCGCGCGCCGCCGCGGCCGCCGTCTCGATGACCAAGCGGTGCCCCCGGTGCACGCCGTCGAAATTGCCCAGCGCCACCGCCCCGCCGCGATACTCGGGCGGAAATTCCTCGTGGTGGCGCACAATGCGCATGGTGGGCGCGGCTCCGTGACGGGCGGTGAGCGATCGGGTGGGACGGCGCTCACAGGTAGGCGATCCGGCGCGACGGCGCAAGGCGCAATGCGGGGCGGCAACGCCCCGGTGTTTGTGGCCGGACGGCTCAGACGGACCGCGCGAAGCGGGTGATGGCGCTGGCCGGCACCAGGGCGAGCCCGCGCGCCCGCGCCGGCTCGATCCAGGCGGCGAGGGCGGCGATGGTGGCGTCGCGCGGGTGGCCGATGGCCACGGCATGGCCGTGCCGCGTCGCCACCCGCTCCAGTTCGGCCAGTTGCCGGTCGACGGCACTGCGTCGGGGATTGTGGTCAAGGAACACCGTGCGCTCCAGGAACGGCACACCGGCCGCCGCCGCCAGCCGGGGCGCCACCGAGGCGCCCGTGGTGCGGCTGTCGAGGAACAGCAGTTCGCGGCGGCGCGCCACGTCCATCACCACGCGCATCCCGGCGGCATCGGCGGTGAAGCGCGAGCCCATGTGGTTGTTCAGCCCGATATAGCCGGAAAAGGCGCCCAGCGCGCGGTCGAGCCGGCGCCGGATCTCGGCCGCCGATTGGTCCACGTACAGCGCCCCCGGCCCCGGATCGATGTCGGCGTTGCCGGGCTGCATGGGCATGTGCAGCATCCGTTCGTGACCGAAAGCCCGGCCGGCGGCGGCCTGCCCCGGCAACTCCTTGGCGTACGACATGAACGACAGCGTCAGCGGCCCCGGCAGCGACAGGACGCGGGCGGTGCGCGCGCGGTCCACGCCCAGGTCGTCGATGACCACGGCGACCATGGGCCGCCGCCCGGGGTGTGGCACGTTCATGGCATTGGCCAGCCACAGCGGCGCGCGCGGCGACGCCGGCACCCGCGCGGTGGAGGGTGCGGGGTCAGGCTCCGGTGTGATCCGCAGTGGTTCGGACCCGGCCGACGCAACCGTGTTCGAGGCCGTGTTCGAGGCCGGGGCCGGCTGATGGCCCTCGGCCGGTTTCGGCCCGGGCACCGGCGCCGGCGGGCGGCTGGCCAGCACGGTTTCGTCCGGGCGCACGACACGCGACGGCGCGGCCGGGGTCTCCAGCACCTCCGGCGAGGCGCCCTCGGCCATGGGCAGGTCGATGCGCACGGCCGAGGCGTCCGGCACGTCGGCCAGGGTCACGGTGCCGGGCCGGCGCGGGCTCGGCGGCACCGGGGCGCTGGCCAGGGGCGCCGGCGGTTCGGCCGACTCGGGCCGCAAGCGCAGGCCGGCCACAAGCCCCACGGCGAACAGCACGGCGCCCCCCGCCATGGCGCGGCGGCTGACAACGCCCGGCGCCCGGCCCATGGCCCGGCGCGCGCCGCCGTTCCCGGACACCGCCCAGGCCGGACGCGCCGAGGCGGACGCGCGCTTGGCCGTCGTCTTGCGGGCCGCCGGCTTGGCGGCGGTTTTCTTCGGCCCGGATTTTGGCGCGGTCTTCGCGGGCTGTTGGGGGCGCGCCTTGGCCTTGGCGGTGGTCGAGGCGGAGGCCCCTTTCTTGGGCGCGCGTTTGGCCGCCGACGTATCCGACGCGCGGCGACCGCCGCGCGCGCCACCCTTGCCGGTGCCGCGCGCGCTCCCGCGTCCCTTGCCCGATCCCGTGCTGCCCGCCGTCATGCGCACCGTCCATTGCCGCGCGTGGAGAATGAGTGTACATCGCGTTTGGACACAAGGCAAAGGCTAACAAACCTCGACCTTCTTCACAACAAGTCAATTCAAGCCATTGTAATAAAATAAATAGTGTTAAGGGGCGCGTTCGGATTGCTGTCACTCGGCCGCCACGTCCAGGCGCGCCAGCGCCTCACGCGCCGCCGCTGCCTCCGGGCTGTCGGGCGCGCCCGCCAACACCCGCTACCAAAGGGCGCATACCTCGGCTGGCGCACGCGCGGCGCCATCGGCACCCATTCCGGATCGGGCGGGTCGTTTACAGACCGTCCCGGATGCGCTTAAAGTGCAGGCGCCCAGTTTTGGGTCACTTGTCGTTCTTTCTGGGCGCCTTGACAACGCGCAAGGAATCATAGTTCACAGTAGTTCCTCAACCGACTATCGGGGTACTTTTCCTGGAAAAGGCGTAGGCGTCATGACAGACGGTTGGCAAGAACGGAATTGGCGTGCGTTTTACGAAACGGCTTGGTCCGAACGCGCGAATTACATTTCCGACCTTATAGATTCAGGTGAAAGCAGCATCACTCGATGCATTAACTTGCTTCGAGTTAGGGAAAAATACTATAGAATGAAATCAGATCTGGATGGCAGCGGCGCGTCTTGGAGAAAAGTTAAGAGTGAAGAGGAAATCGACCCAATAGACAAACGCAATATTTTTACCCAAAAACCATTTATGGGGAAATACATTCTCCTTCCATATTATACTCGGCCTTCTCACATGGAATTTGTTTTAGATTATTGGAATCACAAGGGACCCTTTGACGCGGTTGTCGAGCTTGGGTCTGGCTTTGGACTTCGTATATTTGAACTATTTTATGCCGGCATCCCAGCGTCTATACCGCTATTTGGCGGAGAGCTGACCGATAGTGGCGTTTCAATATCAAGAAAACTAGCGGCATTGGACCCCAGGATAAATGCCACCTTTTTTAGCTTTGACCATCTTTCTCCTGACCTACATCCTGTAAAGGAGAAGAAATTCGACAACCTTCTTATGTTTACGTGTCATTCCTTGGAGCAGGTTCACAAAATACCCCGGGCGTTCTTCCGAGAGCTAGCGAATTGCGCCCCTAACGTTACTGTCATACACATGGAGCCATTTGGATTCCAAATAAGCGCGGAAACAAAAACGGCACTTGACCACAAGAAATTTATTGAGGACCGCAAATGGAACGTCAACTTCTCTGAAGCCGTCAAGCAAGCTGTCGCAGATGGGACGTGCTCCGTTGAGACGGCAATCATGGACGCTTTTCTTCCAACAGATGATATCAACTCGACTTCACTGTTGGTGTGGAAAAACATCCCGTCTAATTCTTAGTTTGCATGTCTTGCAAGGCGCTGTCCGCGCGCGGTCACGCCCTTAACGTCAAGCGCCGGCCCCGCCCGCGTGCCCGTTTTGCGCAGGAGTCCCGCATGACCCCCGCCCCACACCTCCTCTGCCTCGGCCTGGGATACACCGCCGGACGGCTGGCCCGCGCGGCGATGGCCCGGGGCTGGCGCGTCACCGGCACGTCGCGAACCGCCCGGGACGCCGCCACGCTGGAGACGGACGGGATCCGGGGCCTGGTATTCGACCGCGAGCATCCGCTGCCCGGCGAGGCCCTGGAGGACGTGACACATGTGCTCGTCTCGGTGCCCCCCGACGACCAGGGCGACCCGGTCCTCGAAATGTTCGGCGAGGCCCTGGCCGCCGCGCCGGGCCTGCGCTGGGTCGGCTATCTGTCGACCACCGGCGTCTACGGCGACGCCGGCGGCGCCTGGGTGGACGAGACGAGCCCGACCCGGCCGACTCAGGCGCGGTCCCGCCGCCGGGCCGAGGCCGAGGCCGGGTGGCTGGCCCTGCACCGCGACCACGGCGTGCCGGTCGAGATCTTCCGTCTGGCCGGCATCTATGGCCCCGGCCGCAGCGCCATCGACAGCGTGCGCGCCGGCACCGCCCACCGCGTGGTCAAGCCCGGGCATGTGACCTGCCGCATTCATGTGGACGACATCGCCCGGGCACTGGCGGCGGCCATGGAGGCGCCGGCCCCGGGCACGGTGTTCAACCTCGCCGACGACGAACCCGCCCCGCCGCAGGACGTGGTGGCGGAGGCCTGCGCGCTGCTGGGCGTCGCGCCGCCGCCGGAGGTGCCGCTGGAGGCCGCCGACATCTCCCCCATGGCCCGCAGCTTCTACGCCGACACCCGCCGGGTGTCCGCCGCCCGCATCAAGGCGCGCCTGGGCCTGCGCTGGCGCCACCCCACCTACCGCGAGGGGCTGCGGGCCATCCTGGCCGAGGAGGGCGACGCACCGCGCGCCACGGGCGCATGACCCGTGCTGAGGCCGGGGCGGCGCCGCGACTCGGGCTGGTGCTGCTGGCCGCCGGCCAGGGCCGGCGCATGGGGGGCGCCAACAAGCTGCTGCGGGACCTGGATGGAGCACCGCTGGTCCGCGTCGCCGGGGCGTCGCTCGCCGCCGCGCTGCCGGATGCCGCGCGGGTGGTCGTGACCGGCCGCGACGGCGACGCCGTGGCCGCCGCGCTGGATGGCCTGGGCTTCGCCCGTGTCCACAACCCCCGATTCGAAGAGGGCATGGGCGGATCGCTGGCGGCGGGCGTCGCGGCGCTGCCCGATCCGGTGGAAGGGCTGTTGGTGGCCCTGGGCGACATGCCCGGCCCGTGGGAGGCGGTCGTCCCGGCCGTGGTGGCCGCCTTCGCCGCCGATCCCTCGCCGGCGACGGCCATTGTTCGTCCCACCCACGCCGACCAGGACGGCCACCCGGTGCTGTGGGGCGCGGCCCATCGCCCGGCCCTGGCCGCCCTGAGCGGGGACGTCGGCGGCCGCGACCTTCTGCGCCGGCACATCGACCGCCTCCGGCGGGTGGCCGTGGACGACGGCGCGTGTGTCCACGACATCGACCGGCCGCAAGACCTGGACGCGGCGCGCGCCCGGTTGGCGGACGGCGCCGAGCGAAAAGGGTGGTACGCTGGGGGGCCATCGTCGTAATCAGGGGGTGTGGTCGGCGTCCCATCGCCGGCCCCCCCTTCTCCGCCAGAGGTTCGCCGTGAGTGCCACTGCCTCCCCCCGTCAGACCGACCTGTCCGATCTGCACCCGCCCATCGCGCCTTACGACTCGGGCGTGCTGGCGGTGTCGGACGGCCACGCCCTGTACTGGGAGCAGTGCGGCAATCCCGACGGCCTTCCCGTCGTTTTCCTGCACGGCGGTCCCGGCGCCGGCACGTCGCCGACCTATCGCCGCTTTTTTCATCCCACCCGCCACCGCGCCGTCTTGTTCGACCAGCGGGGGTGCGGCCGGTCCAGCCCGCGCGCCTCGCTGCACGCCAACACGACGTGGCATCTGGTCGACGATATCGAGCGCCTGCGCGCGCACCTGGGCATCGACCGCTGGCTGGTGCTCGGCGGATCGTGGGGCAGCACCCTGGCGCTCGCCTACGGACAGGCGCATCCCGACCGCTGCCTGGGGTTCGTGCTGCGCGGCGTGTTCCTGTTTCGCGCCGCCGAGGTCGATTGGTTCCTGAACGGGATGGGCACGTTCTTTCCCGAGGCCCGGGACGCGTTCCTGTCGTTCCTGCCGCCCGAGGAGCGGGGCACGCCCCTGGAGAGCTATTACCGCCGCCTGTGCCATCCCGACGCGGCGGTGCACGGTCCGGCGGCCGTGGCCTGGAGCCGCTACGAGGAGGCCTGCTCCCGCCTGGTGCCGCGCGCCAGCGAGACGTCGGCCGAGTCCTGCGTGCCGCTGGCGCGGATGGAGGCGCACTATATGATGCACGCCGGCTATCTGGAGGAAGGCCAGTTGCTGCGCGACATGCCGCGCATCCGGCACCTGCCGGCGACCCTGGTGCAGGGCCGCTACGACCTGGTCTGTCCCCCCACCAGCGCCTGGGAGCTGCACAGCGCCTGGCCGGGCAGTCGGCTGGTGATGGTGCCCGATGCCGGGCACGCCGCCATGGAACCCGGCATCCGCCGGGGCATCATCGAGGCCCTGACGACGATGACGCGGTAGAGGTGTCGGCGCGTGGGTCGGCGGCGGCTTCGTGCAACCGGCGGCGGCGGCGGGCCGCACGCACCAGCCCGCGATACAGCCCTGCCTGGCGGCCCCGGTAGACCAGCAGTTCCGGGTGCCACTGCACGCCGACCAGGAAGCGCCGGCCCGGCACCTCGATGGCCTGGACGATACCGTGCCGGTCGCGCGCCGCCACCGTCACGCCGCTGCCCAGGCGGTCGACCGATTGGTGATGCAGGCCGTTGACCCGCGTCGTGGCGCGCCCCAACATCCGCCGCAACCGCGACCCGGGGGCCACATCAATCTGTTTGGTGGGCAGGATCGTGCGCCGGCGCGGCGCCCCCTCAAAGACGGCGTGGATATCCTGATGCAACGTGCCGCCCAGCGACAGGTTGAGCATCTGCGCGCCCCGGCACACGCCCAGCACCGGCAGGCCGAGCCCTGCCGCCCGTTCCAGCGCCGCCAGTTCGAACGCGTCGCGCGCCGGGTCGATGCGCACGTCGAGCGTCACATCGCCGCCGTAGACGTCCGCCCCGATATCGTCGCCGCCGCCGATCACCAGCGCGTCGAGGTCCTCCACACGGGCCAGGTCGTCCGTGGGCACCAGGCGTCGCGGCACCGACCCCGCCAGCAGCAGGGACAGCGCGTGCAGCGGCCACAACCGGCCACCCCGGCGCCCGGCGGAGCCGGTCACACCGACGCGGGGCCACCGGCGGCTCAACGGTGGTCGCAGGTTGGTCATCGCGTCAGCTCCTCCGGCAACTTGCCGTTGCGTATGAGGGATCCGACGGCGTAAAGCAGGCCGAGCCCGGCCAGTGGGTCATCGGCCGTGAACAGCTCCGCCCGCGCCGTCGCGGCGCGTTTCCATTGCGTCTCCACCCGCTCGCGCGACTGGAGCGGCACCATGGCATCGGCCAGCCCCCCGGCCAGATGCCGCAGGGCGCGCCACCAGCCGCCGCCCCGCGCCTCGGCCCGCGCGCGCATCCATGCGCTTTCCAGGGCGTCGAACCGCGCGCCGTCCTGGGCCAGATCCTCGATGGCGCCGAGAATCCAGACCAGCGGGACCTTTGTCCGCTGGCCCAGGCGCGGCTCCGGAACGGCCGGTAGGTGCCCATCCACCATCATCCGGTACAACAGCCACGGATAGTCCACCCCCGACTCGATCGACTGGAACAGCCCACCCCAGAAACGGGGGTTGACCTCGATCAGCCGAGGGACGCCCGACGCCGTGCCGTCCCACCGGTAGTCGAGTTGGACGACGCCGGTCCAGCGGAGCGGCCGCAACAGGCGTTCCGCCGCCGCCGGCATGGGCCCGGCGTCCACCGTTTCCCGCAGGACTCCGAAACCGCCGGCCCCCGGAAAGGTCTCCAGGTTGCGATAGGCCATGTGCACGCGCGGCTCGCCGTCGTGGTACAGCGCCGTCAGGCAGTAGTCCTCGCCCGCCGCCAGACCCTGCACCAGCACCGTCCCCTCGGGATCGACGGCCCGTGCCGCCTCGAACGCCGCATCCATGTCCACCACATCGGCGACGCGAGCGATGCCGCGCCCGCCGGTCGACGATGCCGGCTTGACGAACACCGGCAGGCCGATCTCGCCGGCCGCGTCACGGGCCGCCTGGGGGCTGCCGGCGATCCGCGTGGCCGGGGCCTCCACGCCGAGACCACCCACCGTCTTCGCCAGCCGGTTTTTGGGCACGACAGCGGCGATGGCCTCGGTCGGCGGCGCCGCCACCGTCGCCACCGGCTCGAACACCGCCCGCTCCCGCGCGATCAGCGGGGTGTCCTCGTGGATCGGCATGATCATATAGGGGCGCTCGTCGCCAGGCGCGTGCGCCCGCACCCCCTCGGCCAGCGACTCCAGGTGGCCGGTGCCGTCGGGCCCTTTTGGCGCGTGCAGGAACGTGCGCGTCACGTACCGCGAGAACGAGAGCGCCATCATCGGCGTCTCATCGCAGCCGATCACCTCGATCCCACGCTGGCCAAGGGACCGCGCCACCGCCAGCGCCATCAGGCTGCGCCCGTGGGTCAGGACCACGCGCCCTGGTGTCGGCTCCTTGCCGTCTTCGCTGGAATTGAGGGAGGTCATACTCCGGCCTACATCAACCATGGGGACGCCCGACGCCGAGGGGGGCTTCGGTCGCCGTGACCGGTTCACACGACGGACGGGCTTGGGTCAAGCAACTGGAGCCGGGCCGCCCGGAGCCGCTCGCCCATCACGGGGACGAAGCGGCTCAGCAGGTGGTAGCCCAACTCCGCGTCGGTCTCCATCTTGGCGCGCAGGCAGACCCCGTCAAGGCTGACCGCCCGGACCAAGCCGACCGCGCGGGCGTCGAACGTCCACCGGTACGGCGCCACCAGCCAAGACCACCCCAGGATATCGTCGGCGTGCAGGGTTTCCAGGACCACGGCGCCCCGGTCCGGCACGCTGACCTGCACCGCCACCTGCCCATGGCGCAGGATGAAGAACCGGTCGGCGAACTGGCCCTCGCGAAACAGGTGCTCGCCGTCCTCGAAGCGTTCGTTCTTGGCGCATCCCGCCAGCTCATCAAGCAGGCGCGGTCCCATGTCCGCGAAGAACGGATGCGCCGTCAAAAGGTCGTTCAGGTCCTGAATGTGTGCCATTCCTGTCCCCCGTTTGATTGTAACCCGGAGCGCCTGGCCTGCGTCCGTCTCAGGCCGCGCCCTATCCCGCCCCTGCACCGCCCTGCCGGCCATGTCCAGACCGGCCGCCCCCTGACCCGCGAGCGCACCCACCGGAGCGCCGCCGGCCGGTTGATGAGCTGCACCCGGCGCCGCCATGCGCCGTGTGTGCCGTGTGCGCCTTGTGCGCCTTGTGCGCCTTATGCGCCTTATGCGCCTTGTGCGCCACAAGGTCCGCCCACCTTGGCACAGCAGGCGGGACCGAACGTGGCCTTTCGTCCAATGCCGCAAGAGACGGCGCGCCCCACCGAGCCGCCCCCCCCCTACGGTCCCGCCGTTGCTGCGGCGCAGTATACTGGACCAGCTTGTCCGTGGCCATGATACCGGCCGACGAAAAGGCTGACCTTTTCGGAGGCTGGCCGGCGCGACCTTGGCGTTGCTTAGCGACGCCAGCTTTTTCAGGCTGGGGCCGGCGCCCACGGCGCCGCTTCGCGGCGCCCGACTCCAGGATGGTCGCCCCCTTTGGGCGGCCGGGGCGGCGGAGCCGCAAGCCCCGAAAGGGCGCCGCGGCGACAGAGACGAAAGACTCATCGTCACCGGTTCGTCGCAGCGACCGTGTGGTGCAGGACTCGCGCTCATCGTCGCCTGGTATTGCGGCCGCCGCCCCCGGCAACGTCCTAAGGTTCCGCCTGGACCGTTCAGGTTCGCGCGAGCCTTGCGCGGCAGGCCGGCGCGGCAGGCCGGCCAAGAAGACGCCCACGGCGCCCCGCGCGCCCCGGTGTCGCCACACCATGCGCCGGTCGGCACCTCCCCGCAAAAAGGGCACGCCGTCCGAGCCGCCGCCCGAGCCGCCGCCCCCGCATTGTGCCCCTGAAGTCCGACGTCGGACACCCGACCGGCCTTCACCGGCCACCCCGCTCGTCCACGCCCGGAAAAAGAACACCCGGCACGCGGTGATCGCGTCCGGGTGATTCTTCGATGGTTCGGCAGGCTCGGATAAATGATAAACGATCCGGTCCTATGAAAACGGTCGTTCCCCCT
>NZ_CAKZOT010000068.1 GCF_937138205.1 uncultured Rhodospira sp. | reverse complement strand
CACGGTGACGGCCAACGGCGTCGATCTCGTCGATGAAGATCAGGCACGGCGCGTTCTTCTTGCCCTGCTCGAACATATCGCGCACGCGGGACGCACCCACACCGACGAACATCTCGACGAAGTCCGAGCCGGAAATGGTGAAGAACGGCACGTTGGCCTCGCCGGCGATGGCCCGCGCCAGCAGCGTCTTACCGGTGCCCGGCGGGCCGACCAGCAGCACGCCCTTGGGGATCTTGCCGCCCAGGCGCTGGAAGCGCTGCGGATCGCGCAGGAACTCGACGACCTCTTCCAGTTCCGACTTGGACTCGTCGATGCCGGCCACATCGTCGAACGTCACCCGGCCGGTGCGCTCGGTCAGCAGCTTGGCGCGCGACTTGCCGAAGCCCATGGCCTTGCCGCCACCGCCCTGCATCTGCCGCATGAAGAAGATCCACACGGCGATCAGCAGCAGCATGGGGAACCAGGAGATCAGGATGCTCCAGAACGTGGGCGAATCATCGTTCGCCGGCAGCGCCGAGATGTTGACGCCGTGCTCGCGCAGGGTCGGCACCACGTTCGAGTCGGGCGGCGCGTATGTCGAGAACTGCCCGCCGCCCACCAGGGTCCCGGTGATGGTTTCGCCCTTGATGGTCACATCCTGGACTTCCTCGTTCTGAACCCGGTTCATGAACTCGGAATAGGAGATCTGGCTTCCGGCGGTCTGTGGCGCCGAGCCCTGGAAGACGTTGAACAACGCCACCAGCAGGACCGAAATGATGATCCAGATCAGAAGATTGCGGCTGAAATTCAAAGCTTGAAGCCCTTCGCCTGGAGCGACCGGGACGAACCTGGGCCGTACGCGGCCACCTCGCCATCGGTCAGTGAGAGTGATCGTCGATATCACATAGGCTGCGCGAGAGACCATGCAAGTCACGCCGCGCGGCCCCCGCGCTCGCCACCGTCATCGGCACAAGCGGCGCGAACCGCGCCTGGGCGGACCACCCCGCACAATCAGACTGGTCAGTGTACCGCAGGTGGGGCACGGCACAAACGGTCCCGTCACATCTCCACAACGCGGGCAGACCGGGACGCGCCCGCGCGGGCACGTCGGGGAGGCGAAGCTCCCCCGCTTGGGCAAGAGGGCGCGCGACCGTACGCCACCCTTCATCGCCCAGCGGCGCCAGAAAAAACTGCGCCGGCGAGGCGGCGTCGTGCTCGACGGTGATACGAAAGCGACCGTCCCAGTGGATCGCGTCCCCGGCCCGCAGGTCCAAAGGCTGAGGCAAATGGCGGGCCTCGCGGCACACCAACCACAGGCCCGGCGGCTCGCCCGGACACGGAGCAATGTGGCATCGTCCCAGCGTCATGCCGGCCGGCGCCGGCTCAGGACCAAGCAGGCGGCGGCGCAGCCGTTCCAGCGGCGCATCACGCGGCGGGCGTGGCAGGCCGCCCACGCACGCCAGCAGGCGCCCCAGGGCGGCCCGCGCCTCGCTGTCCGGCGGCGCCAGCAGGGCCGCCATGTCCACCCGGGCGAAGCCCATCGCATCAAGGATCACGGCGTCGGCCAGCCGGGCATTCCGGCGGGCGTCCCGCTCGGCCCGGACCTCGGCGCACCGGCCGGCGGCGAGGGCCAGACCGGATGCGGTCACCCCGGCCTCGTCCAGCGCCGGACCCAGCCGGCGCAGCCGCACCCGCTGATAGGTCGGGTCGGCGTTGGATGGGTCCTCGATCCAGGATTGCCCGCGCGCTCGCAGCGTGGCGCGGGTCCGCGCTCCATGGACCGGCAAGAATGGCCGCAACACCCTCACGAATCCCCTGTAGGAGACCGGCGCCATGCCCGCCAGGCCATCGGGCCCGCTGCCCTGCCCCAGCCGTTGCAGGACCGTCTCCGCCTGGTCGTCCCGATGATGCGCCAGCAGCAGGTCGAGCACGCCGTGCCGGCGGCACCAGTCCTCCAGCAGGCCCAACCGGGCGGCGCGGGCCGCTGCCTGCACCCCTGTTGCGGGAGGGGGGCCGGCCCAGGTCAGGATCTCGTGCGCGAGACCGGCGGCCGCCATCCACCCGGCCACGGTGCGTGCCTCGTCCGCCGCCTCCGGCCGCAGGCCATGGTCCACCGTCAGGGCGGTCACCTGCCCGCCCCGCGCCGCCACCCATTCACCCGTCAGCAAAGCGAGGGCAAGGCTGTCCGGACCGCCCGACACCCCCACCGCCAGATGCGGCCGTGGACCGAACGGCCCCAGCGGCGCCATCAGGGCCTCGACCTCCGCCGGGCCGAGGGGCCGCGCGCTGTCCGCCTCATGCGCCATGCCCGGTGGTGCTCCCGGGATCAGCAGCCGTTGCGCGCCATCTGGTCGGCGACCTGACGCTGCAGGGTGCCGGAAACGTTGGGGTAGTCGGCCCGCAGCTTCTGGAACGCGGCGCAGGCCTCGCGGTTCTTGCCCAGCGCCGACATCGACATGCCGAGCTTGAACAGGTTGTCGGGCGTCTTGGAGCCGTCCTGGTACTCCTTGTACCCCTTGGCGAAGGCCACGGCGGCGCTTTCGTAGTCGCCCCGGGCATAGTGCGTTTCGCCCAGCCAGTACTGGGCGTTGCCGGCCAGCGTGTGATTGGGGTGGGTCTGGACGAAGGCGGAGAAGGCCCGCTCGGCGGCGGCGTAATCCCCCTCGCGCAACACCGAGAAGGCGTGCTGGTACTGCTGCTCCGGTGGGCCGGGGGGCAGGGCCGCCGCCGTCGCCCCCCCACTCGGAGGCGGGGCCGGCGACGTCAACCGGCCTTCGCCCGGCGCCGGCTGCGGCAGGTAGCCCAGAACCCCCGTGTCCGGCGCCAGGGCCGGCCCGGAAGCGGGATCCGACGGCGCGCCGGAGGTCCCCGGCGCGGCTTCCGTCCCCGCCGCGCCGCCAAGGCGCATGTCCTGTTCGCGCTCCAGAAGGTCGACCCGTTGTTCAAGCTGGCGGGTGCGGTGCTGCGCCTGTTCGAGCTGGCCGGTCAGCGAGCGCACCAGATCCTCAAGCTGCGTGATCCGCACCTGCATATCGGCGATCAGCGCGCGTTGGTCCTGCGCCTGGGCCGGCGCGCCCGGCGCCATGACGCCGACGACCATCAGCGCGGCGGCGCACACCATCACGGTTCTGCAAAGGGTCCTGGCCGTAATCCCAGGGGCGATGAAGAAAGGCATGGCGGTTGCTCCCGTCCTGACTCGGCACCCGATCCATCGTGCATCGTGCATCGTGCGACCTAACGCACGTTCATGACACGAAAAAGGCGCCCTCCCGGCGGAAGGCGCCTTTCCGAACCCTGCTTGGCCACCCGGTCGCGCGCCCCCGTTCGCGCATCACCGGCTGTACGGGTGTGATGTCCGGCCCCCGGAGGCCCCCGCGCCGGACACCGTCATCTACTGCAGTTCGGTCACACCACGGCGGTTGCGCGACCAGCAGCTTTCGTTGGACTGGGTGCAGGTCGGCCGTTCCTTGCCGTAGGAGATGGTGCGCACGCGGCCCGACGGGACGCCCAGGGACACCAGATAGTTCTTCACGGCATTGGCCCGGCGGTCGCCAAGGGCGAGGTTGTATTCGCGGGTGCCGCGCTCGTCACAGTGGCCTTCGACGACCACCGAGTACTGACCGTACTGCTGCAGCCACGCCGCCTGACGACGCAGGACCTGCTGCGACTGGCTGTCGAGGTTGTAGGAGTCGAAGGCGAAGAACACGCGGTCGCCAACCTCCTGCACGAATTCCTGCTGGCTGCCGGCGGCCGGGCCGCTGGGCGCGGTCACCGGCGCGGCGCCGCCGCCGGTCTGGCCGGAGTCGGTTTCGGGGGTCGACGAACAGGCCGCCAGCGCCGTGGCGACGGCCAGGACCAAGAGGGCTTTCAGTTTCATGGATGGCAATCTCCAGGACGATGAAGGATCGTCGTAAGGTCCACGGGGTCGCGGAGGGAACACCCGCCCATTGGACACGGGCCAACGGCCCGAGCGGACATCGGACAAAGACCTTGGCGTTGTATCCGAAACCCGTCGCGGAAGACAACAGGGAAGGCGCGGGGATTCGGGCGGTTCTTTCGCTAACCCGGCGCTGCGGCCCCGGCCTGTCTCACGTCCTCCGGCCGCACCCGCCGGGCCAACCCCAGATCGTCAAGGATGACATAGACCACCGGCACCAACACCAGCGCCAGCACCGTCGCCGAACTCAGGCCGAAGGCCAGACTGGTGGCCAGCGGAATCATGACCTGCGCCTGCAGGCTGGTCTCCGCCAACAGCGGCGTCAGGCCCATGATGGTGGTCAGCGAGGTCAGCAAAATGGGGCGGAAGCGCGCCCGTGCCGCCTGCCCGGCCGCCTCGGCGGCGCTGCCACCGCGCAACCGGTGCTGCTTGATGAACATCACCAGCAGGATGGAATCGTTGACCACCACCCCGGCCAAAGAGGCCAGGCCGATCATCGACGGCATGGACAGTTCCAGCCCTTGGGCCAGATGCCCGAGGATGGCCCCGACCAGCGCCATGGGGATGGCCACCATGACGGTGAGCGGCTCGACATAACTGCGGAACTGGAACGACAACAGCAGAAACACGCCGATCAGCCCGACCGCCATGTTGCGCTGCATGGAGCCCATGGTCTCCACCATCTCCGCCGTCTGTCCCTCCAGGTCGGGGCGCACGTCCGGGTGCCGCTCCAGCAGGCGGGGAAAGAACGCGGCGCGCGTGTGGTCGACGATCTGCTGGGAGTTGGCCACCGCGTCGTCAACATCGGCAATCACCGTGATGGTCCGCCACCCGTCGACGCGATTGACGCGGGCGAAGCCACGGGCGCGTTCAATGACCGCCACGTTGGTCAAGGGAATGGTGTCGCCGGTCTCCGTGGTGACCATGAAGCCGTCCAGGTCGGCCAGGGAATCCCGATCCTCGGCACGGACGCGCACATCGATCTCGTAGGCCTCGTCGCCCACCTGGATCTCGTCGACCGTCACGCCCTGGAAGGCGGCGGCGATCTGCCGCGCCACCGTATCGGCGCGGATGCCAAGGGCGCTGGCGCCGTCGCGCAGCCGCAGCCGCGCCTCCGGCTTGCCCGGGCGCATGTCGTCCATGATGTCGTGAACGCCCTCATACCCCTCCAGCCACTGCCGCAGCTCGAGCGAGGCGGCCTTCAGGGCTTGCAGGTCGTGGCCCTTGAGGCGGATCTCGATGGCCCGGCCGGCGGGTCCGATCTGACGCTCGCCGAACTTCAGGGACAGCACGTCCGGCACCTCGCCCACCGCGTCGCGCCAGGCCTTGGCGACCGTTGTGGCTGGCAGGCCCGGCCGCTGGTCGGAGCCAACCAGGTCCACGCTCACGGTGGCCACGTGGGCGCCGCTCTCGGCGGCACTGCTATTGACGCCGAAGAGCGTGACGATGTTCTCGATCAGCGGCCCATCCGGGCCGTCGGGGCGATCGCCCTCGCGGGCACCCGCGGAAAGCCGCGCCGACAGCCGCTCGCCCACCGTGTCGATGGCCGTGACGACGCGGTCCACCACCGCCTCCGTGCGGTCCAGGGGTGTTCCCTGCGGCAGCAGGATCTCGGCCTGGATGGTGTCGCCGTCGAGGTGCGGGAAGGCCCGGAACTTCACCAGCCCGCCGGCGATCAGTGACAGGCTGGCCAGGAACATCAGCAGCAACACCCCCAACGTCAGGTAGCGCCAGGCGATGGCCCCGTCGATAAGGCGGCCCATGATCTGTTCGCGCACCCAGTCGAACCCGGCCTCGAAACGCCGCCGCCAGCCGGACAACGGCTTCTCCGCCCGTTTCTCCAGCGAATGGGCCAGGTGGTGCGGCAGGATCAGGAAAGCCTCCAGCAGGCTCACCAGAAGCACCAGCAACAGGACCATGGGCAGGGCACGCAGGATCTGCCCCATGGTCCCGCTCAGGAAGGCCAGGGCGCCGAACACGCAGATGGTGGTGACGAACGACGACACCACGCCCGGCATCACCTCGCGGGCGCCGTCGATGGCCGCCTCGTAGGGTCCCTTCCCGGCCTTCAGGTGGCGGGCGATGTTCTCGGAAATGACGATGGCGTCGTCCATCAACAGACCGACGGCGATCAGCAACGCCACCATTGTGATCATGTTCAGCGTCAGGCCCAGAACGCCCATCAGGAACAGCCCACCCATGAACGAGACCGGCAGGCCCATGGCCACCCAGAAGCTGAACCGCGGCGAAAAGAACAGGAACATGGTCAGGAACACCAGCCCCAGGCCCAGGACGCCGTTGTCGACCAGCATGGTCAGGCGGTCGTTGACGATGGACGCCGAATCGCGCGTCACCGACAGGGTGACACCGGCCGGCGCGCGGTCGCGTTCCTGCTCCAGGAACGTGGTCAGCCGGTCCATCACCCGCAGCGTGTCCTCGGCACGGGTCTTGGTGATGTCCAACAGGGCGGCGCGCTGGCCGTTGAACAACACCTTGATCTCGTCACGCTCGAACCGGTCGGTGATGGTGGCGATGTCGCCCAGGCGCAGTTCACCGCCCTGGTCGCCGGCGACGATCACAAGATCGCGGAAGGCCGCCACCGAGCGCCGCTCGTCGGCGAAGCGCACGATCACCTCGCCGTCCTCCGTCTCGACACGGCCGGAAGGGCGGTCCTGGCTCTGGCGCTCGATCAGGGTGGCGATATCGGCCAGACTGAAGCCGTGGCGCCGGAGGGTCTCGGAGGCCAGCTCAATACGGATCTGGCGGTCGGAAAAGCCCTTGATCTCCACCTGCCCGAGGCCGGCCTCGTTCATGCGGTTTTTCACCTCCTCGGCGTAGCCCTTCAGGTGGGTGGCCGCCATGTCGCCGGTGATGGCCACCGAGGCGACGAAGTCGGTGCGCCCCAGTGTGCGCACGACCGGGTCCTCGGCGTCGTCGGGAAAGCTGGTGATGGCCTCGACCTCGGTCTTGATGTCATTCTCGAAGGCCGTGATGTCCCCGCCCTCGCGCATTTCGGCGGTCAGCGTGCCACTGCCCTCGGTGGCCTCGCAGGTGGTCTCCTCAAGGTCGTTGATGCCGGAGACCGCCTCTTCCAGACGCTGGCAGATGGCGTTCTCCACCTCCTCGGCGGTCGCTCCCCGGTAGACGACCATGATCTGGACCTTGTCCAGCTCCAGCTTGGGGAAGGTTTCGCGCTGCAGACTGGGCAGGGCGGCCAACCCAAGCACCAGGATGCCCAGCATGATCAGGTTGGCGGCGGTCGGGTGGCGCGCGAAGTAGGCGATCATCGGGGCGCCTCCGGTCCGGGCGCCCGATCCTTCGCCCGGCCCTCGGCGGCGGCGATCAGGCGGGCACGCTCGGCCGGGTCCGGACGCGGCTCGATGAGCATCCCCTCCACGGCGGGGATCAGATCAGACACCACCAGCCGGTCGCCCTCGGACAGGCCACCGGCGACCACCGCCAGATCACCCTGCACGGCGTGGACCCGCACCGGGCGCTTCTCCAGCCGATCCGCATCGTCCAGCACATAGACATGCCCGTCGTGGACGGACAGCCGGGGCACAATGATCACGCCCGGGACCGGTTGCCCGCGCAACTCCACCTCGACGAACATGTTCTTGACCAGCGGGGGACGGACCCCGGGCCGGGCGGACTGATAGCTTCCCTCGACGGCGACGATGACCCCGAAGGTCCGTGTCTGGGGATCCACGGTATCCGAGACCCGCACCAAGCGGGCCGGCCATTCCACCACCTGCGCCAGTTCGCCGCCGCCGAGCAGCCGCACCACGGCCTCCGCCTCCAGGGCCGCGCCAATGCGGTTCTCGCTGGCCGCCCGCCGCATGGCGTCGCCGCTGATGTTGTGCATCAGCGGCGCCAGTTCATTGAACGTGAACTGCGCCTCCACCTCGGCCACGTCGATGCTGTCGCCCTCGGCCAGCACCTCGCCGACGGTGGCGAACTGCGACTCGACGACGTTGACCTTGGCCACGCGGATGTCGAACGGCGCCGTCAGGGTCGTGTTTTCCACATCCAACTGGGCCTGTTCCAGCCGCGCCTGCGCCAGCGCCCGCTGCACCGGGATCAGGTTCAACGTGTTGCGCAGGTTCTGCAGGTTCTGCTCGGCGTTCAGCAGCGCCGTTTCGGCCTGATCGAGGGCAGCCTGGGATGCCGCCCCACTACCGCGTAGCTCGCGCTGGCGGTTCAGGTCGCGCCGCGCCACCTCGACCGCCCGTTCCTGGATGTCGATCAGGGAGCGGGCGTTCTGCTCGTCGATTTCCAGCTCCCGCAGTTCGACCTCGCGCTCGCGCAGCGTCAGTTTGTAGGCCGACGGATCGATGCGGGCCACGACCGTTCCCTTCTCCAGGATCGCGCCGCGCTTGAGCCGGGGATGCACCTCCACCAAGCGCCCGGCCACCTGCGCCACCGCCTGCCAGACATGCTCGGGCGTGACCTGACCGAAGCCGGTGGCCCGGGGCACCAGGTCCACGGCCGGCACGGCGATGACGCGGGCGGGGCGGGCCACCTCGGCGCCCTCGGCCCGCACCGGCGGCGCCTTGCCGCCGGCCATGACCATGATCAGGGCGACCCCCAGGGCCACGGGTGGCACGACCAGGGTCTTTCGCCAGTGGCGGCTCACGAAACCGAGCATGGGGGTGGTGCTCCTGAAGAACGGGACGGGCGTTGGATCATCGCGACCCTGCAATACCGAGCTTCCGGCGACCTTGACACGGGTCAACGCATCCGGCCGCGCCGAGGGCGGACGGGGGACATTCAGCTCCCGTCCTGTGTCGAAACTTCGCCAGAGGTATTACATCGTGGGACATCATGCGAGAGCCCCTCGCGCCCTGTGTTCCCGACCCACCATGCCGGAGCGATCATGACCGCCGAATTCTGGGACCAGCGCTACGCCGACCGTGGCTACCTCTATGGAGTCGAGCCCAACGCCTTCCTGGTGCGCCAGCGCCATCGGCTCGACCGGGGCCTGTCTGTGCTCGCCGTGGCCGACGGCGAGGGCCGCAACGGCGTCTGGCTGGCTGGCCAGGGGATGCGCGTGCACGCGGTGGACTTGTCCCCGGTGGCCCTGCAGAAGGCCATGAAGCTGGCCCTGGACCGGGGCGTCACCCTGCGCACCACCTGCGCCGACCTGACGGCGTGGGACTGGCCCGAGGCCCAGTACGACGCCGTCGCCTGCCTGTTCCTGCATCTGCGCCCGGACGCGCGGCGGATCGTGCATCGGGCCATGGCGCGGGCGCTGGTGCCCGGCGGCGTGCTGATCCAGGAGGCGTTTCACCCCGACCAGATCCGCCACGGCACCGGCGGACCACCCGACGCCGAGATGCTGTACGACCCCGAGACGCTGGCCGCCGATTATGATGGCCTGTTGGAGATCGACCTGCTGGACCACGGCGAGATCGACCTGGACGAGGGGCGTCACCACCAGGGCCGGGCGCACACCACGCGGCTGGTCGGCCGGCGCCTCAGCCCGTCAGCGGATCGGCCAGCCGAAGCCGCTGGGTGACGAACCGGGCGCCCTCCATCCCCTGCACCAGCAGGGACCCGCTCGCCGCGTTGGCCTCGACCGCCAGGCGGGTGGCGGACCAGACAATGGGCGGGCGCAGCCAGGCCAGATCGCGTTCGCCGGCCTCGACCGCCGCCACCATGGCCCGCCAGCGGCCCCAGCTGTCGCGCCCCCGGGCGTGGCAGGGAATCTCGGCGCGCCAGTGGTTGGCGGCCACCGCCGGGTGCTGGCGGATGCGGGCGCCGGTGCGGTCCTTTTCGATGGTCCAGGCCTCGGCCCGGTCCACGCCGGCAACGGTCAGGATACAGGGCACGCACACCGGCGTCTCGCACAGGCGATGCAGGGCGGTCTTGGCGTCGGGCGCGGTCTCCAGAACGTGCCGCAGAAGGTGGTCCGGCGGTGGCGCGGTGCTGGCCCACACCGCCCGCCGATCCTTCACCCAGCGCAGCGGACGCAAGCCGGGGCCGCTGATCGGCGCCTGGTTGAGCGCCACGGCGAACCGGCCCGGCGCCAGCCCGGTCAGCACCCCGGCATAGCCGGGCCACGTCACCGCCAGGAACGACCCGGCCGGGCCGCGCAGTCGAGCCACCACCACGGCCGCGCCCAGGTCAGCCATGGCCCAGTCCAGCGTGCGCAGAAGCGTCACGCCGCCCCTGTCCGGCTCGGGCGCGGCGGCGGCGGTACACGCCCACTGGTGCGACAGGTTCAGCGCCAGCGCCCCCGGCACGCCCAAGTCCCGGGCCACCTGGTGCATCTCCAAGGCGTAGGGCGTCTCGTTGCGCGCCAGCCAGCGGGCGCACAGCCTATCGGCCCAGCGCAACAGCGGCGTCGGATAGGTGCGTCGCGTCACCGCCAGCAGCCGGTCCGCCCGCTCACGCGTCGCCGCCAGCAGGGCCGGAGCACCGCCGTCGCCAATGTCCAGCACGGGAATGGCCGGCAGGTCACCGTCCGAGGTCTTCGAGTCCATGGCTCCATCCAGACGACGCTGTGCAGTGGGCCTGTGGCGGGCACCATTGTCCACCGCCGGGCCGGGCACAAGCCAAGAATCCGATGGCCACCCGATGACGGAGACGTTGCGTCCCCCCATGTACCCAAGGCAAACCGGGCATGTGGGGCTTGCCCCCGCCCCGCCTACTCACCCCCGTTCGCCCATAGTGGAGCCCGCGTATGACCGCCCGCGTCCTTGTCTTCGGCGACTCCAACGCCTGGGGGTGGGTCCCCGCGACCGAGCGCCGTCCCCTGCATCGCTTTCCGGCCGGCGTTTCCTGGCCGGAGGCGCTGGCGGCGCGGCTGGGTCCGGGCGTCCAGGTGCGCGTCGATGCCGTCCCCGCCCGCACGACCGACCTCGACGACCCCGTGGCGGCGGAGATCTTCACGCCCCTGCGGCCCGAGGACTTCAACGGCCGCGCCCATCTGCCGTCGGCCCTGGTCAAGGCCATGCCGGTCGATCTGGTGATCCTGGCCCTGGGGACCAATGATCTGAAGACCCGCTTTGATCGCCCGCCGGAGGCCATCGCCGCCAGCGTGATGGCCCTGGCCGGACTGATCACCGGCGGCGCGCCCGCCAGCGTCTATCCGCCGCCGCGCGTGTGCGTGGTGGCGCCAGCGCCGCTGGGGCCGTTGGCGCCGTGGACGGAGGACAGCTTCGGCGGCCGCCACGCGGCCTCCCGCCAGCTCGGCCCCGTGCTCGCCCGCGCCGCCCAGTCCGCCGGCCTGCCGGCCGTGCAGGTCGGGGACGCGCTGGGCGGCCCGGCACATGGCGCGGACGGCGTGCATTTCACCGACTCCGATCACGCTGCCCTGGCGACAGCCATCGCGGCCCAGGTCGGCCCCAACGTGGTGGCTCGGACAGAACCGGCTTGAAGTGCTGGCGGTTCCGCCCACAATATACTCCAATGCGGATTGTTGTAGCCAAGCGCTCGCCCAAGATGCTACGCGTTATAACATATTACGCAGCCTCGGAGACACTTTGGATGACCGCCGCGCCGGCCACCCCCCAGAATCGACCGTCCCTGGACGAGCACGTGGACATGCATCGCCTCATGGTGGTGACGCGGACGCTGGAGGAGCAACTCGGCGTCCTGCACAAGGCCGGGCGGACGCGGGGTCCCATCCACCGCTGCGACGGCCAGGAAGCCGTCGGGGTCGGCGCGACGGCGGCGCTCGACCCCCAGGACTATGTGACTACAACACACCGGGGTCATGCCATCTACATCGGCAAGGGCCTGGACCCGCGCCGCGTGGTGGCGGAGATCCTGGGGCGTGAGACCGGCTACAACGGCGGCCGGGCCGGCCACATGCTGGTCGGCTCGGCGGCGCACGGCATGATGGGCGGCAACGCCATCGTCGGTGCCTCGATTCCCGCCGCCACCGGCATGGCCCTGTCGATCCAGATGCTGCGGCAGGACCGGGTGGCGCTGGCCGTGTTCGGGGACGGCGCGGCCCAGACCGGCATCTGCCACGAATCCATGAACATCGCCGCGCTGTGGCGGCTGCCCGTGGTCTTCCTTCTGGAACATAACGAATACGGCCTGACGGCACACCACTCGGCGCAGTCCTCGGTGCCGGACCTGCACGTCCGCGCCGCCGCGTATGGAATGCCGGGCGAGCAGATCGACGGCAACGACGTGGTGGCGGTGTTCCAGGCGGTCGCGCGGGCCGCCGGACGCGCCCGCCGGGGCGAGGGCCCGACCCTGATCGAGGCCCGCACTTACCGCATGGAGGGATTCTCGACCTCCGACAAGGGCGGCTATCAGGCGTCGGAGGAGCGGAAGCGGTGGGCGGCCCGCGATCCCATCGTGCGGTCGCGCACGACCCTGGTCGACGCGTTGGGCACAGCGCGAGTGGAGGACGTCGAGCAAAGCGCCGCCGAGGCGGTCATCGCGGCCGTGGCGGCGGCCGAGGCCGACCCCTATCCCCGCTTCGTCCCACACGCCGCCAGCGCGACCCATGCCGGGCCGGCGGATCGCGTGACGGAGGATGCGTGAATGGCGATGATGCGCTACGCTGAGGCCCTGAACGCCGCCCTGCACGAGGCCATGACGGACGACCCCACCGTGTTCGTGTTCGGCGAGGATGTCGCGACCTACGGTGGCGTGTTCCAGGTCACCCGGGGCCTGTGGGAGGCATTCGGCGACCGGGTGCGCGACACCCCGATCTCCGAGCAGTCCCTGACCGCCATGGCGGTGTCGGCGGCCATGACCGGCACCCGGCCGATCCTGGAGATCATGTACGCCGATTTCATGCCGCTGACCCTGGATGCGCTGGTCAACCAAGCCTCGGTCTATGGCTACCTGTGGGGCGATCAAGTCACAATGCCGTTCGTCGTGCGCACGCAGGGCGGCGCCGGCCTCGGCACCGGCGCCCAGCACGCCAAGTCACTGGATGCCTTCATCGCCCACATCCCCGGCCTGAAGGTCGTGGCCCCGGTCACGCCGGCCGACGCCAAGGGCCTGATGCTGGCGGCGATCCGAGACCCCGGCCCGGTGGTCGTGCTGGAACACAAGCGGCTCTACAACACGCGCGGCGAGGTCGCCGACGAGCAGGGGCCGACCGAGATCGGGCGCGCCCGGCTCGCGCGGTCCGGCACCGACATCTCGCTGATCGCCACCTCGCGCATGGTGCTGGAGGCCGAGGCCGCCGCCGAGCAGCTGGCCGGCTCCGGCATTTCCGCCGAGGTGATTGATCTGCGCACGCTGCGCCCGCTCGACCTTGGGGCCATCACCCAGTCGCTCGCCAAGACCCACCACGCGGTGGTGATCAACGAGGACTGGGGCTTCTGCGGCTACGCCGCCGAACTGTCGGCCACCATCATGGACCACGCCTTCGACGACCTGGACGCCCCGGTGGAACGAGTCGCCACCCGCGACATGCCGATCCCCTTTTCCGAACCGTTGGAGAGCGCCGTCATTCCCACCGTCGACCGGATCGTCGAGGCCGCGCTGAAGGCGCTGGCCTGAGCCATGGAACCGACCGCCATGACCGCACCAGACAGCCCCAATGCCGCCTCCCCGGGAACGCCCATCCTCGTCGGCGCCGCCAGCGGCGAATACATGGACCGCGTCGTGGTGATCGAATGGCGCGTGGCGCCGGGCGATGCCGTTGAACACGGCCAGGTGGTGGCCGTGGTGGAAACCGCCAAGGCGGCCACGGAGGTCGAGGCTCCTTGCGACGGTGTGATGGGAGAGATCCTTGCTTTGGTCGGTGACGAGGTGGCCGTCACCCAGCCTCTGGGCCTGATCGCCGGCGGCGCGGACGCCCCGGCGCCCACACCGGAGCCGAACACTCCGGCGGACCCCGCGCCGCGCGAGGCCGATGATGACGCCCGCCCCGGACACGATCCCGTCGTGCGCGCGAACGACGAAGACCGCATCATCGCCAGCCCGGCGGCGCGCCGCCGGGCAGCAGCGATGGGCTTGGGCCTTGAGGGCATCGTCGGCACGGGACCCGGCGGGCGGATCAAGCTGCGGGATGTCAGCGCCGCGGTGCGCGCCATGGCCGCATCGCCGCTGGACGCGGACGCACAGGCACCAAGCTGTTTCCCGGACACCCCGTTCCCCTTGCGGGTGACGCGGACAGGGATCGAGACCGGCACACCGGTCCTGATGCTGCACGGATTCGCCGGGGACTCGTCGGTCTGGCATCCGATCGAACGGGACCTGGCCGCGCACCACCCGGTCATCCGGCTGGACCTGCCCTGCCACGGACGCTCGCCCCACGACCGCTACGCCAGTTTCCACGATTTCGTTCGCCCGGTCCTGGAGGCCTTCGACTCCCTGAACGAAGGTCCGGTGCATGTGATCGGGCATTCCCTGGGCGGGGCGGTGGCATTGGCCTTGGCCGACCAGCGCCCGGGCATGGTCCGCTCCCTGGGACTGCTGGCGCCGGCCGGCCTGGGCGTCGAGGTCGACAGCCACATCCTGGACGGCCTGTGCCGGGCCGCCAGCCCGGACAGCCTGGCGCCGTGGTTGCTGCGGCTGGTGGTCGATCCGAGCCATATCACCGACGGCTACGTCCGCGCCGCCATGGCCACGCGCGCCGCGCCTCACATTCGGGCCTGCCAGGCGGCGCTGGCGGCGCGGCTGTTCCCAAACGGCACACAGGCGTTCAACGTGACGCCCCTGCTCCGCAGAGTTGTCGTACCCACCCGCCTGATCTGGGGCCGCGCCGACGAGGTTCTGCCCTGGCAGCAGGCGCTGGGCGCGCCGGGCCATGTGGCGCTGCACCTGCTGCCGGCGGTTGGTCACTTGCCACACCTTGAAGCGTCGGCTATCGTCACGAGCGTGCTTCGGGACTTAATCGCAACCGCAGAAGCCTGTCCCGGGCCGCCGGACACGGATGTCCTCACGCACGAGGTGCACGTTGCCTGACGCATCAAGCAAAAGGGTTCTCATCACCGGGGCGCGCACCGGCCTGGGATTCGCCATCGCGCGGCGTTTCGTGGCGGACGGCGCCCGGGTGTGCCTGTTCGGCCGCAGCGACCTGACGGAGGCCAAAACGGCCCTCGGCGGGGACCCGGAGTCGATTCTGGCGGTGACGGGGGACGTCCGCGAGGCGGCCGACCTGGACCGCGCGGTCCAGGCGATGGTGCGGGCATTTGGCGGCGTGGACGGCGTCGTGACCTCGGCCGGCACGACGCGGATCGCGCCGATCACGACGCTGACCCCCGAGCAGTTCCGCGAAGTGAACGACATCAACGTGACCGGCACCTGGCTGACGGTGCGCGCGGCGGTGCCGGCCATGCCCGAGACTGGCGGCTGGGCCGTGCTGCTGGGATCGGTTTACGGCGAGGGTGGCGCGCCGGACCGCTCGGCCTACTGTGCCTCGAAAGGCGCGGTGCACAATCTGGCGCGCGCCCTGGCCATGGAACTCGGGCCGCGCGGCATCCGCGTGAACGTGGTAGCGCCGACCGGCGTGCTCACGCCCCTGTTGCAGAGCGTGATCGACAGGGGCCTGTACGACCGCGAGGGGGTCGAGGCCCGCGCCGCCCTGGGCCGGCTGGCCACGCCCGAGGAGGTGGCGGCCGCCTGTGCCTTCCTCGCCAGCCCCGAGGCCGCCATGACCACCGGCACCATTCTGCCCGTCGACGGAGGGTGGATCGCCAATGGCTACATTCGGTCCCGAAAGCGGTAACACCCCATGGCCGACCGCCTGATCTTCCGCTGCGAGGGGGGCGATCATCCGATCGCCCTGGCGCCCGAGTCCGCGCCGCGCACCCTGGCGGCGCTGAAGGCTTGGCTGCCGGCCGAGGTGACGATCCACTGCGCCAAGATCGCCGGCTGCCACATCTACTGGCCGACGCCGATCCTGGAGACCCTGGAGCGCGGCACCGACGTTCACGCGCTGCCGCCCGGAGCGTTCCTGTACTATCCCGACCGGCAATACATGGAACTGACCTACGACGCCCTGCAGGCCGAGACGGCGGCGGTGACCCTGCTGGGCCACCTGACCGAGCCTCTGGACTGGCTGCGGGCGTTCGCCGACACCCAGCGCCGCGAACACGGACAGACCATGTTCACGGCGCGCCTGTTCTTCCCCGGGCAGGACAGCGGCGCCGCGCCGCCGTTGCCAGTGGTGGAGGAGAGCGACAGCGCGTTCGCGCACCTGCGCGCGGGCCGGCACCGCGCCTGGGCGGAGGAGCCCGCCGAGCTGCGAGCCCTGTTGGCCCGCGACGGCCTCAACATCCCGTTCGGTCCGCTGGCCACCGCCGAGGGGGAGTTTCGGCGCACGCAGGAACTCCTGTGGCGCCTGTGGCGTAATACCGCCGGCCACGATGACCCGACGCGCGCCACGGTTGCCCGGGAGGTGTTGGACCTGACCCTGGACCGCGTGGTCGGATACTGCCACCTGACGGAGGCCGGCGCGGTCCTGCGGGCCGGGCGCGAATCCCTCGACGAGCCGGATGCACCCCTTGATGATGCCCTCCGCGATATCATCACCTATTGCGGGCGCATGTCCGCCTGGCTGGACCTGCACATTCCTTGGTGGCACACAAACGAGATCGTCCGCCGGAACCATCAATCCCCGTTAGGTGTTCCTTTGTCGGGGCACCGCGACCCCTGAGGGCTTGACGGCACTCCCTCGAACCCGCCACAGTCGCACGAAAGGGCAGATGAAAGTCGGGCGGGATTGTCGGTTGATGCCGCGTCGTTCCGATGTTGGACGCGGGATCGTGTTGGTCCCGATCATGAATGATGTTCATGAGCCGACCAGTGCGCGGGGCCGTCATCGGGTCGTTCCGCTTGCGAAGTATTGTATGGAAGCTGGCGCGCGCCGGCGTACCGGGCGGAGGATCCCCCGTTGAGCGATATGGACCTGCACCTTGATCCCATGGACCGGCCGGGCACGCTCGCCGAACGGGCGCGCGAGCAGTTGCGCATCGCCATCATGGCGGGGCGCTTCGAGCCCGGGGCGAAGCTGACCATCCGGTCGGTGGCGCGCTCGCTGGACATCAGCCTGACGCCGGCGCGCGAGGCCCTGTACAGCCTCGTTTCCGAAGGCGCCCTGGAAATGGGCCCCAGCGGCACGGTCTCGGTACCGGTGCTGGACGAGGAACGGGTGCGGGAGTTGATGGTCATTCGCCTGGCGCTGGAGGGCGCGGCGGCGCGCGAAGGCGCGCAGCACCTGACGGACGAGACAATCGACCGCATTCGCGAGATCAACGAACGTTTGGTCAAGGCCTACTCGGACAACTCATTTCGGGATGTGATCGAACTGAATTGGCATTTCCATTTCGAGATTTATCGACAGGCCCGAATGCCGACCCTGACCCGCCTGATCGAAAACTCTTGGCTCAAGACCGGGTCGTACCTGCATTTACTCTACCCCGAACACGGGCAAGCCAATCTTGGCATCCGGAACCACGTCGAAATCATCGACGCCCTGGAAGCGCGCGATATGGAACGATTCGCCAGGGCGGTCGAGGCCGACATCAACATTTCCGGCACCGCGTTGCTGAACACCATTCGCGGCCATGAACAGTTCCTTCGTGGGACGTCGGAGTAAGGGAGCGGCTGGACCAAACCACGCTCAAGACAAGGCCCTGAACCCATCCCATTGGCCGGCGCCTCCACGACCAAGCCGACATCACGCCAACACCGCGTCTCGATCGACTCTTCCGTATCCGTCACACTCTGGGAGCAGGCACCATGACGAACTGGACCAGACCGGGCACGATGGCCGCCGCGGTCATGATCGGCCTTGCAGGCACTGTTTTGCCCGGCGCCAAGGCCCATGCCGCCGACTACGAGTTCCGGATGGCGATCATCGCCAGCGAGAACAGCATCTACTACAGCGACATCGCCAAGCCTTTCGTCGATCTGGTCGCGGACATGACCGATGGCCGCGTGGAGATCGACATCCTGCCGGCCGGCACCGTCGGCAGCGTTCTGAAGCTGCACGACGCCGTGAGCGACGGCCTGATCGACATGGCGCAGACATCGCCGATCTTGCTCGGCACGTCCGACCTGGTGAACGCCATGGTGGCCTCGTTCCCGACCGGGCTCGGCGTCGACAGCTATCTGCCGTGGCTGTACCACGCGGGCGGCCTGGAGCTGTGGCAGGAACACCGCCGCGAGAAGATGGGGATGCACGCCCTGGTCACCGGGCTTGGTCCCTCGGAGTTTTTCGCCCACGCCAACGAACCGATCCGCACCGCCGCCGACCTGAAAGGCAAGAAGTTCCGCACACTGGGCAACTGGGCGGCCATCATCGAGGAACCCTACGACGTGTCGCCGACCGTCGTCGCCGGCTCCGAGATCTACGGGATGCTGGAGAAGGGCGGGATCGACATGGCCGAGTACTCCATCCCGTCGGAAAACGCCAAGATTGGCTTTCATGAGGTCGCCAAGTACATCATCTACCCCGGTATTCAGGCGCCGTCCTGGGCGTTCGAGACGGTCATGCTTGCGGAGACCTGGGACAGCCTGCCGGAGGACATCCAGCTCAAGATGGAACTGGCGGCCGAACTGACCACCTACCGTAGCCTGCAAAACATGATCGTCCGTGACCTTGACGCCATGGAAGAGCTGCAGGCCGGCGGCAACGAGTTCGTACGCCTGGACGACGCGTTCATACAGGACGCGCAAGAGACGTCGCGCGCCTGGGCCATGCGCAAGGCAGAGGAAGCCGAGGCCAACGGCGACGACCTGCCGATGCGCCTGGCCAAGTCGGTGTTCGACTTCCAGGATTACTGGCGCGCCAACAGCACGTATCTGGTCATGGATCACCGGCCCTGATCCCGGAACGACGGACGGTCCGCCCAACGCCCTGTTTTTCGGTCGGCTCTCCAGCCTATCGGACGGGGCCTCCCTGTCTCCTCCCCCACGTAACTATCATGCTCACACTTCTATACCCGCCAAGCCGTGAATTGCAGCTGCTACGGCAAAATGCTCCGTCATTGCGAACCCTCGTCGCAAGACGAGGGTGAAGCAATCCAGAGCGGACGTCACCAATATCCGCCCTGGATTGCTTCGTCGCTTCGCTCCTCGCAATGACAGGCTGAAGAATAGTTGTGTGAATCGTTTAGCCCCATTCTTGGGGGAGGTCGGGAGGGGTGCAGGTGGTGAGCGCTGCCTTCGCGGATGTGTGACTCGGATCGCCAGGCAGGCCAGGAGGACGACGTGACCCACACCCTGCACACCCTGTTGCGTTGGGTTGATCGGCTGTCCGATGCAACCGCCGCGCTGGCCGTCGGCCTCATGGGCGTGATGATCCTGGCCACGGTGTACGAAATCATCGCGCGGCACGTCTTCAACGCGCCGACCATCTGGTCCAACGATGTCAGCACCATGCTGAACGGCAGCCTGTTCCTGCTCGCCGCGGCGCACACGTTGCGGCGGGACGGGCATGTGCGCATCGACATCTTTTGGCAAGCCTTGCCGCCGGCCTTGCGGCACGCGGTCCAGGCCGTTTTTTTTCTGGCGGTCTTTGCGCCGGTCCTCGGCTTCGGCACCTACTACGCCGTGACCAAGGCCTGGCGGGCGTGGGAGCGCGGTACGTTGGAGACGGCCAGCGCCTGGGAGCCGCTGATCTGGCCGTTCCTGACCGGTCTGGCGCTGGGCCTCGTTGGCCTGCTGCTCCAGACGCTGGCCGAGGGTGTGCGAAGCGTCCTGCGTCTGGCAGGCCGCGATCGCGACCCGGCCCAATCCCCGCCCCATTTACAACCGCAGTCCTAAGCCCCGCAGCCGGAGCCTGCCGCCGTGGAGACCGAGATCCTCTCCGTCCTGATGTTCCCGGCGGCCATCGCCCTGCTGCTGCTGGGAATGCCGGTGTCCTTCTCCCTCATCGTCGTGGGGTTCCTGTTCGGCTGGGTGCTGTATGACCACCGGGTCGGCATCCAGCTGTTCAACATCATCCAGACGACGGCGTCGCAGTTCCTGCTGACCGCCGTGCCGCCGTTCATCCTCATGGGCTGCCTGCTGGAGCGCTCCGGCATCGCCGAGCACCTGTTCCGGGTGGTGCAGATCTGGGTCGGCCGCTGGCCCAACGGCCTGGCGCTGACCGCCATGGCCATGGCCACCCTGGTCGCCGCGACCACCGGCATCGTCGGCGCCGTCGAGGTGATGATCGGCATGATGGCCATCCCGGCCATGCAGCGCCTGGGTTATCGCAACGATCTGATCGCCGGCACGGTATGCGCCGGCGGCTCGCTGGGCACCATGATCCCACCGTCGCTGGTGCTGATCGTCTACGCCTCGGTCGCCAACCAGTCGGTCGGCAAGCTGTTCGCCGCCGCCATCCTGCCCGCGATCCTGATGGTCGGGCTGTTCATGCTCTACATCGCCGTGCGCGGCGTGATCCGCCCGCCCGCCGTGCCCTACACCGACACCGAGGGCGAGGGCATGACGCTGGCCGGCAAACTGGGCCTGACCGTGGTCGGCCTGCTGCCCCCCAGTGCCCTGATCGTCGCCGTGCTGGGCACCATCCTGGCGGGCATCGCCACCCCCACGGAGGCCGCCTCGGTGGGCGCCCTGGGCGCGCTGCTGCTGGCCGCCCTCTACCGCCGGCTGACCGTTTCCATGGTATGGGATGCCTTCCACACCACGGTGCGGCTGACCAGCATGATCCTGATGATCGTCGTGGCCGGGTCGATGTTCAGTTCGATCTTTCGCGGCCTGGGCGGCAACGACGTGGTGCGGGCGCTGGTCGAGGCGATCTCGCTGGACAGCCTGGGCGTCGTGCTCCTGTTGCTGGCGATCCTCTTCGTCGCCGGGTTCATCCTCGAATGGGTGTCGGTGCTGCTGATCTGCCTGCCGATCTTCGTGCCGCTGCTGGACAGCTATGGCGTCGATCCCGTCTGGTTCGCCATGCTGTCGTTCGTGATGCTGCAGACCTCGTACCTGACGCCCCCCATGGCGCCGTCGATCTTCTATTTGAAGGGCATCGCCCCACCGGACATGACCACCCGACAGATGTACATCGGTGTGCTGCCCTTCATTCTGTGCCAGATTGTGGTGCTGGCGCTGTTGATCGCCTTCCCGCCGCTGGCCACATGGTTGCCCACGGTGCTCGTCACCGGATTCTGAGGAGCATTGGAGCGGTCATGACCGACCTGCCGAACATCGAACGCCGTCGCATCCAGGGCGAGGTGATCAAGCCGATCTACGAGGACCTGGTGGCCGAGCTCGGCGTTGACCGCGCCCGCGCGCTGCTGTCCCGCGCCATCACCCGCAGCGCCGAGGCCGAGGCCAGGCGCGCCGCCGATGCCGAACCGGACGGCGAGCCCTCGATGGAGCGGTTCACCGCCCTGTTCCGCCGCACCTACCTCGACCGGGGCATCGAGGGCGGCGTCGAGGCCACCGTCCTGAGCGAGGGGCCGGACCACCTCGATTTCGATGTCACCCGCTGCCGGTTCGTCGAGATGTACCGCGACATGGGCCTGGGCGAGATCGCCGACGTCCTGTCGTGCAATCGCGACGGCGCCTTTGCCCAGGCCTACGATCCCGACATCACGCTTGACCGCGCCCAGACCATCGCCCAGGGCGCGCCCTGCTGCACCTTCCGCTATCGCCGGCAGGCGTGACCACCGGAGCGCTTGCACCCATCCCGCCAACGGACTAGGTCTGGGGCGACGATTTTCGAACCCCCAGGACCCTGATGACCCCGCCTCCCCGGACCGGCCAGAACCACGCGGCCGAAGCCGCCACCGAGACCGTCAAGCGCGCCACCTCGTCGTGCCTGCGGGCGTTGTCGGCGACCAAGGACGTCACCGTCACCTTCGCCCCGGGCACGGCCCAGGCGGGCCAAGGTCAGGCGCGCCTGCCGCAACCGCCGCGTCGCCTGGACGTGGAGCAGGTCACCCGCCTGCGTGCCACCGCCGACGGCCTGGCCATGCGGCTGCGTCATCACGACACCCGCGTGCACGGCACGCTGATGCCGACGGCGCCCGAGGCGGCCGAGGTCTACAACACCCTGGAACAGGCGCGGGTCGAGGCGCTGGGCGCCCGCGCCCTGCCCGGGGTCGCGCACAATGTCGCCCGCGCGCTGGAGGACCGCCTCGTCGCCGACGGCTACGACCGCGTCAGCCACCCCGACCAATTGCCGCCGGGCGAGGCCGCCCGCCTGCTCGCCTTCGACCGCTTCGGCGACATTCCCCTGGGCGCGACCGGCGCCCGCCTTCTGGACATGGCCCGCCGCCGCCTCGACGCCGCCCCCGAACGCCTGGACGCCATGGAACTGGCCCTGGGCGAGCAGGCCACGTTCGCCCGCGCCGTGCGCCGCTGGATCGACGACCTGGGCCTGGAGCCGTTTGTCGACAGCGAGCCGGATCCGTCCGACCAGGCGGCCGACGAGGACAGCGACGACGACACCGACAGCGACGCCGAGGAGGGCCAGGGCCAGCCCCCCGACAGCGTGTCCGCCGCCGGCCCCGACAGCCCGCCCAGCATGGACGCCGGCGAGTCCGAGGGCGAGACCGGCGACGAGGAGATGGACTCCACCGCCGAGGCCATGCGGCTCGGCCAGGGCACCGAGGAGCCGGGCGGCACCCCCCAGTCGCGCCGCCACAACGCCGACCCGGCCGATCCGGGTCAGGCGCTGTACCGCCCCTATACCTCCGTCCACGATCAGATCATCGAGGCGCCCGATCTGGCCGATCCCGAGGAGCTGAACCGCCTGCGCGCCCAGCTCGACGGCCAGTTGACGAACCTGCAGGGCATGGTGGCCCGTCTCGCCAACCGCCTTCAGCGGCGCCTGATGGCACAGCAGCAGCGCGCCTGGGAGTTCGACCTGGACGAGGGCATTCTGGACGCCGCCCGGCTGGCGCGCATCGTCGCCAATCCGATGAACTCGCTGTCCTACAAGCAGGAGAAGGAGACCAAGTTCCGCGACACCGTGGTCTCTCTGCTGATCGACAACTCGGGCTCCATGCGCGGCCGACCCATTTCCGTCGCCGCCCTGTCGGCGGACGTGCTGGCCCGCACGCTGGAACGGTGCGGCGTCAAGGTCGAGATCCTGGGCTTTACGACAAGCGCCTGGAAGGGCGGCAAGTCGCGCGAACGCTGGGTCGCCGACGGCAAGCCGACGGCCCCCGGCCGCCTCAACGACCTGCGCCACATCGTCTACAAGGCCGCCGACGCGCCGTGGCGCCGGGCGCGGCTGAACCTGGGCCTGATGCTGCGCGAGGGCATCCTGAAGGAGAACATCGACGGCGAGGCCCTGTTGTGGGCGCACCAGCGCCTGCTCGGCCGGCCGGAGGCGCGGCGCATTCTCATGGTCATCTCCGACGGCGCGCCGGTCGACGATTCGACCCTGTCGGTCAACAGCGGCAACTACCTGGAACAGCACCTGCGCGACGTCATCGGCATGATCGAGAACCGCTCGTCGGTGGAACTGGTGGCCATCGGCATCGGCCACGACGTCACGCGCTACTACCGGCGCGCGGTGACCATCATGGACGCCGAGGACCTGGGCGGCGTCATGATGTCGCAGCTGCTCGACCTTTTCGAGGACGAGGCCCAGTTGAAGGGCACCATGGCCCCGCCCCCCGCGCGCCCGACCTTCTCCCCGTCGCAGGCGACCTCGGGCGTGATCTGACCGCCCTGCCCGTCGCCGCCCTGTTCGCAGCCGTCGTAGGGTGCGTCTGGAGGCGGCGACGCCGCCGACGACGC
>NZ_CAKZOT010000067.1 GCF_937138205.1 uncultured Rhodospira sp. | reverse complement strand
GACGAGTCCCGCGGGGGTCGGCTTGTTGTAGTACGGCCCGACGACGAGGAGCGCGTCGGCCCCGGCGTCGGCGGCCTCTTTCGAAAACGTCACGCTCTGCGCCGTGTTGTTCGTCCCCGTCCCGATGATAACCGGCACGCGCCCTGCGGCCTGGTCGAGCGAGATCTCGACGAGTTGGCGGCGCTCATCGTGCGTGACAGTCGGGTTCTCACCCGTCGTACCGAGGACGACGAGCGCTTCCATCCCGCCGTCGATCTGAAAATCGATCAGCCTGCGAAACGCGGCTTCGTCGATCTGATCGTCAGGCGTGAAGGGGGTGACAAGCGCGGGGGCGGTCCCGCGGAAGAGGAGGTCAGACATCGGGAGAGGAGAATGCAGAGAAAGGTCAGGGGGTCCACTCGGCGAGCATGTCGTCGAGGGTGAAGAGACCGGTGCGGCCGTGGACCCACGCGGCGGCGCGGACGGCCCCGGCCGAGACGGCGGCGGCGGTCCGGCCGACCGCCGAACCGGCCGCGCCAGTGGCATCCAAGACCAACGCGCCAACCGTCGCGGCACAGCCGGTCACATCGCAGCCTGTCGACACCGCCGCGCCACAGGGCGCCGCCGTGACGGCGGCGGCCGCCCCCACCGAGAGGGCCGCCGCCCCGGCGCTCCCCACCGCGCCGCTCGACTCGACGCCCGGCCTGGAGGTGGCGGCACCCCTGGACGGAGCAGCCCCTCCGACCGAGACCGCCGCCCCGGTCCGCGACTCCGGCACGCCGGTCCAAGGCGCCCCGCCGGCCGACATGGCCCGCCCTGTCGAGGCGGCTGCCCCGGCGACCACCCCGGGGCGCGAACACCGGCCGGACGCTCCGGCGGCCCCCGCCCAACGGCCCGCCTCTGCGCCCGCTCCCGCGCGCCCCACGGCGACGGCCAGCGCCACCGTCCGCCTGGGGGATCCCGGATCGCTGGCCCACGCCGCCAAGGCCACGCTGGGGTGGAGCGGCGGCGCCGACGTCTCGCTTGATCCGGCCTCCGTGGCCGCCATCCAGACCTACATGGGGCCCAGCCCGGCCGACACGTCGGGCGGGTCGGTGCGAGACAGCCTGGGGGCGGCGTTCGACACCATTCCGTGCAGCCGCCTTCAAGCGGACCTGGTCCCGGAAACGGGCGGCATCGAAATCCGGGGCCACATCCCCGACCCCGCGCTGCGCGACGCGGTCCTGAGCCGCATCAACGCCGCCGTCGGCGGCGCCCTCCCCGTCCGCACCAACCTGCTGGTGTTGCCGCAACCCCAGTGCGGGGTGCTGCAGGCGCTGGACGGCATGGCCATGCCGCAGTCCCGCGACCAACTCGACGACCCGCTGGCGGTGGGCCGCGAGGCCCAGGCCGGCCTGATGCGCTTCCACGACGGGGACATCCTGCGCCTGACCATCGAGGCCCCCGAGTTCGACGCGTGGCTGCACCTCGACTACTTCGGCGCCGACGGTCAGGTCGTGCACTTGATGCCCAGCCGCTTCGCCGAGGCCCGCCGCGTGCCGGCCGAGGAGGTGTTCACGTTCGGCCACAGCGCCGCCGGTGATACCGGGCCGGTCATGGAATTCGTGCCGCCCTTCGGCCGCGAGATCGTGGTCGTGTTCGGCGCCTCCGCGCCGGTGGTCGAGACGAAGCGGCCCCTGGTCGAGGAGGCCGGGCCGTATCTCGACTGGCTGCGGCAACGGCTGTTGGCGTTGAAGACCCAGGATCCGGACTTCCAGGCGGAATGGGCCTATCTGCTGGTCGAAACCCTGCCCCGGTAGCCGAACGGAACGTGTCAACGACTTTGATACCGCCCGACGATTGGATTGACTCGTCCGGCTGGTCGCTTCGGGGCGCCGGTAATGCCGAGTTTTTGTTTTGTCGGCGCAGCGCCCCAAAGGGGCGCGCGGCTCTGCGGCCCCGCCGCCCAAAGGGCGGCCACACTTTGTCGGCGCCGCGAAGCGGCGCCGTGGGCGCCGGCCCCATTTTGGTTAAAGCTGGCATCGCGAAGCGATGCCAGGGGCGCCCCGGCCGTCCGACGAATGAAGTCGGTTCATTCGTCGGACAGTATCAATCCTATCGTCGGCCGACTGTTGAGCCCGCCTGTCGCTGCCTTGGGGCCTCCTGCCGCCGCCGGCATCAGAGCCTGGAGACGCGCAAACGCTTCGGTGCAGAAACATAACAATACGGTCCCTTGCCAATCACCCAAAATCATGAATACAGCACATTTCGTGATACAGATGTGACACTAAATATAAATGTCACCTTCAATCATGATGGAGCAATAAAAAAAACATTTTGCAAAATAACATTTCCAACACCTGCTTTGAATCCTACAGCCTTCGTGATAATAAACTTTCCGGTTGTCATTGCACATTTTTGTTAGTGCGCGTTGCCCGTAAACGCGCAAACCCAACAAAAAGCTCACTGATCTCCCACGGTGTGTCCCTGGTCGTCCGACACGCCCCAAGAGGTCGCGGTGTCCTCCCCAACGGTATCGCGCGGGATATCACAAATTTCCGGGCCGAACCCGGTGAAAGCCCAGTCCCATGCGCGAAAACGGTGAAATCTACTCAATATGATGGAGGGTCCTGTGTCGAAACGATGTGTCGAAAGGAAGGCCAGCATCAAAGCGGCCGTGTTGGGCTGCATCAGTGCCCTGGCCGTCTCTGTCGCTGCCCACGGCGCCCTTGCCGCGGATCGCGCCGAAGGCCCGGAAGATAGCATGACCTGTGAGGAGGCCCTCATCGGGATCGAGAAGCGCTACAACGGCTACGACAGTTGGCGCATCATGAACATCACGATCACCGACGAGGCCGGCGGGGTCAAGACGCGGCGCATCCACGCCGCGCACCAGAATATCGGCGTGCATCGCCGCCTGCGGAGCAAGGTCCTCGAGCCCGAGGAATTGCGTGGCTTTGAGGCCATGGCCTACGACTACTTCGGCGACGGCGAAGTGGACAAGGTTTGGACCTACCTTCCCTCTCAAGGGGAATTGACAGAGGTCAAGTCCGAGGACCTGAGTGGTCGTCTTTACGGCTCGGACCTGTCCATCGGCGAGATGTTGATCCGCCGCGCCAAGGACTACGAGTGCAAGCTCCTCGGCGAAGGGGTCTACAAAGGGCTGCCCGTGTGGAAGGTTTGGGCCAATCCGCTCGAGGAAAGCGAGGTCATCCGGCTGGGCCTGCGCGACGGTGAGGTGTGGATCGAGAAGGACACGTTCCTTCCGGTCTGGAGCACATTCAATGCCGACGCCCCGAGCGAGCAGCGCGTCTTCACCACGGACAAGATCCGCTGGCAGGACGGCGTCTACGTGCCGGCCTACTTCAAGGTCTTTACCCGCAAGGAAGGCCGCGTGATCTCCACCTCCGTCTTCGAGGTCGAGGGCGAACGGTTCAATATCAACCTGCCCACCCGATGGTTCGAGGTCGACGACCTGGGGGGAACCACCAGTGGTTGGAACGAGTGGCGGTCGGTCAATCTGAGCAACTGACCCAGGAAAGAGGGCGGTGGCGCCGTCTTTCGGGGCGGCTCTCCGCATCTCCTCCAAGACACAACGGATCGGTCTTCGCCCGGCGGGCACCCATCGTGCTCGCGGACCCTGCTCCATTTACCTCTGGCGCACGGAGGATGGTATGTCGCGGATCATCGGCCAGTGGGCCGGAAAGGCCGATCGCGTGTTCCAGGCGGTCGCTCGCGCCATTTATCGAAGCCCGTTGAAAGCCTTGGTCTTTGTCCTGCTGCTGGTTGGGCTGGGCGTCTCGGGCCTGCCCAACCTGCGCAAGGATGGACGGATCGAAGCCTTCATGCATGAGACCGATCCGGCGCTGCAGGCCTACTATGACATGCGGCATTCCTTCGGTCAGGACAACCGCATCGTCGTGACCATCTCGGCGCCCGACGTGTTCACGACGTCCTTCCTGACGCGCCTGGCCGACCTGCACCGGGACATCCAACGCGACGTCCCTTACATCGCCGAGCTCTTCAGCCTCTACAACATTCCCTTCATCCAATACGAGGACGGCGGCATCTACCTGGAGGAGTTGGTTCGCAACATGCTCCACCGGGGCTGGGATCCCGATGTCATGCGCGACCGCGTCATGGCCACGCCGCTGTACCGGAACTTCATCCTGTCGGAAGACGGCAAGACCGCTTCCATCATCATCGAGCCGTACCGCTACGCGCCGAGCCCCAACGACTGTATCGCCCGGCCCGAGCAGGGGATTTCCTGCGACAACACCTTTCGCCCCGTGACAGAGCGGCAGTTGCTTGGCCCGCCCCAGTACGCGGAGATGGCGGCCCAGGTGCAAGCCATCATCGCCACGTACCAGGATCCAGAAACCTTCGACATCCACGTGTCCGGCGCGCCCATCGTCAGCACCGAGATCGTGGCGTTGATGTCCAAGGATATGCCGCGGTTCACCCTGTTGTGTATCGGTGTGACGATCCTGGTCATCCTGGTCCTTTACCGGAGCCTTCTCGTGGCGATCGCGGCGCTGTTCGTTGTCGCGGCCCCCTCTGTGCCAACGATCATGAGACAGCTGCCCCCCACACGTTTAGACTTGAG
>NZ_CAKZOT010000066.1 GCF_937138205.1 uncultured Rhodospira sp. | reverse complement strand
CCTCAAGTCTAAACGTGTGGGGGGCAGCTGTCTCATGATCGTTGGCACAGAGGGACCGCCGCGCCACCGGTACAGCGGAGCACCAATTGGATGGCACCGGTGCCATCGGCTCCGACGGCCTGAACCGCGCGGTCGCATACGAACCGACCCAGGTAGTACAAGAATCAAGGAGCCGTACCGGCTCCACGCCCCGACCCTCGCCAGCCTGCCATTGGTCTCGGCCCGGTCAAGGACACGCCGCGCTCCGCGCGGTGGCTTGGCGCCATCCTTGACCCGCCCTTCGACCAACGGCCAAGCGGCTGGTAGGTCGGGACGGAGGGATGGCCGTTATTCTGGTCTGACCAAGGGATAAACTCTACGGCGAACGCCTTCCGGCCCGAATCCCTTTGATCGTCACCGGGAGACCATCCGCCGCGCCACCGGGGCCGTCGAGCGACAAGCGGATGGAACCTGGGTGATAGGCTCCGACCATCTGGACCGCGTCGCCGCGCACGAACGGATCGGGCACGCACTGCGCTCATATGGTCGGCATGCTATCGTCGTTGTCACTCGAGCAGCAGGTCGAGACCGGCGGCACCGCCTGGCTGGGCGGCGACTTCGCCACCAACGCCTCGGAGGCGACACGCAAGGCCGGCTTCGGCCGCGATGTCCCGGTGGCTCGGTGGCACCACACCCGCTGGCTGTTGGATCAGGGGTGGGCCGGGACGAGGCGGAGTGGATCCCCCTCCAGCGCGACCTGCTTACCACCCTGCGCCGGTGCGAGATGACGCGTGTACCGGACGCCCTGTTTGAGGCGTTGGACGCGCCCAACGCCGAGGTACGGCAGGGCAAACCTCGGCTCCCCCGGAGAAATCGACGGCGGTAAGGCGCTTCGGAAGCGACGCAGTTACGCTCGAGCACGCTCTTGGCTCCCTGACGGCGCCACCAAAACCTTGTGTGTCGGATGGTACCTAGGATGGTACCTTTAACGAAAAACGGCGCCCCGAGGGGCGCCGTTCTGGACCATAAGGCCTTGATTTCATTGGTGGGCGCACAAGGACTCGAACCTTGGACCCGCTGATTAAGAGTCAGCTGCTCTACCAACTGAGCTATGCGCCCATACACCCCGGGTGCCGATCCAGCCAGTGACCGCCGTCGGGAGGGAGGGCTCAATAGCAGTCCGGCCGGGGGAATGCAAGCCCCTTGCCGGCACGACAGCAGGCCTCGGATTGAGCTTGGCCCGACGGCGGGGGCCGGCGACACCCGCGTCAGGGTGTAGGGCGCGCTCGACGGCCGGCCTAGCACTGCTTGGTCGCGAAGCGGATGTGCATTCGGGCGCCCTTAGCACGCCCGGGGACCGTGTGGCGATGCCGGTCCCAAGTCCCTGGAGACTGCGGCACGGCTCTCATCCCAATGCGGTCGTCTCCGGCCGGCGTCAGAACGCATCCATCAGTCGGTCAAGGAACCGCCGTTCCGGGGTCGGGCGGTCGGGCTCGTTGGCGCGACGGCGCAACTCGCGCAGGATGTCGTGGGCGCGTTGCGTGTCGGGCTCGCTCGGCACCTCGACCGAGCCGTCGTCCGCCGCGCCCATCGGGCGATTGAACGGGTCGCGGCCAAAGCCCGGACGCGGTCCCGGAAAGCCGGGAACGCCGCCTGGTCCCGGCCGCGCCGGGATCATGCCAAAGCCCGCGCCACCGGACCCCGGCTGGCCCATCATCTGGCCCATGGCCTGGCCCTGGCCCCGGGTCAGCGCGTCCAGCGCTCGCCCCTGGGCTCGTGCCGCCGCGTCGGCGCGGCCCTCGGCCAGCGCCTGCTCGGCATCGCGCATGGCCATATTGGCCTCGCCGAGGGCGCCGGGGATGCGGCCCAGACGCTCGCCGAGGTCGGTCATCAGGTCTTCCAACGCGCGGCGGAGGGCGCGCTGTTGCTCGCCCAGGCGTTGGGTTTCCGGGGTTGCGCGCGGCGCCGGCGCCTGGTTGCTCAGCGGCGGCTGGCGGCGGAACCAGTCCTCCAGCGATTCGCCGGGTTGGCGCCGGGCCTCCGGCGGTCGGTCGGGCCAGCGCGGAGGCGTGGCGCCCGTGCTCTCCTGCCCCTGACGAAAGGTCTCGTCCAGCAGCGCCTGTTGGCGTGTCACCACGTCGCGCAGACGGTCCATCATCTCGGCCGCCTCGGCCATGGCGCGGCGTTCGGCGGCGGTGGGGGGGCGGGCGGATTCGAGCTGCCGCAGCATCGCGTCCAATTGGTCCAGCAGCGCCTGCGCGGCGTCGTCGGCGCCCAGGTCGGAGAGGTCGCCGAGGCGGTTGAGCATATGCTCGAGGTCCTGGGGCGTCATCAGGTCGGCCCCGTCGGGCATGGCCATCAGGGGCATGTCGGCCAGCGGCATGGCCTCGGCCAGGGCCTGCATCAGGCGGTCCATGGCCTCGCGGAGCTGGTCGAGCCGGCGCTGGATCTCCTCGCGGGGGGCGCCCTGGTCGAGCGCCTCGCGCAGCGCCTCGCGCGCCTCGCGCAAGTCGCGCCGGGCCAGGGTGAGAGTGCCGTCCTCGATGGCCAGGGCGATGGACCAGAGCAGTTCAAGGTCCGCGTCCACGGCGCGGCCGAGGTCGCGGCGCAGCAGGCGCGCCGCCGCCGCCTTAAGTGTCAAATAGACCGCCAGCGACTCGTCTCGGGACGCGTAGTCCTCGGCCATGGCGGACAGTCGCGCCCCCACCGGCCGGGCGCGTTCGGGGTGGACGACGAGGTGGCGGCGGGCATCCACCACGGCCTGCGCGACCGGGTGGGAAAAGCGCCGCGCCGGCAGCAGGATGGAGACGGGCTCGCTGAGACCCACCTGGCCGGCGCCGTCCTTGGCCTGCAGACGCACGGTGACCGTTGTGCCGGCCCAGGGATGGGCGCTCAGGTCGCGGGTTTCAATTTGCTCCGCGCCGTCCTCACCGGGCGGCAGGTCCAGGTCCACAGGCGCGCCCAGCACTTGGTCGCTTGCGGCCCGGATCTGCAGCACGACGGCGGTCACACCATGATCGTCGCGGGGCCGGTAGGCCAGGCCGAGGCGGCCACGCGACTCCGCGCGCGGGAGGGCGGTCCAGGCGACGCGCGGCGGCCGGTCGGGCACCACCAGCAGGGGCTGGTCCAAGATGGTGTGGCCGCGTTGGGTCAGGCGGATCCGCGCGGCGGCGTCCGGCAGGGCCGTGGTCAGGCTCTGGCCGCCCTCGCCGGCGGGCTCCAGATCGCGGGGCGGGCCGGAGGCGCCGAAGTCGACCCGGCCTTGGCCCGACCCGCCGCGCAGCAGCGTCACGACCTCGGCGCCGGCCGGGATGGCCAGGGGCGCCGCGTCCGGGGCCGTCCCGAGCACGGCAGAGGGCGTGCCGACCCGGCCCTCGTCCGCGCCGCCGCCGTTGTCGTCCGGGCCAGAGCCGGTCTCCAGCATCACCGGCGGCTGCCCGGTATACTCCGGCGGCGTGATCCACACCTGGGCCAGCACCGGCGCGGCCGGCCCGCCCAAGCCGGGCGTGAGCGCGCGGGCCAGGCGGTCCAGCGACTCCGGCCCGGCGGCGACCAGCGCCACCGCCAGCACCAGCAGCGACAGAATCCGGAACGCGCGGGGGTCTCGCCGCGCCAGCCCGGGACGCGGCGGCATCACGCGCAGGCCGCGGCCCTGTGTTCGCAGGGTGGCCTGGTGGTGGCGCCAGAGGGCGCGCGAGAGCGGGTCGCCGGCGCCGAGGGCCAAGCGGTCGGCGGTTTCCGACGCCGGGCGATAGCCGGGCGGCGCCGTCGCTTCCAGGCGGCGTAGCGCGGCGCGCCGGGTGGGCCAGCGCCAGCCCCTCAGTCCGTGCGCGAGGGCCAGCGCAACGATGGTGGCCAGGCCGAGCAGAGCCCCAAGGTGCGCCCACCACGGTAATGCCGGCAGAAGGCCGGACAGCAAAATCGCCAGCACGACTCCGACCAGACTGGCCGCCGGCCACAGGCGTTGGGCGGCCCGCTCGCCGGTCAGGGCGAGGCGGGACAACGCCACGGCCCACCGCTGTCTGAAGCCGAAATCGCGCCCGGCATGGCCCTGGGCGCGGCGAAAGGCGGGGCGAGCGGAACTCCCGGGACTCGGTCGCGGCGGTGTCATGGCACATCCCGTCTGACGGGTTCGGTCTGGGCGACTCCGTCGCACCCGGATGACGCCGGACCGGCGGAGGGCGGCCACGGGCCAGCCGGTCCGCTCTTGAACATGGCCACGGCCGTTCGGGCTGTCCATATGAGGGGGCCGGGAAATCGGCGCGGCGGTGGCCGCGTGATACATGTGAGGCGGGTGACACTGCCGATTCTTCAGGCGCGGCTGGCAAACGGCTGAGGCGATATTTCAGCGAAAAATCAATCTTTTTGGGAGGACGCTTGGGAATCATCGGCGCTGCGGGCGCGTCTGAGGATGCTGTCACAGGAAAACGACTTAAGGGCTCGAAAGACGGGCGGTTCTTCGGCCTGGAGACAGGTCAGGCGATGGGCTCTGGAGGGTAAGGCACATCATTTTGTATGTTTGAGCTTGCGCCATGCAACATATGGCGTCAATCCCCAAAGAATTCTCTCTGTTCCTGTTTCGATCACGTTGCCTGCCGGGAGGGAGGCGGGTAGTCTCTTGGACATCGCCGGAAATGATCCGTAAGCGAAATCGGAAAGAAGCAAGCGAGGCTGTTATCGAGCGTTACGATGCTCGAAATCATTCTTAGCGGGTCTTGCGAATATTTCGGTTGTGTTATGGTTTTTATTGCGTTGTTTGCTGTTTTTATTGGTTTGTGTCTTTCGTGTTTCAAGTTTGATTTTAGGGTGCGGTTTGGTAGAGGCCGCAGGTTCGGAGACGCGGTCGGTTGGGTTCCGCCTTGATGCCGGATCACGGTTCGGGGCACCTTTGGGCGGGCCTGACGCATGAACACAAAAAGAACAGGGGGGCGTGGCCTCGGTCTTCGGTGGGCCACGGGGTGGTGTGCCGCGCCAGGGGCGCAGGCGGCAGCCGCCGGGACGTGAAGCTTCTGTGTCGCGACCTCAGGCATTAAACAAAACAAGGGCTTCGCTCGGAGCCCGACGATGACGAGGATGGGCGTCACCGTGTCGGACATGGATATCAGCACATTGTGGGATCGCGTGCGGCGGCAGTTGCGACGCGAATTCGGAACCGCCGCGTACAACAGCTGGGTGAAACCCATGACCGTCACCGCGCGAGATGACAGCGAGGTGACACTCGGGTTGCCGACGCGGTTCATGCGCGATTGGGTCATGACCCATTACGCGGATCGCATCCGCGCGCTGTGGTCGGGCTCGGATCCGGGGGGGCGGTCGGTGCGGTTCGTGGTGCTGACCACGGACGCGGCCGCGATGGCGGTCGGCGACGAGAAGGCCACCGACGGCGCCAATGGGGCCGATGACGACGAGGCCGCTCCGCCGACGTCCGCGCCGGCCGGAACCGCCCGGGGCAACGGCCGCGGGAATGGCAGCTCGCGCTGGAGCACGGCCAGCGACTCCCCGGCACGGCCGGTTCTCGACGCCGCCGCCGAGCGTCCCGTCGGCGAAGTGTTCTCGGCCCCGCTCGATCCGCGTTACACGTTTGACCGTTTCGTGACAGGCAAGCCGAACGAGTTTGCCTACGCCGCCGCCCAGCGGGTGGCCGATTCGGAACTCGTGCCGTTCAACCCGCTCTTCCTTTACGGCGGCGTCGGGCTGGGCAAGACGCACCTGATGCACGCCATCGCCCACCAGATTCGCGAGGCCCACCCGCACCGGCGCGTGGCCTATCTGTCGGCCGAGAAGTTCATGTACAGCTTCATTCGCGCCTTGCGGATGCAGGACACCATCTCGTTCAAGGAACAGTTCCGCTCCGTGGACGTGCTGATGATCGACGACGTTCAGTTCATCAGCGGCAAGGACTCGACGCAGGAGGAGTTCTTCCACACCTTCAACGCGCTGGTGGACCAGGGGCGGCAGATCGTGCTGTCCGCCGACAAGTCCCCCAACGACCTGGAGGAAATCGGCAACCGCCTGCGCTCGCGGCTGTCCATGGGGCTGGTGGCCGACCTGCACCCGACGACCTATGAACTGCGGCTCGCGATCCTGGCCTCGAAGGCCGATCACCTGGGCGCCGAGGTGCCGCCGAAGGTGCTGGAGTTCATCGCCCACAAGATCGTCTCCAACGGCCGCGAGGTCGAAGGCGCGCTCACCCGGCTGGTGGCCCACGCGCAGCTGGTCGGTCGGCCGATCACGCTGGAGACGACGCGCGAGGTGTTGCACGACCTGCTGCGCACGCACGACCGCCGCCTGACCATCGAGGAAATCCAGAAGAAGGTCGCCGAACACTACAACGTGCGCGTCGCCGACATGTCGTCGGCACGGCGCAGCCGCTCGGTGGCCCGGCCGCGCCAGGTGGCCATGTACCTGTCCAAGCAGCTCACCCAGCGCTCGCTGCCGGAGATCGGCCGCAAGTTCGGCGGCCGCGATCACACCACCGTCATGCACGCGGTCAAGAAGGTCGAGGAGTTGTGCCAGACCGACGCCGCCTTCGCCGAGAACGTGGACCTGCTGCGGCGGATGCTGGAGAACTGAGGGGGGCGCGGTCGGCGCCAGCATGTGGTGGCGGGCAGGCCCCCGCTACGGCTGGAGATAATGAAGACTGGCCACTGTCGCGGCGACCATGCCCGCGCAGAGCGCGAAGATCGCCAGGACGGTGCCGACGACGACCCCCCGGCCCGGAAGGGCGGCGATGGCACCGCGGAGCGCCGCCGCGTCGCTGGGGGCGTCGGCGCGTACGTTGCCGATCTCCGTTGATAGGTCCGCGCGCAAGGCGGCGATGCCGTTGGCCGACTCGCTTCGGGCATTGGCGATGTCTGTTGTCAGGTCCCCGCTGTGCTTGAAGACTTTCTCGCCGATCCTGGTGCCCGCATCATCCGTCAGCACAACGTGATGGCTTTGACTCGCCCAGTCGACGCCCGCGTACCATTGACGGTCATTGGTCATGGTTCCACTCCTTTCGAGGCACGAGCCACCGCAACCTTAGCCAATTCCTGTACTGGCGCTCGGACTGTTCGCCACAGGTCCGGCGCGGACTCCCCACGGGGCTTGGGTCGCGGCCAATCCGCCAGGGCGCGCGTCCTCCCCAGGTGGTCAAGCCACAGGAGTCTATGGGCTGCTCCCGGCGAATCGGCTCGGTTCAGGAAGGATACACACCGCTTCGGGCCGTCGCCCGCTGGTCACGCTTCGTTCCGCTCCGCTTCACTGCGCGTGACCAGCGGCGTCATTCATTCCCAGAACCGCGTGAGATTGGTACAGGAGTCAGGCAAGCACCTTCCGGCGGGTTGGAGAGCAGGCCGTAAAAAGGGTGCAGGCCGGACTCCCTCCCCGTTTACGGGGAGGGTTGGGGTGGGGTCTTGTCCCGTCCCGTCAGCTCGCGCGAACGCTGGCGGAAAAGTGTGAATACGATAGTCCAGGGGAGGGAGTCTGATCCGCGCCTGGGGCTCCTGTCAGGCACCCAGCGAAAGCAGGCTGACCCGTGACGGGGCCATAGTGAGAACTGCTGCGAAGACATCCGCCGTGACCCTTACGTCGGGTCCTGACCGTCGAGGAAGGCGGCCACGGCCGGCGTGGCGCGCAGTCCGTACAGATCGTCGTTGTCCGGCAGTTGCGGGCGGTCGCGGTCGGCGTTGACCATGCACAGAAAGCCCATGGGCTCGTCGCCGCGCGTCCGGAACTGGTGCCAAGACATGGGTGGGATCAGCACCAGATCGTTGGGCGCCACCCGGCGCACTGTCTCGCCCACCAGGCACAGCGCCTCGCCGCGCAGGATCATTACCCCATGCGCGTGTTCGTGGCGTTCCAGGGTGGTGTGGCCGCCTGGCGCGACCTCGAAATAGCGCAGTTCACCGGCCAGGAACGGTTCCGAGAACAGCACCTGACGGGACACGGCCTTGAACGGGGCGCTGCCTTCTTCCTTGTAGGCCAGGACGTCCACCCCCTGCCAGCGGAACGGCTCGGTCGGGGCGCGAAAGCGGGAGGTGCGGGTTGGGCTGTCGTCTCGCATCGGCGGGTCGGTCCCTATTCGGCCACGGCGGGGGTGGGGGCTGGAGTGGCCCCGCTCAGCGCGGCCACATGGTCGCAAAAGGCGCGCGTCTCCTCCACCAAACGATCGCGCGCCAGCAGCAGGCCGCCGCCGATCAGCAGCATCACGTCCTTGCCGTAGCACTCGATCATCTCCGGCACGCGGTCCAGCGTCATGCCGCCGGCCGGCACCGGCATGGCCGGCTTCAGGCCGTCCCAGGGCCGCGTGGCCCGCTGGCCGAGCGTCACGCACACCTCGCGCGTGAAACTGAAGCGGCCGCCGTGGTTGGTGTAGATCACCGCGTCCCCGCCCATCAGGCGGAACAGCGTGCCGTGCAGGAACGGCGCATCGATCCGCTGCGCGCCGGTCATGGTCGGGTGGGTGAAAAAGGCGAAGTCGGGCGCCTCGCGCACCAGCGCCTGGAAGGCCGGAAAGCCGGCGATCATGGGCTGGATCATGGCACAGTCCAGGCCCTCGTCGCGGGCCAGCCGGATCATCGCCCGCAGCCGGTCCAGGTCGCCGGTCAGGCTGGGGATGTAGCGCGTGGGCAGGCCGGTTTCCTCGCGCGCCTTGCGCACGGCGGCGGCGATGGCCGGCACCCGCTCGTCATAGGGCGCGCTGGCCTGATCCGCGAGGCCATGGTCGTCCTTGATATAGTCCAGCCCGCCCAGCGCGAACCGGTGGGCCAGGTCCGCCAGCCCCGCCGTGGACAGACCCTGCGGCTTCAGCGCCGAGCAGGTCAGCGCGCGGTCGTGAACGCCGACCCGGTCGCGCAGGCCCGGGATGCCGTGACGCGGGCCGCCGAATGCCTCCAGAATCTCGGGCGGGAACTCGGCATCGACCAGCACCGTGTCCGGCTGGATCGACGTGTTGCCGTAAATCATGTTGAGCAACTGCCCGGCCTCGCCGTCGACGGTCGACGGGGCCAGGCCGATGCGCACCTGATACAGGCCGGGCGACAGCGCGGTGATGTCCTGGACCTCGCCCACCACCTCGTCCAGCACCCGCTGTTCGGTGATCGCCGGGATCGGCATCTCGACCGACTGCTCGACGGCGATGCCCTTGGCCCGGGACTCGATGGCCTCGGCCTCGGCGGTGACGTGGTAGGTGACGACGATTCGCTGTGTCATGCGCAAAGGGTCCTGTCGTGGGCCGGGAAAAAACGGCCGCGCATGGTAGCGTAAACACGCGCCCCGTCAAACCGCCGGAGAGACGGCGCGCGACGTCTGTCGTCGAAATCTTGGCTTTTCTCGACCAAGCGTCCGGACATTGCCAACCAAAGCGGACAAGCGAAGGGCCTATACCCTTGAAGTGTATCAAACAAAAATCGTTGGGCTTATGACAGCGTGACCACCAACCGCAGTGCGTGGCCCGCCGACGCGGCCTTGTGCGCTCTGCGGGAGCGGTCGCAGGTGGCGGAGAATGAGTCACGCGCTGCTGCGTCGTGTGTGATACGGTCCCCATGCGTCCTCATACGAAATCCGACTCACTCATGAAATTCCTCGACCAGGCCAAGATCTATCTCAAGAGCGGCGACGGCGGCCCCGGCTGCGTCTCGTTCCGGCGCGAGAAGTACATCGAGTTCGGCGGCCCCGACGGCGGCGACGGCGGGCGCGGCGGCGACATCATCGTCGAGGCCGTGCCGAACCTGAACACGCTGATCGACTTCCGCTACCGCCAGCACTTCAAGGCCGAGCGCGGCATCCACGGCATGGGCGCCAACCGCACCGGCCGGGGCGGCGAGTCCATCACCATCCAGGTGCCCGTCGGCACCGAGATCCTGGCCGACGACCGCGAGACCCTGCTGGCCGACATGACCGCGCCGGGCCAGCGCGTGACCCTGTGCCGGGGCGGCGACGGCGGCTTCGGCAACGCGCGCTACAAGTCCTCGACCAACCAGGCGCCGCGCAAGGCCGGCCCCGGCTGGCCGGGCGAGGAACGGTGGGTCTGGCTGCGGTTGAAGCTCATCGCCGACATCGGTCTGGTGGGCCTGCCCAACGCCGGCAAATCCACTCTGTTGGCGTCCGTCACCCGGGCGCGGCCGCGTATCGCCGACTATCCCTTCACCACCCTGCACCCCAATCTGGGCGTGGCCACGGTGGACGACCACGAGGTGGTGCTGGCAGACATCCCCGGCCTGATCGAGGGCGCCCACGACGGCGCCGGCCTGGGCACACGCTTCCTGGGGCATGTGGAGCGCTGCCCGGTGCTGCTGCATCTGGTGGACGGCACGGAGACGGACGGGGTGGACGTCGCCGAGGCCTACCGTATCGTGCGCGGCGAACTGGACGAGTACGGCGCCGGGCTGGCCGGCAAGCCCGAAGTGGTGGCCTTGACCAAGGCCGACGCGCTGACGGATGACCTGATCGCCGACCAGAAGAGCCGCCTTGAGGACGTGTGTGGGCGGGCGGTGGCGGTGATCTCCAGCACCTCCGGGCGCGGCCTGACGGAGGTGCTGCGCGCCCTGATGCCGGCCGTTCGCGCGGCGCGGGCGGCGGAGGCCGGCCCCGACGACGCGGCGGAGGAGGAGGCGTGGACCCCATGACCGCCGAGACCGGGCAACCCCTGGCGCGCGTGCCGGCCGCCGGACGCATCCGCGCGGCGCGGCGGCTGGTGGTCAAGATCGGCTCCGCCCTGCTGGTGGACGACCGCTCCGGCAAGACGCACCGCACCTGGCTGGACGCGCTGACGGACGAAGTGGCCATGCTGCGTCGGCGCGGGCAGGAGGTGATCGTCGTCTCCTCCGGGGCCATCGCCGTGGGCCGGCGCATCCTCGGCCTGACCCAGCCGGGCCGCGCCCTGCGCCTGGAGGAAAAACAGGCCGCCGCCGCCACCGGCCAGATCCGGCTCGCCCACGCGTGGCAGGAGGCGCTGGCCCACCACGACATTACCGTGGCCCAGATTCTGCTGACCCTGGACGACAGCGAGAACCGGCGGCGCTACCTCAACGCCCGCAAGACGCTCGACCAGTTGCTGGCGCTGGGCGTGGTGCCGGTGGTCAACGAGAACGACACCGTCACCACCCAGGAAATCCGCTTCGGCGACAACGACCGGCTGGCGGCGCGAGTGGCGGCCATGGTCTCGGCCGACGCGCTCGTGTTGCTGTCGGACATCGACGGCCTGTATACCGCCAACCCGCGCGTCGATCCCACCGCGCGGCGCCTGGACGAGGTGCGCGAGCTGACGCCGGAGATCGAGGCCATGGCCGGGTCCACCGGCTCGTCCATGGGCAGCGGCGGCATGGTCACCAAGCTGATCGCCGCCCGCGTGGCCATGGATGCCGGCTGCGCCATGGTCATCGCGCCGGGCAAGGGACTGGGGCCGCTGGCGGCGCTGGAGGCCGGCGGGCCGGGCACCTGGTTCCTGCCGGCGCAGGAACCGCGCGCGGCGCGCAAGCGCTGGATCGCCGGGGCGCTGAAGCCGGAGGGCACCGTGGTCCTGGACGCCGGCGCGGCGCGTGCGTTGTTGCGCGGCAAGAGCTTGCTGCCCGCCGGGGTGACGCGGGTGGACGGGGCGTTCCAGAAGGGCGCGCCGGTGCGCATCGTCGACGCCGACGGCCGCGCGCTGGGGGTCGGCCTGTGCAACTACCCGTCCGACGAGGCGCGGCTGTTGCTCGGCCGGCGCACCGGCGACATCGAGGCCGTGCTGGGCTATCGTGGCCCGGACGAACTGGTGCACCGCGACGACATGGCGCTGGTGGTGGGCGGCGAGGCCTCCGAAGGGCACGAATAGAGGACGCAGACCATGGACGCGCTCGATCAGACCTCCACCGACATCGACGCCCTGATGCACGACATCGGCCGGCGCGCCCGCGCCGCCGGGCGGGTGCTGGGCACGGCGCCGACGGAGGCGAAGAACCGTGCCCTGGTCGCCGCCGCCGCCGCCCTCCGCGCCCAGGCCGAGGCCATCCAGGCCGCCAACGCCACCGACATGGCCGCCGGCGAGGCCAAGGGGCTGTCGAAGGCGATGCTCGACCGGCTGTTGCTCAATGATGCCCGCGTCGAGGCCATGGCCAAGGGCCTGGAGGACGTCGCCGCGCTGCCCGATCCGGTGGGGACCGAACTGGCCGCCTGGGACCGACCCAATGGCCTGCGCATCGCCCGCGTGCGCGTGCCCTTGGGGGTGATCGGTGTCATCTACGAAAGCCGGCCCAACGTGACCGCCGACGCCGCCGCGCTGTGCCTGAAGGCCGGCAACGCGGTGATCCTGCGCGGCGGCTCGGAGTCGTTCCAGTCCTCGCGCGCCATCCTCGCGGCCGTGCACGCCGGTCTGGCCGAGGCCGGCCTGCCCGCCGACGCCTGCCAGATGATCCCCACCACCGACCGCGCCGCCGTCGGCGCCATGCTGCGGCTGGCGGAGTTCATCGACGTCATCGTGCCGCGCGGCGGCAAGGGCCTGATCGAGCGGGTGACGGCGGAAAGCCGGGTGCCGCTGTTCAAGCACCTGGAGGGCATCTGCCACACCTACATCCACGCCGCCGCCGACCCGGCCAAGGCGCGGGCGGTGACGGTCAACGCCAAGATGCGCCGCACCGGCATCTGCGGCGCCACCGAAACCGTGTTGGTGGACCGCGCGGTGGCCGCCGCCATGGTCCCCGCGCTGGTCGAGGACCTGACCGCCGCCGGCTGCGCGGTGCGCGGCTGCATGGAGACCCAGGCGTTGGACGTGCGCGTTCAGCCGGCCACCGACGCCGATTGGGACACGGAATACCTGGACGCGATCGTGTCCATGAAGGTGGTGGAGGGGCTCGACGAGGCCATCGCCCACATCGCCGAGCACGGCTCCGACCACACCGACGCCATCCTCACCGAGGACCCGGCCGCCGCCGAGACGTTCCTGAACGCGGTGGACAGCGCCATCGTCATGGTCAACGCTTCGACCCAGTTCGCCGACGGCGGCGAGTTCGGCATGGGCGCCGAGATCGGCATCGCCACCGGCAAGCTGCACGCGCGCGGCCCGGTCGGCGTGGAACAACTCACCAGCTTCAAGTACCAGGTGCGCGGCACGGGGCAGACGCGGCCCGCCTGAGCCTGATCCGGCTCGGGCGGGCGCATCCGGCGCGCCCCCTCAATACATCTGCGCCGGCAACCACAGCACCAGGGCGTCAAACTGGAACACCAGGAAGATGCCCAGGATCTGCAACAGCACGAACGGCACCACGCCCTTGTAGATGTGGCCGATGGTGATCCCTGGTGGCGCCACCCCCTTCAGGTAGAACAGCGAGAACCCGACCGGCGGCGTCAGGAAACTGGTCTGCAGCGTGGTGGCGAACAGCACCGTGAACCAGATCAGATCAAAGCCCAGGGCCTGCACCACCGGCGCCACAAGCGGCAGGATGATCAGGCTGATTTCCAGCCAATCCAGAAAGAAGCCGGCCATGAAGGCGATGAACAGGATGAACACGACCACGCCCCAGTCGGGGAACGGCAGGCCCTCCAGCAGGCCGCCGATGAACTCGTCGCCGCCCAGCGAGCGCATCACCAGGGCGAACGCGGTCGCGCCCAGGAAGATGCCGAAGATGAAGGCCGTGGTCAGCATGGTCTCGCGGCAGACCCGGCGCAGCACTTCGATGTTCAGGCGCCGGTTGGCGGCGGCCAGGATGGTGGCGCCCAGGGCGCCGATGCCGGAGGCCTCGGTCGGCGTGGCGATGCCCAGGAAGATCGAGCCCAGCACGGCGATGATCAGCATGAACGGCGGCACCACCGCCCAGATCACGGCCAACACATCGCGCCACGTCACGGCCGCCGTCTTGTCGGGGGCCGGCGCCCACGCCGGCTTCATCAGGCCGATCACGATCACATAACCGACGTACAGCGCGCCCAGGATCAGGCCGGGGAACACCGCGCCCATGAACAGGTCGCCCACCGGCAGCGACAACTGGTCGGCCATGACCACCAGCATGATGGACGGCGGGATCAGAATCCCCAGGGTGCCGGAGGAGGCCACCACGCCCGTCGCCAGGCTCTTGTTGTAGCTGGCGGCCATCATCGGCGGCAGCGCCAGCATGGACAGCAGCACCACCGAGGCGCCGACGATGCCGGTCGACGCCGCCAGCAGCACGCCGATGACGATCACCGTCAGCGCCAGGCCGCCGCGCAGGCTGCCGAACAGCTTGGTGAAGTTGGCCATCAGCTTGTCGGCGACGCCCGAGCGGTCGAGCATCAATCCCATGAAGATGAACATGGGCAAGGCGACCAGCACCCAGTTCTGCATCTGCGCCCAGATACGATCGACGATGATGGCGAAGTCGTTCCATTCGTCGAGGAAATAGGTGTCGATGTTGAACCAGTTGAGCAGGATAAGGCTGATGACCAGATAGGCGAACGAGACGCCGCCCAGCACCCAGGCCAGCGGAAACCCGGTGAAAATCAGCCCCATGAAGGTGGCCAGCAGGCAAATGACGATGATTTCGTATTCGAACACGGTGGCTCTCCTGCGAACCGCCCGGCGCGGCGGCCGGCCGTGACGCGTCCGGGTCCGTCAGGAACCGGGCGGTGCATCGGGGCATGTCAGAGGGGTCTGGGGCGATCGAACAGCAACGCGGTGCAGCGCAACAGGCGGGACAGGGCGGCCAGGAAGATCAGGGCGAACCCCCACACGATGAACGACTTGAGCAGCCACGTGTAGGGCAGCCCGCCGGGCGCCGGCGATCCCTCGTTGAGCCTGAACGAGGTCAGGGCGTAGGGCACGGCCTCGACCAGGATGGCCACCGAGAAGGGCAGCAACAGGAACAGCAACCCGAACAGCTCGATCCAGGCGCGTGCCCGCCGGCTCCACCGGTCCACCAGGGCATCGACCCGCACGTGGCGGTTCCAGGTGATGGCGTAGCTGAGGCCGACGATGAAGCCGATGGCGTACAGGTAGAGCTGCAACTCCTCCAGCCACACCGTGGCCCGGCCGAACACGTACCGCATCGTGACGTTGGTGATGATGCCGATGACCAGCAGCACCCAGATCCACGAGGCCACGTTGCCCACCCGCATGATGAAGTGGTCGATGGCGTTGGAAATACGGGTGCGCGGCAACATGCGGTGTTCGGCCGGCAGGCCGTCCGCGCTCATGCCCTCGTCGTTGAACGGGGGCTCCTGAGAGGCGTGGGAAGGCTCGCTCATGGGGGGTGGTCCTCTGCGGCGGTGACCCGAACGCGACCGAAACCCCGGCCCCGCCCGGGCGGCGCGGGACGGCGCCTGGGGCGGGGTCGTGGCCTCGAAGACGGAGGAACCCGGGAACGGCGGTCCGGCTGGGCCGGTCCGCCGCCCGTCGTCCTCACACGAACGATGTCCGCGTGGCGTTATTCGCTTTCGTCCACGCGGGACATCCAGTCACGCGGCAGATAGCCCAGTTCCTTCCAGGCCTTGTGCTCTTCCTTGAACGCGGACATGGCCGACCAGACCTTGTTGAAGGCCTCGTCCTCCTCGGAGAACTCGGCCATCACCTCGTCGGTCTTTTCCTGCAGTTCCAGGAGGATGTTCTCGGGCACCTCGACGGCCGTCACCCCATGCTCCTCGGTGAAGGTGTTCAGCACGGCGCCCTGCAGGGCTTCGGCGCGGGCGATCGACTTGGCGACGCCGGCGGTGCAGGCGGTGCGCAGGATGGCCTGCTGGCTCTCGTCCAGGCCGTTCCACTTGTCGAGGTTGATGTACAGGTACTGGTTGGTGGACGGCTGGTGCCAGCCCGGCAGGTGATAGAACTTGGCGACCTTGTAGAAGCCGAGCTGTTCGTCGACCGTCGGCAGCGAGAACTCGGTGGCGTCGATCACGCCCTTCTCCAGGGCCTCGAACAGTTCGGAACCGGGCAGCAGGGTGACCTCGGCGTCCATCTTCTGCATCACCTCGCCGCCCAGGCCGGCGAAGCGGATGCGCATCCCGCTGACCTGGTCCAGGCTTTCCAGCGGGAAGGTGAACCAGCCGGCGGCCTCGGGGCTGATCACGCCGCAGTACAGCGGCATGATGTTATGCTCGGCGTAGATCTCCTGCATCATCTCCTGGCCGCCATGCTCCAGCATGAAGGCCATCATCTCCATCGGCTCCAGGCCGAAGGGCTGGGCACCGAACAGGGCGGAGGAGGGGACCTTGCCGATCTCGTAGCCGGCCCAGACGTAGCCGGAATCGACCTTGCCCTGAGAGACGGCGTCGAACACCTCGGTGCCCTTCACCAGCTTGCCGGGTTCGAAGACCTGCAGCGTCATGTTGCCGCCGGACATGGTGTTGACCTGCTCGGCCACCCACGGGGCGGTGTCGGCCAGCGCGGTCAGGGTCGAGGGGAAGCCCATGGTCATCTGCCAGCGCACGCGGTCCTGCGCGGCGGCCGGGTTGGCGATGGAGGTGGTGGCCAGCATGGCGGCCATGGCGGCGACGCCGCCCAGGCGGGCGGCGGTCTTCACGGTGGTCATGGTCTTGTGTCCTCCCTGTGTTCTCTCGCAAGCGCCACGCTTGTGGCGCGTGGTCCGTTTCGGCCGTCCAGCGGCGGTCTCGCCACACCGTCGCCCGTGTTGGTCCGGGGTTTCAGGCGCGGTGGGCACGCAAGCTCACATGGGGGTTCCGGGTACGCCGGAAAACCCCTTCGCCGGACGGTGACTCGCCGCCACATTTCCGATCATCGAAGTCCGCTTTTCAAGATGTTTTTTGTGACGGGGCGAAAACGGAGTCGCGCACGGCCGGGTGCGCGACGTCATGCGCAGGCAAACGGGCGTGTCCGCTCACGGGGCGTGGACTCTGTCGAGGAGTCCGCACGTATTGGGGATTCGGCGAGTTGTACCGTCCGACGAATGAACTAACTTCATTCGTCGGACGGCCGGCGCAACTGCGCCGGCGCGGCGAAGCCGCGGAGCCGCAGCGCCCCGAAGGGGCGCCGCGGCGAAAAAAACAAAGACTCGGCATCACCGGTGCCCGGAAGCGACCAGCCGGACGAGTCAATCCGATCGTCGCCGGGTCTTAGCCGCCGGACCAGCCCCCGCCGTCACTCCACCCACGCCACCCGCAGGCTGTTGGTGGTGCCCGGCCGGCCGAACGGCACGCCGGCGATCAGCACCAGGCGCTGGCCGACGTCGGCCAGGCCCTTTTCGCGGGCGATCTGGACGGCGCTGACCACCATCTCGCTGAAGCCTTCCGGCTCTTCCAGCTCGGCGGCGACCACGCCCCACACCAGGGCCATGCGCCGCGCCACGGCCGGGTTCGGCGTCAGGCACAGGATGGGCACAGACGGCCGCTCCCGCGCCGCGCGCAGGGCGGTGGAGCCGGAGGTGGTGAAGCTGACGATCAACGACGCCGACAGGGTGCGCGCGACCTGCCGCGCCGCCGCGCAAATGGCGTCGGCGGCGCTGTTCTCGGGGGCGTCGCGGCCGGCGTCGATCAGGTCGCGGAAATGCTCGTCGCCTTCCACCTGCGTAATAATGCGATCCATGATGCCGACCGCCGCCACCGGGTATTCGCCGATCGAGGTTTCGGCCGACAGCATGACCGCGTCGGCGCCCTCGTAGATGGCGTGGGCCACGTCGGAGGCCTCGGCCCGTGTGGGGGCTGGCGCCTTGATCATGCTTTCCAGCATCTGTGTGGCGACGACCACCGGCTTGCCGGCGGAGCGGCAGGCGCGGATGATGCGCTTCTGCACGATGGGCACGCGTTCCGGTGGGATTTCCACGCCCAGGTCGCCGCGCGCCACCATGACGCCGTCGGATAGCTCGATAATGCGGTCGAGGCTGTCCAGCGCGCCGGGCTTCTCCAGCTTGCTGATGATGGCGCACCGGCCGGCGACGATCTTGCGGATCTCGGCCACGTCCTCCGGGCGCTGCACAAAGGACAGCGCCACCCAGTCCACACCCAGCTCAAGGGCGAAGGCGAGGTCGCCGCGATCCTTCTCGGTCAGGGCCGAGATCGGCAACATCACATTGGGCACGTTCAGGCCCTTGTGGTCCGACAGCGTGCCGCCCGTCAGGACGCGGGTGACGATGGAGTCGTCGGTGACGGTTTCCACCCGCAGGCGCAGCTTGCCGTCGTCCATCAGCAGGTCGGCCCCCGGCCCGAGGGCGGCGAAGATCTCGGGGTGCGGCAGGGCGACCCGGCTGGCGTCGCCCAGGTCCGTCGAGCGGTCGAGGCGGAAGGTCTGGCCGGCGGTCAGGCGGGCCGACCCGTCGAGGAACCGGCCCACCCGCAGCTTCGGCCCCTGCAGGTCGGCCAGCACGGCCAGCGGCCGGCCGAGGGTTTCCTCCACCCGGCGCACCGTGTTGAAGCGGCGCTCGTGCTCGGCGTGGGTGCCATGGCTGAAATTCAGCCGGAAGACGCTGGCCCCGGCGCGGGCCAGGGCCTCGATCGTGCCTTCGGTGGTGGTCGCCGGCCCGAGGGTGGCGACGATCTTGGCGCAACGGCAACAGGTCATGCGACGACACCCCGATCAAGCGGACGACGGGTCACGGGCCGGGTTGGATGGGCGGGCGGCGACGCCGGTCTGGTGGGCACTGCCGCGCCGGGCGACGACGATCCCGCACAAGATGACGATCCCGCCGACCGCCTGCAAGGGTGTGAGCGGCTCCGACAGGATCAGCCACCCGAGAATCGCCGCGACGGCCGGTTGCAGCAACAGGCTGACACTGCCGAACGCGGGCGGCAGGTGGGCCAGGGCGAAAGCGATGGACCCCTGTCCGCCGACGTGCGACAGCCACGCCAGTCCGATCAGGATCGACAGGGCATACAGGGTGGGGATGGCCAGACTCTCGCCGGCCAGCAGGCTGACCAGCAGCAGCACCCAGGCGGTGTGCAGGGTGCTCCAGGCCATGACGACGGCGGTGGGAAAGCGCGATCGGCACCAGCCGATGCCCAGGATGTAGGCGCCGTAGAACACGGCGGTCACAACGCCAAGGCCATCACCGACGATCTGGCCCGGGGCGCCCACGCTCAGGCTGTCGGCCATCAGCAGGCCGACGCCGCCCAACGCGGTCAGCAGGCCGGCGACGAACAGCCAGGTCGGGCGCTGACCGAACAGCGCCCAGGCGCCGGCGGTCACGAACACCGGCGCCAGATTGGCGAGAACCGTCGAGTTGGCGACCGACGTGAACTGCAAGGCCCAGTGCCAGCAGCCGAGATCCCCGGCGAACGCCAGCCCCGGCACTGCTAACATCAGATGGTCGCGCAGGGTCTCCGGGCGCGACCGGCGCGGGCCAGTGGACGCGCGCCGCGCGCTTGCCAGGGCCACCGCCATCAGGACCGGCCACGCCAGCGCCGCGCGGTAGAACGCGGTGGCCGTCGGCTCCAGCGCCGACAGCTTGACGAACACGGGCGCGAAGGCGATCAGCACCGCGCCGAGCAGCAGCAGGGGCAGCGCCCGGCGGGCCTGCCTGTCTTCGCCCAGAACCGCGCTGGCGCGGTTCGGGCCGGAGTCGGGACGGGAAGACTGGGGCATCGGGCGGGCAACCGGGCGCAGGGGACGCAGGCCGGCCACTATGCCCCACGGCGCGGCGGCGCCCTATCCGTTTCTTGCGGCGGGCGCCGCCTGCCCCTGGCGTTATTCCGCCGGCAGCGTATGCGGGGGCGGTGTCTGGCGCGGTCCGGACGTCTTCCCCACAAGGTCTTGGATCGACGGCGCAATGGTCGTGGCGCGCGCCAAGCGGCGGCTGAACGCGTCCGACTCCGACGTCACGTGGTCCATGCCACGGTGTCGTCGGGCCGCCATGCCGTAACGGAAGAACACGAGGAAACGCAGCATCGTGATGTCCTCCCAGCCTGGCCGCCCTGAAACGCGGCCATTGTTTACGTTTGTTACAGTATCATGACAGCCGGGAGGCGGCAAGAAAAAAGCGCACGGCGTGCGCCACTTGCTAAATTCTGAAGGGACATCAAAGCCCCAAGGAAAATTATGGTTATGGCGCGGTCGTGCGGTTGCCCGCATCCGGCCCCCCCTTTGCGCCCGCCATCTGTCGCGGTAGGGTGATGGACCGTCCGACGGATCCGTTCGTTCAGCCTCAAGGCGCCGCCCCATGCCCGATGTCGATCCCTCCCGTCCGTTCCTGCCCGTGCGCATTGCTGTCCTGACGGTCTCGGACAGCCGTACCCTTGCCGACGACCGCAGCGGCGACACGCTGGTCGAGCGTCTGACGGCGGCCGGCCACGTCCTGGCCGACCGGGCCATCGTCCCCGACGACGCCGATCGCATCGCCGAGCACCTGCGCCGCTGGATAGACGACCCCGAGGTCGACGCCGTCATCAGCACCGGTGGCACCGGCGTCACGGGGCGCGACGTCACGCCGGAGGCGATGGTCCGCGTGGTGGAAAAGGAGATCCCCGGGTTCGGCGAACTGTTCCGCTGGCTCAGCTACCAGACCATCGGCACGTCCACGATCCAGTCGCGGGCCATGGCCGGGGTGGCGGCCGGCACCTACCTGTTCGCCCTGCCGGGCTCGACCGGTGCCTGCAAGGACGCCTGGGACGGCATCCTGGCCACCCAGCTCGACAGCCGCACCCGCCCCTGCAACTTCGTCGAGTTGATGCCGCGCCTGTGCGAGCACCTGACGGGCGGGGGCGTCGCGCCAACATAGCAGTCGGTCGGCGAAAAAGGCCTTGCGCCACCCTGGCCGGCCTGATACATACCCGGCCTCCGCCCGGCACGGGCGGCCCGATGCGGGTGTAGCTCAGTTGGTTAGAGCGCTGGCCTGTCACGCCAGAGGTCGCGGGTTCAAGTCCCGTCACTCGCGCCATCTTTTCGGAGATGCCACGGCCCCGACGCGGGGCCGTTTCCATTTCGAGCCGTTGTCATCCGGCGGCCGCACCGCCGCCGCCCCAGGACAGCCGTCCCTGGACCGGCTCCGGTGCCGGGCGCGCCAGCAGGAACCCCTGGATATAGTCGACCGCGTGTTCGCGCAGCCATGCGAGGTCCTGCGGCCGCTCGACGCCCTCGGCGACCACGCCGATCTCCAGATCGTGCGCCATCTCCACCAGGCGAGCGATGATCACCGCCTTGACCGGGTCGTCGCACACGCCGTCCACCAGCGCGCGGTCCAGCTTGATGAAGTGCGGCCGCAGGCTGGGCAGCAACCCCAGGCTGGCATAGCCGCCGCCCAGGTCGTCCAACGCCACCTTGAAGCCGGCGTCGCGGTAGTACCGCAGGACGCCAGCCAGATGCGCGGGATCGCCGATGCGTTCGGTCTCGATCACCTCGAAGACAATGCGGTCACGATCGAGCCCGGCCTTCTCCACCGCCGCGAGCGTGGTGCGCAGACAGTAGTCCGGGTCATAGATCGACGACGGCGTGAAGTTGATGAAGATGTGCCCCGGCACGCCGCGCGCCGCCGCATTGGCGACGGCGGTCGTGCGCGCCAGCCGGTCCAGCGGAAAGATGAGGTCGGCCCGACCCGCGACGTCGAAAATCTGGCCGGGCGAAATGGGCGCGCCGTCGGCACCCACCCCGCGCAACAGGCACTCGTGGGCGAAGATCGAGGCCGGATCGGCGCCGTACACGATCGGCTGGAACAGCGTCGTGATACGACCGTCGCGCATGAGGTCCAGCAGCCAGCCCCCCAGTTCGCGCGCGATGTAGGTCTCCAGGCTGTCGACCGCGCTCATCTCGGCGAACCCCGGCTGGCCGCCGCGGGTCATGAACAGAACACGGCTGTCGCGCGCCTCCGCCCGGCTCAAGGCGCCGTCGAGGCGCCGGGCGAGCAATGGGTGCTGGCCGGACTCCACATCGACGATCAGGCATCCATGCGCCGCGTCGCCCTCGGCCGCCATGCCGCCCGCCCGCAGCGCCTCGCGAATCTTGGCCATCGTGTGTCCGAGGGGCGGCCAGATGAACAGGCGCCCGGCCCCGGCCGGGCGGTCTGGCACGCGTCCACAGCGGGGGCAGTCGTCCAGCAGCATTCGTCAGATCCCTCTTGTCGGCACGGCACCCTTGCCATCCGCATCTTATGCGTCATCGCCCGCCGCCGCGCAAAGCCCCCCGCGTGGCACGCCGGTCAGACGGCCCCCCGGCGTCGCGTTGAGCAACCGTCGGCCGTGGCGCGCGTATACCGTCGCCGCGTGGCGGAACGCCACCAGCATACGATCAGGCTTGGGCAGGTGCCAGCGTCGGCCCGGCCCGAAGTAGTCCGGGTCAAAGTGGTTGGGATCGGCGGCGGTCGAGGCGACCACGTGGCCGGCAACCCGGGCCGAGACCGGCAGCCGGTAGTCCAGGTCCATGCCCAGCAGGACCACCGGATCGCATCCCATCAGGAACGCCAGTTGCAGCGCCAGATAGACGACGCTCTGCCCGGCGTACAACGGCCCTTCGGCCGTGGTGGCGAAGCCGGGATGGGCCGGCGGCCGCACGCTGTCGTAGTAGGACCAGTCCACCGGAACATGCATCCGCCCCGGCCCGGGCGGGATCACCTCGGCGTGCTCACGCGGCAGGATGAGCGTGGTCCAGTCCATGGCCCGCAAGGCGGCGGCTTCCTCCTCGGCGACGAGGCGGTCCTCGACCACGTGCCAGTGCGGCGTCAGCCGTCCCGCCATGTGCAGGCGCCACGCGCCATTGAAGGCGAATACCACGGCCTCGGGAGGAAGGCGCAGGTCCGCCGTGCGCAGCGAGGGGCCGTTGCCGACGATCACCGCCGGCGCGTTGGCGTGGCGCCCGACGAGGTCGGGCAGCGTCGGCCCCGCCTCGAACCAGAGGCGCATCGACCCAGTTACGCCTTGACCCGGCCACCAGCGGCGACCGTGGCCCGCTTCGGCGCCGTGCCATCGGCCAGCAGCGCCGACATGGTCTGGGGATCCACCGGGCGGCTGAACAGGTACCCCTGGCCGAGTTGGCACCCGTTGGCGCGCAGGAACTCGACCTGTGCCTCCGTTTCCACGCCCTCGGCGACCAATTGCAGGCCCAGCGAACTAGCCATGCGGATGATCGCCTGGGTGATGGCCATGTCATCCTCGCTGGACGGAATGTCCATGATGAACGACCGGTCGATTTTCAGGGCGTCGATCGGGAAGCGCTTCAGGTACGACAGCGAGGAATAGCCGGTGCCGAAATCGTCGATCGACAGCGTGATGCCCACGTTTTTCAGCGACCAGAGGGCTTCGACGGCCTCGTCGGCGTTCTCGATCAACATGCCTTCCGTCAGTTCGAGGTCGAGCAGATCGGGCTTGACGCCGGTGTCGCGCAGGATGCCCTTGATGCCCTCCGCCAGTTCGGGGTCGCGGAACTGGCGCGGCGACAGGTTGACGCCAACCAGAACGGAGGGCAAGCCGTCGTTCTGCCAGGCCTTGATCTGCCGGCAGACCGTGCGCAACACCCATTCGCCGATGGGCACGATCAGGCCGGTTTCCTCGGCCACCGGGATGAACTCGACCGGCGAGACATCGCCCAGATCGTCGGAGCGCCACCGCAGCAGCGCCTCGGCCCCGATCACGGACCGCGTGGCCAGATCCACCTTGGGCTGATAGAACACCGACAGCTCGTTTCGTTCCAGGGCGCGCCGCAGGCCGGTTTCGACCTGGAGCCGGCGCACCATGTCGTTGGACAGTCGGTCCGTGTAGAACTGATAGTTGTTGCGGCCTTTCTTCTTGGCGAAGTTGACCGCCGTGTCGACGTTGCGCAGAAGGTTGGAGATGCCGCCCCGCGTCTGCGGATAGATCACCACGCCGATGGAGCCCGACGTGTAGATCTCCCGGCCGTCCAGCTCGAACGGACGCGACAGGTCGTCGAGCATCCGGTGGGCGATGCTTGAGACTTCATCCTCGCCGCGGACGTTCTCAAGGATCACGGTGAACTCGTCGCCGCTCTGGTGCGACACGGTGTCGCCGGGGCGGACGTGGCCCTGCAACCGGCGGCCGGCCATCTGCAGCACGCGGTCGCCGGCCGGATGGCCCAGCGTGTCGTTGATGTTCTTGAAGTGGTCGAGGTCGACGAACAGGATGCCGATCATGCTGCCGGTGTCGTCGGCGCGGGCGATGGCGGCTTCCAGCCGGTCGCGGAACAGCGCCCGGTTGGGCAGTCCGGTCAAGGGATTGCGCGTCGCCAGGAAGAGCAGGCGCTGTTCGGCGATCTTGCGTTCGGTGATGTCGCGCATCATGCCGATGAACAGGTGTCGCCCTCCGACCTTCATCTCCGACACCGACAGGTCGGCCGGGAACGTGGTGCCGTCGCGCCGTCGCGCCTCGACCTCGCGGCCAGTGCCCAGCACGGTGCTCTTGCCCGTGTGCAAGTAGGTGCGCACGTGGTTCTGGTGGGCGGTCGCCAATTCTTCCGTCATCAGGATCGAGACCGGCTGGCCGATCACCTCCGCCGCCTCGTATTCGAACATCTGCTCGGCGGCGGCGTTGAAGGTTTCGATGATGCCCTCGGTATCGATGATGATCAGCGCCTCGACCATGGTGTCCATGATCTTGGACAGGCGCTCCTCGCGCTGGATGATCTCCTCGGTGGCGCGCTGACGCTCGCTGACGTCGCGCGCGACGATCATGTAGCTCTGCCCTTCGGCGTCCGGATCGGACTGGACCGCAGCCAACTCCACGTCGATCACCCGGCCCCGCATATCCCGCAGGCGCGCCGGCACATGGTGTTGCGCGCCAACCAGAAGGCCGCCGATGTCCTCGATGAGAGGGCGGCTGTCCTCGTGCACGTACTGGCGCAGGTCGCGCCCGACGATGGACTCGGCCGGCCACAGGCCCAGCATGGCGGCGCCGGCGTCGTTCATCAGTTCGATGCGGTTGTTGCGCACGACGCAGATCAGGTCGGGCGCCAGGTCGATCAGGTGGCGGTATGTCTTGTCGGCGCGCGCGAGTTCCGCCAGTCGGCTCAGGTCGAGCAGCTTGTTGATGATGTCCAGCATCCCGTGCCCGGACCGCGCGATATCATTGACATACGCGCGGTATTGGGCGTTCTCCAGGGCGCCGAACACTTCCGCCTGGATCACCTCGGCGAAGCCGATGATGCTGTTCAGCGGCGTGCGCAGGTCGTGGCTGATCGCCTGCAGCACTTTCGTCTTGGCGGAATCGGCGGCCTCGGCCTGCTCCAGGGCGCGGCTGACGCGTTGCTGTTGTTCGTGGCGCTCGGTGACGTCCGTCAGGGACATGGCCACGCCATCGCGCAAGTGGGTGGCGTTGAGCCGCACCCAGAGATCGCCGCCGTCGGGCCGGCGGACCCAGTGCTCGACGGTCGCCGCCGTCTTGTGCGTGACCACGGCCGCCAGCACCGCCACCAGGTCGGACCACCCGATCTCGTCGGCCAAGGTGCTCAAGCCATGCTCGATGATCTCCCCGCCCTTTCGGCCCAGCATGTGGGTGAGGGCCGGGTTGACCAGCAGAAAGCGGAAGTCCGTGATCTCGCCGGTCGCGTCCCGCACGGCCTCCAGCGCCGCCAGGCCGTCGCGCACGGCGTTGACCAAGCCTTCCAGGAACTCGCCGCCATGGGCCAGGCGGCTGATCGTTTCCTTGCGGACCATGGCGTAGTTGATGGCACGGCGCAGGCTTTCGGCCGACAGCCCGTCCTTGCTCAGATAGTCCTGCGCGCCGTGCCGCACGGCGGCGACCGCCGTCTCTTCGTCGTCGGTGCCCGTCAGCACGATGACCGGGACGGTCGGGGCAACCTCGACAATGCCATCCAGCGTGGCCAGATCGGAGGAATCCGGCAGCAAAAGATCCAACACGATGGCTTGGTACGATTCGCGCGCCAGCCGTTCGCGCGCCTCGGCAAGGGTCGTGGCGGAGATGACCTCGAAGACATCACGACCGTCTTCCCGCAGCAGAGCCGCCACGAGACTGGCATACGCGGTGTTGTCTTCAACGACGAGGACTTTCAATGACCTCGACCCCACACTTTCGACGTCGTGCCAGCGGTCAATGGCAGGGCCCGTTGGCGCCACGGCTGGCCTGGACGGCGGACGTGTCCCTCCCGTGGACTCCATTGGCCTGCCCTCCGCGTTTTTCGAGAGTGCCTTGATCGGGGCGCCGAGTCCAGGGCGATTAAGACTCCGCGTTGAACATGGGGGCGCTTTTTCAACACGCACCCGAAAACCATTCTAAATTGGGGCGCCTGTTTCAGAAAGAAATGGAAGTGTTACGGTGGTCTTCACATCCCGCTCTTCCTCATTGAACCGGGATCCGGCGGCCGAAATACAAAAACGGGTTCCGCCCTCGGCATCCTTTCATCAGCAATACAACTGTGCCTCACGAGGCGGGAGTCAGCGACATCAAGCGAAAACTCGAACCGATGGCGACACGCCTGGAGACTCGTAGGCCAGCAAACGAGTTGCTTGCTTTTTACCATGGCTTATCGTCTGAGGCGGATCGCCTCGACCCATTCGGGGCGACCGGGGCATGTTCGGTCGCCCCCGGGAAGACCAGCGCGGGCAGGTCGGCATGGGCCGCCAGATGGTCCGCCAGGGCGTCGAGCGCGTCCTCGACCCGGGCCTCGAACGCCGGGCCGGCCGCACGTCCCGGCCGCAGCCCCGCCAGCAGCGCCGCGCGAGTCGCATCACAGTGCAATAGCCCGTGCAGATAGCAGCCCAGCACGCGGCCATCGCGGCTGGCGGCCCCGAGCGCGGCCACCGCCACCAGGTCCGCGAGGCCCCCCGGCCAGGGTCGCCCGGCATCGGGTCCCTCGGTTGCGCCCATGTGCATCTCATAGCCCCACGGTCCCTCGCGCAGGGTCTTGGTCGGGCCGATCGTGGTCTCGACGTCGAGCAGCCCCAGCCCGGGCGCGGCGCCCGCCGGCCCCTCGATCCCGTCCGGATCGGCCACCGTCCGCCCCAGCATCTGATATCCGGCGCAGATCCCCAGCACCGCCCCACCGCGCCGCTGATGGGCCATGACATCGACGTCCCAGCCCTGGGCGCGCAGAAACGCCAGATCGGCCACCGTCGCCTTCGATCCCGGCAGGATCAAAAGGTCGAGATCCCCCGGTACCGCCTCGCCCGGCTGGACGAAGGTCACGGCAACGTCGGGCTCGGCGGTCAGGGGATCGACGTCGTCGAAGTTGGCGATGCGCGACAGGCGCAGCACGCCGACCTTCAGCGGCGCGTTCGCCCGTGCAGCCGGCGGTGCCTCCAGCGCCACGGCGTCCTCGGCCGGCAGGTCGCGGGCGCGGTCGAACCACGGCACCACCCCCAGGCAGGGCAGGCCCCCGGTCCGTTCGGCGATCATGGCGGTGGCCGGCGTGAACAGCGTCGGGTCGCCCCGGAACTTGTTGATGAGATAGCCGCGCAACAGCGCCCGCTCGTCGTCCGGCAGCAGCGCCCAGGTGCCCACCAGCGAGGCGATCACGCCGCCCCGGTCGATGTCACCGACCAGCACCACGGGCGTTTGCGTGGCCACGGCGAAGCCCATGTTGGCGATGTCGCCGGCGCGCAGGTTGACCTCGCTGGCGCTGCCGGCGCCCTCGACCACCACCACGTCGGCCTCGGCCCGCAGGCGATCGAAGCTGTCCAGGACCACGTCCATCAACTGCGGTTTCAGGGCCGTGTAGTCCCGCGCCATGGCATTGCCCCACACATGGCCCCGCACCACCACCTGGCTGCCGACGTCGGTCTGCGGTTTCAGCAGCACCGGATTCATGTGCACCGACGGCGGCACCCCGCACGCCCGCGCCTGCAACGCCTGGGCGCGGCCGATCTCGCCACCTTCTTGGGTGACAGCGGCGTTGTTGGACATGTTCTGCGGCTTGAAGGGGCGCACGCGCAGCCCCTGGCGGGTCAGCCAGCGGCATAGCCCGGCGACCAGCAGGGACTTGCCGACGTCCGACCCGGTGCCCTGGAGCATGACAGCGAGGGCCGGGCGGGCGGGCGTTCTCTCGCCTCGTTCTTGGCGGATCACCGCCTGATCCCCCTCACGACACCGCCCCTGTCTCCGATCGCACGGAATACGGTTCAGGCCTTGGGATCGGGAGTGTCGTTCGGCGTTTCCTTTTCTGAACCGACGCTCGTCCCCGTGTCCTGCGCCCGTTCCTCCATCAGTCGGTCCAGCTTGCGCTGCATCTCGGCGAGTTGCGCCTTCATCGCCTGAACATCTGCCTCGGAGCCATTGCGCTCATCAGGCATGGGACTGGTGGTGGCCTTGGGCAGGGTGTTGAAGCCGGGCATCCCTTTGGCCCCCTCGAACGGCGAGAACATCTTCATCGCGCTTTCGAAGAACGCCATGTTCTGCTTGTTCAGGTCCTCAATGTTCTGGACGGGAAACAGGCCGTCGAAGGCATTTTGCATGACCTGGCGCATGTTTTCCTGGTTGCGGGCGAAGGCCTGCATGGAGTGTTCCAGATACTGCGGCACGACGCCGCCCAGCGAATCGCCGTAGAAGCTGATGACATGGCGCAGGAAGCTGATCGGCAGCATGTTCTGGCCGTCCTTGGCTTCCTCCTCGACGATGATCTGCGTCAGCACCGAGCGCGTGATGTCCTCGCCGGTCTTGGCGTCATAGACGACGAAGTCGGTGTGCTCCTTGACCATCTGGCTGAGGAGGTCCAGCGTGACATAGCTGCTCGTGGCCGTGTTATAGAGACGGCGGTTGGCGTATTTCTTGATGATGACCGGGTCGTTCTGATCCCGTTTCGTCCGGCCTGTCGCCGCCTTGTCGGTCATACCGTCCTGTTCCTCCGTAGGGTCTTCGGTTGGCAAGCACGTTCCATGCGTGCAACACTTCTTGCCCGGATGGCGGGCGACCGCTCCACCAGGATATCAGGTGGAAGTTTCGGGACTTGCGCGCCGCATTGCAACAAGATTGTGCACGGCACCACGGGCGCGGGGTGGTGGCCAGCTGGGTGACACGGACCCCAGCCGTGCCTATAGTGGACTCATGACGGATGATCCTCCCGACCTTCAGGCGCTGGCCCGCCGGTATCTGGACCTGTGGCAGGAGCAACTGGGCTCCATGGCGCGGGATCCGGCCGTGTCCGAGGCGCTGGCGCGCTCGTTCTCCCTCATGACCCAGGGGCTGGCGGACGCGATGCGCCCCGCGCGCGACCCGTCCGCGACCACGGCCACCGCGCCCGCCGGGGAGGACCATGCCGGATCAGAGCCTTCCGCCACCGACACCGCCGCGCGACATGCCCCATCCGGGACCCCGTCCGCTGGCGGTTCATCTGGCCACCCAGGGCCTGCTGATGATGACATGGCCGCTCGGGTTGAGCGGCTGGAACAGCGGGTCGCTTTGCTCGAAGCCGCCCTCGGCGGACTGCTCTCCGGCGCCAGCCGACCCCAAGGCTGAGGCCGCGCCGCTCGACGCCCTGCTCGCGGACGTGCGGGCGGCCGGCATCGATCCGGCGACCTTCGGCCGCGCCGTCGATGCCGAGGCGCGGCACCGGCTGGGCGCGTTCCTGGACGGCGTCGAGGGCTATCGCGGCCACGCCTACCGGCGCGAGGGGCTGGATCCGCCGGCGGTCTGGCGCCGAGGCTCCACCGTCTTGCGGGACTTCTCCGAGACGCCAACCGAGCCGGAGCGGCGCGCGCGGGCGCGCGACGGCCCGCCGATTCTGCTGGCGCCGTCGCTGATCAACCGGGGCTATATCCTCAACCTGAGCCGTCAGCGCGGCTTCGCGCCGTACCTGGCGTGGCGCGGTCTGCGTCCGGTACTGGTGGATTGGGGCGCGCCGGGCGAGGCGGAACAGGGCTTCACGCTGAGCGACTATGTGGCACGGCTGGAGGCGGCGCTGGACCACGTGCGCGAGCGCACCGGCCGCAACCCGGTCCTGCTGGGCTACTGCATGGGCGGGCTGTTGGCGCTGGCGCTGGCGCAGCGGCGGCACTCTGATCTCGCCGGTCTGGTTCTGCTGGCAACGCCGTGGGACTTCCATGCCGACCGGGCCGCCGCCCAGGGCCGGCTGGCGACCGCGCTGGCACCGTGGATCGATCCGGTGCTGGCGGTGCACGATGCCCTGCCGGTTGACCTGTTGCAGGCCGCGTTCGCCACCATCGATCCGCCCTCCATCGGGCGCAAGTTCCGGGGCTTCGCCCATCTGAGCCCGCGCGGCGCGGCCGCCCGCCACTTCGTCGCCATGGAGGACTGGCTCAACGACGGCGTACCGCTGGCCGGCGCGGTCGCACAGGAAACCCTGCGCGGCTGGTACGGCGCCAACACGACGGCGCGGGGGGAATGGCGCGTGGATGGCCGGCCGGTGCGACCCGAATCCGTCACCATTCCGGCCTTTGTTGTCGTGCCGCAACGGGATAGGATCGTGCCGGCCGTGTCCGCCCGCGCGCTAGGCCGGGCTCTGCCCCAGGCGACGGTGCGCGAACCGCCCCTCGGTCATGTGGGCATGATCACGGGGCGCCGCGCGGTGGCACAGGTGCACGATCCCCTCGTGCGCTGGGTCTTGCGAATCACCCGGGGAAAGGCCTAGGTGCAAACTACGGTTTTCGAAGCCGTCCCGTCCCTTTATAACCAATGTCCAAGAGTGGCGAGCGTGACCCATCCCAACGCGATCTGCTCCACATCGGCCGGCTCCCACATCACGGGCGCGGCCGGAAATCCGGTGGGTCGCGACGGCGCGCGCCACCAGGGAGGAACCACAGGAGGAGACTGAAGCCATGTCCGATATCGTGATTGCCGGTGCCGCGCGCACGGCCGTGGGCACGTTCAACGGGGCGCTGGCCTCGGTGCACGCGCATGACCTCAGCAAGGTCGTGATCCAGGAAGTCCTGAAACGCGCCAAGGTCGAACCCGGCGAGGTGTCCGAGGTGATCCTGGGTCAGATCCTAACCGGCGACACGGGCCAGAACCCGGCCCGCCAGGCCGCCGTCAACGCCGGCATCCCGGTCGAGGTGACGGCCTACGGCATCAACCAGCTGTGCGGCTCGGGCCTGCGCTCGGTGGCCCTGGGCTATCAGTCCATCCAGCTCGGCGACAGCGAGATCGTCGTCGCCGGCGGCCACGAAAGCATGAGCATGGCGCCGCACCTGGCCCACATGCGCAACGGCACCCGCATGGGGCCGCTGGAACTGAAGGACAGCATGTTGCGCGACGGTCTGTTCGACGCGTTCCACGGCTACCACATGGGCGTGACCGCCGAGAACATCGCTCAGCGCTGGCAGATCACCCGCGACGAACAGGACGAGTTCGCCGCCGGCTCGCAGAACAAGGCCGAGGCGGCCATCAAGGCCGGCCGCTTCAAGGACGAGATCGTCCCCTACGTGATCAAGACCCGCAAGGGTGAGACTGTCGTCGAGACCGACGAGCACCCCAAGGACGGCGTGACCAAGGAAGGCCTAGCCAAGCTGCGCCCGGCTTTCAACAAAGAGGGCACGGTCACGGCCGGCAACGCCAGCGGCATCAACGACGGCGCCGCCGCCGTGGTGCTGATGAAGGACAGCGAGGCCGCCAAGCGCGGGGTGACTCCGCTGGCGCGCATCGTCTCCTGGGCCACCTGCGGCGTCGATCCCGAGATCATGGGCACCGGCCCCATCCCGGCCACCCGCAAGGCGCTGGAGAAGGCCGGCTGGAAACACGAGGACCTGGACCTTGTCGAGGCCAATGAGGCGTTCGCCGCCCAGGCCATCTCGGTCAACAAGGAACTGGGCTGGGATACCAGCAAGGTGAACGTCAACGGCGGCGCCATCGCCCTGGGGCACCCCATCGGCGCGTCGGGCGCGCGGATCCTGACGTCGCTGCTGTACGAAATGCAGAAGCGCGACGCCAAGAAGGGCCTCGCCACCCTGTGCATCGGCGGCGGCATGGGCATCGCCATGTGCGTGGAGCGGTGATTTTGACCCGGTAGTACAGATCAGGGCGGGCTGGGAACGGCCCGCCCTGGCTGCCGAAGCAGGTGGAGTTGAACGCGCCCAACGACATCGACAGAGAACTCAATGAACTCGCAAATATATTGCTATATGCGCGGGCGTTTTTCGACATTTACTGGCACTATGAAAATAGGGAAACACGGAAGAACATTACTGACGTATTGAATGTATACGTCGAGTTTTTTAGATATGACATATATGCCCACCAGATCTCATCGATTGTTTTTCTGAATATGCTTTTCGATACCAGCAAGAGAGCAATTTCAATTAGGAAACTCTCTCAAGAAATCAAGAAAATGGAATGCATTGATCAAGAAGCTTGTTTAAGAATCGATGACCGTCTTGCTTCAATCGAGAGTCCTGTCAAAAAAATAAAGGTCATCCGCGATAAGGCGCTTGCGCACAGAGCAAAAGGAGATATGTATAAGGATGTATTCAGAGAAGCAGGCTTGTCGGCAAATGAGCTTATCAGGGTAATGGATGTAGCCATTGATGTCTTAAATGAGCTTCGGCTTGCGCGAGGACTGACAGATGTGTTGTTTAGGCCGTATACTACGGACACGCTGCGATCCATGATTTCTGACTTGAAGGCATTTAACTCTCCTTGATCGTGGTTTTGCTTCGGTAACGTTTTGGACATACTCTTGCTGGACGAGGGTTGTGGCCCCGTCTGGGACCGTTTTGTGCGGATCGTGCGAAACGATTCGGGGCGGGGGGGCAACTCCC
>NZ_CAKZOT010000065.1 GCF_937138205.1 uncultured Rhodospira sp. | reverse complement strand
GTCGGCGCCGTGCCGCTCATCTGGATCAGGATGCGGTTGTTGACCATCGTCTGCAATTCACCGTCGTTGGTGATCACCACCTTCTGGCCGTTGATGCGGCGCACCGTGCCCATCGACCCCATGACGGCGGTGTTGGTGAACATGCCGGCCATGGCCGTGACCATGGGATTGTCGGCCAGCATCTCGATATTGATCCGCTTGTCGCCCTGCGTGTAGGCGGCGCTGGCGGACAGCCCGCCGCCCATCATGGCCGCGCCCATGGCCTGCGTTTCGCCGTCCTCGCGCTCCCAGCCGGGCAGGGGATCGGGCAGGAATCCGGCCAGGCCCTCGGCCTTCAACTGCGACAACAGTTGCGACGCGAAATCCAGTTCCTCCTTGGCCAGGGCGATGTCGCCGGCCTGATAGGCCTCCAGCGCCGCCCGCAGGGAGTCCTCGATGTCGTCGGCGCGGGCGGTGCCCGGCTGAGCCAGGGACAGCGCCGATGCGACGGCGGCGATCGCCAGGGCGGAAGCGAAGCGTGGCATGGTGGGCGTCCTTCCTTGGTGGGGAGTGGAAGCGGCCCGCGCCGTCGCGCGTGCCGGTGAGGACCTGACTTCGGGAACAGTCCCCCGCCGGTCCCCCGCCGTCAAGCCGCTCGCTCGCGTCGATCGCCGGGCCGGGGGCCTCGGGTTTCTGTTGCGGCCCCGCCAAGCCGTTCTTATATAGCGCCCAATTCGCCAGCGCCCGCCGGGGCGGGCCGCTTGATCCCCTGGACCCCCCTCCGGGAATCGCCGCGGTGCCTGATGGGGCCGCCGCGCTTCGCCAATATGGAGACTGAACGTATGAGCAAGGTAATCGGTATCGACCTCGGGACCACCAACTCCTGCGTCGCGGTGATGGACGGCAAGGATGCCCGCGTCATCGAGAACGCCGAGGGCGCGCGCACGACGCCGTCGATGGTCGCGTTCTCCGACAGCGGCGAGCGTCTGGTCGGCCAGCCGGCCAAGCGCCAGGCGGTCACCAACCCCGAGAACACGCTGTTCGCCATCAAGCGCCTGATCGGCCGCCGCTACAGCGATCCCACGGTTGAGAAGGACAAGGGCCTCGTCCCCTACAAGATCGTCAAGGGCGACAACGGCGACGCCTGGGTCCAGGCCCAGGGCGAGGACTACGCCCCCAGCCAGGTGTCCGCGTTCATCCTGGGCAAGATGAAGGAAACGGCCGAGGCGCACCTGGGCGAGACCGTCACCCAGGCGGTGATCACCGTGCCGGCTTACTTCAACGACAGCCAGCGCCAGGCCACCAAGGACGCCGGCAAGATCGCCGGCCTGGAGGTGCTGCGCATCATCAACGAGCCGACGGCCGCCGCGTTGGCCTATGGTCTGGACAAGAAGCACTCCGGCACCATCGCCGTCTACGACCTGGGCGGCGGCACCTTCGACGTCTCCATCCTGGAGATCGGCGACGGCGTGTTCGAGGTGAAGTCCACCAACGGCGATACCTTCCTGGGCGGCGAGGACTTCGACGCCCGCGTCATCGAATACCTGGCCACCGAGTTCAAGAAGGAGCAGGGCATCGACCTGCGCCAGGACCGGCTCGCCCTGCAGCGCCTGAAGGAAGCCGCCGAGAAGGCCAAGATCGAGCTGTCCTCGTCCATGCAGACCGAGGTCAACCTGCCGTTCATCTCGGCCGACCAGAGCGGGCCGAAGCACCTGAACATCAAGCTGACCCGCGCCAAGCTGGAAGCGTTGGTCGACGACCTGGTGCAGCGCACGGTCGAGCCCTGCCGCAAGGCCCTGGCCGACGCCGGCCTGAAGTCCTCCGAGATCGACGAGGTGATCCTGGTCGGCGGCATGACGCGGATGCCCAAGGTGCAGCAGGTCGTGAAGGACTTCTTCGGCCGCGATCCGCACAAGGGCGTGAACCCCGATGAGGTGGTGGCCATCGGCGCCGCCATTCAGGGCGGCGTGCTGAAGGGCGACGTCAAGGATGTGCTGCTGCTGGACGTCACCCCGCTGTCGCTGGGCATCGAGACCCTGGGCGGCGTGTTCACGCGCCTGATCGACCGCAACACGACCATCCCGACCCGCAAGAGCCAGGTGTTCTCGACCGCCGAGGACAACCAGAACGCCGTGACCATCCGCGTCTTCCAGGGTGAGCGCGAAATGGCCGCCGACAACAAGCTGCTCGGCCAGTTCGACCTGGTGGGCATTCCGCCGGCGCCGCGCGGCGTGCCGCAGGTCGAGGTCACCTTCGACATCGACCCCAACGGCATCGTCAACGTCTCGGCCAAGGACAAGGCGACCGGCAAGGAACAGACCATCCGTATCCAGGCGTCCGGCGGCCTGTCCGACGAGGATATCGAGCGCATGGTGCGCGAGGCCGAACAGAACGCCGAGGCCGACAAGAAGCGCCGCGAACTGGTCGACGCGCACAACCAGGCGGACGGCCTGATCCACACCACCGAGAAGACCCTGGCCGAGAGCGGCGAGTCCATCCCGGCCGAGGACAAGGCCAAGATCGAAAGCGACATCGCCGCCCTGCGCGAGGCCATGAACGGCGAGGACCTGGACGACATCAAGGCCAAGACCGAGGCCCTGGCCCAGTCGTCCATGAAGCTCGGCGAGGCCATGTACAAGGCCCAGCAGGACGCCGCGAACGCCGCCGGGACGGGTGCCGCCGGTGGTGGTGACGCCGGGGTCGACACCAGCAAGGCGGACGACGGCGTCGTCGATGCCGACTTCGAGGAAGTGGACGACAGCAAGAAGAACCAGTAGGCCCGGCCTGCTCCGGCGAACCGGGCCGTCATCGGGACAGCGCATGTCCGGTGGCGGCCCGTTCGCGTGATTGAGGGAGACGACGCCGGCTCATGGCCGGACAACGCAGCCATCATCGCCGGAAGGGCCAGACGGAATGAGTAAGCGGGACTACTACGACGTTCTCGGCGTCGGCAAGTCGGCCAGCGCCGACGAGATGAAGAAGGCCTATCGCAAACTGGCCATGAAATACCATCCGGACCGCAACCCGGATGACAAGACCGCCGAGCAGAAGTTCAAGGAGCTGAACGAGGCCTACGAGGTCCTCAAGGACGACCAGAAGCGCGCCGCGTATGACCGCTTCGGCCATGCCGCGTTCGAGGGCGGTGGCCCCGGCGGGGGCGGCGGTTTCCACGGCTTCGGCGGCGCCGGCGGCTTTTCCGACATTTTCGAGGAAATGTTCGGCGAGTTCATGGGCGGCGGCCGGCGCGGCGGCGGCGCTGGCGGCCGGTCGAGCACGCGTGGCGCCGACCTGCGCTACAACATGGAGGTGACGCTGGAGGAGGCCTTCAGCGGCAAGAAGTCCAGCGTGCACGTGCCCACCTCCGTCACCTGCGAGACCTGCGACGGCAGCGGCGCCAAGCCCGGCACGCAGCCGAAGACCTGCGGCACCTGCGGTGGAGCGGGTCGGGTGCGTGCCCAGCAGGGCTTTTTCACCATCGAGCGCACCTGTCCCACCTGTAACGGGCAGGGCAAGGTGATCAGCGACCCGTGCACCGCCTGCGGTGGCGCCGGGCGCGTGCGCCGGGACAAGACCCTGGAGGTCACCATTCCGGCCGGCGTCGAGGACGGCACGCGCATCCGCCTCGCCGGCGAGGGCGAGGCCGGGCTGCGCGGCGGCCCGCCCGGCGATCTGTACATCTTCCTGTCGGTGGCGCCGCACCGCCTGTTCCAGCGCGAGGGCGCCAACATCCAGTGCCGCGTGCCGATCCCCATGACCACGGCGGCGCTGGGCGGCGCGATCGAGGTGCCGTCCATCGACGGCAGCCGCGCCAAGGTGACCATCCCCGCCGGCACCCAGACCGGCACCCAGTTCCGCCTGCGCGGCAAGGGCATGAGCGTGCTGCGGTCCTCCGCGCGCGGCGACATGTTCATCCAGGCCGTCGTGGAGACGCCGGTGAACATGACCAAGCGGCAAAAGGAGCTGCTGGAAGAGTTCGCCAAGGCCGAGGGCGATGATTCCTCCAGCCCGGAAAGCCACGGCTTCTTCAAGAAGGTCAAGGAGTTCTTCGAGGATTTGACGGACTGATCCGGCCGGACGGACTTGACTCTCAGGGGGGTGACCAATGCGGCGCGCGTCACAATCGGTGAAGGTGACCGTTCGACATGGGGACGGCGTGCCCCAAAACGTCAAGGATCAGGCGGAGCAGATGGGCGGCACCGCCTGCGGCCTGTGTGCCGACACGTGGCTGTTCGAGACGCGAGAGGATGCCGTGCGCTTCTCCGTCTTCGCGCGGGACGCGGGGTGCTCGCTCGAATACTGATACGCAATCCGTTTGATCCGTTCCGGTTCGGAGGGTGCCGCCTGTCTTCTCCCCCTATCCTAGTCACACTTCTTTCCCCACCAAGCTGGGGTTGACGGCCCCGGCGGAAAGTGATCCGTCATTGCGAACCCTCGTCCCAAGACCTATCCGATTCACACATTTTTTCTTCAGATCGTCATTGCGAGGAGCGTAGCGACGAAGCAATCCAGGGCGAATTTTCGTGGCCTCCGCTCTTGATTTCTTCACCCCCGTCTTGCGACGAGGGTTCGCAATGACGAGTCACGTCGTCGCGCGAGCGAAGAGCAGCCGCTTCGGCGGAAAGAAGTGTTAACATGAAAGGTCGCGAGACGAGGGTGAAGTTATCCAGAGCCTGAAACTCCGCTCTGGAGTGCCCCAGTTTTGGTTTCTGGGCTTCGCCGCTCGCAGTTTGGGGTCTTGTGCGGGCCTCTGGCCCCGGGTTCCATCTCGGCGTTGGGATTCCCCTTCACCCGATTGCCCTGGGTTGCCCACGCGACATGCAATTCTGTAGTGTCCAAATATAGCAAACGCATCTTTTTCAAGCGGCCTTCCCGACATGCGGCGTTGTCTTCCTGGCAGCCTGTCAGGTGAGACGAACGCTGCGGCCAAACGCAAATTTCGGATGTGGTCTCGGTGCCGACGCGGACGAGAAAGGCGGGGTGTCAGGGGGGATTGCGGTTGAGCCCGCCGGGCCGCTCGCCCTACACTCGGTCGGTTCGCAAAAGCCGCATTCACCCGAGGGGCACTGGATTGGGTCCATGGAAAAACTGCTGCCGATCGGCGCGCTCGTCTTCTTTCTCACCCACATGATCCCGTTGCAGCCGATCAACCGCCGCCGCCTGGTCGGTTGGCTCGGCCAACGGGGATACAAGACTGCCATCAGCGTTTTCGCGGTCATCGGCCTGGGCCTGATGATCGCCGGCTTCACCCTGACGCCGCGCATGGACGCCATCCAGATGCCGGCATGGGGGGTCTATCTGCCGGCGATCGTGATGCCGCTCGCGTTCATCCTGGTGCTGGCGGCCTACCTGCCCACCAACATCCGCCGCTATACGTGGCATCCGATGCTTATCGGCGTGATGCTGTGGGCCATCTCGCACGTGCTGGCGAGCCCGTATTCGGCCTCGGCGTTGTTCTTCGGCTGCTTCGGGCTGTACGGCATGTTCGGCCTGATGCTGTCGATCCTGCGCGGCAAGCCGGAAACCCTGCCACCGCCGCAGCCGATCAGGAAGGACCTGATCGTGGTCGGCCTGGGGCTGGCGGCCTATGTCCTGATGATCGCCAGCCACCATATGCTGTTCGGGGTCAGCGCCCTGCCGTGGATCTTCGGCGGGTCGGCGGCGGAGGTTGCGCCGCCGGGGTAATCGCGCCGCGGCACAGGGGGGCCGGCGGAGATGTTCGATGGGCTCGGGATCGTCTTTCTGCTGGGTCTGGTGCTGCTGCTCGGGCCGCCCGTCCTGGCCATCTTGGCGTTCGTCCGCACCGACACCCTGAGGCGCGAGATGCGCGCCCTGCGCGCGCGTCTGGAGACCATCGAGGCGGGCGACCGCGCAGACGCCGCACCGGAAGCCGCGCCGCCAGCATCGGAAACGGCACCTTCGGAGGCTGAGCCCGCGCCGGAACCGGCTGAAGCCGCACCGGTGGAATCCGCCGAACCTGCCTCCACTGCCCCCGAACCGCCTGCCACGCCACCCCCAGCACCCGCCGGCGGAGACACGCGCCGTTTGGAACGCGGGTTGACCGACCGCTGGCTGATCTGGATCGGCGGTGTCGCGCTGGCCCTGGGTGGGGCCTTCCTCGTCAAGTACTCGATCGACCAGGGTTGGATCACGCCGGTCCTGCGCTGTGCCCTGGGCGGCTTGCTGGGCGTGGGTCTGCTGGTCCTGGCCGAGCGCGCGCGCCGCCGCGCCGCGCCGGACGACGCCGGGCGGGCAGGGCGCCGCGCCGCCGCCGCTTTGGCGGCCGCCGGCCTGTCCAGCCTGTTCGCCAGCCTGTACGCCGCGCACGCCCTGTACGGCCTGATCGGGCCGGCGGTGGCCTTCCCGGCCCTTGGCGCGGTGTCGCTGACCGGAGTCCTGCTGGCGCTGTGGCACGGCCCGTTCGTCGCCGGCCTCGGTCTCGTCGGCGGGTACGCCGTGCCGCTGCTGGTGGAGTCGGATGGCCCGGCCCCGCTGGCCCTGTTCGGCTACCTGCTGGCGCTGACCCTGGCTGCGGCGCTGCTGCCGCGCTGGCGACCGTGGCCGTGGTTGGGCGGACTGGCGCTGGCCGGAAACGGGGTCTGGGTGCTGGTCTATATGATCGCGGCGTTCCGGCCCGGCGACGAGGGTGTACTGGCCGTGTTCCTGCTGGCGGTGACGGCCGTTGTCTCCGCCGCCCGCGTGGGCGTGCCCATCCCGGCGTTGCCGAGCCTGTCGATTCCCCTGACCGACCGGGTCACGCGCGGCCTGACCGAGGCGGCGTGGAGTCTTGGGGCCGCGTTGCTCGCCCTCCTGACCCTGGACAGCGAACAGGCGCCGGCCACGCTGGCGGCGCTGATGGTCTTGACCGCCGGCGGGCTGGGGCTGGGATGGCGCGACGGGCGCTTGGTCATGCCCCGTCTGGCGCCGGTGCTGGCGGGCTTGCTGGTCCTGGCCGGCTGGGACCTGGTGGTCACGCCGGCCGACCGCCCCGGCGCGCTGGTCAACCCACCGCTGCCGGACAGCGCCCGGGCCTTCCTGGCCTTTGCCTTGGCCCAGGGCGTCCTGGTGGCGCTGGGCGGGTGGTGGGTGTCACGGCGGACGCAACGGGCGATGGGCTGGGCCGGGCTGGCCACGGCGACGCCGCTGCTGATCCTGGCCGTGACCTATTGGCGCCTGGGCGGGATCGGCATTGATCTGGGCTGGGCCGGGCTGGCGCTGGCCCTGGGCGCGCTGGCCCTGCTGGCGGCGTGGCGGGCGGCGCCGGATCGCCCGGGCGCGCTCGGCGCCCACGCCGTCGGCGTGCTGGCGGCGGTGGCCCTGGCCGCCACCTTCGTCCTCGAGCAGGCGTGGCTGACGGTGGCGCTGGCCCTGACTTTGCCGGCCACGGCGTGGGTCGAGGCCCGCCTTGGCGCGACGCACGTTCCCGGCCTGCGCGGTGCCGCGCTGGTGATGGCCGGGGTGGTGCTGGCCCGCCTGCTGCTCAATCCGTATGTGCTGGACTATCCCCTGGGCGAGACCGCCGTCGCCAACTGGCTGCTGTACGGCTATGGCCTGCCGGCGCTGGCCTTCGCCCTGGCCGCGCGCTGGTTCCTGCAAAGGCGCGACGGCCTGCTGGTGCAGGTTCTGGAGGCCGGGGCGCTGGCGTTTTCGGTGCTGCTGGTGTCGCTGGAGGTGCGCCACCTGATGGCGGGGCCGGACCTGATGGGCGCGCCGCTCGCGTTGGCCGAGATCGCGGTGCAGATCAACGTCTGGCTTGGCGCCGCAGTCGTTCTGCGGCTGTGGCGGCGCGGGGACGGGCGCGCCGACCGGCGCGTGCTCCGCTGGGGCGAGATGCTGCTGGGCCTTGTGGGAAGCCTGACCCTGCTCGTGGGGCCGGTGTTGTGGGCCAATCCGCTGTGGACCGGCGTGCCGGTCGGCCCGGCCCTGGTATGGAATCTGGTGCTGCCCTTGTACGGCACGCCAGCGGGCCTGCTGGGCCTGTGGGCGTGGTGGGCGCCGCCGGGATCGCGCGTGCGGCGCTGGGCGGCGCCAGCGGCGTCGGCCTTGCTGGCGGTGTGGCTGGGATTGTCCGTGCGTCAGGCCTTCACCGGCCCGGTGCTGGACGGCCCACTGACCGGCGAGGCGGAGCTGTACGCCTACTCGGTGCTGGGGTTGCTGTTCGGGCTGGGCGTGCTGGTGATCGGCGCCCGCCTGGGCCAGGACGTGACCCGGCGGGCCGGGCTGGCGATCCTGCTGGCGGTGACGCTGAAGGCGTTCCTGATCGACATGGCCGGGCTGACCGGGCTGTGGCGGGCGCTGTCGTTCCTCGGCCTGGGCGGTGCCCTGATCGGCATCGGCGCCCTGACCCGGGCGCTGGAGCGGCGGCGGTCGGCCCCGGCACCGGGGGATTAAGGCCCTTTGGGACCGGCTTCGCGGTCCAGGTGGTCGCGCAGGACCCCCGTAGGGTGCGTCCGCGCTGAAGGCGCGACGCACCGACCGGCCATGCCGTGGTGCGTTGCCCGCCGCGCCCCCAAGGGCGCGGCGGTCGAACGCACCCTACGACTGTTGAGTGCCGGTCTTGCAGGCCTGCTCCGCGCACAGCGCCAGGTAATCGTCGACGGCCTCCTCGAACGCCTGTCGCAGGCTGGCGGCGTCGGTGCCCTCATAGGTCACGAGGTCGCGGATCGACTCCAGCCGGCCGTGAAACACGCCGTCCTCGGCGCTGTAGCCGACCGAGCCGACATAACCCTTGTAGGCGAGGCCATCGTGATCCAGCACGGCGGTCATATCAGGCCCTCCTCGGTCAAGACGCGCGCCACGGCGTCGATGACATACTGTGGCGCCGAAGGGCAGATACGGCTCTCGCAAGCGGCCCAATCCGCCGTTCGTGGCGCCGTCGCGGCGGCTAACCCGTCGGTTCCACCCCCACCGCTCCCCCCGGCCGCGCCCGCATGTGGGCGCTGACCCGGTGTTCGATGAAGCGGAGCGCGCGCACCAGGACGAACGTGATGATCATATAGATCAGCCCGGCCATCAGGAACGTTTCCAGCGGCATGTAGTTGCGGGCGATGACCGTGCGCGCCATGCCGGTCAGGTCCAGCAGGGTGATGGTGCTGGCCAGGGCGCTGCCCTTGAGCATCAGGATCAGTTCGTTGCCGTAGGCGGGCAGGCCGATGCGCGCCGCGCGCGGCAGCACGATGCGCAGCGTGGTGGTCGCGCGGCTCATGCCCAGGGCGCGGGCGGCCTCGACCTCGCCGTGCGGCACGGCCTGGATGGCGCCGCGCAGGATCTCGGCGATGTAGGCGCCTGTGTGGAGGGCGAAGGTGATGATGGCGCACCAGTACGGATCGCTCAGCACCGGCCACAGGATCGGGCTTTCGCGCACGAATTCGAACTGCGACAGGCCGTAATAGACCAGGAACAGCTGCACCAGCAGCGGCGTGCCGCGAAAGAAGAAGATGTAGGCGAACGGCAGCGCCTTGACCGCGATGCTGCGCGAGGCGCGGGCGATGCCCAGCGGAATCGCCAGCAGCAGCCCGAAAAAGCCGGAGATGAACAGCAACTGGAGCGTCAGCCAGGCGCCCTCCAGCAGCTTCGGCAGGGCGGCGATCATCACGTCGACGTTCATGATGCCTTCACCCCCGGCATTCCCCGGTTGGCGCGCCGCTCCAGCCACGCCAGCGCGGCCATCGACACGATGGTCAGCCCCAGATAGAGGACGGCGGCGGCCAGGTAGAAGGTGAACGGCTCCTTCGTGGCGCCGACCGCGAACTGCGCCTTGCGCATGATCTCCTCAAGGCCGATGACCGAGACCAACGCCGTGTCCTTCATCAGCACCAGGAACAGGTTGCCCAGGCCGGGCAGGGCGATGCGCCAGCCCTGCGGCAGCACGATGCGGAAGAAGATGGCCACTCGCCCCATGCCCAGCGCCCGCGCGGCCTCGCTCTGGCCCGGCGGGACGGCCTGGAACGCGCCCCGGAACACCTCCGACGCATAGCCGCCGAAGGTCAGGGCCAGGGCCACCGAGCCGGCGACGAAGGGACTGAGTTCGATATAGTCCGTGTAGCCGAACGGCCGCAGCATGGCCATCAGCGCCACGGAGGCACCGAAGTAGATCAACAGCACGACCAGCAGCTCAGGAATGCCGCGAATGATGGTGGTGTAGGCGTGCGCGATCCAGCGGATCGGGGCCAGCGGCGCCGACATGGCGGCCGCTCCCGCCAGCCCCAGCACCAGGCCGATGCCCAGCGCCGACAGCGCCAGGCGCACCGTCATCCAGAGTCCCAGCAAAAGCTGGTCGGCGAAACCATGCAGGTCGGGCACGGGTGGGGGGATCCTCAGCGTCTGACGCGATCCGTCGTCATGGACTCAGGCTGTAGGGTGCGTCCGCGCCCCGGCCCGTGGCGCTTGGATCACGGGCCAATCTCCTGGCTCAGGCCGTTTCCCGAGGGAAATGGCCGGGGCGCGACGCACCGGCAACCATCGCGGTGGTGCGCCGCCGAGCGCTTCGCGCTCGTTCAGGCGCACCCTACGCCTGTGGATCAATAAATGCTGAACGGGAAGTACTTGGCGTTGATCTCGGCGTAGGTGCCATCCTCGACGATGGCGTCGATGGCGGCGTTGAAGTCCGCGACCAGATCCTCGTTGCCTTTGCGCACGGCGATGGCGATCAGGTCGTTCTCGAACACCGGCTCGCCCTTGAACTCGAAGTCGGCGCCGGCGTCGGACTCCAGCCACTCGTAGTTCACCAGCATGTCGGCGATGATGGCGTCGATGCGGCCGGCGGCCAGATCAAGGTAGGCGTTTTCCTGGGTGTCGTAGAGCTTCAGTTCGGCGTCCGGCATGTTCTCCTCGACCCACTGGGCGGAGATGGTGGCGCGCTGCGCGCCCACGGTCTTGTCGGCCATGCCCTCGGCCGAGATGTCCAGATCGACGTCCTTCGGCGCGATGAACTGCAGCTTGTTGGTCCAGTACTTGTTGGTGAAGTCGACGGCCTGCTTGCGCTCCTCGGTCACCGACATGGAGGCGACAATGGCGTCGTACTTGCCGGCCAGCAGGCCCGGGATGATGCCGTCCCAGTCCTGAATGACGAAGGTGCACTCGCGCTCCATCTCCTCGCACAGCGCCTTGGCGACGTCGATGTCGAAGCCGTGCAGGTTGCCGTCCTCGTCGACCATGTTGAACGGAGGATAGGCGCCCTCGGTGCCGATGCGCAGCGGGTCTTCCGCCTGAGCGGCGCCGGTGGAGACGACCGTCATGGTGGCGACGGCAAGGGCGAGGGCGGTGGTACGCAGTCCGATCATGGGGGGCCTCATGTGATGGTGGTGTGAAGGGAGGGGGCCGGCCTCAATGCAGATGCCGGGACAGGAACTTGCGCAGGCGCTCGGAGGCGGGGTTGGAGAACAGGTCGCGCGGCGCGCCGTCCTCCTCCACCCGGCCGTCGTGCAGGAACAGGGCGCGCGTGGACACATCGCGGGCGAAGCCGATCTCATGGGTGACGATCAGCATGGTGCGCCCCTCCTCGGCCAGCGCCTCGATGACCGCCAGCACCTCGCCGACCAGTTCGGGGTCGAGCGCCGAGGTGGGTTCGTCGAACAGGATGACGTCGGGGTCCATGGCCAGGGCGCGGGCGATGGCCACGCGCTGCTGCTGGCCGCCGGACAGGTGGGCGGGATAGTAGTCGCGCCGCTCGGCCAAGCCGACCTTTTCGAGCAGGGCCTCGGCCTTTTCGATGGCCTCGGCGCGGCCCAGGCCGCGCACGCGCCGGGGAGCCTCGATAAGGTTATTCAGAACGGTCATGTGCGGCCACAGATTGAATTGCTGGAACACCATGCCGAGCCGCGTGCGCAGCCGCACAAGCTGGCCGTGGCTGGCCGGGCGCAACATGCCGGCGGCGTCGCGGCGGGTGCGGATTTCCTCGCCGTGGACGTGGATGCGCCCGGCCGAGGGCGTTTCCAGGAAGTTCAGGCAGCGCAGGAAGGTGCTTTTCCCGGATCCGCTGGAGCCGAGGATGGCCACGACATCGCCGGTGCGCGCCTCCAGCGAGATGCCGCGAAGCACCTCGATGTCGCCGAAACGCTTGTGCATGTCCTCGACCGCCAGGACGGTCTCGGGCGCGGTGGTGTCGGATGGCAAGGCGGCGGCCCCCCGGCCGGACGGAATCGAACGGCGGAGCGGTTCATTCCGCCCCGTCACGGTCGAGTCATAGCCCTGTCACGGCCGTTCTGGCAATATCGGAGGCAAGGGGCGGCGTCCGTGCCTACACTTTGACCGCGTGGTCGGCGAAGCCTTCCAGCGCGGCGGCCATCTGGGCGTTTGGACGGGTTCACAATGACGGCCCGTGCCAACGGTCCTCGAAATTGGCCGTTGACGTCCGTGGCCGGCCCGTTCCCCCACCTGGCCATCCCAAGCAGAACGTCGTGGGTGGCAGGGAGGGGGAGCGGGCTGGTTCCACACGGCGGATAAGCCTTACTCATCCGCCGCCGCTATCACAGGTCCGCCTGGGCCGCGATCCCCGGCTCGGTGGGGGCTTGCGTCCCCCGTCGGCTCGCGCGAACACTCGCGGACACACATGTCGATCAGATCGAGAGGCCGAGCGGCGGGACCGCTCCGGTGTCACCCCGCCGGCGCGTCCGGGTCCGCCCCCTCGCCCTTACCGGCACTCTTGGCACCGCCCGTCTTGCGCCGCGTGGTCTTGGAGCCGCCGTCGGTGGACGGCGACAGCTCCTCCACCCGTGCCTCCAACTCCTGCACGCGGGCGGCCAGCCCTTCGGCCTCCAGCCGCGCCTCGGCGGCCATCTCGCGGACCGCCTCGAAGTCCTCGCGGGTCACCAGATCGAGCTCGTGCGCGACGCGCTCGACGCGCTGGCGCACCATCTCCTCGATCTCGCCACGCACCCCGCCCAGCGCGCCCAGGGCGCCCCCGGCGAGCCGGCTCATGTCGTCCAGAATCCTGGGACCACCGTTGGTCATGGTCGCGTCTCCCCTGGTTCACAAAAATGAAGGGCTTCCCCCACCGGAAGCCCGCCTATGCCCAGAGTATGGGTAACGTTCGGCCCCTTGACAACCGTGGGCGCGAACGGGCTTTGTCCCGATATGTATATCGTCACCGGCGGCGCCGGCTTCATCGGATCGAACATCGTCGCGGGCCTGGAGGCGGCCGGCGTGGGACCGGTCGTCATTTGCGACCGCCTGCGCGACGGCGCCAAGTGGCGCAACATCGCCAAGCGCACGGTCAACGACATCGTTCGGCCCGAGGACCTGATGCCCTGGCTGGAACGGCACCGGGGCGTGGTCAAGGCCATCATTCACATGGGCGCCATCTCGGCCACGACCGAGACCGACGTGGATCTCATCCTGGCCACCAACTTCCGCCTGTCGGTCGCCTTGTGGGACTGGTGCGCGCAAACCCACACGCGGCTGATCTATGCCAGTTCGGCGGCCACCTACGGCGACGGCTCGGCTGGGTTCGACGACACGTTCTCGGCCGACGCGTTGGCGCGGCTGCGGCCGCTGAACCCCTACGGCTGGTCCAAGCACCTGTTCGACAGGCGAGTGCGGGAGGACCTCGACGGCGGCCATCACGCGCCGCCGCAGTGGGTGGGGCTGAAGTTCTTCAACGTGTACGGCCCCAATGAATACCACAAGGCGGGGCAGATGAGCGTGGTCGCCCAGGTGCATCCGGTGGCCCGGCGGGGCGAGGCCTTCCCGCTGTTCCGCTCGCACCGGCCGGACGTGCCCGACGGCGGCCAGTCGCGTGACTTCATCTGGGTCGACGATGTGGTCGACGTGGTGCTGTGGCTGCTGTCCAGGCCCACGGTCAGCGGGCTGTACAACCTGGGCACCGGGCAGGCGCGCAGCTTTCTCGATCTGGCCTCTGCGGTGTACCGGGCGTTGGGGCAGGAACCGGCGATCGCTTGGCGCGACACACCGGAGGCCATCCGCGACAAGTACCAGTACTTCACCCAGGCCGAGATGGGCCGCCAGCGCGCGGCCGGCTACGAGCGGCCGTTCACGCCGCTGGAACAGGGCGTGGAGCGCTACGTTCAGGATTTCCTGAACAACGAGGCCGATCCGTACCGGTGACCCGGCCGGCCGAAGAATGAACCCAGTTCATGCGTCGGCCGGTACTATACGTCGGCAAGATACGACGCGGTGTCCAGCAGCATCTCCCGGAACAGCCCCAGCAGATGCTGGTCCAGGTGATTGGGTCCCATGTCGCGCATGATGGCGAGCGCCTTGTCAGGGGGATGTGGCGGCTTGTAGATGCGCTCGTCCGTCAACGCGCCGAACACGTCGACAATCGCCGACATGCGCGCCAGTTCGTTCAACTCGGCAGCCTTCAGGCCGCGCGGGTAACCGGTGCCGTCCATTTTTTCGTGGTGTTGCGCCGCGATGGTCACGACACCCCGGGGGACATCTTCAATGCAATCGATGACCTCAAGGCCCCGGTCCACGTGGGTCTTCATGATGGTCCATTCATCATCCGTCAGCTTGCCCGGCTTGTTCAGGACCTGATGGGGAATGGCGACCTTGCCGAGGTCGTGGATCAGCCCGCCCGTGGACAGCGTCAAAAGGTCGTCGTCGCGCAAGCCGAGTTCATGGCCGAAGTGCGACAGGAAAACGGCGATTCGAAACGAATGAACGTATGTGTAGTTGTCGTGCCCCTTTACACCGGACAGGACGTCGGAGAGCTTGTTGTTGCAGACGGCCGTCACCAGTGGGCCGCAGCTGTCCTTGATGTGGTCGTATTGGACGGGTTCGCCGCTGAGGATCTGGTCCGGGAGCGCGCGAAACAGCTCGACGGTCTGGACCAGGGCGCGCCGTTCATTGTCCCCCAGGGTGGCCCACCGATCCTCGATCGGCTGGGAAATGCTTTTCGTGATCAGGTCGAACAGGGCGTGGTTTGAGACGGGCTTGACCAGGAACGGTATCTTCTCCCGGCGGCACGACTCGGCAAAAAAGGACGCGGGATCGCGTGTCATGCCGATGAAGCCGATGGCGCGATTCCCCAGGGTTGCCTTCAGATGCTGAATGGCCGCCAGGCCGCCGTCCGGCGGCGCGGATTCAGCGACCATGATCAGGGAGGGAAGGTCGGCCTTCGCGGCGGCCTTGGCCGTGACCGTGTCGGAAAACGTCTTGACGCGGTATTGGGCGCCCAGTGCCCTGGCCAGATCGGTTTGGTGTCGGGCCAATGGGTCGACCACGAAGATCGTTTTTAGGAGTGTCTGGGTATCATCCCCGGGCAGACCCCGACCGTTGCCGCCGCGCGCCCTATTGGCCTCGGGTCGGTCGCCACACACCTCTTGCTCGCGCACGAACCGCGCGAACGCCTGCCGAGTCGCCGCCATATCGGGGAATACCTGCTTCCGCGATCATACGATCGATTGCAACTGAATAATCGCGGAGCGTATAAATGGGGCGAAGGTCCGTCAAGCTTTCCGAGCGTATGCGAACGTCATCGCGCGTGTAGTAGATGGAACGCCGACTGCGGGCCATATCTCGTGCCGGAGCCGAAACAGCAGCCCCCACGCCGTCAGGCAATCCGGGACGATGCGTCGCGCTTGGCAGACTCGATCAAGGCGGGCTCTCTCTATGGCCGCAACCAGGCGCGCAGGGCCGTCGACACCGCCGCCGGCTGCTCCAGTGGCGACAGGTGGCCGCAGTCGGGGATCACCTCCAGGCTGGCGTTGGGCAGGCCGTCCCGCATTTCCTCGTGCATCTCGGGCGGCGTCAAGGCGTCGTCCGCGCCGCACAGCACCAGGGTCTGGCAGGTGATCGCGGCCAGGGACTCGCGCCGGTCGGGCCGGCCCATGATGGCCGTCTGCTGGCGGATGAAGCCCTCCGGCCCGACGCCGTCGGCCATGCCGAACACCGTCTGGGCGATGGCCTCGTCCTTCGCGTGCTCGGGTGTCACCAGCATCGGCAGCAGGGCGGGTGCGACCTCGGCGAAGCGCCCGTCGCGCGCCCAGCCGATCAATTCGCGCCGGCGTTCGCTTTGTTCGGGACGGTCGGCGCGGGCGTTGGTGTCCAGCAGCGCGAGGCGCTCCACCCGGTCCGGCGCCCGCAGCGCCACCGCCAACGCCACATAGCCCCCCATGGACAGCCCGGCCAGCGCGAAGCGCGGCGGCGCCTCGGCCAGCACGCGGTCGGCCAGGGCGTCGATCGACTCGTCGCGGGTGAGGTCGGCCACCTGGGGATCGGCGATGTCGCTCAACGCGTCCACCTGGGCGGCCCACAGCGCGGGGGTGTTCAGCAAGCCGGGCAGCAGGACCAGCGGCGTGCGGGGATCGGTCATCGATGGCCCTCCATTGCGGGGTTACTTCACCAGACTGCTGACGTCCCTGAAGCGCGGGTTGCTCTTGTCGCCCAACCACTCGAACAGCACCATCTCGGTGGTGACGATCGAACAGCCGGCATCGCGGGCGCGGTCCAGGGCGACGCGTTCGCTCTCCGGCCGCCGGGATCCGACCGCGTCAGCGACCATGAAGACCTCGAAGTCCACCGCGCGCAGGCCCAGCGCCGTCTGCAGGACGCAGACATGCGCCTCGGTGCCGCACAGAACGATCTGCGTGCGGCCGATGCCGGACAAGGCGTGCCGGAAGTGCCCTTCGCCCATGGCACCGAAGGCGGTCTTCTCGATGACCGAACCCTCGGGCAGCAACTCGCGCAGGTCGATCATGGTCGGGCCGAGGCCCTTCGGGTACTGCTCGGTGCACAGCACCGGCACGTCCAGCAGCGCGGCGCCCCGCAGCAGGCGGGCGCCGTTGTACAGCACCCGGCGCGGGTCATCCATGACCGGGCAGAGGCGTTCCTGCACGTCGACCACGACAAGGACGGATTGGGCGGCGCTCATGAGCATGGCGGTGACCTATTGGAGCGAAGGTGCGGATGCTTCCGCACCTAATGCATGGCCGCCGGGGGCGCAAGGCTGGCGTCCTGTGCCGCGCCATGCGACAACGCCCGCCATCCGTTGCCACCACCCGAGACCTCGCCATGTCCGCCGCCATGTCCACCGTCCGTGTCCGTTTCGCCCCCAGCCCCACCGGCCGTCTGCACGTCGGCAACGTGCGCACCGCCCTGGTCAACTGGCTGCTGGCCCGCCGGGCCGGCGGGGTCTTCGTGCTGCGCTTCGACGACACCGACACCGAGCGCTCGCGCCCCGAATACGTGGAGGCCATCCGCGAGGACCTGCGCTGGCTCGGCCTGACCTGGGACGAGGAGGCGTTCCAGTCCGCCCGCGCCGACCGCCACGCCGAGGTGGTCGAGCGCCTGAAGGCCGAGGGGCGGCTGTATGCCTGCTACGAGACCCCCGAGGAGCTGGAATACAAGCGCCGCCGCCAGCGAGCGCTGGGCCGGCCGCCGATCTACGACCGCGACGGGCTGACCCTGACCGACGAAGCGCGCGCCAAGCTGGAGGCCGAGGGCCGCCGCCCGCACTGGCGCCTGAAGCTGGAGCACGAGGACATCCGCTGGGACGATCTGGTGCGCGGCCCATGCCACTACGACGCCGCCCACCTGTCCGACCCGGTGCTGGTGCGCGAGGACGGCACGCTGCTCTATACCCTGCCCTCGGTGGTGGACGACATCGACATGGGCATCACGCATGTGGTGCGCGGTGAGGATCACGTGGTCAACACGGCGGTGCAGATCCAGGTGTGCCGGCTGCTGGGCGGCGAGCCCCCGGCCCACGCCCATCTGTCGCTGCTGACCGACGCCGGCGGCGGCGGCCTGTCCAAGCGGCTGGGCAGCCTGTCGGTGGCCGACCTGCGGGACGACGGTTTGGAGCCGATGGCCATCAACGCCTTGCTGGCGCGCCTGGGCACGTCGGACGACATCCAGCCCGTGGCCGACATGGCGGCGCTGGCCGACGGCTTTGACCTGACGCACTTCGGCCGGGCGGCGCCCAAGTTCGATCCGGCCGACCTGTCGCGCCTGAACGCCCGGCTGCTGCACGACATGCCCTACGAGGCCGCGCGGGACCGCCTGAAGGCCCTTCGCGCGGACGGCGGCGCCGTGTTCTGGGAGGCCGTGCGCGGCAACCTGGAGCGCTTCGCCGACGTATCCGAATGGCACGCGGTGGCCTTCGGCGACGTGGTGCCGCGCGCCCGCGCCGAGGACGCGGGCTTCCTGCGCGCGGCCCTGGAGGCGCTGCCGGAGGAGCCGTGGGACGCCCAGACCTGGGGCGCCTGGACCGGCGCGCTGAAGGCCGCCACCGGGCGCAAGGGCAAGGGGCTGTTCATGCCGCTACGCTTGGCGCTGACCGGGCTCGACCACGGGCCGGAGCTGGCGGCGCTGCTGCCGCTGATCGGGCGGGCGCGGGCGGCCGACCGGCTGAGCCGCGCCGCTGTTGCCGCCGAGGCGGCGGCACGATAAGACCATCCCCACGTTGCCAGACCAGCGAGCCCGCCATGCCGCCGACCCTGCTCCTGCACGACACCATGACCCGGGGCAAGACCCCGTTCGAGCCCATCGATCCGGCGCATGTGCGGATGTACGTCTGCGGCCCGACGGTCTACGACCGCGCCCACATCGGCAACGCCCGGCCGGTTCTGGTGTTCGACGTTCTGTTCCGGCTGTTGCAGCGGCTCTACCCGCGCGTGAGTTACGTGCGCAACATCACCGACGTCGACGACAAGATCAACGCGCGCGCGAAGGAGAGTGGCCGTTCCATCGGCGAGATCACGGCCGAGACCACGCGCCAGTTCCACGAGGACATGGGGGCGCTGAACGCCCTGCCGCCCACGGTGGAGCCGCGCGCCACCGAGCACATCGCGCAGATGATCGCCATGATCGACGCGCTGGTGGCGGCCGGTCACGCCTATGTCGCCGACGGCCACGTGCTGTTCGCCGTCTCCAGCATGGCGGATTACGGCCGGCTGTCGGGCCGTTCGCGCGACGAGATGATCGCCGGCGCCCGCGTCGAGGTGGCGCCCTACAAGCGCGACCCGGCCGATTTCGTGCTGTGGAAGCCGTCGAGCGACGACCTGCCGGGCTGGGACAGCCCCTGGGGACGCGGCCGCCCCGGCTGGCATATCGAATGCTCGGCCATGAGCGCCCAGCACCTGGGATCCAGCTTCGACATCCACGGCGGCGGCCAGGATCTCATCTTCCCGCATCATGAGAACGAAATCGCGCAAAGCACCTGCGCGCACGGCCCCGGCTCCTTCGCCCGCTACTGGATGCACAACGGCTATCTGATGGTCGAGGGCGAGAAGATGTCCAAGTCCCTGGGCAACTTCTTCACCGTGCGCGAGCTGCTGGACCAGGCGCCGGGCGAGGCCATCCGCCTGTGTATGCTGTCGACGCACTACCACCAGCCGCTGGACTGGACGGCCGAGGGCCTGAAGGGCGCCCGAGCGGCGCTGGACCGGCTGTACACCGCCCTGCGCGGCGCGGCGGACCTCGCGCGGGCCGACGACGCGGCGCCCCCGGCCGCGCTGGTCGAGGCCTTGTGCGACGACCTCAACACGCCGCGCGCCATCGCCGTGCTGCACGAGACCGCGTCGGCCCTGAACAAGTCCGCCGATCCGACCGAACGGGCGCGGCTGAAGGGCGAACTGCTGGCCGGCGGCGCGCTGCTGGGGGTGCTGGCGCAGGACCCGGAGGCGTGGTTCCAGGGCGCGCCCGGCGCCGGGGACGGCCCGACGGCGGAGGAGATCGAAACCCTGATCGCCGAGCGCAAGGCCGCCCGAAAGGCCAAGGACTTCGCCCGCGCCGACGCCATCCGCGACGACCTGGCGGCACAGGGGATTGTGCTGGAGGACGGCCCCCAGGGCACGACCTGGAAGCGGGGGTGACCGGCCCGCTGGCGCGCGAAAGGCGGCCTTGCCGGCGCGGGCGCGGCCTGCTGACGCGGGAGAGCCCGAGGCTCGCTTCGCTCGCGCGGGATCTCCAACGAGGCGGTGCCACCCTGACGGCGACGACCGTTCGCGCTACCCCGCCTTGCGCACGGCGGGCTGCTCCTCCCGCGCCGCCGCGTCCCGCGCCGCCTGTTCGGCCCGCAAGCGGTCGGTGGCGATGTAGTCGCGGGTAAACGGCACTGTGCCCAGGGTCTTCGCCAGTTGCGCCTGGAACACGACCTGGCGCTCGAACCGAAACACCACCTCGCAGCCGGTCAGGTAGAATTCCCACATCCGATAGAAACGCTCGTCGTACAGGGCGTTGACCACATGCTCCCGGTGCGCCGCGAACCGCTCGCGCCACGCCCGCAGGGTTTCGGCGTAGTGCACGCGCAGCACCTCCAGGTCCGTCAGGACCAGGTCGGATTGCTCTACGGCGCCGACCATCTCCGACAGCGCCGGCGTGTAGCCGCCCGGGAAAATGTACTTGCGAATAAAGGCATTCGTGCCGCCGGGCCGCTCGGCGCGGCCGATGGTATGCAGCAGGAACACGCCGTCGGGCTTCAGAAGCTCGCGCGCCTTGTTGAAGTACTCGGCGTAGTGGTTGACGCCCACGTGCTCGAACATGCCGACCGAGACGATGCGGTCGAACGGCTCCTTCGCCTGGCGATAGTCCTCCTGCCGGAACTGGACCAAGTCGTCCAGGCCGGCCTCGGCGGCGCGCTTCCGGGCGACGCGCAGCTGTTCGGTCGACAGGGTGATGCCAGTGACGCGCACCCCGTGCTCGCGCGCCAGGTGCAGCGCCAACCCACCCCAGCCGCAGCCGATGTCCAGCACCGACTGGCCCTCGCGCAGCAGCAGCTTGGCGGCGATATGGCGCTTCTTGGCCAGTTGGGCCGCCTCCAGGTCTTCGACGCCCGGCGGCCAGTAGGCGCAGGAATATTGCTGATCGGCGTCCAGGAACAGGCGGTACAGCTCGCCCGACAGGTCATAGTGGTGGGCGACGTTCTTCTCGGCGCGCGGCACCGGGTTGTACTGGAACAGCCAGCGCAGGCCCCGGTTCACGGCCCAGTGCAGCCGGAAGAACGGTGACTGCCGGCTATAGCGGTTCAGATTGTGGACCATCATGCCCAGCACGTCGTACAGGCTGCCCTCCTCAACGAGCAGCGTGCCGTCCATGTAGCACTCACCGATGGTCATTTCCGGCCCGGCCAGGAACTTGCGCAGGAACTTCGGGTCGGTGATGCGGATCGTCGCCGGGCCCGGCACCGGCCCGGTGCCCATGTCGGGGATTGGGCCTTCACCAAAGGTGCTGCGCCGCCCGGCGTGGTCGATGATGGTCAGGGACCCGTCCCGCAGGGTCCGTTTCAGAATCGGGTTGAGAATCATGGCCAGCCTCGTCCGCTTGCGGCCGGCCAGTCCCACGACGAATCCCGTTGCGCGCGCCACCCGTCCCGCGCTCCGCCCCACCGGGCCGTCGCACGAACTGGTCGGTCCTCCCCTCCTCGCCCACCCCGGATGACTCCCCCCGAGCCGGTTTGTGGGCTTTGACCCTATGACAATAGTTAGTTTCGGCGCCGACATCAACGCGGTGCCCGGAAACGCGCGGCCATCCGCGCCCGAACGGTGGACGCCGACGGGCGGGACGCGGCTGTCGGGCGGCCGGAGTCGCCCGGGTTCGGCTGGAGCACCGCCAAGGGCGGTGCTACAGTACCGCCGGGCGGCGTCGCAGGGAGAGAGCCGAGCATGATGGAGACGTCCATTCTGGTGATCACGCTGGTCGTCCTGGCCCTCGTGTTCATCGTCCTGAGCGTGAAGATCGTACCGCAAGGGTGGGAATACACGGTCGAGCGCTTCGGCCAGTACGTCAGGACCCTGGGACCCGGTCTGCACCTGATCACGCCGTTCGTCGAGGTGGTCGGCCAGAAGCTGAACATGATGGAGCAGGTGCTCGACGTCCCCGAGCAGGAGGTCATCACGCGCGACAACGCCATGGTGACCGTGGACGGCGTGGTCTTCTACCAGATCCTGGATGCGCCCAAGGCGGCCTACGAGGTGCGCCAACTTGAAATCGCCATCCTCAACCTGACCATGACCAACCTGCGCACGGTCATGGGCAGCATGGACCTCGACGAGCTATTGTCGCAGCGCGACAAGATCAATGCTCAACTGCTGACCGTCGTGGATCTGGCGACCAATCCGTGGGGCGTGAAGGTCACGCGCATCGAGATCAAGGACATCTCGCCACCGCGCGACCTGGTGGAATCGATGGGCCGGCAGATGAAGGCCGAGCGCGACAAGCGCGCCTCGATCCTGGTGGCCGAGGGCCAGAAGCAGGCGACCATTTTGGAGGCCGAGGGGCGGCGCGAGGCGGCGTGGCGTGACGCCGAGGCACGCGAGCGGCTGGCCGAGGCCGAAGCGCGCGCCACCACCCTGGTCAGCGAGGCCATCGGCGCCGGCGGCATGGGGGCGGTCAACTATTTCGTCGCCCAGAAGTACGTCGAGGCGTTGCAGAGCCTGGCCGTGGCGCCGAACCAGAAGGTGCTGATGCTGCCCATGGAGACGACGGGCGTGCTGGGCTCGCTGGCCGGCATCGCCGAGATCGCCAAGGAGGCGTTGCGCCCGGATCCGTCCGGCGGGAACGGGGGCGGCGGCGATGACGGCGGCGGGACCCGCCGCCCGACGGCGCCCACGGCGGCACCGTCGCCGCCCGGCACCGGGGCCGCGACGGCGTCGGTCCTGCCCACCTCCATGATGCCGTCGGTGCCGACCGTGCCGGATGGGCCATGGGCGCCGCCAACGTCGTGACGAGACCGGCGGCGCCGGCCCTGACAGGGAGTGGAGAAATGGACATCGCCTGGCCGACCGCGTTGGTCTTCTGGCACTGGTGGATCCTGGCGGGGATCCTGCTGGTGCTGGAACTGCTGGCGCCGGGGATCTTTTTCCTGTGGGTCGGTCTGGCGGCCGGCGTGACAGGACTGGTCCTGTTCGTCGCGCCGAACCTGGCCTGGGAAGGACAGGCCCTGCTGTTCGCCCTGCTGGCGCTGGCGTCGACCTATGCCGGCCGGCGCATCTGGCGCCCCGGCGCCGTGCCGACCGACCACCCGATGCTGAACCGGCGGGCGCACCGCCATGTGGGCCGCGTTGTTGTCCTTACCACGCCATTGCAAGACGCCGGGACGGGCCGCGTGCGGGTCGACGACAGCGAGTGGACGGCGGTGGGCGAGACGGATGGCCTGTCGGCGCCCGCCGGGACCTCGATGCGGGTGGTGGCGCTGCGCGACGGGATGCTGGTGATCGCGCCCACGCAGGACACGACGGACGCACCCGGCCCGGCCTCCGCCGATCCCGCGACGGGGACCACGGTGTCCGGGTGAACACGCCAGACCCCACCCCAACCCTCCCCATTTTATGGGGCTATCCGATTCACACATCTTTACTTCCTCTTGTCGTTGCGAGGAGCGTCGCGACGAAGCAATCCAGGGCGGATACTTGCGTTTTCTGCTCTGGATTGCTTCACCCTCGTCTAGCGACGAGGGTTCGCAATGACGAGGCATGGTCCTGTTCGCAGCCGTCGTAGGGTGCGTCTGGAGGCGGCGACGCCGCCGA
>NZ_CAKZOT010000064.1 GCF_937138205.1 uncultured Rhodospira sp. | reverse complement strand
CCTGGTCGCGGCGCGCTGCCAGGCCTGACCGCCCGGACTTTTGCCCCGGTTACTGAAGAACGGTCGCAAAATACGATCCGTGAACGGATCCGTATAAGAAGTGGCGATTTTTTCGGTTGGGCGACCGCAGAGGCTGTGCCTTATTGGAAAAGTGAACTTGACACGACAATTTCATTAATACAGTCGAACATTCTTTCGAAAGGCGACCGAGATCAGATAAGGGAAAGGGTGGATTGTGATGCAGACAATGATCCTTTTTTTGATCTTTTCATGAATGGTTTGCTTGGGGTAGCGGTTTCCCCTTACATGGATAGCAAGGCGGAGTTTTGGTTTCGGCAATTCGACCCCGATCGTCCTGTCGACGAGCAAAGTTATAAACAGGCGAAATGGTTCTCCGTACACCCCTGCGTAAACATCGCGGTTTACGCCAATAAAGAGGTATACAAGCCCAATCCGTGGAACGTCTCTGGACATGGCAGAATATTTGTTGAGCCCAAAGAAAAGGGGCACGTGCATATTGGGGCCGGAGCTCTTGGCCTGGGATGTGTTGCACCTCTAATTGGCCGATACACTGGCATTGGCCTCTGTATCCTGCACAGAACCGACAAAAACGTTTGGGGGGAGCTTAAGAATAGTGGTGCTGATTTTGTGGAGATTGAGCAAAGAATTCTTAACAAAGACTTTGGGAACTATGAGGCCGATACCCCGCTTAGGCTAAGGTTTCTTACGGATCAGACGCCAGCAGATACCATGCAAAAAGAACTTGAAGGCTGGGTTTCCGGAGGAAGCGATCTTTTTGTTGTGACCTCTCGTCAGGATGGCTGTACCACACGGTCAATCTTAAGCAAGGCTGACACAATATCGACTTCGGTACGTGCCGAGAACTTGGCTGACGTCGGAAACTTAATTTCTGATTACGCACAGCCGGGCGCAATAGTTATGCCATTCGAGAATGATGAGAAAGCGATCGAGGTTCTTAGAGGGCACTTGGCCGTCAAAAACATGGTTGTTATGGACATATGCCCGGATCGCATCTGCTTGAAGCCGAGTATTGAAAACAGGGGGGAGACAGTATCGATTCGTGTCGGAGTTGAAAGGTATCAAAGAACTCATATGCATGATGGCACTGGCAGAGCTTTTGGATTTTTGTTTCCTGATCGGGAGTGCAGAAATTTAGTGAAAGATGGAGCGATATATTATTATGGCAAAAGGCAAGACTACGAGTTTGCCCGGTATAGGAAAAGAATTCTTGTAAACGGAATGCACTTTTTTCTAGGCTTGGCTGCTCGTAAGTGCCTTCAAGAGGAAGTGGGGCCTAGTTGGGGTGCATTGACTGATGTCCCGGCAATGCAGCTGCTTTTGCGCATGGAGGTTGTTCAGACGGTCGCTGAGTTGTGTGATCGAGTATTTGGCCCTCTTGTAATACTTGAGGCGCTTAAGAGAAAATGGGTGGCGGCCAAAGAAGACGACATTCGCGCTGCTCGTCGGGTTGTGGATGAAGAAAAAGCCGAGGCCATGGATAGAATCAGAACAATGCCTGATAGTGTTGACAGGATAATTAAACCAGAACCAGAGGCATTTGCCAAGAAAGGGAAGGTTTTCCTAAAATCGTTACGCTCCCTTCCCGAATCTGTTAGGTTGTGCAACGAAATGAGATGCGTATACGATGATTCAGACATTGAAAACCTAAAGAATGATATCGAGTCCTTGTCTCGGTTGTTTCTGGACCAGCTGTTTGAGCTAGAGTAAAATACGGTGCTCCGGGTGACAGTAAGCCTCACTGCCACAGCCCCGCTGATACGGACGTCGGTGCCGCTGTCAGCGTCCTATCAGCTTTCCCCGGGCATCATGTGACCCATGAAAACACATGATTCCCGCCCCCTTTTGGCCGCGACCCTGGCCGTCGCCGGCTGTGCCGTTGTCGGCATGGCCCCCGGGGCCATGGCGGACGACGACGGAGACCGCAGCCGGGACCGCGATCGGCCCTCGGACCGCGACACGGGATACATCCGAGGGCCGCTCGGGGCCGACGGCGACCATCGTCGCCATGACCACGACGACGCCCGCCGGCTGCTGGAGCGCGGCGACATCCGCCCGCTGGCCGACATTCTGGCGCGAGTCGGGGACGACCTGCCCGGGCGCATCATCGCCACCGAGTTCGAGCGCGAGGACGGCGTCTACGTCTACGAGTTCTACGTGATCGATGGTCGCGGCAGGGTCCGCGAGGTCTATGTCGACGCCGCCACGGCACGGATTCTCAAGGTCGAGGACGAGGACTGATGCGGGTCCTGCTGGTCGAGGACGACGCCCGCATTGCCGCCGATGTCGGCCGCGCGCTGACGGCCGCCGGCTACCGCGTCGAGACCTGCGCCGACGGCGAGGAGGCCTGGTTCCTGGGCGACACCGAGGACTACGACCTGATCGTGCTGGATCTCGGGCTGCCGGGCATGGACGGGCTGGCGGTGCTGAAACGCTGGCGCGCCGGGGGGCGGACGACGCCGGTCCTGGTGCTGACCGCGCGCGGCAGTTGGTCCGAGCGGGTCGAGGGCATCGACGCCGGGGCGGACGACTATCTGCCGAAACCGTTCCAGATGGAGGAACTCGTGGCGCGGGCGCGGGCGCTCATCCGGCGCTCGCTGGGCCACGCGGCGGCGGTGCTGACGGTGGGGCGGCTGTCCGTGGACACGCGGTCGATGAGCGTGTCGGTGGACGCCGTGCCGGTGCCCGTTTCGCCGCTCGAATACCGGCTGGTGGCCTATCTGGCGCATCAGCGTGACCGGGTGGTGCCGACGCCGGAGTTGCTCGATCACCTCTACGGCGACGACGACGCGCGCGAGGCCAACGCCCTGGAGGCCGTGGTGGCTCGCCTGCGGCGCAAGCTGGGCGGCGGGATCATCGAGACCCGGCGGGGATTCGGGTATACCCTGGCCAGCGATGGCGGCTGACGGGAACCCTCTGCATGGTCCGGCTTTCCCTTTCGTCCGTTCGCCTGCGGTTGATGGCCGCTGGGGCCGTGTCGATCGCAGCGGCTCTGGTGCTGGCCGGCCTTGGCTTGGCCCTGCTGTTCGAGCGCCATGTGGAACGGCGCGCCGTGGCCGAGCTGTCGGACCATCTCGATCAGGTGATCGCCGGCCTGGACCGCACCGCCGACGGCGCCCTGATCGAAACCCGGCTGCCGGCAGACCCGCGCTTTGGCCAACCCCTGTCCGGCCTGTACTGGCAAGTGAATGCCGGGACGGAGGTGCTGCGGTCGCGGTCGTTGTGGGATTCGCGGCTGACGCTCCCGGACGACGTGCTGGCCGACGGTCAGGTGCATGAGCACACGCTGACCGGTCCGGCCGGCGAGGAGGTCCTAACCCTGGAACGGCGCGTCACGCTGCCAGACCGCCTGGGCGGGACAGCCGCGCGCGTGGCCGTGGCCCTGGACCGGGCGGACCTGCGGGCGGCCACGGCCGCGTTTGTCACCGACCTGATGCCGTATCTGGCGGTTCTGGGGCTGGGCCTGATCGCGGCGAGCTGGGTGCAGATCACCGTGGGGTTGCGACCCCTGGCCGCCATCCGCGCGCGGGTGGAAGCCGTGCGCTCGGGACGCGCCACGCGCCTTGGCACGGACTTTCCCGACGAGGTGCGGCCGCTGGCCGCCGAGGTCGATGGCCTGCTGGCGGCGCGCGAGGAGGACGTGCGGCGGGCGCGCGCCCGGGCCGCCGATCTGGCGCATGGTCTCAAGACGCCCCTGCAGGTGCTGGCCGGGGATGTGGAGCGGCTGAGAGCGCGCGGCGAGACGGTCGAGGCCGACGAGATCGAGCAGGTCGCCACCGCCATGCGTCGCCATGTCGAGCGGGAACTGGCGCGGGCGCGGCTGGCGGCCGGGATCACGCCGGCCACCTGCCGGCCGGCCGAGGTGGTGGATCGCGTGGTCGGCGTGGTGCGGCGCACCCCGGACGGCGCGCGGCTGACATGGCGTCAGGAGGTCCCCACCGGTCTCGTCGCGCCCATTGATGCCGACGACCTGACCGAGGTGCTGGGGGCGCTGATAGAGAACGCGGCCCGCCATGCAGGGTCGACCGTGACGGTCGCGGGATGGCGGGACGGGGAGGGCGTGGTGCTCTCGGTGGCCGACGACGGCCCCGGCATTCCCGCCGAACGGCGCGCGGTGATGCTTGATCGGGGACAGCGCCTGGACATGGCCGGCGACGGCAGCGGCCTCGGCCTGGCCATCGCCCAGGATATCCTCGCCGCCTGGGGCGGAACGCTGGTGTTGGACGACGCGCCGAGTGGTGGCCTGATGGTCCGGCTGACGGTCGCCGGATCGTGATCAGTGCGGATCGGCGCGACTCTTCGTGTCTTGAGCGGATCGCCTCGGGGTTCAGGACGAAACACCGCGAGAAAAGCGCGGACGTGCCTTCATCCTGCCATGGCGCGAAAACTGAAGACTCACAAAGCCTTGGAGCCCAACTGCGTAACCGGGGCAAAAGTCCGGGCGGTCAGGCCTGGCAGCGCGCCGCGACCAG
>NZ_CAKZOT010000063.1 GCF_937138205.1 uncultured Rhodospira sp. | reverse complement strand
CCTCAAGTCTAAACGTGTGGGGGGCAGCTGTCTCATGATCGTTGGCACAGAGGGAGGCCGGCGCCACACCCTGGACCGCTGACCCGACCATAGACCTGCAAGGCGTCCAGGCCATCTTGCAGCTTCTCGCCTGGGCCGAGGACTCCATGCCCTACGAGTGCATCGGAGAAACCCGCCGGCTGGCGCTCATGCTGCTTGAGGACACCATGGGCCGCGCCTTGAAGGCACTGGACATGAGCAACCTCGAAATGGAGCGCGACAAGACCGCTGCTGCCGCGAAGGCGGCGCCCGTCCAGGCTGACGCCATCCCGGTAGGCCACATGGAAGCGGCGGGGCTGGGAATTGACCTGCTGAATGCCCGCGACACCGCGCGCGGCGCCGCAAAGGTTCTCGAAAGCGGGCAGGGCGATGAGGACACCTATCAGACTGTCTCGGGCATGGTCGAACTGCTTGCGGACAAGCTGGCCGACATGTGCGAGCGGTACGACCGCGCCCGTATCGCCAAGGCAGCCTGAAGGAGGCAGAACGATGAACCAGACCGCCGAACAGACCGCCGCTCCGCGTATCCCCTCCGCCTCACGTATGGCCAACGTGACCTTGGGAAACCTACTGGCGGTCACCGATGACCGCACAATGGAGCTTCAAGGTTTGGGGCCTCTGTGCGCGATGCTGGCCCGAGCCGCTGACGACGACTCAATCGAGAAGGACCAAATCCAGGCCGCCTTCACTTTCATCGGCACCGCCGTGACCGTGATGGCCAGGGACATGCACGACACACTTTATCTTGCCCAGGAAGAGGCCATGCGGCATTTCGACGATCAAGGGGTGCAGTGGGCCGGGCGGCGCATCGCCTCCTGACCATACTGGCAACCGTCGCCAGTATCCCGCCCGCCCCTGGGGCGACCCGGGGGCGGGCTCGTTCGTGGGCGACCGCCTGCGACCGGCTCTTTTTGATGGGTAGTATGATGGGTATGACGGGGCCGCGAAACTCAACAGCGCGTTCTTTCAATGCGTTAGGCGCCACATTTGGAAGACACCCCCTCCGCCATCTCTTCATGTGCGCGGTGTCGCCCGCCAACCCTTGGCGAGGGCGGGTGAGGGCGTCCCAGGTCCAACGATCCTGAGCGCCAGTATCGGGCGGCGGTTCGGGCGTGGCGGGGCATCCGGCCTACTCCGCCGCCACGTCGGCTGTTGCGTCGGCCGCCACGTCGGTCGTTGCGTCGGCCGGGGCGTTGGCCCGGGTGACCTGCACCGCCGTCACCTTGTACTCGGGGCAGTTGGTGGCCCAGTCGCTCAGCTCTGTGGTGACCACGTTGGCCGCCGTCGTGGGATAGTGGAAGGTGGTATAGACCACGCCCGGTGGCACCCGTTCGGTGAGGGTCGCGCGCAGGCTGGTGGCGCCCATGCGGCTGGCCAGCGACACCCGGTCGCCGTCAATGATGCCGCGCACCTCGGCGTCGTGGGGGTGGATCTCCAGCACGTCCTCGCCGTGCCAGACGGTGTTCCGCGTTCGGCGCGTCTGGGCGCCCACGTTGTACTGCGCCAGGATCCGCCCGGTGGTCAGCAGCAGTGGGAAGGCACGGGTGGCGCGTTCCTCGGTGGGCACGAACTCCGTCATCATGAACCGCCCCAGCCCACGCACGAAGCCCTCGGCGTGCATGATCGGCGTGCCCTCGGGCGCGGCGTCGGTGCAGGGCCATTGCACGCTGCCCAGCCGGTCCAGGGCCTCGAATGAGACGCCCCGGAAGGTCGGGGTCAGGCGGGCGATCTCGTCCATGATCTCGGACGGATGGCTGTAGAGCATGGGGTATCCCAGCGCCGTCGCCAGGTCGCACGCCACCTGCCATTCGGGCTTGCCGGTGCGGGGCGGCAGGGCGGGCCGCACCCGGTTGATGCGCCGTTCCGCATTGGTGAAGGTGCCGTCCTTCTCCAGGAACGAGGTGCCCGGCAGGAACACGTGGGCATAGGCCGCCGTCTCGTTGAGGAACAGGTCCTGCACCACCACGCAGTCCATGGCCGCCAGCGCCGCCCGGACGTGCTTGGTATTGGGGTCGGACTGGGCGATGTCCTCGCCCTGGATGAAGATCCCCCGGAACGTGCCGGCCACGGCGGCGTTCAGCATGTTCGGAATGCGCAGGCCCGCCTCGCCGTGCAGCGGAACACCCCATTCGGCCTCGAACTGCGCGCGCACCGTGTCGTCCGAGACTGGCCGGTAGCCGCTGAACTCGTGCGGGAAGGAGCCCATGTCGCACGAGCCCTGCACGTTGTTCTGGCCGCGCAGCGGGTTCACGCCGACGCCCGGGCGGCCGATGTTGCCGGTGGCCATGGCCAGGTTGGCCAGCCCCATGACCATGGTCGAGCCCTGGCTGTGCTCGGTCACGCCCAGACCGTAGTAGATGGCGGCGTTGCCGCCGGTGGCGTACAGGCGGGCGGCGGCGCGCAGGTCGGCGGCGGGGACGCCGGTGATGGCCTCGACGGCCTCGGGGGCATGGCGGGGGTCGCGGATGAACGCCGCCCAGTCGGCGAACGGATCGGTCTCGCAGCGGGCCGCGATGAAGGCGCGGTCCTCCAGCCCCTCGGTCATCACCACGTGGGCCATGGCGTTGATGAAGGCGACGTTGGTCCCGGGGCGCAGCGGCAGGTGGTGCGCGGCCGCGACATGCGGCGAGCGCACCAGATCGATGCGGCGCGGGTCGGCGACGATCAGCCGGGCGCCAGCGCGCAGGCGCCGTTTCAGGCGCGAGGCGAACACCGGGTGACCGTCTGTCGGGTTGGCGCCGATGAGCAGGATCACGTCCGCGGCCTCGACGCTCTTGAAGTCCTGCGTGCCGGCCGAGGTGCCGAAGGTTTGCTTCAGGCCATAGCCGGTGGGCGCGTGGCAGACCCGGGCGCAGGTATCGACGTTGTTGGTGCCGAAGGCGGCGCGGATCATCTTCTGGACGACGAACACCTCTTCGTTGGTGCAGCGAGACGACGTAATCCCGCCGATGGCGCCCGTGCCGTGTTCGGCCTGGATGGCCTTGAAGCGGTCGGCGGCAAAGGCGATGGCTTCCGCCCATGACACCACGCGCCAGTCGTCCGTGATCGCCTCGCGGATCATCGGCGCGGTGACGCGGTCGGGGTGGCTGGCATAGCCGAAGGCGAAGCGGCCCTTCACGCAGCTATGGCCCTCGTTGGCGCCGCCGGTCTTTTCCGGGACCATGCGCACCACGGTCTCGCCCTTCATCTCGACCCGGAACGAGCACCCCACGCCGCAATAGGCGCAGGTGGTCGAGACCGCGTGGTCGCCGTGCCCGTGCTCGGCCACGCTTTTCTCGATCAGCGCGGCGGTGGGGCAGGCCTCGACGCAGGCGCCGCAGGAGACGCACTCGCTGTCCAGGAAGGACTCGCCCGCGCTGGCCGCGACCTTGGAGTCGAAGCCGCGCCCCTCGATGGTCAGCGCGTAGGTGCCCTGGACCTCCTCGCAGGCACGCACGCAGCGGGAGCAGACGATGCACTTGGCCGGGTTGAAGACGAAATAGGGTGTGCTGGCGTCCTTCTCGGCGGCCAGATGATTTTTTCCCTCGGTGCCGTAGCGCACCGTGCGCAGGCCGACGGACGCGGCCATGTCCTGCAGTTCACAGGATCCGCCGCTGGCGCCGCAGGTCAGGCAGCCGGCCGGGTGGTCGGACAGGTACAGCTCCATGATCCCGCGCCGCAGGTTGATCAGGCGCGGGGTCTGGGTGGCCACCACCATGCCCTCGGCCACCGGCGTGGTGCAGGAGGCCGGGGTGCCCTTGCGGCCCTCGACCTCCACCACGCACAGGCGGCAGGAGCCGAAGGCCGCCAGGCTGTCGGTGGCGCACAGTTTGGGGATGGCAATGCCGGCCTCGCTCGCCGCGCGCATCACCGACGTGCCGGCCGGCGCCGTGACCGCCCGTCCGTCTATGGTCAGCGAGACCACCGTGTCGCTGTCGACCTTGGGGGTGCCGTGGTCGATCTCGCGGGTCAGGGTCATGACGCGTCCCTCCGTAACAGAACCCGTAGGGCGGATTCGCCGCGAAGCGGCAATCCGCCTGGGGCGGCACCGCATGTGGCGGATTGGCCCGCTTCGCGGGCCGAATCCGCCCTACAACACCTTTACTCCGCCGCCGCTTGGCGGTGGAAATCCTCCGGGAAATGCCGCAGCGCGCTTTGCACCGGCAGCGGCGTCAGGCCGCCCATGGCGCACAGCGAGCCGTCGGTCATCACCATGCACAGGTCTTCCAGCAGCGCGCGGTTGGCCTCCCGGTCCCGCCGGGCGACGATCCGGTCGATCACCTCGACGCCGCGTTGGCTGCCGATGCGGCACGGCGTGCACTTGCCGCAACTCTCAATCGCGCAGAACTCCATGGCGAAGCGGGCCATGGCCGCCATGTCGACGGTGTCGTCGAAGACGACGATGCCGCCGTGGCCGAGCATGGCCCCGGCCTCGGCCAGGGCCTCATAGGTCGCGGGCACATCGAGCGCGTCGGTGGGAAGGTACGCCCCCAGCGGCCCGCCCACCTGCACCGCCCGCACCGGTCGGCCGGAGCGGGTGCCGCCGCCGAAATCCTCGATCAGTGTCCGCAGGGTGATCCCGAACGGCGCCTCCACCAGCCCGCCTCGCCGGATGTTGCCGGCCAACTGGAACGGCTGCGTCCCCTGGGAGCGCCCCACGCCATGCGCGGCATAGGCCTCCGCGCCGTGCGCCAGGACGAAGGGTGCCGCGCACAGGGTCAGCACGTTGTTGACCACCGTGGGCTTCCCGAACAGGCCTTCGTGCGCCGGCAGTGGCGGCTTGGCGCGCACCTGACCGCGCCGGCCCTCCAGGCTTTCCAGCATCGCCGTTTCCTCGCCGCAGACGTAGGAGCCGGCGCCGAGGCGCAGATGAATGCGGAAGGTGTGGTCGCTGCCGTGGATGCGCTCGCCCAGCCATCCCTGCTCCTCGGCGATGCGGAGGGCCGCGCGCAGGGTGTCGCGGGCGTGCGGGTATTCCGAGCGCAGGTAGATGAAGCCCTCGGTCGCCCCTGTGGCCAGGGCGGCGATGGCCATGCCCTCGATCAGCAGGAAGGGGTCGCCCTCCAGGATCATGCGGTCGGCGAAGGTGCCGCTGTCGCCCTCGTCGGCGTTGCAGGCAATGTATTTCGGGGCGCCGGGGGCCTGTCTCACCGTGTCCCACTTGATCCCGGCCGGGAAGCCGGCGCCGCCGCGCCCGCGCAGGCCGCTGTCGGTGACGGCCTGGCAGATCTCGGCCGGGGTCATGGTCAGGGCGCGGGCCACGCCGTCGCCCCCGCCATGCGCGCGGTAATCCTCCAGCGAAAGAGGATCGACGGCCCCGCACCGGGCGAAGGTCAGGCGGGTCTGGTCCCTCAGGTACGGGATGGCCTCCGTCGGGCCGAGCGCCAGCGGGTCGTCGGCGTCAGGGGCGGGAAAGCCGGCGTCGAACAGCCTCGGCACGTCTTCCGGCGCCACCGGGCCGAAGGCGTGGCGGGGGTCGTCCGCCGCCGCTACCTCGACCAGCGGTTCCAGCCACAGCAGCCCGCGCGAGCCCGTGCGGACAATGTCCAGGGACACGCCCCGCCGCGCGGCCTCCACCGCCACGGCCTCGGCCACGGCGTCGGCGCCCACCGACAGCGCGGCGGCGTCGCGCGGGATGAAGACGCGGGCGGTCATGCGGCGTCCTCCCGGTCCCGATGGATCGCCGCCACCGCATCGAACCGCGCCGGTGTGACGCGGCCGTGCACGGTCTCATCGACCATCACCGACGGCCCCAGGGCGCAGTTGCCGAGGCAGTAGACCACCTGAAGCGTGAACGCGCCGTCCGCTGTCGTGCCGCCGTCCTCCACGGCGAGCGAGCGCCGGACGTGATCCAGCAGCGACTCGGCGCCGACCGCCTGGCAGGCCTCGGCGCGGCAGACCTTCACCACATGCCGGCCCGGCCGTGTGCGGCGGAAAACATGGTAGAAGGTGACGACCCCGTGCACCTCGGCCCGTGACAGGTTCAGCACCTCGGCCAGCAGCGGCACCGCCTCGGCGTCGATGCAGCCGAACGTTTCCTGCAGGGCGTGCAGCATGGGCAGCAGCGCGCCCGGTTCGGCGCGATACGCCGCCAGGATCGCGCGGGCGCGGTCCTCGGCCCAGGGCGCGCGGTCCACCATCGGTCCCCCAAGCGTCGTGTTTCGTCTGCTTCATTGAGCATCCGACACGGGGGGTCGGGCAATCCTTTTCTGTTGCGAGCGAAACGAAAACCGCAGGCCGCACGCGCGGTTGTTCGCGGTCGGGGCGCGCCCGGTCGTAGTTTGGGCAACCGCTGTGGACGGGTCCGGCTCACCCGCCCCCGAACGTGTTGTCCCGGGGGAAGCCGCGCGGGGGCAGGCGGCCGGTGCTCGCCCGATTGCCGAGCCACGGCGTCAGGTCCGTCTCGGTGCGGGTGCGTTCGCCGCTGGGCCAGCTCAGGCCGTCGGCCAGGCGGATCACCCGCACGTCGGTCAGGCGGCCGTCCTTGATCCGCTGCAGCGTCACCCCGCGCCCCTTGGCCATGGTCGCCACCTGGTCGAGGGGGAAGATCAGCAGCTTGCGGTTGGTGCCGATACAGGCCACGTGATCCCCTTCGACCCCGCCCGGATCGAGCGGTCGGCTGGCCACGGCGACGGCGTCCTTGCCCGGGGTGAGCACCTGCTTGCCGGCCTTGGTCTGGCCGACGCACTCGCTTTCCTCGACCACGAAACCGCGACCGTCGGACGCCGCCAGCAGGCGCTTCGCCCCCGGCCGGTGCACGTGCAGGTCCACCAACGCCGCATCGTTGGGCACCTCGACGATCAGGCGCACCGGATCGCCGAAGCCGCGTCCGCGCGGGATGCGATCCCCGGCGATGGTGTAGTAGCGGCCGTTGGAGGCGAACAGCAGCAGCTTGTCGGTGGTCTGGGCGCGGACCACGGTGTGCAGGCTGTCGCCGTCCTTCAGGCGGGGTTCGCCGATGTCCTCCGGGTGGCCCTTGAGTGCCCGGATCCAGCCCATGCGCGACAGGATCACGGTGATCGGCTCGCGTTCCACCATGGCCTCGATCGGCACCTCGATCACCTGCGGCGCCGTGCCGAGTTCTGTGCGGCGCCGGCCCAGGTCGGTGTGCGGGCCGAAGTCCTGCTTGATCTGGGCCACCTGCTCGCCGATGCGCGCCCAGCGCCGCGCCGGGTCCGCCAACAGATCGCGCAGGTCCGCCTGTTCGACCGACAGGGCCTCGTGCTCCTTGCGGATCTCCATCTCCTCCAGCTTGCGCAAGCTGCGCAGCCGCATGTTGAGGATGGCCTCGGCCTGCACGTCGGTCAGATCGAACGTGTCGATCAGTACCGGTTTGGGATGGTCCTCCTCGCGGATGATGCGGATCACCTCGTCCAGGTTCAGGTAGGCGATCAGATACCCGCCCAGCACCTCCAGCCGGTGGGCGATCTTGTCCAGGCGGTGGCGGGTGCGCCGCACCAGCACCTCGTGCCGGTGGTCGAGGAAGGCCAGCAGCACCCCCCGCAGGTCCATGACGCGCGGCACGCCGTCGGCGTCCAGCACGTTCATGTTCAGGCTGGCGCGGGTTTCCAACTCGGTCTGGCGGAACAACTGCTCCATCAGCGTGTCCGGATCGACCGAGCGGCTGCGCGGCTCCAGCACGATGCGCACATCCTCCGCCGACTCATCGCGCACGTCGGCCAGCAACGGCAGTTTGCGGTTGGTCAGCAGGTCGGCGATGCGCTCGATCAGCTTGGCCTTCTGCACCTGATAGGGGATTTCGGTCACCACGATCTGGTACTGGCCGTGGCTGAGCGGCTCCTTGGCCCACCGCGCCCGCAGCCGGAACGCGCCCCGTCCGCTGGCGTAGGCCTCGCGGATGGCCGCCGGCGTCTCCACCAGGACGCCGCCGGTGGGGAAGTCGGGGCCGGGGATACGGGCGACCAGGGCGTCCAGCGGCGTGTCGCGGTCGTCGATCAGCAGGGCGAGGGCGTCGCAGATCTCGCCCACGTTGTGCGGCGGGATGCTGGTGGCCATGCCTACGGCGATGCCCTGGGCGCCGTTGGCCAGCAGGTTGGGGAAGGCCGCCGGCATGACCCGGGGCTCGTCCTCCTCGCCGTCGTATGTGGGGCCGAAGTCGACGGCGTTCTCGTCCAGGCCCTCCATCAGGGCCTGGGCCACGGCGGTCAGGCGTGCCTCGGTATAGCGCATGGCCGCCGCGTTATCGCCGTCGATGTTGCCGAAGTTGCCCTGGCCCTCGACCAGCGGCCAGCGCACGGCGAAGTCCTGCGCCAGGCGCACCATGGCCTCGTACACCGCCGAGTCGCCGTGCGGGTGGTACTTACCGATGACGTCGCCGACGACGCGGGCGCACTTCTTGAAGCCGCCCTCGGGGTCGAGTTTCAGTTGCCGCATGGCGAAGAGCAGGCGGCGGTGGACGGGTTTGAGACCATCGCGCACGTCGGGCAGCGACCGGGCGACGATGGTCGACAGCGCATAGGCCAGATACCGCTCGCCGAGCGCGTCGGCCAGCGGGGTGTCGCGGATCTCCTCACCGCCCGACGGCGGCGGAGGCGGGGTCTTGGTGGTGGTGCTCATGCGGCCGACAATGCGCCGAGAGGGGG
>NZ_CAKZOT010000062.1 GCF_937138205.1 uncultured Rhodospira sp. | reverse complement strand
CCCCCCTCACGGTCGGTACAGCCGCCCGCCGACCAGGGGGTAGGGCGCCCCGGTGGTGCCCGGGAAGGTGATCGGCAGCTGCCGGCGATACCGCGCGGCCAGGAAGGCGAACGCCTGCGCCTCCAGCGCGTCGCCGTCCCAGCCGACGGCCTCGACCGGCTGAACCGGTGCTTCCAGCCAGCCGGCCAGAGTGTCCATCAGCACCGGGTTGTGGCGCCCGCCCCCGGTGACCAGCCAGCGCAGCGGCGGGCGCGGCACATGCGCCGCCGCCTGCACCACGGCGGCGGCGATGAAGGCCGTCAGGGTGGTGGCGCCATCCTCCGGCGAGAGCCCATCGAGGACCTCCGGCACATGGTCGAAGGCCTTGCGGTCCAGCGACTTGGGCGCCGGCCGCGCGAAATACGGATGATCGAGCAGGCGCATGAGCCGGTCCTCGTCCAGCGTGCCGGCGGCGGCCAGGCGGCCGTCCGTGTCGTGCGGCTGGCCGGTGTGGCGGGCCACCCAGTCGTCCAGCGGCGCGTTGCCCGGGCCGGTGTCGAAGGCGATCAGGTCGTCGACGCCGCGCTTGCCGACCCAGGTGAGGTTGGCCACGCCGCCGATGTTGAGCACCGCGAGGGGACGTTCCAGGTGGGCGGCCAGCGCCGCGTGGTAGATCGGGGCCAGCGGCGCGCCCTCGCCCCCGGCGGCGACGTCCGCTTGGCGCAGGTCCGCCACCACCGGAATCGCCAGTTCGCTCGCCAGCAGGCCGGCGTCCCCGGCCTGCACGGTCAGGCGCCCGACCGGATCGTGCCACACCGTGTGGCCATGGAACCCGACCAGGTCGGGCGCGACGGTGATATCCTTGAGGAGGGTTCGGACCACCTCGGCATGGCGCAGGGCCAGGTCCCGGTTCAACAGCCGCCCGTCCTCGTCGGCCAGCGACGTCCGCCCCAGCATGGCGCGCAGGCGGTCGCGGAAGTCGGGATCATAGGGGACCGTCAGGTGTGGCCCCAGCCCCACCACGGTCTCTCCGTCCGTTTCGATCAGGGCGGCGTCAATGCCGTCCATCGACGTGCCGCTCATCAGGCCGACCACGATCCACGTGGTGCCGAAGCCGCGCGGCGTGGCGACGGCCGGTGCCGCCCGGGCCGGGCGCGTGGCTGGGGTACGGGACAGGCCTTTCGGGAAGGGAATCATCGGCGGGCCTTTCTTTTCTGTTTCATGGGAGTGTGCTAAAGGAGCCCCCCTCCCGCAAGGGACTGGATGAACGCGACGAGAGATGATCCGATGACCGCCTTTTCCTCCGACTTCCTGCGCATCGTGCACGAGCGCGGGTTCGTGGACGCCTGCACGCATACCGAGGAGCTGGACGCGCTGCTGTCCAAGGAGGTGGTCTCCGCCTATATCGGCTATGACTGCACCGCGCCCAGCCTGCACGTCGGCTCGCTGGTCTCCATCATGCTGTTGCGCTGGCTGCAGAAGACGGGGCACCGGCCGTTCGTCCTGATGGGCGGTGGTACGACCCGCGTGGGCGACCCGTCGGGGAAGGACGAGGCGCGCAAGCTTCTGTCCGACGAGGCCATCGCCGCCAACATGACCGGCATCAAGGGCGTGTTCTCCAAGTACCTGACCTTCGGTGACGGGCCGACCGACGCCCGCATGGTCAACAACGCCGACTGGCTGGACGGGCTGGGCTACATCGCGTTCCTGCGGGACTACGGGCCGCACTTCTCGATCAACCGGATGCTCACGTTCGACTCGGTGCGGACGCGGCTGGAGCGCGAGCACCATCTGTCGTTCCTGGAGTTCAATTATATGATTCTCCAGGCCTACGATTTCCTGGAGCTGGCGCGGCGCGACGGCGTGCGGCTGCAAATGGGCGGCGCCGACCAGTGGGGCAACATCGTCAATGGCGTGGAACTGGGGCGGCGCTGCGACGGCCTGTCGCTGTTCGGCCTGACCGTGCCGCTGATCACTACTGCCTCGGGCGCCAAGATGGGCAAAAGCGCGCAAGGCGCCATCTGGCTGAACGAGGACCAGTTGCCGGCCTACGATTTCTGGCAGTTCTGGCGCAACACAGAGGACGCCGACGTCGGCCGCTTCCTGCGCCTGTTCACCGAACTGCCGCTGGACGAGATCGCCCGGCTGGAGGCGCTGGGCGGGGCCGAGATCAACGAGGCCAAGAAGATCCTGGCGCACGAGGCCACTACGCTGGCGCACGGCGAGGCCGCGGCGCTGGCGGCGGCGGAGACGGCGAAGGCTGTGTTCGAGCAGGGCGGGGTGGGCGAGGACCTGCCGACCGTCACGGTCGACGCGGCGGACCTGGAGGCGGGGATCGCGGTGCCGGCCTTGTTCACGCGCGCCGGTCTGACGGCCTCCAACGGTGAGGCCAAACGGCTGATCAAGGGGGGCGGAGCGCGCCTCAACGGGGCGGCGATCAACGACATCAACCGTATGATCACCGCCGCCGACCTGTCCGGCGGCGAGATCAAGCTGTCCGCCGGCAAGAAGCATCACGCCCTGGTGAAGGTGGCCTGAACCGAAACAAGGGGGCCGGACTCGGTGCGTCACGGTCCTTTGGCCGACGCCCCGCCCACACAACGCTGCGCGTCATCCGCGTTCGCAACTAAAGAGGCGAAAGTTCCCGAATTCGTCATAGTTTTGATCCAGATCAATGGCCGGCCGGACCGGTGGCGGGA
>NZ_CAKZOT010000061.1 GCF_937138205.1 uncultured Rhodospira sp. | reverse complement strand
CCTCAAGTCTAAACGTGTGGGGGGCAGCTGTCTCATGATCGTTGGCACAGAGGGGCGCGCGGTCAGTGGTGCGTTGCCCGTCGCGCTCTTGCGAGGCGCGCCGGTCGAACGCACCCTACGGGACCGAGCCTGCACGCGACGTGCGTGGCCTTGGCGGACCGACCCGCGCGACCGCGCGCTCGGTTATACCGGGCGACGATAAGAAAGACTCGTCCGGCCAGGGTCACTTCGGCGCACCGATGGTGCTGAGTCTTTGTTTTTTTTGTCGCCGCAGCGCCCCTTCGGGGCGCGCGGCTCCGCGGCTTCGCCGCGCCGGCGCAGTCGCGCCGGCCGCCCGACGAAAAGGTCATCCTTTTCGTCGGGCGGTATTACACGATGATCGGCTTGCGCTCCACCACGGCCACGGTCTTGCCCAGGCTTTCCAGGCGCGGCTTGACCGTGTCGGCCGGTCCCAGGTCGAGGATCAGCACGTGGTCGGCGCCGTCGTGGATGGCCTCGGCCAGGGCGCCGCGCAACTGCACCAGCCGCTTGCGCGACAGCCGGCACTGAAAGACCGACAGTTGCAGCCATTCGCCGTAGCCATTCATCACCTTCCACACCCGGCGCCAGCGCTTCTGGTCGGCGATGTCGTAGGTGATGATGTACAGGTGTTCGTCTGTTGGTGCTGCCACGGGCACGACCTTTCTATCTTGGCGTGACCCAGGGGAAGGTCTCGATCTCCCCTTGCAGGTGGCGGCACAGCAGGCGGGCCTGCACCTCGATCAGGCGGCGATAGCTGATCTGGTAGCCGAACACGGGGTGGGTCATCTCCTGTTCCAGGCGGCGCTCGAACGCGGCGATCAGGGCCTTGCGCGCGGCCGGGGCCATGGCGCAGCCGCCGGCGGCGTGAACGAAGTCGCCGGGCGCGACCTCGCCGTTGTTGATGACCGTCAGCACGGCCGAATCGGCGATCAACGGGCGGTCGGGCTCCATCATGTCCAGGGCCAGCGCCGGGCGGCCATGGCGGATGGTGTGGTAGAAACCCCGGTACGGGTCCAGCCCCACCGCCGACAGGGCCACGTGCCAGGTGCGCACCAGCAGGGCATAGGCGAACGACAGCAGGGCATTGACCGGGTCGGCCGGCGGGCGGCGGTTGCGGGCGCGGAAATCGAAGCCGGCCGGGCCGCCGTCGGTGCCTATGTCCCTCAGCATCAGCGGAAAGGCGCCGAAATAGGCGGCGGCGGCCGCGCCCTCGATCCCCAGCAGGGTGGCGACGTCGGGGGCCTTCTCGGCCTCGGCGGTCATGCGTTTCAGGGCGCGCAAGGGCTCGGTGACCGCTTCCGGCGGGTGGGTGTCGCGGCGATTGCGGCGCAGAAGGGTGCGGGCGTTACGGGCCTTCGCCGCCACCAGCCCGCGCGCGAATCGCAACGACCAGCCGGCATCGAAAGCGCAACGGTACTGCGCCTCACGCGCCGCCACCGTGCGGTGGCCCAGCCCCACCGTGTGGCCCAGGAACCAGCCACCATGGCTGTGCCAGGAGACGGGGATCTCGCGGCGCATCAGCTCGTGCAGGACCGGCGCGGTGACGGAGACATTGCCGAACAGCACGAGCTGCGAGATCTCGGTCAGGCGGGCCTTGACCGGCGGGGCGTCGTCGATGGTGACCTGGAGTTGCTCGCCAGTCTTGCCCACCTTGCCGTGACCGGCCTGGACGACGAGCGGCAGGGCGTCGGGCCGGGCGGCGGCCAGGGGGCGCGGCGCCGGCATGGCGCCGTGGGCGTGGGTGATCTCGTCCGGCAGGCAGATGCCCACCAGGGAGCAGCGCGGGCACTTGGGGCTGTCGATCAGGGGCGGCGGCGGCCGGGACTGCGCGGCGGCGAGGCGCAGGCCGTGCACGGCGTGCAACGCGGCCTGACGCAGGGCGTCGTCCAACGGGATGCGCACGCGCTCGCGGCTGGCGCGGAAGTAGAGAAACCCCTCGTCGCAGCGGTAGCCGTGCTCCTCCAGCAGCAGGCCTTGCAGACAGACCTGGACGCGTTCGGGGTCATAGGCACCGGCGGCGGTGTGCGGGCGCTTGCCGCGCTTGGTGTCGACGGGGGAAACGCGGTCGCCGGCGCCGTCCACCAGATCGATGACGGCGGTGATGCCCAGGCGGGTCGAGGTCAGGGCGACGGAGCGGGCGTGGATGTCCTCGGTATCGTCCTCGCTGGGCGGGGATTCGGGCAGATGCCCGCCGCCGGCGTCGACGCGCTTGTGGACCTGTCGGCCCTCCTCGGTGTCGGCGCTGTCGGCCCAGGCGCCGTCCACCCACATCAGCCACGCCAGACGCGGGCAATAGACGAACTCGTTGACCATGCGCACGGGCACCAAAGCGGCGCCCTCCGGCGCCGGCGGGGCCGGCAGGGGTAATTCGGGCTCGGCGTCCGGATCGGGGGCGGGGTGGTTGGTCATGGCGTGTCGGGGCCGCTACAGCGCCTCGGCGCGGGTGAAGTTGAAGTACTTGCCCACGGCGATGCGACGGGCGCGGCGGAGACCGGTCACGCCCAGCCGTCGGAGGGTGTCCCTCCCCGGTGTCTCGGTGGCGAGCGCCGGATGCCCGAGCAGTGCCTGGACCGTCGCCAGAGAGGCCGGGCGCGCCCAGATCGGCCATGTGATGGCCCGGCCGCCGCGCCCCGGCGCCATCTCCGTCCCTAGGGTCAGGAAGTGGACCTGACCACGCCGTTCAACGGCCGCGCCCGTTAGCACGGCAAGCCCGATGGCCGCGAGCCGGTTGGCGCCGTGTTCTGTGCGCCCGGCGTCGGGCCCAGGATCTCGATACCTTAAGGCGTAACGCCGATCCTCAGCTGGATCCCAGCGGAAGCTATGGGTCTCGTCATCGCGTCGCCACGGAGCGAACAGTGCCGCAGCGATCCGATGCGGATGATTGAGATCGGGGGGGCGCTTCATTTTGGCCAGTTTCTTGGGCAACACTCCCTTCGGAACATCAGCCAAACGAGAAAGGAAGTGCTGATGGCCTTGGCCGAACATGGCGACCAGGGGCGCGGCGGCGACCTTGCCGTCGTCCTTGACGGCGCCGTCGCTGAACAGGGTACCGAGCAGGGTCGCTCGCCCCTGCGTCTGCGTGTTGGTGGCCTCGTCGAGGATCGCCCGTGCGCTCTGCTGGCCGAACGTGACGTCGGAGTGATCGCCGAAATCATAATCCGCCGCCAGCATCCCACACCCCTCCGCCGCCGCGCGGGCGATGTCGTCCTGTGTCGTCGGTTCGACCAGGGTCAGCGTGGGCCGGAGAGGCAACACGTCGGGGTCCCAGTGCGCGCGTGGGCGCCAGTCCGGGCGGGCCGTCTCCAGCGCCCGCAGCAGGCCGAGCAGGGCCAGAAAGGCCAGCAGGTTGTCCGGCTCCAGACCCTCCAAGCGGTGGGCGGCGGCGGCGCCGGGGATGTCGGGTTGCGGATCGGTCATCGCGTCTCCTCCGTCACGGCCACCGGGTCGGGCGCCTCCGACGCCCGGTGATCGGCCAGCCGGACGATGGCCTCCAGGCGCGCCAGCTCCCACGGGCCGAACCGGGCCTTCAGGTGCTCGAACAGCTGGGGCCAGTCGCGGCCCTCGTCCTGGAAATCAAGGCAGTGCGGGCCGGAGATCCCATCGGCCGCGCGGGCATCCTCGCGCGGGTCGGCGTGCGGGAACAGCGGCCGGCCGTGGCCATGGTGGGTGCCGATCAGCCACAGGATCAGTTCGCGGTGGTCCTTGAGCGCGTGCAGGCGCGGGTCATCCAGCGCGCGGCGCACCGACTGGGATTCGTGGCGCCACAGGTCGGGCAGGCCGGCGGCGCGGCGGGCGCGGCGCGACTGGGCCGGGGTCATGGGCCGGGGCGACTTGGCCAGGGGATCCTTTTCGTCGGCCAGGGCCGCCAGCCGGTCGCCACCGCGCAGCCAGACCTGAAAGCGGTCGTCGCGTTTGCCTTCGTCGTGCAGACGCGCGGCCAGGGCAACGGCCTCGACCAGCTCCGGTGCCAGCCCGGCGGCCTTGGCGAAGGCACGGGCCATGCGCTCGACCTGATTCGCGTGATCCGCCAGGGTAAGGCCCTGCCCGGTCAGCGAGCCGGTGGCGTCGTCCTCGGTCACGGCGGCGGGATCAGGCGCGGTCTTGCGGCGGCGCGCCCGCAGAATCAGGCCGGCGTACCCCTCCACCCGGATCACGTCGGCATCGCCCAGGGGCGGTGGTGGCCCGTCCGGATCGGGGAGCAGGACCCCGAGAGCCGCGCCCGCGAGCGCGTCGCGCACATCCCGGTCGTCAATGTCGTCCGCCGGCGCGACAAAAGGTGCGACGGCCCTCCACTCGGACTCCGTCAGCAACGTCGGATGCAACCGTCGCACTGACCGCCGGTGAGCCGGCTGGCGGTCGCCCAGATCCTTGACCGGGGCCGTGCTCTCCGGCGCCCAGCCGAAGGCGTCGCAGCCGCCATGGGTCGACGGCACCACGATCACGTCGCCGGGGCGGATCTGGTTGGGCCAGACCAGTCCGGTTCGCTCGGAATCCGCGCCGGCCCAGCGCAAGGCGGGGCGGTCTCGATGGCGCCCCCGGTCCTCGGGAGGAGGGCCCGGCGTGCCCTCAATGTCGGCGGTGTCCGCCGCGCCGGCCCGTTCGGCCATGTCCTCCCGCAGCCAGCGCCGCGCCGCCCAGACGGGCACGGCCAGGGTCTCTTGGGCGTGGGGCGGCGCGAGTGACAGGATCTCGGTCGCCAAGGTCTCGGCGTTCGGGTCGATGTCCGCGCGCCAGACGATCTGCACGTCCGCCGGGCCGCTGTTCGGGCCGTGCAGGAACAGCGAGACCGCCGGATCGACCGCCGGAATGGGCGCGGTCCACGACAGCAGCATCACGTCCGCCGGGCGCAGGATGGGGGCGTTGGGGGCGGTGGCGCACAGGGGGGCCGTATCCACACCCCTCAGGCGCTCCGCCATGGCCGACAGACCGAAATCGACCACGGGGGCCGCCTTGCCGGTCTTTGGGGCCTGTCCGTCGGTGAGCCAGTCCCAGGTCGCCTTGGCGCGGTCGCCATAGACCGGGTCATCGACCTTCCGCGCGGTTTCCTCCTCGGTCGCCACGATGATTGCCGGCGCCGGGATCGCCCGTCCCATCCGGTTCAAGCGCCCGAACCGCTGTCGCAGGGCGTCGAGGGGAGCAATTTGCGAGACCATGGCGTCAAAGTCGAGGTCGGCCCCGGCCTCGATGGTCTGGGTGGCGACGACGATCAGGGGCGGGGCATCCGGATCGTCTTTGGCCCCGGACAACAAGCGGGCCTGATGCGCCCTCAGCAGGGCATCGCGGTCCAGGTCGCGGGCGCGGCCGGTCAGAAGAATGACCGTCGCCGTTTCGGCCAGCGCCGACCGCAGATCTTCGAACACGGCGCGGGCCAGGGCCACCCGGTTGACCACCACGGCCAGGGTTCGGGGGCTGTCACCGTCCAGTAGGGTCGTCGCGGCCTCGGCCAGGGCCTTGGCGTGGGTCGTGCCGTGGGCCTCCGCCGAGACGAGGCGGAGGGTCACGGGCTTCCTCGCCGTCAGCCGCTTGGACAGGATCGCGTCCGCTCGGTCGTCGTCCTCCAGACCAAACCGGGTCCCATCCGTCCCGTCCCGAGGCGTGGCGGTCAGGGTGACCACCCGCCAGGGCGCCGGCTCGGCTTTGGTCCATGGCGGGCGTCGGTAACGCCCGACCCAGCCCAGCGTCTGGGCGAAGGGCGCGGCCAGATGGGCCTCGTCCAGCAGCAGCAGGCAGTCCGACCCCAGCAGTCCGGCGTGGACCGGCTTCATGCTGTCGGAAACCCCGTACCCCCGGAACAGCAGTCGCGAGCCCACCTGATCGACGGTAGAGCACAGAATGGTCGGCTGGGCCGGCGTGCGCGCCCAGTCGGCCTCGCGCGGCAACCCGCCGCGCAGGGCCTGGACCACCAGGGGCGGGCCGGCGTCGCCGGTCAGCGACCGCAGGGCGGCGGCCATGCGCCCGAGCGCGCCGTCCGTGGCGCTCTTCAGGGCCTCGGCGATCTTGTCCGCCCGCTCATACGCCGCGTCGACGATGATCCGTCGGTCCACGACGAAGGCGATGCGCACGGGCGCGGTGCGCGCGGCGCCCCTGTCGGCCTGAAGCGCCAGATGGAACAGCGCGATGTCCAAAGCGGCCGTCTTGCCGCTGCCGGTGGGCAGGTCGAGGGCGGACGGCCAGTCGCCGGTCTTGGCCACCTGTCGCGCCAACCGCTCCTGCCACGGGAACGGCGGCACGCCATGGATTGTCGTGAAGACCTCGGCGAAGTCGTCGGCCGTCAGGGCGGGCGCGTCACTCATGCGTCGTCCTCCCCCGGCAGGGGTCGGCACAGGCCGAGGCCAACGAACCGCCCCGCGCCCAGGATGACCGGGCCGGTCACGCTTTCGGGAAAGCGCAGCACGGCATGGGTCAGGCGGCGGTTGGCCACGGAGTCCGGTCGGCGCCAGCCGGTCCAGGGTGGCGCGTGGCCGCTGGCTCGGGCGGAGGGCGCGCCCCGGTGGGCCGAATGCTTGTGGACGACCACAGTCACCGGGCGGGGCAGGCCGATGCGCTCGCAGGCGTCGGCGATGATCTCGACGTCGTCGCCGTCCTTCTTGGGGTGGCGGTCGAGCGCGAGCGGCGTCACCGTGGCCCAGGTGTTGGCCGGCCCGGTGTAGAGACGGGCACGCAGGGATTGCTTCGTGCCTTCCGTGTCCCATGCCAGCGGCCAGACCAGCCCGCCGGGCAGGCGGAGGCGCAGGCGGTCTCGGTCGCGCTTGTCCTTGTCTGCGTCATTGTCCAGCGCCCGAACAAGGGCGCGTTCCAGGTTCGTGAACTGATCAAGGACAGCGACATCGGCGGGGGTCACTGTCTTCGCATCCGGGTCGCGGGCGCGCGCCACCGCCTCCGTCACTGTGCGCGGCGGGATGAGCGCCAGCCCCATCAGGCGGCCCTGAGAGTGGTCCCACCCGGCGTCGAGCAACGGGACGGCGGCCAGATGCGGGGTGGTCAGGGGTGTGCCGTCCGGGGCGTGGCCCGAGACCCAGTCGGGGATGGGGTTGCTGCCGTACCCGCTCAAAACGGTTCGCAGCAGCGCCTTGCCGGCGATGGCCCCGGCCACCGCGTCGGGGCGCGGCTCGCCCGCGTGGGCGAACACGATCCAGTCGGCGCCGAAGATACTGGCCGGCGCGGCGGGCGCCGGGTCGGCCGGTGGGCGCACATCGGCGCCGGGCGCGGGGCGGACCTGACGGTCGTGGCTCTCCACCAGTTCCACCAACCGGCCCGGATAGACTCGGCGGCGGGGCGGATGAAGCCCGTCGGGCGCCGTGTCCGTGTCCATCCGCAGCGCCCGGCAGCGCACCACCGAGGCCGAATGCCCCAGATAGCTGGTGTCGCGGGCGAGCGCGTCGAGCGCCGCCAGCGTCGCGGCGTCCGGGTCCTCGCTCCAGACGAACCGCACCGTCGGATCCGGCGGCAGGCTGGCGGGAAAGCGGCGTGGTTGTTTGGACCCGACCGCCCTGAACTCTGGGACAACCCCAAGGCTGTCCGCGCGATCCTTCTTGTGCGCGGACGACAGCCCTTTGCCTGCCTTAAGCGCGGCAAGCCAAGCGGGGTCCGCGAGATCGTGCGGTGACTTGGTCTCGAAGTCATTCGGCGGAACGAACACCGGCACCACCGCGCGTTCGGTCGCGTTGCAATAGCGCAGGCTTGGCGGCTCCCGCATCTCCAGCCATTCCAGGGCCTTGCGCTCTTCGGGGCGTTCCCCACGGGCCGCCCACGATGCCGTCAGGGCGGAGAACAGCCGGTCCGGCTGTGGCGGCCAGTCGGCCCCGTCGCCCCGGTCGTTGGCGGCCCGGACAACGCCAGTCAGGTACTCGATCTCCAGGACCAGCATGGTCACTCCCCATCGTCGGGATGGGCCTCGCCGGCCAGGGCGCGCGTCATGCTCTCGCGCACGATATGCACCAGCTTGTCCTGGGGCGTCAGCATCACCGGGGCGTCGGCGAAGGTGAACCCGGCGCGGCGGGCGCCAACCAAGGCCTCGCCGTACAGGGCCAGTGCCTCATCGCGGGTCAGGGTAATGGCTTCGACGGTGCCGTCGGCATGGACCCGTTCCAGGTCGGCCTTGCCGTCGCAGACCAGATCGCACCGCGAGCGCAGCGCGTACCCCTGTGCGTCCTGCTCCAGCAGGGCAACGAGACCCAGAGCGGCGATCAGGGCCCGGCCGGCGGTGTCCCGCTCGCTGGGTCCGCCGAAGCGCAGGCGACGCAGCCCGGCCAGGGTGATGACGACGGTCTGTTCGGCGTAGTCGCAGGTGATGCCTAACGCATCCACGGACGGTGCGATGTTGCCGTGGTTGATTTCCGAAGGACGCATCTTCTTGGCGCCCTTTCCGGCCTGTTTCTCCGTGACATCCCAGCCGGCCGGACCCTTGTAGACCTCGACGGCCCGAAGGATGCCCAGTGGGTCAATGCGGCTGCCGGTGCGGCGCGCGGCCGTCTGAACGTCCGGCACCTCGTCGCGCCGATGACGCCGCGCGTTTTCCACCGGCACGTTCACACCGACGATTTCCGAGACGACGGCGCGGGCGAACTTCGCACCCAGGCCGCCGCCCTCGCCGGTGGAATTCCACACCCCGAACAGCAGGGATGTGGGCGAAGCCTCCAGGATCGGCGTGGCATCGCGGGCCGTGGCCTTGGCAAGCCGCTGGCCCAGATCGCTATTGGGGAACGGTTTCCCGTCCAGCAGGCTGTCGCGCAGGATGGCATCGAACACCCGGTGCGGCGCGTCCAGAGAGGTGATCTCGCCCAGCGCCTCCAGTCCCGCCCCGGCGAAATCGACGGCGAGGCGCGGTAGATCCAGCCGCCCGTCCCGCGCGGCTTCCAGCAAGGCCTCTTCCATGCGGTTGGCCTGGGACTGCACGCTGTCCAGCAGCACGCACCAGACGTCGTCCTCCTTCCCCGCGATCCGCCGCCGTTCAAACACATGGCGCGGCGGATCGTTCTTGTCTTCGCCCGGATAGGTCGGCGGAAACAGCATGTCGCCCACGCCGCCCACGGGCTGCAAACGCCGTCGGCGCCGGAACGCGGCATCCTGGGTGACGGCCTCGACAAGGTCGGCGTGGGTCAGCGGCATGACGGAGTCTCCTTGGATGTCACAGCGTGACGGGTCGTGGATGGCTGGTCAGGGATAGTCTTTGAAGGCTGGCTTGTTTGGGCATGGGGAAGAGTGGTCGGAAGGCGACGGCGTGTCGGTCCGCACCGAGAACACGTCATACTCGTACCCGACGCCCCACAACGCAAGAGAAGGAGAGGTGCGGAATTGCGGCGATGGATTGTTGGTGGCGCCGCTAACCAAGGCAATGACGTGCGCTCAGGGGAGTCTTGACATAGCGGCATGCCAGAAACGGTCGCGGCACGCGTCGGCACTGGATGGATAACGGGCCGATGACGCCACTGAGTTGGCATGAAGCGGAGCTCTCTGTCCTTATCGGTGTGGTCGGTGTGAACGGCGACGGCATCGGGCGAAGCGTTATTGCCTTTGCCGACGATCCGCCAATAGCCTCCCATTTTTCTAAGAGTCTGTCCGGAGACTTCATGAGGCTTTACAGAGCCGTCGCATCATGAGCCGGATTGATGCGAGCCGGAGGAACGCGAGGCCCTTGGCGTTACGGCACTCCCAATTCTTCGCCAGCCGGCGGCATCGTCCAAGCTAGGCGAATGTGCGCTCGACAACCCAGCGTTTCGGAAGGACGACGAACCCCTTGGCTTGGTCCGAGCGTTTGACGATCTCCACGTTGACAGCGGCGACAGCTTTCTTGAGACCGGTTTGGAACTGTTCACCCTGGTAGCCGCCATCGGCAAAGAGTTTCACCAGAAACGGGTACAACCCGAACAAGGTGGCCATGACAAGAATTCCGCCATCACGATCCTGTATGTCGGCCCCATGAACAATGGCATGCATCAGAAGGCCTGTCGTGTCGACCAGCGCATGCCGTTTCTTGCCTTTGATCTTCTTGCCCGCATCGTACCCATGCGGGTCGATCCAGCGCCCCTTTTTTCGGCGCTTTTTACGCTCTGGCTGTCGATCACGCCCGCCGTTGGCGAGGCCTCTCGGTTGGCCTGCTCGCGGCATTGGACGTAAAGAGCGTGATGCATGCGGTCCAGTGTGCCATCATACGTCCAAAGGTCAAAGTAGTCGTAAACCGTTGAACGGGGAGGAAAGTCCTTCGGAATCGCCCGCCACTGGCAGCCCGTCGACAGAACGTACATCAAGCCGTCGACGACGGCGCGCATATCGACGCGGCGCTTGCCGCCGCCCGGCTTGCCCGGCGGGATCAGAGGCGCGATAACCGCCCATTCCTCGTCGGTCAGATCGCTTGGATATCGAAGGTGGTCGCGATTGTACAGCGCCCGGTTCTCGTCCGTCCACATGGCGTTCTTCCTGACAGGCCACACCTGCCATGGAATCACGCCAAAGCGGTGTTATCAACCACCCTCTGTAACAGGTTGATCTGACTCATAAACCTACCGGACAGACACTCAGATTGATCGCGATCTGCCCTAGTCATCAAAACCAGCGTCGTTTTCCGGGGGAAGATCTTCAGCAGGATTGCTTAAATTTCTATGTATCCCTTCTATGCGGGGAAAGTATACATTCATGCTGAGGAAAAAATCAAGAGCGCAGTTCGAGAAAAGTAGGAAAAAGAATAATGGAAAGTAGTCATGCCAAAAATCTATACCTGAACATTCATCGCTCGGCGTAAGAAGAAATACTGCAGCGATCATTAAAACGGCGTGTATGGTGTTGTTTAATATCCACTTTCTCGGCGCGCTATCTGCGGTGACATCTTCTATGTACCTTTTTTCAGTAATAAATTTAGCCCAGAATTTAGTATGCCGGACTTTTGAAAACTTGATGCTTAAAAACAGCCATAGGGAGTCAAACAACAGGAGGATAGCGTATGAAAACACAAATATATCGACGTATTTGATGTTCGACCCAATTATGATAAGAATCGATCCATTTACAATGACAAAGAAAACATCAAAAGCTAAATCTCTTCTTCTGTATCTTGAAACGACTAACTTGTACTGTTCCCAGAAAAACTCCCGCCTGTTTTCCATTTTTTGGTAGGCCTCCTCAAAAAAATTCATTGTTTCAATATATTTTGCATCAAGATATCTATTGTTCCCCAGAAAGAACCTAACAATTGTCAAGGCAAAAACGAAGAATAAAAGAAGGGCTTCCATCAAAACATGCGATGGGCATTGCATGTCTGCCCAGGCTGTGAAAGTGGCAGAGTCTAAAGGAACAGATATCCAGCCAAACACTGTTTTTGCATAGCATGGTGCCAATCCAGATAATTCATACAGGGCCTTCAGAAGTCCTCCCCCCAGTATAACGATCCATGCCCACTTTATGGAGTCGTGATGGTCTTCTTGTAGCCTCTGAATGTATCTCAGGGCAACATGCTTCCTGACTCTCATCCTAGACTTTCCCGGACAATCAAGTGCCCGTACAGCCTGAAGGTGCCGTTTCGGGATGTCAACAATAAATCTCAAGTTGAACGTATTATGGGTTTTCTTAGATCGCCCGACCTTCGACGGGCTCAGCGTGCCCTCGACGTGCGAGTCAGGGTCCCTCCTCGAACGGAGAGAGGGGGCGCGGCGAACCAAGGACGTTGTTTCGGGGCCGGAGTCTGAGTCGGCCCAACCGTGGGCCGGAGAGTGGCTGGTGCCGTCCGGGCCATCGCCTTTCAGTCAGATTTCAGAACTGCTGACCAATGTTTGGAAACCTGTCTGCTGCTACCGCCTGATCCCCTCGCGCACGATGGCCTGGATGGCGCGCGTCGCCGACCCAGGTGATCAAGCCTTCATTCGAAGCGGTTCCGTCAGTGGAACGGACCGTTCGTAAAGCGTTTCAGGGTCGATATCGATGTTTCCCGGCCAGGCGACGCTGCCGTTCTGAACGAACGCGGCCCGGAACACCGCACTGTCTTTCAGTCGATTCCAGGGTTTCTGATCCATATGCGGGGCCATGTCAAAGCGGCGCCGTTCGCCACCCTCGAACTCCAGCCACAGCGTGAAGTCGGTGTGGGCCTCCACACGGACGACATCCAGCAACATGGTGGCCTCCCTCTACTTCAGGGGGTCAATCCGGAACGGTTCAACGCCACTCGTCGCCAACTCCCAGTTCGCCAGCAATTCGTCGCGGTGCAGGTCGACCCAGACTTGAACCATTCGAAAAACATCGAAACGATGATGCCATAGAACATGCTGATGGTGGGCATCGCAAGGGTATCCCATGACCACGAAACGACACCGCGCGCGACCGGCCGGCTAGGCTACCGCCGCACCCCCTCGCGCACGATGGCCTGGATGGCGCGGGTATCGTTGGGCGCCTCGACCATGCGTTCCTCGCGCTGGAACAGGTCGGCCAGGCGCGGTGGCAGCGGCGGGCGGATGCCGGTGGCCTTCTCGACCGCGTCGGGGAACTTGGCCGGGTGCGCGGTGGCCAGCGAGACCGTCACGCCGCCCTCGTCGCGCCGCCCGGCCACCTGGCCGGCGACGATGCCGATGGCCGAGTGCGGATCCACCAACATGCCGGTTTCCTCCTGGATGACGCGCATGGCGTCCAGGGTTTCCTCGTCGGTCAGCCGGTGGCCCCGGAACAGGCCGAGAAGTTCCTGGTGCAGGTCGTCCGCCACGCTGTAGGCCCCGCCCTGGCGGAAGCTGTCCATGGCCGCGCGCACCTCGTCGGCGTCGCGACCGTGGATCTCGAACAACAGCCGCTCAAAGTTGCTGGAGACCTGGATGTCCATGCTGGGGCTGAGCGTGGGCACGACGGTGTCCTGGTTCATGGTTCCCGTCTCCAGGAACCGGGTCAGGATGTCATTGCGGTTCGAGCCCACCACAAGCCGGTCGATTGGCAGCCCCATCTGCCGGGCGACGTAGCCGGCGAAGATGTTGCCGAAGTTGCCGGTGGGCACGCTGAAGCCCAGGCTGCGGTCGGGGGCGCCCAGGGCCACGCCGGCCCAGGCGTAGTACACCACCTGGCCGACGATGCGCGCCCAGTTGATGGAGTTGACGGCCGACAGGCCCACCTCGTCACGGAACGGGGCATCGGCGAACAGCGACTTCACCAGCGCCTGGCAATCGTCGAAGGTGCCGTTGACGGCGATGTTGTGCACGTTGGACGACTGCACCGTGGTCATCTGGCGGCGTTGCACGTCCGAGACGCGGCCCTTGGGGTGCAGGATGAAGATGTCGATGGCCTCGCGGTCGCGGCACGCCTCGATGGCCGCCGAGCCCGTGTCCCCCGACGTGGCGCCGACGATGGTGACGCGCCGCCCGGCCCGGGTGAGCAGCAGCTCGAACAGCGGCCCCAGGACCTGCATGGCGTGGTCCTTGAACGCCAGGGTGGGGCCGTGGAACAGCTCCATCATCCAGTCGTGCGGACCGATCTGGCGCAACGGCGCGACCGCCGGATGGTCGAAACGCGCATAGGCCGCGTCCAACAGGTCGGCCAGTTCCTCCTCGGTCAGGGCGGCGCCGACGTACGGCAGCATGACGCGCAGGGCCACCTCGGCATAGGGCAGGCCGCGCAGGGCGCGCCAGTCGTCGTCGCCCAGGGCGATCCAGTCCTCGGGCACGTACAGGCCGCCATCGGCGGCCAGGCCGGTCAAAACCACCTCGTCGAAGCCGAGAACGGGGGCCTTGCCCCGGGTGCTGACGTAACGCACGGCGAGCGCACTCCTCTTTGTCTTTGGCCGAAAACCCCTGACGACCCTACGCCGGGGCGCCAGCGTGGGCAACAGGGGGCGCTGTCCCGATGGCGTCGTGCAACGGCGTGCAGGGTGCGTGCGTTTCCGCTCTTGGCCGGCGCTCGGACCTGCCCGCGACCGGCCTCCGGTGCGCGCTCAAAAAAGGGAAAAGCCATTTTGGCCGGCTGTTAAAATTGCGTTACGGCCCAAGGGCAGTCACCATACCCGATCCGTGTGAACGTCAGTCGGGGGAACGCATCATGTCGCGGCCCAAACTCACCATCACACTGCGCGTCGCTCTGGTCGTCCTGGTCAATACTCTTCTGATCGGGGTCACTGTTGCGGTGGCCATGATCGTCGTGCTGAACCGCGATGCCGAACGCAATGCCGTGGCGGCAATCGACCAGAACATGCGCGTGGCCTGGGACGAAATCCGGGAGTACGGGGCGGACGTCCGATTGGAGGACGAGGCGCTCGTCGCCGGGTCGACGGTCCTGAACGGCAACAATGAGATCGTCGACGAGATCGTCGCGCAGGTCGGTGGCACGGCCACCATCTTCATGGGCGATACCCGCGTGGCGACCAACGTGGTGCGGGACGACGGCTCGCGGGCCGTCGGCACGACGCTGGCGCGCAACGCGGCCTATGAGTCCGTGTTCTTCGACAAGGAGCCGTTTCGCGGCATCGTCGATATCCTCGGCCAATCTTACATCACCGGCTATGACCCCATCCTGGGGCGGAACGGGGATGTGATCGGTATTCTGTACGTCGGGACGAAGGTGGATCAGTTCTTCGCCTCGCTCGAGACCCTCAGGACGTGGATCCTGGTGATCCTCGCCGGGTGCGGCGTGCTCGGGCTGGCGATTGGCCTGTTGGTGGCGCGCGTGTCCATCGTCCGGCCGCTGAAGGACATCGTCGCCGCCATGGAGACGCTGTCGGGCGGTGACCTGTCGGTCTCCATTCCGCACCGGGGGGCGAGCAGCGAAATCGGGACCATGGCCGGCGCCGTCCAGGGGTTCAAGGAGAACGCCCAGGAAGTCAGGCGCCTGCAGACCGAACAGGCCGCGCAGCAACGCCGCAGTGCCCGCCAGGTGCAAGGCGAGATGCTGGCCTTGACCAGCGCCCTGGACGAGCAGGTGCGTCAGGTGATGTCCGCCGTCGCCGATCAGGCCCAATCGATGTGCGAGACCGCGCGCGGCATGGCACAGGCGGTCGGCGCCACTGCCGGCGGCGCCGATTCGGCCGCCGAGGCCTCACGCAATTCCGCCAGCAGCGTCGATGCCGTGGCCGCGGCCGCCGAGCAGATGGCGGCGTCCATCAGCGAGATCAGCCGCCAGGTGACCAACGCCTCGGCCACGGCCCAGCGCGCGGCCGAGCACGCGGCCGGGACCAACGACCGCATCGGTCATCTCGCCGACTCCGCCACCAAGATCGGTGAGGTGGTCGACCTCATCAACGACATCGCCAAGCAGACGAACCTTCTGGCGCTCAACGCGACGATCGAGGCGGCCCGCGCCGGCGAGGCCGGCAAGGGGTTCGCCGTGGTGGCCGGCGAGGTGAAGGCGCTGGCGAATCAGACCTCGCGCGCGACGGACAGCATCGCCGATCAGGTCGCCGACATGCAGGCCGCCACGAACGAAGCCGTTGAAGCGGTGAAGGCCATCAGCGGGGTGATCTCCGAGTTCAACGAGATCACCTCGACCATCTCGTCGGCCACGGAAGAGCAGACGGCGACCACCCGCGAGATCAGCAACAACGCCCAACGGGCCGCCCAGGGTACCCAAGGCGTATCGGACGGGATTCGCGAGGTCTCCGGCAGCGCGGAAACCACCGCCCGCCATGCCGGAGAGGTCGAAACCTCGGCCCAATCCGTGCTCGACAGCCTGCACACCATGGAACAGGCGCTCGGCCGCATCATGTCCGCCACCACCGAAGGCGATCGGCGCGGCACGGCGCTGCGGACCGTGAACGTGGCCGTGACGGTGGACCTGAGCGGCGAGGGGCAAACCGGCGGCGAGTCTGTCAGTTGCCTGCTGCAAGCCCTGTCGCCGCTGGGGGCCGGCGTTCTGGACCGCACACTGCCGTGCGAGCCGGGACGGCCTTTGCGGATCGGCGTGCCTGAACTCGGATCGTTGCCGGCGACCGTCGTCGTCCACACCGATGCCGTGTCGCATCTTCGCCTCGATCTGGACGACAACCAGATCGAGGCGCTCCGGGCTTGGCTCGACCGGCGTGCCAGAGCTGTGTGATTCTCGATTGGATCCCGGCACGAGGGGGTGAAGAGGGTGACTTGATCATCCCGGCGTGGCAATGGGGGCTGGCGATCGATGACTGACATCGGCTCTTCGTGGTATGATTTCCAAGTACTGGGGCTGACCGGCCGTCACGCAAGGCGTCTCAAACAAGTCTGGATGTGGCATGAGTGAACAGGGCATTAGTGACGATCTCGCGGCACTTCTCCGGGGGATGCTTGAACTGGATGCAGACGCCAACCAGCAAATTGGCGTGATAAGACAGGCTGTTTTGTCATTGTGTGAGAAGCTGGCAGATAAGGGAGATATTACGCTCGAAGAGTATAGAGATATTACAGGAGGGCTTTTTACCAACGACCTGACTGAACAAGCTGGCCCAGGCGAAGCTCGCGATGACTGAAAAAATCATCGATCTGCAAACCCATCTTCAACGTCTTGCCTCCGGACGCGGCGGTTCCCATGATGGTGGGGATGGAGGCGACGGCGGCATGACCGAGTTGACGCGGCGGGTTGGTGTTCTGGAAGCGGACATGCGCGAGGTCAAGGCGAGCCTCGGCAGGCTGGAACCCCTTCTTGTCCGCATTGACGAGCAGCAGGCCGGCATGAAGGAGATGTTCGCGCATCTCGCCACGAAGGCGGAGGTGCAGCATGTCGACGACCAATTGGCCGGAATGAAGGACGTCATTGCGCATTTGGCGACGAAGGCCGAAGTCCAGCGTGTGGAAGATCAGGTGACGGGCATCAGGGACGTCCTTCCAAATTTGGCGACGAAGGCCGAAGTCCAGCGTGTGGAAGATCAGGTCACGGGCATCAAGGACGCCCTTCCGCATTTGGCGACGAAGGCCGAGTTGGACGCCCTGCGCGGCGCAGTTGCAAGCGGTCTGGCGGACAAGCCAAGCCGGGCGGAGTTCGACGCCTTCCGGGCCGACGTCACGGCCGCTCTCGCCGACAAACCGGGCAAGACATATCTTTGGGGCGTCGTGGGCGTGCTGACAGCCGCCATCCTCGGTGCCGTGGCACTGGGGACAATGATCGGTTAACCGACGGTCCGGGCAAGATCGGCCGTCATGTTGGACCGCGCCAAAACCCCGTCCTGCATGGCCCCTGCCGCCGCCGTTGAACCGTCCGATGTGGGACGGCACCGCTGCAAGGCCGCCAGCAGGGCGGACAGGTCATGGCCCCAGTCATGGTAACCGGCGGCGAGGTGCTGGACATAGGGGCCGCGCGGCGGGCCGCGCCGGGCATCGACCTTGACGTAGGTCAACACCCGATGGGTCGCCCCCGCGTCGTCCGGGATGTCCACCCAGTGGCGCCGGTAGCGGCCCTCGTCGACGCCTTCGATCCGGTCCAGCACCTTCTCGCAGGCGGCGGTCACACCATACAGCGCCGCCGGCAGGTGGTCGCCCGGGGCAGGTTCCATGGTGGCCACCGTCTCGAACCGCAGGCGCCAGTCGCGCAGGGTCACCGCCCGGATGGGCACCGCCGCCGGACATCGGTGCGCCATCCGGGCGGTGCTGAGATTGGACCCATACGCGAGATAGAGCCGAAACATGATCCCGATCCACTCTCGCTGCGGCGCGCAAACAGCGCCCTGGTTGAGACACGATCCTAGAACACACGGTATATAGGAACCCCGTCCCGCCCTGTTGAAGACCGGAGTCCGTGATCCATGTCCCCATTTTCGTTGGCGTTGCGTCTCACCCGGCGGCGCCGTTTCACCCATCTGGCCCTGCTGAGCGCCCTGGCCGTCCTGTGTCTGGCAGCGGGGGCGGGGACCGGTGCGCGTGCGGCCGGACCGGTGGCCTTCGAGACCGACCGCCTGGAGATCGTGACCCACGACGGGCGCCGCTACGGGTTCACGGTGGAACTCGCCCGGACCCCGGCGCAGCGGGCGCGCGGGCTGATGTACCGGCGCGAGATGGCCGCCGACCACGGCATGTTGTTCGATTTCGGCGGCGTCGGGCCGCGCGCCATGTGGATGAAGAACACGTTCCTGTCGCTGGATATTCTGTTTCTCGAACCGGACGGCCGGATCTGGCGGATTGCCGAGGACACCACCCCCATGTCGGAGGAGACCATCGTCGCCGATGGCCCGATCCGCGCCGCCCTGGAGCTCAAGGGGGGCACCTGCCGCTTGTTGGGCATCGAGATCGGCGATCGGGTCCGCCATCCCCTGTTCGGCACAGGGCCGGGTGGCGCGGCGGACGATCCCTGACTCTTGCCCTGGCGCATGGGAGGGGTTAGATCACACGGTCGAGAGATGACACAGTCGAGGTCGATGTGACGGGGCGTAGCTCAGCCTGGTAGAGCGCTAGCTTTGGGAGCTAGATGCCGGAGGTTCGAATCCTCTCGCCCCGACCAGCGCCGCGGCGTCGTGCCGAGGGCCCAGTGTGCCGAACGGAAAGAGGCCAAACATGACAACAACCGTGCGCATCTATCAACCCGCGAAATCCGCCATGCAGTCCGGGCGCGGCAACAGCCGGCAATGGGTGCTGGAGGCCGATCCGGCCCGCCCGCAACGCAACGATTCGCTGATGGGCTGGGTGGGGCAGGGGGACACAACGAACCAGCTTCGCCTGTATTTCCCGAGCAAGGAAGAGGCGGTGGCCCACGCCAAGCGCAATGGCTGGACCGTGCGGGTGCAGGCCCCGGCGACACGGACCCGGCGGCCGAAAAGCTACGCCGAGAACTTCGCCTACGACAAGGTGAGCTGACCGCCACGCCGCCGGATCACGACCAGGGCATACGCCCGCCCATGTACTTGATCTTCTTTTCGGTGCGGTGATCGGTCTGTTTCAGGGGGGCGCGTTTCACCGGGTCCTGCAACTGGGTCATCATGATCCACTTGTCGACCGGCATATAGCGCGGCGCCAGGAACCGGTAGGTCTCGTCCACCAGATCCTCGATCTCCCGGCCCGCGCGGACCGGTCGGCGCAGCCACTTCAGCAAGAGATCCTCCCACACCACCAAGCGGACCCTGAGGTCGTTACGGTGTTCCCGCAGGTACGCCTTGACGGTGTCCAGGTTCTTCAGGGCGGCCATGATCTCGCCGGTCTGGGCGTCGACGGTCTCGAAGCGGGCGGTGAAGTCCTCGATGGCCGCGTTGAACAGGCGCAGCATCGAATTGACGGTATCCAACTGGCCGTGTTCGTTGGCGTAGATCTTGCGCAGCGGCTGAGCCTTTTCAAACACGCGTTGCATGGCGTGGAATTCGTCGCGCAGCGCCTCGATGTAGGCCAGTTCGCTGGACAGGCCGGAGATCAACTCCGTCACCTCTTCCTTGCTCGAAAGGCCGAGATTGCGGGCCGCCTCCCCGAACGCGTCGTTGACCCGCTTGCGGAAGGTCGAATCGCCGGCCACCTGCATCAGTTCGTCTGGGTTGGTGATGATGTGTTCATCGCCAGACAGCCAGCCGAGGATCTGCACCGCCAGCCGGTTGTAGGCGATCTGGCGGTGTTTTTCCTTGGGTTCCCACGAGGCCTCGCCTGTCAGGACCTCCCTGGGCACCGGGTCGCCCAGGCGCAACGCCTTGACGTATTTCAGGCCCTTGCCGATGAGCGCCAGCAAGCGGCCGTCCTTGCTGTCCGAGGCGATGTCGAATTCCTTCTGGATGCCGGAAAAGGACAGGCTGACCTCCTCGTGCCCCAGGCGCACGATGGCGAGTGGCTGCTTGGTGTCCGGGTCCAGCCGGAAATAGACATCCTCCATTTTCTTGAAAAAGTAGTGTTCGAACGCGACGGTGTCGGGGACGTGGTCGTCCGCCGGCGGGTCGGTCACGGCGCTGGAGGCAGGCGAGTCCGGTGTGTCGGTCATGGCGCGGCCAGTTGCGGTGTTGGGCGGAAAGTCGGCGCATCATGCCACACTCCGTGGCCGCGCGGAAAGCCGTTCCCACGGTTTGCACGAGCCCATCGCGTCGGCCTCGCGGGTCGTGCGGATGGGGGGGATGGCAAGGCCGTTCAACACTGTGGCGAGGGCGGCTCAGGCGCTTGACACACCCACGGCGCGCCCCGTATATAACCGCTCCTCTGTGGCGCGGGTCTGGCGCACGGACCTCGCGCTCGCGTCTGGGGCGGAGTAGCTCAGTTGGTTAGAGCAGCGGAATCATAATCCGCGTGTCGGGGGTTCAAGTCCCTCCTCCGCTACCAATGAAATCAAGGGCTTGCTGGTCAATAGGTCAGCAAGCCTTTCTTTGTTTTCCATCACGGGTTTCCGTCTTTCTTGCTCTCCTGTTCCGCGAAGGAGACCGCCTGAGCCCAAGAAGCGCCAGGCTCGGCCGACCCTTTCCGCGGTGGCGGCGCCGTCACCCGCCCGATGGTGTCCGGTTCGGTGCCACCTGGATCGGGCCGTACCGCAGCAGGTACAGCACAAACCCGCCGATCCAGGCGCCGCCGGAGAGAAGCAGCAGGGGCAGGTACAGGCCCTCGGACAGGCCAGCCCATACCCGCGAGACGGCGGCGATCAGGAGCAGCCCGTACACCAGCGTGGTGAGCGCGCCCGCGTGCAGCGGCCGCCCGCCATGGCCCAGCGTCGCACGGGTCATGACGGCCACGATCATCATGGTGATGGCCCCGGCTGTCAGGCCGTGCAGGGCGGCAACATCGGGCACCAGGTCGGGGCGCCACGCTGACGCCGCCGCCAACAGCAGGGCGAGCGGGACGAACAGATACCCGACGTGCAGAATCCACACCAGCGGCTCGGCGGCCGTGGCCAGGCCGCGCCAGCGCGCCAGCCGCACCAGGTTGCCGACACCGGCCAACGCCAGCAGTGCGGCGACAAGCCAACCGCGCGGTTCCACCGTCCAGGTCAACAGGGCCAGGACGGTCACGAGCAGCACGGCCTGATCGACCCGCCCGAACGGCTCTGGCAGCTTTGCCGCCTTGCGCTGGGTCAGCCAGTTGCGGGTGAAGCTGGGCACGATTCGCCCGCCGATCAGGGTGATCAACGACACCAGCACGGCGATCCCCAGGCGCGGCCCCAGGCCGGTGTCGGGCAGGACAAAGGCCCATTCCAGCCAGTCCACTGCGTTGGCCACGGCCAACAGACTCAGGGCGACGCCCACGGGGAGGTTGCGCCAGTTGCTGCCGGCGATCACCTCGCGCACCACCACGACGCTCATGGTCACCGGGAACGCCACGTCCACCGCCGCCGCCAGACCCCACGGCACCGGCAGCACGGCCAGAACACGGCCCGCCGCCCACAGCAGTACGAGCAGAAGCAACGGCACGCCCGACAGCGGCAGGCGGCCGGTCCAGTTGGGCACGGCCGTCAGCACGAACCCCGCGACGGCGGCGCCGGCGAAGCCGAACAGCATCTCGTGCGCGTGCCACGACAGCGGGTCCATCGGCCCCGGCAGCAGCAGGCCGCCGCGCAGGAACAACAGCCACAGGGCCATGGCCACGATGGCGTACACCCCGGCCAGCAGGAAAAAGGGGCGGAAGCCCCGTTCCAGGAACCCTCCGCCCTTGATGCGCGGTGTCATGGCATTTTGATCCCAGGCAGTCAGGGGAAGCATGGTGTGGCCTGGACAGCGCGCCCCCGCCGCCGGCGCGCAACGGGGACGCGCGGTGCGCGACCGGGTTTCCTTACGGGCCGCCCGCGACTTCCAGGGTGATCTCAACGCCGGTCAACGCGCGCGAGACCGGGCAGAACGCCTTGGCCGCCTCGGCCTGTTGGCGGAACCCCTGCGGATCAACGCCCGGCACCGCGCCGGAGACCTCCAGGTGAACCTTGGTGATGGTCGGCTTGCCGTCCACTTCGGTCAGGGTGACGCGGGCCTGGGCGTCAATGTGCTCGGGGGTGACCCCGGCCTCTCCCAATAGGGCGGAGAGGGCCATCGCGTAGCACGAGGCGTGGGCGGCGGCGATCAGTTCCTCGGGCGTGGTGCCGCTGCCATCCTCGAACCGGCTGGGGAAGGAATACGCGCCCGAGATCAGGCCCGATCCACCTTCCAGTGTGCCGGTGCCGTCCTTCAAGGCGCCCGTCCAGCGGGCCTTAGCATTCCGTGTTGGCATGATGGAACTCCGTTTTCTGGTGTGCTCGTCGGCTTGCGTCGAGAGCCGAGCCATGCGCCAGCTCAACGAAACCCGTTCTGTGCATTTCCATGGAGACCTTCTAAGTCCAAGAGACTGGAGAGCAAAGGCCTGCTTTTCTGGCCTGTCGGAAACGCGCGGGCCCGGCTTCGGGTTCCGTCCCGTCTCCAGCCGCGTACCCGTCGGTGGCTGTCGCCGCGATCACAACCAGGCGAACCCGGCCCTGTCCTTATCCCGCCGGTGTATTTGGGTGTGTTTGGGTGTGCTCTTTCCGCGCAGGGTGTGCGCGGGCGTTCGAGCCCCCGACGCAACGTCCGCCGCGCTTGGTCGTTCTCATGAACGGGACCGGACACGTTCACATGGGTTGTGGGGCGGCGCCGGGGCGTTGGGTCCGGAGGCCGGGATCACGCCGGCCGCGCGTCGTCCTCGTCGGCGAGAACGCGGTCGCGCGGCAGGTGGATCCGGAAGGTGCTGCCGGTGCCGACCTGGCTGGTGACGGACACGCGGCCGCCGTGGGCTTCCGCCAGGGCCTTCACCATGGCCAAGCCAAGGCCGACGCCGTCATGGCGCTTGACCTGCGCGCTCTGGCCGCGCTGGAACGGCTGGAAGATGGCCTCCAGTTCGTCGGCCGGAATGCCGATGCCCGTGTCATGCACTGTCACCACGACGCCGCCCTCGGGCTGCCGCTCGACGGCGACGCCGACGATTCCGCCGTCCGGAGTGAACTTGAGGGCGTTGGTGAGCAGGTTGAGCACCACCCGCCGCAGGGCCGCGCGATCCCCTCTCACGAGGATCGGACCATCGGCCAGCGCCTGGGTCCAGGTGATGCAGTCGCCGCGCGGCTGCGACTGCATCCAGGCGCTGCATTCGGCGGTCAGGGCGACAATCTCGACCGGTTCGTGTTCCAGCTTCAGGCGTCCGGACTCGATATGTGACAGGTCGAGCAGATCGTTGATGATCGCCAACAAATGGTTGCCGGCATCGCCGATGATGCGGGCGTAGTCGATCACCCGATCGGAGGTCGGCCCGATCCGGCCCGACCGGATCAGCTCGGAAAAGCCGATGATGGCATTGAGCGGCGTTTTGAGTTCGTGGCTGACATTGGCCAGGAACTCGCTTTTCTGCCGCGAGGCTGTCTCCGCCTCGTCGCGCGCCGCCGTCAGGGCGGCCGTGGTACGGTGGAAGGCGGTCACGTCGCGGAACACGAGCATATCCCATTCGTACGTCGCGCCGGTGTCGTGCACGGCCAGGACGGTCCGCGCCGTGATCTCGACCGTGCGCCGGCCCATGGAGCGGGACCAGCATTCGCTGGTGAAGGGCGCGGCCAAGGCGCGGTCGTGCAGGTCATTCGGCAATCCCAACCGTTGCGCCAGGGAGCCAAGGTCTCGATCCTCGATCACCCCGTGCTCGACATCGAACAGGTCGAGAAACGTCTGGTTGGCGCCGATGGCCCGCAGGTCTCGCCCCGGCTCGCGCAGGGTCAGCACCGTGCCCTGCTCCGGGCTTTCGAGGGGGCCGCCCGGCTGCGCCTGGATATCGGCGAACTGCAGGGCCAGCGCCCGCACGGCGTGCCGCAGCGACGCGGACACGCCGCCCGCCTCCAGGTGGCGGCGCAAGGTGTCGCCGGTGCGGAGGAGAAAGGCCCGGCTCCACGGCTCCCACGGCCGGGAGCGGTCGCGCACGATTTCCTTCCAGGCGGCGAACGAGGTGCGCGGGCTGATGTGCCCGGTGTCCGCCTCCTGGATCGCCGGTTTGGCGGGGTCGCCGGCCCAGAAGACGTCGCGCGCCTCCGACGGACGGAACACGGCGATGGCCGCCAGCGGGTCGCGCGACAAGACCAGGACCGCACAGCCGGCGGCGGCCTGGGCCACGCCGCCGGGGCTGTCGCCGCCCAGGTCGCCAAGGGCCTCGGTGGTGAACACGGGATCGGCCTGGGCGGCGGCCCGCTCCAGCACGCGGTGGATGACCGCCGGGGGCGGACACCGGCCGGTCAGGGCCATGACGCCGTCGGCGAACACCAGGGCGCCCTGGGCCTCCAGGTCATCGGCGAGGCGATGACCGCCGAACAGCAGCGTCGACACCGGATCCGCGCCCGACGCGAGCCGCCGTTCAAGACGGCCGATCGCGAGGTCCAGGGCCTTGGCGCGTCGGATCGCCTCGCGGCGTTGCTCGGCCTCGATGTGCCGCGCCAGTTCAAGGGTGCGCCGGGTGACAAGGTCGCGGACCGCCGGCGGGGCCAGGCGGGGGATGCGATGGTGGCAGGCGATCATGCCCCACAGCACGCCGTCGACGATAATGGAGGCGGTCAGCGTGGCGGCCACCTCCATGTTGCGCAGGTATTCGATGTGATACGGCGAGACGCTGCGCAGGACGGACTGGCTGAGGTCGGGCGGCTCCGCGCCCTCGGGTCCGATGCCGGGCGCGGCCAGAATGGGGACCGGCGCCGCGTCGACGTCGGCGATCACCCGCAACAGGTTGATGGTGTACAGATGCCGGGCCTGGGGCGGAATGTCGGTGGCCGGATAGCGCAGCCCCAGATAGGGGATCATGTCCGGTTGACGCGCCTCGGCGATGACCTCCCCGCTCCAGTCGGGGTGGAACATGTAGACCATCACCCGGTCGTAGCCCGTCTCCTCGGCCAGCAACCGCACGGTCCGGTCCGCCAGGGCGTGCAACATGCCGCTGGCGCCGGCGTCGGTCTGGACCGGCATGGCCACGGCCACCGACGAGGCCGGGGTCTCGGTGTCGGATAGCGGCTCGATCTCGATGAAGACCCGGCCACCGTGGCGGTGGGCGGTGGCCGCGCACGGCCCGCGCGGGCCGTCGTGATCGCCAAGGGGAAGGGGCGTGGCCGGGGGCGTCTGCTCGCCCGTCGCCTCGACCAGGGGGGCGAGCCGGTCGGCCAGCGCGGCGTCGAGCGCCTCCGGCAGGGTGCGGCCGAGGATGGCGTCGGGCTCCCGGTTCAGAACCGCGCCGATGTTCGCGCTGACGTGGGTGATGCGCCCCGTGGCCTCGTCGAGGGCCAGCAGGCATCCGTGCGGCTGGATATGGCCCAGCAGATGGATCTGCTCTGTCTCGCAGGCGGACAGGTCCAGCGTCGGTCCCCCCTCGTGCCTTGGCTGGTCAGCCCCGGGATTGTCCGTCATGGCCTTGGTCACCTGCCGCGCCTTACATCATTCGGACCCACCATCATGCCAAGCCCCCCTCCGTGTCCTGGCCCCTCGAACGAGACCGCACACCCGTCAAGTGCGTATGGTGTCTTACCACGCCAAGACCAAAACACCGAGTCTTTCGGGATTATTACAAATTCTCGCGACCGAGAACCGAGGCGCCGCAACCAAAACTGGGGCTGGTCCCATTTCGACGCCTCGGCGCCGGGCTGGTCCCCTACCGCAGTCCGCGCCGCTCGCGAATGCGGTCGTAGGCGTGGTTGATGGTGGCCATGGTCTCGGTCGCCTGGGCCACGAATTCCCGCGGCATCCCCTTGGCCATCAGGGCGTCCGGATGGTGCTCGCGCGACAACCGGCGCCAGGCGGCACGCACCGCGTCGTCGCTGGCGTCCGGCGCCACGCCGAGCACCTGATAGGGATCGGGCTCCGATTCGCTGGGGGCGCGTTCGAACTGGGCGCGCAGGCGGTTGACGGCGTCCGCCGGCAGGCCGAACAGGCGGGCGACGTCGTGCAGGATGCGGAGTTCCTCCGGATGCACCACGCCGTCGGCGCGGGCGATGTGGTACAGCGCGCCGAGCAGTTCCTCCAGCACTTGCGGGCTGTCGGCGAACAGGTCGGCGATCTGGCTGGCATACGGCGCGTAGCCGTCGGCCGAGCGCTTGGCCTCGTCGAAGATGGCGCCGACCGCCGCCATGTCCTCCGGCGGGATGTGGAAGATGCGCTTGAAGGCCGCCACCTCGTCGCGGGTGACGCGGCCGTCGGCCTTGGCCATCTTGGCGCCCAGGACGATGACGCCCACCGCGAACGCCTGTTGCCGGGGATCGGTGCCGAAGGTCTTGGTGGCGACCCCCTCCTCGAACCGCCGCCGGGCCGTTTCGGCGGTCTCGGTCGCGCCGTCGGTGGGGTCGTCAGGCGCGCCGAACAGCGGCCCCAGAACCCGCGCAAGGGCGGCGCGCACGCGCGCCCAGACCGGGGCGAGGCCGCCGGCCCGGTCCACCTGATGACCGGCCGCCACCCCGATGAGCGCGCCCAGCGGGCCGCCGAGCATCATGCCGACGCCGCCGCCCGCCAGCTTGCCCCAGATGCCGCGGTCGCTGCCGTCCCCACGCATGGGACCACCGCGCATGGGGCCGCGCCCCCAGGGGCCGCCCCGCCCATGATTGGGGTGGCAGGAGTCGCCTCCGTGGTGCTTCCAGCGCGGCATCGGTGTCTCCAGGGGGGCGGGGCGGTGGGGCCAGGACAGGGCGCGCCGGGCGGACCGGTCACCCGGCCTCACCCTAATCCGAAACCGGATCGGCCGTGAAGCGCGCTTGGGGGCCTTCTCAGGGCGGGCGATCCCGGTCCCACGGCCTTGCCGGCGCTGCACAACCGAATGGTTCTCGTGCATTGATCCAGACACATGAGGCTCGCCGCATCTTTTGTCTGGACCAATGCACTCGCGGTTCGGCCGGGTGACCAACGCTCTGTGTTCTCTGTGCCTCCGTGGTGGCTCTGTCCGGGCGGTGGGGGAGGGTTTTCACCACGGAGACACAAACGGCACAGAGCGCCCCGCGTCGAGCCGCGCGCCCCCGCACCGCCGAGGGGGCGATCATGGGCGCCCACGCGCCAACCGAAAACGCACACCATCTCAACCGAAGGGAGTTGCCGGCGTCTGTGGTCTATGGTGTCATGGATCGGCCTGTTCGGGTCCGCTTCGCGCCCAAGTCGGTCGTTCAGAAGGACCGGCCTCGCTCCCGAAACCGGACGTTCTCTGAATGACTCAAGCGGTGAACCGGTGCTGCAGTCAACGCTGATCGGCGTAGCCTGCTCGCTGATTGTCTTGGCAAAAGGTGGGTCTACCCCAGGCGCTGACCGACCTCCAGCATCCCTGGCGTCGGATCCGCCTTGGCGCCGGCCTGGACGGCATGCGCGCTCAATGGTCACATCACCAGGGGTCCGGTGCGCCCCGGCGGGCCGTCCAGGATCCGGCGGATGGTGTCCAGGCCCCGGCTCAACCGGTCCTCGTCCGGCTCGTGGCTCAGGCACAGACGCACGGCCTCGGGCGCGGCGGCGGGATCAACCGCGAAGGCCGCCGCCTCGGTGACGCGGACGCCCTGCGTCGCCGCCTCCGCCCGCAGGGCATCCGCCGTCCAGCCGGTCGGCAAGGGCAGCCACAGATGCAGCCCGCAGGGATGAGCGCGGATCTCCAGCCCGTCGAAGGCGTGTGCGGCCAGCGCCTGACGGCGCCGCGCGACGGCGCGTTGCGCCTCGGTCAGGCGGGTGGCCGTGCCGTCGGCGATCCAGCGCCCGGCGATCTCGGCCATCAGCGGCGGGGCCATCCAGCACGACAGCGTGACCGCCCCGCGCAGCGCGGCCGCCAGCGGGGCCGGGGCGCGCGCGACGCCGACCCGGAGGCCCGGCGCCAGCACCTTGGACGTGCTGGAGAGATACACCACCCGATCCGGCGCGAGGCGGGCCAGCGGCGGCGGCGCGTCCAGCACCAGCGGGCCGAACACATCATCCTCGATCAGCAGCAGATCATGGCGGCCGGCGACCTCGACCAGCGCGCGCCGACGCGACTCCGGCATGATGGCGGCGGTCGGCGTCTGCAGGGTCGGCGTCAGGTAGGCCAGGCGCGGCGCATGATCGGCGCAAAGCGCCTCCAGCGCCTCCGGACGCAGTCCGTCCGCGTCCAGGGGCAGGCCACGCACGGTCAGGCCCAGGCGCGCCGCCATCGCCTTCAGCGGAGCATAGGTCAGGGCCTCGGTCAGGATCAGATCGCCCGGCCGGGTCAGGGCCAGCAGGCTGGCGAACAACGCGTGCTGGGCGCCGACCGTCACCACCGCCTCGTCGGCACTCGCCGGCACGCCGAGCCGTGCCAGCCAGGCCAGGGCGACGGCGGCGGCGCGGTCCGGCTCGGCCGCGTCGTGGTAGTCAAGCAGGCCTTGCAGATCCCCGTTACGCCCCCCGTCGTGGCCCAGCCACTCCAGCGTGCGCCCCAAATGCTCCCCCGCCGCACCCCGATTGGGCAGATTGCGTGACAGGTCAATCGGGCCGCTCGCCGCGCGGCGCAGGTCGGCGGCGGACGCCGCTTCGGCCGGGCCGCCGGGCGCTCGCACGAAGGTGCCGCGCCCAACTTCGCCCCGAACCAACGCCCGCGCCACCGCCTCGGCATAAGCGCGGCTGGTCGTGTTGGGCGACAGGCCGAGGGCATGGGCCAGCTCGCGATGGGGCGGCAGGCGCGCCCCCGGGGCCAGCGCGCCGGCGGCGATGTCCTCGGCCAGGGCCTCCACGATGGCCAGATAGGCTGGCCCACGCCGCCCGGTGAGGTCGGGGACCCAAATTGCCATGAGTGCAATGTTTCCCTTGCATCAGTACATTTCTCGGGTCACTCGTCAATGCATCCATCATGCTACCACTGACGAGAGGCCCTGTCATGAGCCGAACCACAACACCCTCACCCCCCTCCGGCGCCGCGCCGGACCCGGCAACCGGCGTCACGCTGGCGCTGGTCTGCCTGGTCATTCTTGGGGTCATGCCGGTGATCGCCGACAGCCGCCCGGCCGACGGCAGCGCCCTGGGGTTCTCGCTCTTCCTGTCGGTCTGGCAGGTGGTGGTCACATTGCCCCTGTTTGTCGGCCAGTTGCGCGGGCCGGACCGGGGCATTTTCGCCGCCGGCCTAAAGGCCCGCGACCGCCGCCGCCTGATCGGGGTCGGCCTGCTGACCGGGAGCATGTTCGGGGCCTCGACCTATCTGTATGTCCTGGGCGTGGAGAAGGCCGGGCCGGTCAGCACCGCCATCGCCATCCAGGCCTATCCGCTGTTCGCCATGCTGTGGGAGGCGCTGTTCCTGAAGCGCGCCAAAACGCCCCTGGAACTGGCGCTGACGGCGGGGCTGATGGTCGGGCTCTACTACCTGGGGACGGGCGGCACCTGGCGGATCAGCGGGTTTTCGCCCTGGTTCCTGGTCGCGCTGGGCGTGCCGCTCCTGTGGAGCGTGGCCCACGTCATCATCAAGGAGGAACTGGGACGAACCCCGATCACCCCGGTCCAGGTCACCTTCTTTCGGGTCACGGTCTCGACCGCCGTTCTGCTGGCCGTGGCGCTGGCGGTCGATCCCGGCGCGCTGTTTGAGGGGTTGGGTCGCTGGGACGTCCAGGCCTGGGCGCTGCTGATGGGGGCGGTTTACACCGTCGAACTCATCGTCTGGTTCCACGCCGTGCGCTCGATCGACGTTTCCCTGGCCAGCTCGATCACCACACCGTGGCCGGCGGTGACGATGATCCTGGCCGTGGTCGTTCTGGGTCAGACCGTCGCGGTGCACGAGATGGTGGCGTTCGTGATCGTGGCCGCCAGTCTGTACGGCCTGATCGGCGCCGCGCTGCGGGCGGCCCGGAGGCGGACACCATGCTGAACATCCTGGGACGCGCCCTGCTGGAGGCGACACGGATGGCATCGTCCGCGCCACCACCGCAGGAGAGGGGGAATCGTCGTTTCGCACCCCTTTATGCGTTGCGCGGTCGGATGCGGCGCGCGCGTTCTCGGCGACAAACGGCCGGATTGAGCGACTGGCTCCTGCGCGACATCGGGCTGAGCCGCATCTCGCGGCACAACGGACGGCCAACGGTTCGGCCGGACCCGAGGTCTGGAGATCCGGGCCGATGACGCAAGCAGTGCGCAAGGTCTTTCCGGAAATCCCACCATTGCCTCGGCCCGGTGGTCGACCCGACCTGGCGCTGTTCGACACGGCCCGGCTGCATTGCCAAGGCGCCTTGGCGTTCCCTATGGGCTCGGAACAAGACCTCTGACCCAAGGGATCGGTCAGCAAAAAAGACAACTGACCTCTATTGCATAGCGCGCTATTTTTATGTATATAGCGCGCTATTCGCATGCGGTGGAGGCCGGGCGACCACGCGAACGGCCGTCCGACCGGTCCCGACCCGTCTTCCTTCGTCCAATCGAAAGGAAAATGACCATGTTGAGTACCAAAGAGGCCTACGGATCCGTCGCTGTCGCCCTGCACTGGTCGATCGCCGCCCTTATCGTCGTTGCGCTGGCCTCAGGGTTCGCCGCCGATGTCGCCGGCCCCGGCGGTCACGGCGCCCTGCAAGTCCATGTCCTCGCGGGCGGACTAGCTGGTGTCATGACGATTGTCCGACTCGTCTGGTGGTGGGCGTTCGACAGCAAGCCCGCGAGGCAAGACGGTGGCTTGAAACGGATCGCGGCCACCATCGTGCATGGCCTGCTGGTCCTGCTGCCCTTGGTCATGCTGGCCAGCGGGATCGGCATGATGATCCAATCCGGCGCTCTGGCCCAACTGTTCGGCGGGGCGGCCGGCGCGTTGCCGGACTTCGAGCAGATCCGACCGCGCCGGCCGCACGGCTTGGGAGCCATGCTGATCCTGGTCCTGGTGGGCGTACACGTGGCTGCGGCCCTCTATCACCACCTCGTCTTGCGGGACGGCCGGCTGGACCGGATGCGGCCGTCGCGGCGTCGCGCCGAAACCCCATAGCGGACGCGGGAGAGAGATCATGGACCTTTTCACACTGCTGAAGTTCGGGCATCTCGTCGGCGTCATTCTGTTCGGCGCCGGCCTGCTGGCGACGTTCGTGGTGCAACGCCAGGCTCTCGCGGCCATGGACGCGAGCCGGCTGACCGAAGCCCTGCGGTATGCCCTTCAGTTCAATACGGTCCTCACTTTGCCCGGCGCGGGTCTGATCGCCGCAACGGGGACGGGGTTGATCATGGTGGCGGGCTACCAGGTTCCGGACCATCCGTGGATCGTCGGCATGGCCGGGCTTTTTCTGATCCAGGGCGTCGAAGCCACGACTTTGGGTCGTGTTCGCACACGACGGGCGTGGTCACGGGCGCAGACCGTCATGGTTCGCGACGACCCTCTGCCGAAGGATGGTGGAACGCAGATCCTCAGCCCGGGATTTCGCGGCGCGCACCTCCTGAGTCTGCCCGTGTTCGGCCTGATCGTTTTTTGTGGAGCCGTCCGACCGGAAAGCTGGCTGGTTGTGCTTGCCGCAGGATCAATGGCGCTCGGCGTGGCGGCGGCGCTTACAGTCTCCGTCCCGGACTTCGAGGACGGAGCGGGGACGGCGTAACATGTGCGGCCGCATGTGAGCCGGCTCGGCCGCTTCACCCCGCGTTGGCGCGGCGGAGACTCGGCTTCAGCGGTCATTCTGCGCCGAATCTTAGACCCGCACAGGGGGGGGTGGCGCCAGACTGTTGGTCATCAGCGGGTTGGTTTCCGGCTTGACAAAGCCTTCACCGTCATCCTGGACAGCCGAGGCGGTCGGACGGCGTCGAGGGCTGCGTTGAGAACGAACTTTGGAGAAAGGACAACTTTGGCAATGGACCAAGAAAAGAGACTTGCCCTGGTCAGCGGGGCCAACCGGGGAATCGGCCTGGCCATCGTCACCGCATTGGCCCGCAAGGGGGTTCACGTGCTGCTCGGCAGCCGCGACGTGGCGCGGGGCGAGGCTGCGGGCACCCCTCTTGTCGCCGAGGGTTTGAGCGTGACGCCGGTTCCCCTGGACATTACGGACCAGGACAGCGTCGCGGCCCTGGCGGAGAGGATCGAGCGCGATTTCGGGGTCCTGGACATCCTCGTCAATAACGCCGGGATCTCGCTGGATTTCGTTCCCGACCTCTCGCCGGTCGAGCGGATGCGAGGTGCCCTGGACGTCAACGTGCTGGGACTGATCCGCATGACCGAGGCGATGGCGCCGCTGCTGGCCAAGTCCGGGCGGGGCCGGATCGTCAACCTGTCCTCGGAGCTGGCCTCGTTTGCCCGGCGTCACGACCCCACGTGGCCGTATTTCGAGTTTCGGCTGCCGACCTACGCCGCCTCGAAGGCGGCCGTCAACGCGCTCACCGTTGCCTATGCCCGGGACCTGAAGGGCCAGGGCATCAAGGTCAATGCCATCTGCCCCGGCTACACGGCAACCGAGGCGACCAACTTCGCCGGCACGCGTCAGCCCGAACAGGGGGCGGCCGTCGTGGTCGATTTCGCTCTGTTGGGCGACGACGGCCCCACCGGGACGTTCGCCAATGAAGACGGCGAAATCCACTGGTAGCCGGGTCCGGCTTTTGCCGCCCGAAGACAACGGGTGGCGAGCCTACCCGTCCTCGCTGTCCTTCATGGTGCGCACGACGCGGCGCATCAGGTCCAGGAAAACGGTCCTCTCCTCGTCTGATAAATCGGACAGGGCGTGGTCGTTCTGGGCCTCGGCGGCGGCGGTGGCAGCCGCGCGCAAATCCCGCGCGGTCGGCGTCAGCCACGTCTGGTGCGCCCTGCCGTCGTCAGGGTGCGGGCACCGGGTGATCAGGCCATCACGCTCCATGCGGCGCAGGGTGTTGGCCATGGTGGCCTGCTCGACGTCCAGGCGCTCGACCAGTTGCTTCTGGGTCAGGCCGTCCTCGCCCCACAGTTCCAGCAGCGTCATGAACTGCGCCGGGGCCAGCCCGAGCGGCTGAATGCGCCGGTGAAGGCCGTGGGCGAACAGCCGCGCCATGTGGTTGGCGAGATAGCCGGCGGAGGTGGTCTTGCTGAAGGTCATGGGCGGCCTGGTTCAATCTCATGCTGTTGCAGAATCCGGCGCGAATCCGGTTTGCGGACCTATTGCATAGCACGCTATTCTGTGCTAAGCAATGGCTTTGGCGAACCCATCCACTCCATGATGTGGCTTCGTACGCATAGCTCGCTATATTTGTGTCCTTTCATTGGGGTCCACCAACTCATGCCAACCCATCCCCCGAACGCGGTCCGCCGCCTGTGTTTCGCCCTGGGTCTTGCCGCCGTATGCGGGCTCGGGCTGGCCGGCTGCAAGGAGGCTGCCTCGCTGCCGACCCCGCCGCCCCGTCCCATCGCCTGGGCCGAGGTCACCACGGCCGAGGTCACGCAACGCCGCGTCCTGCCGGGGCTGGTGCGCCCGGCGCGCCATGCCGCGCTGGCGTTCGAGGTCGGCGGCCGTGTCGAGGCCGTCCTGGTCGACGTCGGGGACCGCGTCGACTCCGGCGCGGTTCTGGCCCGACTTGAGACCAGGACCCTGAGCCTGTCGCGTGACGCCGCAGCCAGCGCGGTGGCGGAGGCCGATGCTGCCGTCCGGGAGGCCGCGCGGCAATTCTCCCGCCAGGCCCGGTTGCACGGCGACGGATGGGCCTCCGGTGCCGCATACGATACGGCCAAGGCGGCCGTGGAGTCGGCGCGAAGCCGCCTGGACAGCGCCCGTGCCCGGCTTGCGCTGGCCGAGGAGGCGCTGGATGACGCCGTCTTGCGCGCGCCCTATGCCGGCAGTGTGGCCGCGCGCGCGGTGGAACCGGCCCAACAGGTGGCGGCCGGTCAGACCGTGTTCGACATCCAGGGCCGGGGCGGCCCTCTGGAGGTCGCCGTTCCGGTCCCTGAAACGCTGGTGGCGCATCTGTCACAGGGGCAGCGCCTGGAAGTGACCCTGCCGGCGCTGGCGGCGACGGCGCTGTCGGCCGTTGTGGCGGAGATCGGCACCGATGCCGGCCGCGACGGCACCTTTCCGTTGACCCTGCGGCTGGACGATCCACCCGGCGCCCTGCGCACCGGCATGACCGCCGCCGTCACCGTTCCGGTGCCTGACGCCCCGACGTCAGAGCCGGACGCCCCGGCGCTGACCATCCCCGTCACGGCGTTCCTGCCCGGCGAGGATGGCACGGCCGTCGCATTTGTTTTCAAACCGGCCGACTCCTCGGCGGACGCAAACGGCGTGCTGGAACGGCGCACCATCACCCTGGGTCCGGTCACCGCCACGCAGGCCGTGGTCCGCGCCGGCCTGGCCCCGGGCGAGATCGTGGCGGCGCGCGGCCTCGCCTTCCTGCGCGCGGGCCAGCCTGTCACCCGGCTGGGTGTCGGCGCCGCCCGCTACGACAATTGAGGCGGTGCCGGCATGACCCTGACCGAAGCCGCTTTCCACCGCCGCCCCGTGGTCGGCATGATCCTGATCGCCCTCATGGTCTTCGGCGCGGCGAGCTATGTCAGCCTGCCGGCGCGCGAGGACCCCAAGATCACCATCCGCACCTCGGTCATCATCACCGAGCATCCGGGCCTGTCCACCGAGCGCATGGAACGGCTGATCACCCGTCCTCTGGAAGAGGCCGTGCGCCGCATTCCGGAGATCGACGAGATCCGGTCGCTGACCCTACCCGGGCGCTCCATCATCCACGCCGAGGTGGACCCCGCCATCTTCGAGTTGGACCAGATCTGGGACGACCTGCGCAGCCGGGTGTCCGCCGCCCGCCCCGCGCTGCCGGAGGGCACCCACGCGCCGCGCGTCAACACCGACTTCGGGGACGTGGCCATCGTCACCGCCGCCCTGATGGCCGAGGACCACGACTGGGGCGCGCGCTTCGGCATGGCCGAGGAGGTGCGCGACCGCCTCTATGCCGTGCCCGGCGTCAAGCGCATCGACCTGTTGGGCGTGCAGACGGAACGCATCTTCGTCGAGACCGACCCGGCCCGGCTAGCGGCTCTGGGGATCGACCCCGACCATGTTGCCGGCGTGCTGCGCGCCCGCAACGGCCTCGGCCCGGCCGGCGTGCTGGACGTGGGGGCACGCGGCTTCCTGGTCGAGACCACCGGCGCGTTCGAGACCGTCGCGGCCGTGGGTGAGGTCCTGGTTCCGCTGCCGGACGGGCGCGGGGTCATGCCGCTGCGCGACATCGCGACCGTGCGCCGCGCCCCGGTCGATCCGCCGGACCGGCCGGCCTATTTCAACGGCCGCCCGGCTGTGGTGCTGGCCATCTCCATGAAGAACGGAGAAAGCGTGCTGGATACCGGCCATGCCCTGCGCGAGACCCTGGCCGGAATGGAGACCACGCTGCCCGCCGGCTTCGAGTTGGCGATCATGACCTTCCAGGCCGATCAGGTGGCCAATGCGGTTTACGGCGTTACCGCCAGCGTGGCGCAGACCCTGGGCATCGTGCTGGCGGTCGTGGTGCTGTTCCTGGGTCTGCGCACCGGTCTGATCGTGGGGGCCATCGTGCCGGCGGTCATGCTGGTCACGCTGGCGGTCATGAGTGCGCTGGACATGACGTTGCAACGCATGAGCCTGGCGACCCTGGTCATCGCGCTGGGCCTGCTGGTGGACAACGGCATTGTCGTCGCCGAGGACTTCAAGCGCCGGCTGGAGGAGGGCGCCAGCCGGGACGAGGCCCTCAGCCGGGGCGGGCAGGAGCTGGCGCTGCCGTTGCTGGTCTCCACCCTGATCACCATCCTGGTGTTCCTGCCGCTGATGCTGGCCGAGCACACGGCCGGGGAGTATACGCGCTCCATCTCTCAGGTGATCCTGATCTCGCTGCTGACCTCCTGGGTGCTGGCCATGACCGTCACCCCGGCGCTGTGCCACCGGTTCATCAGGATCGCGCCGCCTGGCAAGGACGCTCGGGCAAGCGTGCCCGATCGGGCCTTCGCCGTGCTGTCGCGCGCCTACGCACGCCTGTTGCGGCTGGTGTTGCGCGCCCGCGTGGCGTTCCTGCTGGTCATGCTGGGGCTGCTGGTGGTCGCCGTCATGAGCATGGGGCAGGTGCCGAAGAAGTTCTTCCCCGACAGCGACCGGACCCAGATCCTGGTGACCATCGACCTGCCGGCCGGCGTGACCAGCCGCGCGACCGACGCCACCCTGCGCCGCGTCTTCACCGCCCTGAACGAGCCCGGCCGGGTGCCCAACATCGACAGCCATGCCGCCTATGTGGGCTCGGGCGGACCGCGCTTCGTGCTGTCGCTGACCCCCATCGATCCGACGCCCAACGCCGCCTTCATGGTGGTCAACGTGGCCGACGCGGCGCACATGGACCAGGTGGCCCGCGACCTGCGCGCGGTGTTCCGGGAGGTCGCGCCCGAGGCCCAGGCGCGCGTGACGCGCATGTTCCTCGGCCCCAGCGATTCCAGCAAGCTGGAGGTCCAGGTCACCGGACCCGACGCAACCGTGTTGTTCGAGACGGGGGAGCGGATCAAGACCGCTTTTCGCGACGTCCCCGGCGTGCGTGATGTCGCCACCGACTGGCAGAACCGTATCACAAAGGTGGTGGTCGACGTCGATCAGGCGCGGGCACGGCGCGCCGGGGTGACCGCCGCCGATGTCTCCCGCGCCGTGGCCCATGCCGTCGAGGGCCGCATCGCCACGCCGTTCCGGGAGGGCGACGACCCCTTCCCCATCGTCCTGCGCGCCGACGCGCCGACCCGCGCCGACCTGGAACGCCTGGAGACGGTGCCGGTGTTCGCGTCCGCGAGCGGGGCGAACGTGCCACTGGCCCAGGTCGCCACGGTGCGGATGGAGGGCGCCTGGGGCCGCATCGCCCGCCAGGACCTGCAACGCGCGCTGACGGTCGAGGCGCGCAACATCGCCATGACCGCCGAGGACATGGTGCCCCTGATGACCCCGGCCTTGGATACTCTGCGGGCCGAACTGCCGCCGGGCCATGCCATCACGTTTTCCGGCGTGGTGGCGGATTCGGCCGAATCCAGCGCCGCCCTGGCCGCCAACACGCCGCTGTGTCTGGCCATCATCGTCGTCCTGCTGGTGGCGCAGTTCAATTCCTACCGGCGCCCGCTTCTGATCCTGGCCACCATCCCGTTGATCCTGATCGGCGCCGTCGCCGGGCTGTTGGTCACCGGCGCCAACTTCGGCTTCATGCCGATCCTGGGCCTGTTCGCCCTGTCCGGCATCATCACCATCAACGCCATCGTGCTGATCGATCGGATCGATCTGGACCGGGCGGCGGGAATGGAGCCGTTCGAGGCCCTGGTGACGGCCTCGATGCGCCGGCTGCGCCCCATCCTGATGACCACGATCACGACCATCCTGGGGCTGGCGCCGCTGATCCTGGGCCGCGACGCGCTGTTCTACGGCATGGCCAGCGTCATCGCCTTCGGCCTGCTGGTCGGCACCCTGTTGACGCTGGGCGTGGTGCCGGTGCTGTACAGCCTGCTGTTCGGCATCCGGGCGCCCAGGCGAGGGAAAAGCTGATCGCCCCCGCACAGAAAGCTATTGCATAGCTCGCTATTTTTCTGGTATATAGCACGCTATACACAACACCGCGAAGGAGGCGAACCCATGCCCAAAGCCATCCATCCCATCGCCGGCGCGCTGGCGCTGCTGATGATCCTCACGTTCTGGGTCTCGACCGTCACAACGGAGCTGTTCGGTCCGACCGGCGCTGTGGTCGCGGTCAAGACCGCCATCCCCTGGGCGTTCCTGCTGCTGATCCCCGCCCTGGCGGCGGCCGGCGGCAGCGGGATCCGCCTAGCCAAGGGAGGGCGGGGCGGCCTGGCCGGCGTCAAGCGTCAGCGCATGCCCCTGATCGCCGCCAACGGCCTGATCGTGCTGGTGCCGTCCGCCCTGTTCCTGGCCGCCAAGGCCCGGGTCGGGGACTTCGACGGCGCGTTCTACGCCGTTCAGGCGGTGGAACTGATCGCCGGCGCCGTCAACATCGCCCTGCTCGGCCTGAACATGCGCGACGGTCTGCGCATGACCGGCCGGCTGCCCAAACCCGCATCCTGATCCAAACCCAGACAAGGAGACCCCACCATGACCCGCCTTTCGAAGATGGCGCCGGCCGTTGCCCTCGCAGGCCTCCTGCTGGCCGGATGCGGCGTGCCACATGTCCAGACCGTCCGTAACGCCAAGGACAGCCTGATCGGCCAGGACGCCGCCGTGCTGGCGTCGTGCATCGGCGAACCGATGGCGGTGCGAACCCACCCGGAAAGGCCGGCCCGGATTGAAGTGTACTCGTCCGCCCAGGTGCGGGCCGGGGACGGCACCCTGCTGGCAACACCGCGCCCGGATCCGGCCGCGCAAGAGAAGGCCTGCGTGTTTAACGTCACGGTCAATGACGACGGCCGCATCACCGCCGTGGACAGTGACAACCGCGCCGGCTGGGGCGGCGGCAGCATCAAGGCCTGCTCGGCCGTGGTGCGCCGGTGTGTCGAGGGATGACACGCGTCTTCGTCGATATCGGCGGACTGACCACCAGGGACGCGGCGGGAGGGACAGGCATGAGACCGATAGGCATGAGACCGACACCCAACGCCGGCACCATCACCACCGAAACCGCGCGGACCTGTGCGGGGCTGCCCTGTCTGATCATCACCATGCGGGGCGACAGCACCCCGGACCTGTTTCCGACCCTGCTGAAGGAAGCGGATGGCAGGGGGGCCTTGGCTGGTCCTCGGCTCTGGTGTTCGACACAACCGATTGGCGCCCCGTGGTCACCATCGACGGCATCCGGGCCAGCGCGGACATTCTGACGCATCATGGCGCCCGACCGCGCCGGATCTTCGTGGTCACGGACGATCCGTTCTTTCCGATGGTGTTTCGCCTGATCGAACGCGTCCTGGATGACCATGTCGCGCCGCTGGACATGCGCCTGTTTACCCGCCGCGCCGAGGCCATGGACGCCCTGGAGCGTCTGCCATTGGACGGTGGCCAACACGGCAAAGACCAGAGCCCTGACGGGACCTCTGCCCTCCGCGGGCGGCCCCTCCCGCCAGCGTGACAACCCGCCGTTTGCCCGCCATCATGGAAGGGGAATTTTGTGCTGCCGCCGTTGATCGCCCGACACGGGCGACGATCCGGGGGCGCCGGACCCCGTTTCCGGCTTCATGAGCAGGGATGAGCCCCGATGGACACCACCGCCCTTGTCGTCTACACGATCACCGCCCTGTCGGTGGCCATCCTGCCCGGCCCCAGCATGGCGCTGGCGTTCGCCCACGGCGCGCGCTTCGGCATTCTCGGCACGCTGCCGACGGCGCTGGGCAATGTCGCGGCCACCGTCCTTCAGGCCGGCGCCGCCTATATCGCGTTACGCACGGTCACGGCCATCGACCCGCGCGTGTTCGTGGTCACCCAGGGCGTGGGCGCGGTGGTGCTGATGGTGATCGGCATCAGTCTGGTCCGTACCGCCCTGCGCACCCGGTTGACGGCGGACGGCGTGCCCTCGGTGGCGGCGGAGCGGCGGCGGCGGTTCCTGACCGGCGTTCTGATCACGGTGTTCAATCCCAAGGCGGTGCTGTTCTTCATCGCCCTGTTTCCCCAGTTCGTGGAGCCGGGTGCGGTCGGGACCGCCGATCTGGCCGCGCTGTTCCTGCCGCTGGTGGGCGTGGCGCTGGTCAGCTTCATGGCCTATGCGGCGTTCGGCACCGCCTCGGCGCGCCTGTTCGGCCGCGCGCGTCTGATGCGCGGCCTGCTGGCGGCGGTCGGGGCGCTGGTGACGGCGACCGGACTGGTTGGCCTTCTCGATGCCCTGCGGGATTGGGTCGGCGCCGAGGCGGCGACGCCACATGGCCGGCACCGACCCGGTGTGGGCGCGCCGTCGGCGTGATCCGATCTGCGGCGGCTCACCCCGTGGCCGGCGAGCGAGAACGGCCCCATCGCTGCACGATCACCACGCCCGCAAGCGCGATCAGCCCGCCGGCGATGGTCAGCGGCGACGGCACCTCGCCCGGCCAGACCACGGCGATCAGGGTGGCGACCGGCGGCACCAGGTACATGGCAGAGCCGACCAGGGACGCGGGCGCGCGCGACAGGGCGTAGGCCCAACTCAAGTAGGCGATCATGCCTGGAAAGACGCCCATGTAGACCACCGCCAGGGTGGCCTCGATGGGGGCGGCGCGCACCGCGCCCACCAGGCCGGGCGCCCACAGAAGGGCCATGACGGCGGTGCCGGCCCAGACGCCGCAGGCCGTCATCTGAAGCGCCGAATACCGGCGCAGGAATGGTTTCTGAAAGACGAAGTAGACGGCTGTCGCGACCATGGCGAAAAACACGAGGGCCACCCCCGGATCGACCACGCCGTCCGGCCCGCTGTCGCCGACCGCGATCAGGGCCACGCCGACGACCCCCAGGCCCGAACCCAGCCAGCCCCAAAGCCGCAGGCGCTCGCCCAGAAAGGCGGTCGCCAGCAGGGCCATGACCATCGGGCTCAGGGAGACGATCAGGGCCGCCGGTCCGGCCTCCACGGTCTGCTGGCCGAACGTCAGCGCGCCCTGATAGACCCCGATGCCCAGCAACCCCAGCCCGAGCATACCTGGCAGATCGCGGGCACGCGGCAGCGCCATGCGCGTCGCGGCGGCAAACACACCCAGCGCCGCCGAGGCCACCAGGAATCGCAACAACACCATGTGGCCGGGGTCATAGCCCTGCAAGGCGGCGCGGATGCCCGGAAACGCCGACGCCCACAACACGATGGTGAGGCCGGCGGCCAGGACTGTCCGAAGGGTGAACATGCGGTATCTCCGTGCGGGGCGGCGCGGGCGCGCCCGTTCGATCCGATCGCGTGAACCCTACCGCCGAAGCCAGGGCGTGTTTTGCACGGTCTTGCGGAAAACGCGCGCCCCCCTCTCCCGGTCAGGCGTGGACGATGATACATGGGCGTGGGCTCGCCCGGCGCGGAAGCCCGGCTGTGGAGGACCGTCATGACTCAGACCGTCGAAAACATCCTCGGCCGCTCGGACGGCGCGCGGGCCACCGCCCGGTTGGGGCTGGGGAGCGGGTGCGGCGTCGTCATCTGGGAAAACCACCATGGCCGCGTGCGCTATGAACGGCCGGGCAATCATACCTTCAGCCTGTACCTGAACGACGGCACCGGCACGCGACGGCTGGATGCCGGCGGCGTCGCCGGCTGGCCCGGAGCGGTCTGTGTCATGCCGGCCGGTCACCGCTCCGACTGGGAGATCACGACGCCCTTCCGCTTCGTCCATCTCTACCTGTCCGACACCCGCTTGCGCGGCTCGTTCTCGGCCATTCACGACTGCGACGCGCGACGGCTCATGCTTGCGGACGAGACCTTCACCGACATGCCGCGCGTCGCCGAGCCACTCGCTGCGCTGGCCCGGGCCGCCGTCGCTGACGACACGCTTCAAGCGGACGCGGCCGTCACCACCTTGATCGGTCGGTTGCCGGGCCGCCCCGTGCGGATCTCCGGCGGGCTCGCTCCGCATATCCTGCGCCGGGTCGAGGAGTACATCGAGGCCCATCTCTCCGAGCCGATCTCCCTCGACGATCTCTCCGGCTTGGCCGATATGTCCGGTTTCCATTTTCATCGGATGTTCCGCCGCGTGCGGGGCTGCCCGCCGCACGACTGGGTCACCCGGCGTCGGGTTGAACGCGCGCGGATGCATCTGCGGGCCGGGATGCCAATCGCCGAGGTCGCGGCGGCCTGCGGGTTCTCCAGCCAGAGCCACCTGACCCGCGTGGTCCGCGCCCGCAGGGGCGTGACGCCGGGACAGGTTCGCCGGGCCTGTCGTCCGGACTGATGGCAAAGGGGCCTTCGAGGCGGTGAGTCCGGACGGTCGGAACGACAGAACATCAGGTCGAGCCGCAGGCTAAGACCTGGATGCTTTGCCGTGACAGGAAGCCCTGCGGCCCGAAGGTTCAGGCCGCTAATCCTGCGGCTCGTTCCAAACCCGACCGTCCCCTTTCGCCCCCCCCTTGCGTCCGAGTCCGGAACGCGCCCACTTCGGCCGTTCGGAAGGCCGGGTGTTGTTCCCGAAACCGGACGGTCGCGTGGTCTCGCAAGGTGTGTGGGGGCGCCGAACACT
>NZ_CAKZOT010000060.1 GCF_937138205.1 uncultured Rhodospira sp. | reverse complement strand
GCGCTGTCCAGAGCATCGGGCGGCAGCGAGTCGAGCCGGGTCGCGACGTCATCCGGCAGGGGACCAAATCGCAGCGTGAGTGTGCGCCGCAACGCCTGCCTCATGGCGCGCATTTCGCCCCGCGCCTCCCCACGCGCCTCCCCACGCGCCTCCCCACGCGCCTCCCCCAGCTTCTCGCCTTCGGCGCGTCCCTGGGCCATCCATTCCTGTGCCGCCAGAGACACCATGCTCGCCTCCCTGTCCGGTCTGGCCCGGGCGGCGACCGCTCTCCAGTCCTCCGCCGTCAATGTCCGGGCCACGTGGAGAATATAGCGCACCACTTGGCGTTCAAGAAGCGATCCGTCCGGCAGTTCGGCCACGATCTCGACCAGCACGTCCAGCGACGCGTCTCCGGTGCGTCCGAGGGTGGCCAGGGCGCGCAGCACCGCGCGCACGGCCGGCGCTTCGGACAGCGCGTCGGGCGGGCAGTGCCCCAGGTCCCGAACCTCATAGCGGAAATCGCGCAGCAGGTCGCGCAGATCGTCGTCCGCGTCCAGGCAGTCCACCACCGACACCGGCACGGACCACCGGCTGCGGCCATGGTACAGCACCAGCGGCACGATCGGCGGCAGCCGGCGCACCCGCGCGGCATCCTGGCCCACATGGCGATCCCAGATGCGCACCATGTAGGACAGAAGCTGCAAGGGCGTGCGCGGGTCCGGCTGGCTCTTGTGTTCCAGCAGGACGTACAGGAACGCTGGCCGGCCGTCGTCGAGAGCCACCCGGTAGAGCCGGTCGCTGGTGGTTCCCTTCAGGTGCTCGTCGATGAACGAGCCGTCCTCCAGGGTCGGCGCAGCGTCGGACAGCCGCGCCGCCAACGCCGGGGGCAACTGCTCGCGCAGGAGGGTGGCGGCGTGCCGGGGGTCGTCGAGCAGGGCGCGCAACAGCGCATCGTGCGGATTGGCGGGCGAGGACATGGCGGCAGGAGCTTCCGCAAGACCGAAGGGTCTGTCTTCCTATCGGTGAACACAGGGCGGGGGAACCCGGAATTCTGCACGGCGCGGTCCACGCTGGGCCAGGGGGAACCGCCAAAGGCGTATCGCTCGGCCGTCCCCCGCCCCATACTGGGCCGCCGTCCACCCACCACCGAGGGCCGCGCCATGAAACCGATCCACCGCATTCTCCTGACCGGGGCCGCCGGAGCCTTGGGGCGGCAGCTCCGCCCGGTCCTGCCGAAGCACTGCACGCACCTGCGCGTCACCGACATCGCGCCGCTGGATCCGCCGGCGGCGCATGAGGAGGTGATCCAGGCCGATCTGGCCGACCCCGCCCCGGTGCTGGAGATGACGCGCAACGTGGACGCCGTGGTCCACATGGCCGGCAAGGGCATGGAAGCACCCTTTGACGAGATCCTGCGCGGCCACATGCTCGGCCTTTACAACGTGTTCGAGGGCGCACGGAAGAACGGCGTGCGCCGGGTGATCTGGGCTAGTTCGATCCACGCCGTCGGCTACTACCCCTTCAGCCAGGTGCTCGACAGCCGCACGCCGCCGCGCCCCGACACCAACTATGGCGTCGCCAAGGCCTATGGGGAGGGGCTGGCGCAGTACTATTGGGACAAGTACGGCATCGAGGCCATTTCCGTGCGCATCTGTTCGTGCTTCCCGGAGCCGAAGGACCGCCGGATGCTGTCCACCTGGCTTAGCTATGCCGACCTGGAACGGCTGGTCGCCGCCGCGCTGACCTGCACGCGGCCGGACCACTCGATCCTTTTCGGCGTGTCGGCCAACGCCACGGCGCCCTACGACAACCGGTACGCCAGTCACATCGGCTTTCGGCCACAGGACAACGCCGAGGTCTTTCGTGAGCAGGTCGAGGCAGCCAACCCGCCCTATGCGCCCGACGCGCCGGAGATCGCCACGCACGGCGGAGCCTTCGCGACGTTCGGTCACTTCGACGATTGATTCGGGTGCGCCCATCCCGACACCGCCGCCAGGCCGGCCGTGCTGCCGGGGGGCAGGTGGCGGGCGGAGGCGGCGGTGATCCCGCCCAGGGCGACCACGGGCAGACCGGCCCGCCGGCTCATCAGCGCGAACCGCAGCGGGCCGAGCGTGGCCGCGCCCGGATGGCTGGCGGTGGGGAACACCGGGGACAGCACGGCCATGGAGGCGCCCTGCGCCCGCGCCCGGGCCAGGGCGCGCGGCCCGTGACAGGCGACGCTCAGGGTTCGGCGCTGTGCCCACCCCAGGGCCGGGGCCAGCACGCCGTGCCGTGCCAGTCCCTCCGGCTGGTGCAGACCGTCGGCGCCGACCGCCGCCGCCAGCCGCCAATCCCCGGCCACCAGCAGGACGATCCCGCGCGCCCGCGTCAGGCGCCGCAGTCGCCGACCCTGGGCCAACGCCTCGTCGCGCGGCAGGCCGTAGGGCCGCCAGATCAGCCCCGCCCCGCGCGGCATCCGCGCCAATGGCGGCACCGGATCGGGCAAGCGCGCCGGATCGCTCACCAGCCACGCCGCCGGCACTCGGTGGCACCGTCCCGCTTTCAGGCGGCGCGCGGCGTCTGCTAGGGTACGCGCCAATCCCGTTCCTCCCTCAACACGACCTGATCCCGAACATGACATCGCTCCCCGACATCGCCGCCAACCTCGCCGCCGTCCAGGACTCCATCGCGGCCGCCGCGCGCGAGGCCGGCCGCGACCCGGCCGAGGTGACCCTGGTGGCCGTGGCCAAGACCCACGGCGCCGACCGTGCCGAGGCCGCCCTGGCCGCCGGGCACCGCGTGTTTGGCGAGAACCGCGTGCAGGAAGCCCAGGGCAAGTGGCCGGCCCTGCGCAACCAGTATCCCGACCTCGAACTCCACTTGATCGGCCCGTTGCAGAGCAACAAGGCGGCCGAGGCCGTGACCCTGTTCGACGTCATCGAGACCGTCGACCGCCCCAAGCTGGCCGCCGCGCTGGCCAAGGAGATGAAGCGCCAGGGCCGCCGCCCGGCCTGCCTGATTCAGGTCAACACCGGCGAGGAGTCGCAAAAGGCCGGTGTGCCGCCAGCCGAGGCCGACGCCTTCATCGCCCACTGCCGCGACGAGGTCCAGCTTCCCGTGACGGGGGTGATGTGTATTCCGCCGTTTGACGACGAGCCGTCACCCCACTTCGCCCTGCTGCGCGAGATCGCGCGGCGCAACGGCCTGCCCGTGGTCTCCATGGGCATGAGCGGGGACTATGCGGTGGCCGTACAGCTCGGCGCCACCCACGTTCGGGTGGGTACGGCCATCTTCGGCGAACGGCCGTATCCGCCCAAATCCTGACCCCCGCGACCGGAGCAAACCCGTGCCGCCAAAGTCCAATCCGCTGAAGCTCAATAAGCTGCAACTGAAGACCCTGACCCTGCTGCAGGAACTGGCGCGCGACCCGTCGGTGGCCAGCACCGACGCGAAGACGGGCAACGTCCACATCGGGGTCCTGCCGCGTCCGCACGGCGACCATTTCCATGTCGGCCCCTCTGTGGTCATGTCGGCCGATGCCACCGGATTGGACAACACCGGCGTGTGGTTGGCACTGATGCGCAAGGGACTGGCCGAATTGCGGCCCGACGGCGGCGCCTGGGTCACGCCGGAAGGCCTCGCCTACGAAACCGGCCTGCGCGAGGCGATCCTGCACGGGTCCGATCATGCCAACGGATAAGACATGACCCGTTTGTTCATTCGCGTTTGATGATGGACGTGAGGCGGGACGGACAACGCAGTGCGGGGCGGGAGATAGCCTCCCGCCCCGTCTGACAGTCACGTCAAGCATTTGACGGCTGGGTCGCCGCCATCGCGGCAGAGCCGTTACGCCGCCGCAGCCTCGTCTTGCGTGTGCGTGATGGCGCTGGCACCGGTCGCGCCCGCGATCTCAATGCGGCGCGGCTTTTTCTCTTCCGGCACCTGGCGTTCCAGATGCACATGCAGCAGGCCATTCTCGATCGACGCGCCGCGCACCTTGATGTGGTCGGCCAGTTCGAACTTGCGCTCGAACGCGCGGGTGGCGATGCCGCGATGAAGGAACTGGCCGCCCTGCGGCTCGGTCCGCTCCTGGCGGCCGGAGATGATCAGCGTGCTGTCATGCACGGTGACGTCCAGGTGCTCCGGCGCGAATCCGGCCACGGCCATGGTGATCCGGTAGGCGTCGTCGGAGACCTTTTCGATGTTGTAGGGCGGATAGGCGGTGGCCTGCTCGTCGACGCGGCTGGCGGCGTCCAGCAGACGGCTGACGTTGTCAAAGCCGATGGCGAAACGATGCAGGGGGGACAGGTCGTAGGTGCGCATGATGAAGTCCTCCTTCAGAAGCGACTTGGTCACGTCCGGGCGCATCGGGTGATCGCGGCCCGGGTGTGGTGGGTTCGTGACCCTGCCCGCCGGCTCGCCGGCGAGGCCGCGCGAGAGGGTCGGGTGGGGTGTCCGGTCCCCATTCGGGCAACCGGACGCCGTCGATTTGGGGCGAGGCGAGGCCCCGCGCAAGAGGGATTTTTCGCCAGATGAATCGCCCTCGAAGGCCGGATCACCGCGCTGATCCTGGTTCGCTCTCTTGTTTGTCTCTAGGCCTCGTCTCCGGTGCCCGGCGCCCCGGGCCGATCAACGCCGCCAGCCCCCCCAGCAGCGCCGAGCCCAGCAGGTTCACCGCGTGAAAGACGATGCCGGTCACCAGGGCCGTGGCCTCGTCCAGGCCCGCGGGCATCAGCGCTAGCACCCAGGCGGCCTCGAACGTGCCGGCGTTGGCGAAGGTGTTGACCGGCAGCACCGAGGCCAGCGCCGTCGCGCTGCCGCCGGCCACGCCGCCGGCCAGCCCCACGGGCGCGGGCGTGCTGTTGGCGCATAGCCACGCCATCAGGAAGATCAGGCCCCAGGCCGCGACGGTCCACGCCAGCAACCGCGCCAGCACGCCCGGGGTCAGGGCTGCCAGCGCCTGCACCAGGGTCTCCCACACCCGCGCCAGCCGCCCCGCGCCGCCGAACGGAGTCAGGTGGCGCAGCCGCCCGGCCACCCAGGGCGCCAGCAGCAACCCGCCCAGCATCGCCGCCGCCGCGCCGCCGGCCAGGGTCACCCCGTGCGGAACCGCGTCGCGCGCCGCCGGCAGCAGGGCCAAGGCCAACACCCCGGCGGCGAGCACGATCACCAGGTCGATCATCCGCAACGCCACCAGCAGCGCCGACCCTGCCGCCAGGGGCGTGCCGGCCGCGCGGTTCAGCAACCAGACCAGCGACAGTTCGCCCAGGCGCATCGGAGCGAAGCTGGCCAGCACCGAATGCAGCGCCGCGACCCAGGTCATGGGCCACAGGCCCGGCGACGGGGACGCCGCCGATCCGCCCAGCGCGATCTGGAGTCGCCGCGCGCGGACCACCGGCAGCAGCGGATACACCGCCAGCGCGGCCAGCACCGGCAGGGGGTCGGTGGCCGCGAGCGCCGCCATTACCTGGCCCCAGGCGCCGCTGGGCAGCAGCCAGGCCACCAGGGCCGCACAGGCCACAACGGCCAACAGAAGCTGCCAGGCCAGCGCCGGCAGAAGCTTGGGCGGGCGACGGCGGGGCCGAGAAGACGTCATGACGGGGGCGGGCTCCGGACAACGGGCGTGTGACGCCTCCCTGTAGCCGAGAACGGCGCCGGATGACAGCGGCGGACGGGTCTGGCGGAGGGCGCCGCTCGGACTCCCTCTCCTGGATAGGGCTATCGTATTGACACGTCTCCGCCAGCGTTCGCGCGAGTCGACAGAGCGGCGCAAGACCCCACCCCAACCTCCCCCCGACGGGTGGAGGAGACGGCCAACGCCAACCGAACCGGAACAGATCAAACGGACGTCGTATGATCCCGCGCTCAGCGCGTCTGCCTGGTCCGTTCCCTTCGCTTAAGCTGTGCCCTTGCGTGGTCCGTTCGTCCGCATTCGATACGGGGGCGGGTCGACGCATCGAACGATAATTTCGGTATTTGCTTTTCGCACAGAATATAATAAGGAAGGCGCGATTTTGCATCGCAGCATGTCTGTGTCACGTGCGAGAATGATGCGAAAGCGAAAAGACCTCTCACGTGACGGCCGGGCGGCGTTGGACAGCTTCGGATCCCCAGGGGTTCGTTCGCGGCCACCCTGGCCTCACCCCGGTCAGGGCGCGACCCTGCCCGGCACAATGACACGTGGTCGGGGCCACACGAGGCGCCCCACCCCCCTGAACACTGCGGGATGGATCGGATGAGCACGACGTTTGAAGGTATCTCCACGGTCATGAACGGCAACGGCGCCGTGGCTCACGTGATGTCGCACGTCTGCGGCGGCGTCATCGGCTACCCCATCACGCCCTCCACCGAGATCTCGGAACTGTACGAGGACTTCCGGGCCAAGGGCGGCTGCAATGTCTGGGGGCACCATCCGTTCTTCTTCGAGCCGGAGGGCGAGCACTCGGCGCAGTCGGGCGCGCTCGGCGCGTCGCTGACGGGCGGCAAGTACATCTCCAACGCCTCGTCCAGCCAGGGCATTCTGTACGGCCTGGAGTCCCATTTCGTCACCGTGGGCAAGAAGGTGGGCGGCTTCGTGCTGCACATCGCCGCGCGCGTTGTCTCGCGCCACTCGCTGAACGTCATGGCCGGCCATGACGACGTCTATGCCCTGCTGCCGTCGGGCTACACCATCCTGTTCGGCTCCACCCCGCAGGAGGCGGCCGATCTGGCCGCCATCGCCTACAAGATCGCCGCCGATTCGCTGATCCCGGTGGCCAACGCCATGGACGGCTTCGCCACCAGCCACATGATGAGCGAAACCGTGCTGCCGCGGCCGGAGCTTCTGAAGGAGTACCTGGGCGACCCGGCCGGGCGGATGCCGGCGCCGACCGTCGCCCAGGCGCTGCTGTTCGGCGCCCGAGGCCGGGTGCATCAGCTGCGCGGCTGGATCGAGCGCCACGAGGACACCCTGGGCGAGGCGGCGGTGGCCGCTCTCAATGTCTTCCTGGCCGACAACGAAGAGGCCATCGAAACCGACAGCGACGGTGCGCTGATCGGCCAGACGCTGGCCCACGTGCCGGCCGATCTGCACGCGCGCTGGCGCCGCCTGTGGCTGAACGCCTGGGAGAAGGGCACGCGCCAGCGCGTTCCCGCCCTGGTGGACGTCAACAACCCGGGCCTGACCGGGCCGGTGCAGAACCAGCCGGACTTCCAGGCCGGCGCGGTCGACCACTTCACCCACTTCGCGTCCGAGGTGCCGCGCCTGGCCCGCGCCGCCATGGCCGCCTACAACGAGATGACCGGCCGCCAGTACGCGCCCGTGATGACCTATCGGTGCGAGGACGCCGAGACCGTGCTGATCGGCCTGGGCTCCGTCACCCAGGACGTCGAGGCGGTGGTCGACCACCTGCGCCAGCAGGGCCGCAAGGTCGGCTCGGTCTCCATCAAGCTGTTGCAGCCGTTCCCGGAGGCCGAGTTCATCGAGGCCGTGGCCGGCAAAAAGGCCATGACGGTGCTGGAACGCTCCGACATCACCGCGTTGACCAGTCTGGTGAGCCGGGCGCTGAACAAGGCGCGCGAGAACGCGGCCGGCGAGCGCTACCCGGGCATCCGGGCGATGACCGAGACGCCGCGCCTGACCACCGCCATCTTCGGCCTGGGCGGGCACGACCTGCAGCCGCGCCACCTGGTGGCCGCGTTCGACGCCATGGACGCCGGCAGCCCGTCGCCGCTGGTCTACCTGGGCTCGCAGTTCTTCTACGCCGATCCGCCGGAACGGCTGGCCGAGGCGCAGGCCAAGCTGAAGGCCGCCTATCCGGAAACCGAGCTGATGGCGCTGAAGACCGGCGCCAACCCGCACCTGCTGCCGGAGGGCGCCTTTCGCATCCGCTTCCACTCGGTCGGCGGCTACGGCACGGTGGCCACCGGCAAGCTGCTGACCGACGTGCTCTCCGGCGTGCTCGGCCTGTACTCCAAGTCGGCGCCCAAGTACGGCTCGGAGAAGAGCGGCGCGCCCACCAACTACTACATCACCCTCAGCCCCGATCCGGTGAAGATCACCAACGCCGAGATCGAGGACGTCGAGATCGTCCTGTCGCCGGACCACAAGGTCTTCTCGCACTCCAACCCGCTGCGCGGGCTGGCGCCGGGTGGGACGTTCGTCCTGCAGTCCAACCGCAGCCCTCTGGATGTCTGGCGCGAACTGCCGGCGGTCGCCCGTCGCGACATCCGCGAAAAGAAGATCAACCTGTACGTCGTCGACGCCTTCGCCGTGGCCCGGCGCCACGCGCCCTCGGCCGAGTTCGAGACCCGCATGATGGGCATTGCCTTCATCGGCGCCCTGTGCGGTCACGAGGCCCGGGCCAAGGCCGGCGGGGACGAAGCCACCTTGTTGGAACGCATCCGCCAGCAGATCACCAAGAAGTTCGGCGCCAAGGGCGAGGCCGTGGTCGAGGGCAACATGGCCGTCATCCGCGACGGCATCAGCAGCACCGTGCCCGTGCCCTATGACGAGCCGGCCTACATCGACGCCGAGCGCGCCAATGTCGAGGCGGCCACGCGGGGCGTCGAACTCTCGGCCGCGCTGTGCGGCCTGGGGTCCTCGTGCGCGCCCACGGCCATGTTCGATGCCTCGTACTTCGAGGAGATGATCGGCCGCCCGTTCCGCGAGGGCACCGTCGGCGAGGCGCCCGTCATGCCCGGCGCCGGCCTGTTCATGCCGCCGGCCAGCGGCGCCATGAAGGACAAGGGCCTGTTCCGCCGCCAGGTGCCGGAGATCGACTTCGACAAATGCACCGGCTGCCTGGAATGCTCGCTGATCTGCCCGGACGCGGCCATGCCGGCCACCCTGCACGAGGTGGGCGACCTGGTGCGCTGGGGCATCGGTGAACTGGACCCGGCCGACAAGCGCGCCGCGCTGGAAGCCCACGCCGAGGCCATCACCGCCGGCATCCACGCCGCCTTCAAGACCGCCGGCAAGGCGCCCAAGCCGTTGCACGAGGCATTCGCCGAGGCCGCGACCGAGGCGGCCGGCGCCGGTCTGTCCGCAGAGATCGAGCAGGTGGCGGGCATCCTGGCCGGCTTCCCGGTGGCCCGCACGGCGCCGTTCTACACCCAGCCGGAGCGCAAGGAGCCGGGCACCGGCGCCCTGTTCTCCATCGCCATCGACCCGTGGAAGTGCAGCGGCTGCCTGGAGTGCGTCACCGTCTGCGCGCCCGACGCCATCATCGAGCGCGCGCAGGACGACGAGATCCTGGAGACCCTGCGCGATCGCTTCGAGATCATGACCCGCCAGCCCAACACCCCGGCGCGCTTCACCGAGAACGTGTCCGGCGGGCAGGCCAAGCGCATGATCCTGGACCACGACACGTATTACTCGACCACCGGCGGTCACGGCGCCTGTCGCGGCTGTGGCGAGGCGACGGCGGTGCGCCTGTTCGTCGCCGCCAGCCATGCCAAGTTCCAGAAGGCGCGGGAAGCGCAGATGGCCGAGATCGACCGGCGTCTGACCGGGCTGACCGACAAGCTGGCGGCGCTGCCGGCCGGCGACACGGATCGACGCGCCCGCATCGAGGGCCTGATCGACACCCTGGAGGCCTACCTCTTCCGCCTGGAAAGCGGCCCAACCGGGTCCGGTCCGTCCGCCAACCTCGTGGCCAACGCGACCGGCTGTTCCAGCGTGTATTCCTCGACCTTCCCCTTCACCCAGTACCGGGACCCGTGGGTCAACAGCCTGTTCCAGGACACCCCGGCGGTGGCCAAGGGCCTGTTCGAGGGGGTGGCCGCCGACGCGGCGGTCGAGTTCAAGGCCATGCGCCTGGCCGAGCTGGAACTGGCCGACGCCTTCGACCCGGCCAAGCACGGGGCGATGTTCAACCACTTCTCGTGGGATGACTTCACCCCGGCGGAGCGGGCACAACTGCCGACCGTGATCAGCATGGGCGGCGACGGCGCCACCTATGACATTGGCTTCGGTGCCCTGTCGCGCATCCTGGCCACCGGCACCCCGGTCAAGATGGTGGTGCTGAATACCGGCGCCTATTCCAACACCGGTGGACAGGCCTCGACGGCCAGCCTGACGGCGCAGGACTCCGACCTGTCGCGCGTTGGCGCGGCCCATGCCGGCAAGGCGGACGGCCGCAAGGAACTCGGTCTCATCGCCATGATGCACCCGCGCGTCATGGTGGTGCAGACCGCCGTGGGGATGCAGGCGCACTTCCTGAAGGGCACGCTGGCGGCACTGGCCCATACCTCGTCGCCGGCGCTGATCGACATCTACACGCCGTGCCAGGGCGAGCAGGGCCTGGGCGACGCCATGGCCGCCGAGCACGCCAAGGTCGCGGTGCGCAGCCGCATCTGCCCGGTGTTCATCCATGATCCGGAGGCCGGCGACAGCATGGCCGAGCGCCTGTCGCTGGTCGGCAACCCGGACGTGGACAAGGACTGGACCACGCACGAACTGGTCTACACCGACGAAGCGGGCCAGACGCAGAAGATGGAGGTGCCGCTGACCCCGGCCGACTTCGCGCTGATCGAGGGCCGTTTCCGCCGCCAGCTCGTCGGCAAGCCGCTGACCGCCGAGGCCGCCGGGATGCCGGTGCATGAGTACATCGACCTGCCGGAGGCCGAGCGCGCGGGCGTCATCCCGTTCGTGTGGGCGGTGCGCGAGGGGGCGCTGGCGCGGTTGCCGATCTCGGCGCCGATCATCGCGCTGGTCGAGGAACGCCGCCGCTACTGGCGCCTGCTGCAGGCCCTGGCCGGGCAGGATCTGGAGCGGCTGCAGAAGGCCCACAAGGCGGAGATCGACGCCCTGAAGGCCGAGGTCGAAAGCGGCAAGGCCCTGGAACCGGCGGAGTAATCCGCCGGGCCGGGCGCGTCAGGGTCGCGCTCGCCTCAGGAGGGCGGATTCGGGGCGAAGCCCCAGTCCGCCGCGCGGCATCATGACTTGTCATGGCGAACCCTCGACGCAAGACGAGGGTGAAGAGCCCGTAGGGTGCGTCTGACCGCCGCGAACGCGGCGGG
>NZ_CAKZOT010000059.1 GCF_937138205.1 uncultured Rhodospira sp. | reverse complement strand
ACCTGGTCGCGGCGCGCTGCCAGGCCTGACCGCCCGGACTTTTGCCCCGGTTACTTCGGGATGACGTATGTATTTGTTTTTTAAAGAAAACCGTCATCCCGAGCGAGCGAAGCGAGCCGAGGGATCTCCCGCGCCGGCACCGCGCCCGGCAAATGGGTAGGAGTCATGACTTCGGTCGCCCGGCCTTACTCCACCAGTTCCGGAGTCCGCCCGTGGCCGCCGTCGCGCGGTTCTCCGCCGTCACCCGGCGAGCCGGAAGAGCCACCCTTCGGCCCATCCTTCGACGGTTCGATCTCGAACGCCGGCACGTTGTCGACGATCGTGACGCGCACCAGGCCGCCCTTGGTCAGACGCCCGAACAGCAGCTCCTCGGCCAGCGGTTTCTTGATGCTGTCCTGTATGACGCGGCCCAGCGGACGCGCCCCCATCAGCTTGTCGTAGCCCTTGCGGGCCAGCCACTTGCGCGCCTCTTCCGACAGCTCGATGACGACATCACGGTCGGCCAGTTGGGCTTCCAGTTCCATGATGAACTTGTCCACCACCTTGCCGACCACCTCACCGTCCAGACTGGCGAACGGGATGACCGCGTCCAGGCGGTTGCGGAACTCGGGCGAGAACATGCGCTCGATTTCCTCCTGGTCCTCGCCCTGTCGGTCCGAGCGGTTGAAGCCGATCGCCGCCTTGGCCAGTTGCTGCGCCCCGGCATTGGTGGTCATGATCAGGATGGTGTTGCGGAAATCGACCGTCTTGCCCGAGTGGTCGGTCAGCTTGCCGTGGTCCATCACCTGCAGCAGGATGTTGAACAGGTCCGGGTGGGCCTTTTCGATCTCGTCGAGCAGCAGCACGCTGTAGGGGTGCTGGTCGACCGCGTCGGTCAGCAGGCCGCCCTGATCGAAGCCCACGTAGCCGGGCGGCGCCCCGATCAGGCGGGAGACCGAGTGGCGCTCCATGTACTCGCTCATGTCGAAGCGGACCAGTTCGACGCCCAGCGTGCGCGACAACTGGCGCGCCACCTCGGTCTTGCCGACGCCGGTCGGGCCAGAGAAAAGATAGCAGCCGATCGGCTTTTCCGGCTCGCGCAAGCCCGCCCGCGCCAGCTTGATGGCGCTGGACAGGGCATCGATCGCGCCCTCCTGGCCGAACACCATGGTCTTCAGGTCGCGTTCCAGATTGGCCAGCGCGGCCTGATCGTTGCGCGAGACCGTTTTCGGCGGGATCCGGGCGATCTTGGCGATGATCTCCTCGATATCCTTGACGTTGACCGTCTTCCGCCGGCGGCTTTCCGGCACCAGCATCCGCGCCGCGCCCACCTCGTCGATGACGTCGATGGCCTTGTCCGGCAGCTTGCGGTCATTGATGTACTTCGAGGACAGCGTCACCGCCGCCCGCACGGCATCGTTCGTGTAGCGGACGCGGTGGTGGTCCTCGTAGTACGGCTTGAGGCCGGTGACGATCTTGATGGCGTCGTCCAGGCTCGGCTCGTTGATGTCGATCTTCTGGAACCGGCGCACCAGCGCCCGGTCCTTTTCGAAGTGGTTGCGGAATTCCTTGTAGGTCGTCGAGCCGATGCAGCGCAGCCCCCCGGCGGCCAGCGCCGGCTTGAGCAGGTTGGACGCGTCCATCGACCCGCCGGAGGTCGCCCCGGCGCCGATCACCGTATGGATTTCGTCGATGAACAGGATGGCGCCGTCGAAGGCCTCCAGTTCCTTGATCACCGCCTTCAGGCGTTCCTCGAAATCACCACGGTAGCGGGTACCGGCCAGGAGCGCGCCCATATCCAGGGCGAAAATCGTGGCCTCGCGCAGGACCACCGGCACCTCGTCCTCGACGATCCGCTTGGCCAGGCCCTCGGCGATGGCCGTCTTGCCGACCCCGGGATCGCCCACCAGCAGCGGGTTGTTCTTGGTGCGACGGCAGAGGATCTGAATGGTCCGCTCGACCTCCAGGTCGCGGCCGATCAGCGGATCGATGCGGCCGTCGGCCGCCTTCCGGTTGAGGTTGACGCAGTAGGCGTCCAGCGCCTCCTGGCCCTTCTTGACCACCTCTTCCTCGCGGGACCCTTCGCTGGCCCCCTGGGGTGGGCGGGTCTCGGTCTTCTCGGGCGCCTTGGCGATGCCGTGCGAGATGTAGTTCACGGCGTCCAGACGGGTCATGTCCTGCGTCTGCAGGAAGTAGACGGCGTGCGATTCCCGCTCGGCGAAAATGGCCACCAGGATATTCGCACCGGTGACCTGTTCGCGCCCGGAGCTTTGCACATGGATCGCCGCCCGCTGCACCACGCGCTGGAACCCGGCGGTCGGTTTCGGATCGCCGTCGAGGCGATCGACCACCAGGCCATTCAGTTCGTTGTCCACAAAAGTGGTCAGTTGCTCCCGCAACCGCTCCACCTCGACGGAACAGGCCTTCAGGACGGCCGTCGCGTCCTGGTCGTCGACCAGGGCCAGCAGAAGATGCTCAAGCGTCGCGTACTCATGATTGCGCTCGGCAGCCAACGCCAGTGCACGATGAAGGCTCATTTCCAGATTGCGGGAGAGCATGGGCCGCTATTCCTTCTCCAGGGTGCACTGCAACGGGTGCTGATTCCTGCGCGCCAAGTCCATCACCTGGGTTACCTTGGTTTCGGCAACCTCGTAGGTGTAGACGCCACAGATGCCAACCCCCCTCTGATGAACGTGCAGCATGATTCGCGTGGCTTCTTCATGGTTCTTTCCGAAAAACCGCTCGAGAACCATAACGACGAATTCCATCGGCGTGTAATCGTCGTTCAGCATCAACACTTTGTACATGGCCGGTTTCTTGGTCTTCGGCCGTGTCTTGATCACGACACCCGTGGCCGGGCCGCCGCCGCCCTCTTTACCGCCTCCGGCATCCGATCCCCGTGTTGGAACAGTCATGGGCTGGTTCCGCTTCCGAATCCCCAAGCTCGATGTGCCTTTCTCCACCACGGCCACAGCCTGCCGTGCACTGACCATCCGCCGACGTATGCGCCATGTCGCGGTGGCCTGATGATCTCCATTGTACGGCCTTGCAACAGGGCCGACAAAGCCCCATCGCGTCCGCCGTCAAGAACCGCGTGAAACCGGCCGACTGCTTCGATATGGGACCCCACTTTGAGGCTCGCAAGCGGCCCACCGCTCCCCCAACCACAGGGCACACCGAACCCCCTCGCGTCGATCGAGTCGCGCGAGCCCACACCGTGACGCCGATCAACGTCAGGTCGTCACGCAATCCCTGCGCCATACAAGGGTCACGGGTTCATCTTGCGCACGATTCGTTCAAGGCCGGAGACCAACGCCGCGCCGGAGGTGCCGCCGTCCCCCTCCAAGCGCTGGGCGATGACCAGACGCATGGCTTCCACATGCAGGGCGGCGGCCTCCCGCTGCTCCGGAGTCGGGGGGCCGTGGATCGCCTCCAAAAGCCGGCACAGACGGTCGCCGACCTCGGTCACGAGTTCATAGCCGAAACTGCCGCCTTGCCCCTTCATGTCGTGGGCCGTGCGGAACAGATCCTGCCGCGCCGTTTCGACATCGTCGGTCCCGGCGTCGAACCGCGCCATGGCGTCTTCGAGTCGCGTCACGTCCTCCGCTGCCCAGGTGAGATAGTCATCCCTGAGGCTGGCAATCAGCGCCTCGGCCTTGTCCAGCACCGCGGAATCCACGCCGCCCGCACCCATCCGGACCTTCGTCGACAGGGTATCCGGGGGCCTCACGAAGGTCGCGCCCGACTCATCCCGATTGTCGCCCTTACCCATCACCATCTCCCGTGCTCGTCTCCGACCGACGGTCACACGCCGCGCAACAGGGCCTCGACCTCTTCCTGAGACAGCGACGCCGCCGCCGCCACGTCAGGTTCCGGGGTCGACACCACGGTCTTGGCCCCCTTGCGCCGCTCGGCACCCTTCCAATCGATCGTCCGCCGTCGCCTGTCCGGACCGAAATATGTCTTGGTACGGACGAACGGGCGCGGCCGATCGATGATCGCCTTGATCCGCGAATATAATGACTTGGCCGAGATCGGCTTGGCCAGGAATTCGTGCACGCCGGCATCACGGGCGTCCACCACCCGGAACATCTCCGTGAACCCGGTCAGCATGATGATGGGCACGAAGGGGTTCGGGCTGTCCTTGCCGGTGCGCACCAAGCGCACGAAGTCGAGCCCATCGAGGGGTGACATGTTCCAGTCGCAGATGATGATATCCGCCGGGAAGTGGCGCAGTTCCTTGAACGCGTCCGCGCCGTCACCAGCCTCGCGCACCTGTCTCGATCCCAATGCGTACAGGATCGTTTTGACGAGGGCCCGCATATGTTTGTTGTCGTCGACGATGAGAAAGTTCAGGCGTTCCAGACTGTAAGCTTGTTCCATCCCTTTTCCTTTGGCACGACGTTACAGAGACCACGTTCGTCCAAATTTACGCTGTCGGGAGCCCTCGCGGACTGAAGGGGAACCAACCACCCCTTACTCGACTAATCTCCCCGACTAATCCTTCCGAGCACCCAGAGCCCTGGCCACCCGGGAGGCCGGCACGCGATCCAACGCCTGGGAGATCATGGCGCTCGCCTGAAGCAACGCGTCCATGTCCACCCCGGTGCGGATGCCCATGCCGTTCAGCATGTACAACACATCCTCGGTCGCCACGTTCCCGCTCGCCCCCTTGGCGTAGGGGCACCCGCCCAGGCCCGCGACGGAGCTGTCGACGATCCCGACTCCGCGTTCCATGACGGCCAGGATGTTCGCCAGCGCCTGACCATACGTGTCATGGAAATGCGCCGCCAAACGATCCCGGGGAACCCGTTCACTCACCGCATCAACCACGGATTGAGCCGCCAGCGGCGTTCCTGTGCCTATGGTGTCACCGAGCGAGATCTCGTAACAACCCATGTTAAACATAGCATCCGCAACGCGCGTGACAACCGCCGTCGCGACATCTCCCTCATAAGGGCATCCGAGCACACACGAAACGTATCCCCGCACCCGCAGCCCGCGCGCCCGCGCCGCCGCCGTCACCTCGGCCATGCGCGCCAGCCCTTCGTCGATCGAGCAGTTTGTGTTGCGCTGGGAAAAGGTCTCGGACGCCGCCCCGAACACGGCGATTTCCTCGACACCGGGCGCGGCCAACGCCGCCTCCAGGCCCTTCATGTTCGGCACCAGCACCGGATAGGACACCCCGGGCCGGCGCGCGACCGAGGCCAACACGTCGGCCGTGTCCGCCATCTGCGGCACCCACTTGGGAGACACGAAACTGCCCGCCTCGATCACCGACAGGCCGGCGGCGCCCAGACGCTCGATCAACTCCACCTTTGTGGCGGTGGGCACCGCCTTTGGCTCGTTCTGCAGGCCGTCGCGCGGCCCCACCTCGACCAGTTTCACACTGCCGGGCAGCATCGGCGCCTCGCTACCATTGTCATCGAATGTCCCGCCGGTCGCGTTGCCGTCCGGCGATCACACGCGCTCGTCCTGGGCGAGCGCCCCCTCGAGACGGTCGGCCAGATCCAACGCCCGCCGCACCGTCTCGCCAGCGGCCTCCAGAACCGCCATGCCCCGCGTCAGAACCGCCGCGTCGGCCCCGCCGTCCGCGTCCTCAAGCCTATGATCAAGAAAAAAATCGTAGACCAGCATATCGCGCACGCCCCGGGTTTGGTTCAGAAGCTGGCGGTCCTCGTCGGTCATGGCCGCCCGCACCCGTCTCGAAGGCCCCGGGGCCGGCGGCACGCCGACCAATGACTCCACGGTTCCGTGGAAGTCGCGGGCGTCCTCGACGATTTCCTCGACGCTCGCCGCCAGATAGCCAAGCCGTCGGGCCAGGGTCTGAACATCGCGGACACACCGCGCGAACGCCACCATCACGTCGGCCACATCCGGATGCCCCTGGGCCATGGCTCACTCTCCCCCCGGTTCGAACTCCAGCAGCGCGGCGCCATCGTCAACCTGATCGCCGGTGGCGAAGTGGACCACCGTCACCGTTCCGTGCTCCGGCGCGACAATCGTATGCTCCATCTTCATGGCTTCCAATATCACCAGTGCGGCGCCCTTTTCCACAACCTGGCCGGCCTCGACGAACACGCGGCCGATCTTGCCCGGCATGGGCGCCACCAGGCCGCCGCCGCCTTGGTCACCCTCGGCCGCCCGCGTGGCCGGATCGTCGAGTGTCAGCCGGTGCTGGCGGCCCCGGTCCAGAATGACCAAGTCGAGCCCCTGACGCACCACCGCGACGCGGCGGCGGAAGCCGTCGATGTCGCAGATCAGGGCGCCGTCGGCGTCGATTTCCCCACGCGCCATCACCGATCCGCCGGGCAGGTCCAGGCGGTAGCCCTCGGGCCGGTAGTGGACCGTGACCCCGCGCGCCGCGCCATCGTCCAGGAACACCATGCGCTGGTAATTGTCGTCGTTGAGCCGCCAGCCGTTCGTGGCGTGCCACGGCGAGAACGGATCACCGGAGCGCGCGGCGGCGGCCGCCGCGTCGTCCTGCCGTCGCAGCAGAACATCAAGCGCCGCCAGCGCCAGGACTCCGTCGTCGGCGGGCACCGCCTCGGGGAACAGATCCGGCGTATGGGCCTCGATGAAGCCGGTGCCGACCTCGCCCGCGGCAAAGGCGGGATGCGCCGCGATGCTTGCGAGGAACGCCAGGTTGGTGGCCACGCCGACGACCTGATAGGCCTCCAGCGCCCCCCGCAACCGCCGCAGGGCCGCCGCGCGGTCGGAGTCCCAGACGACCAGCTTGGCGATCATGGGATCGTAGTGCATGGAGACCCGATCGCCCTCGCGCACGCCGGTATCAACCCGCACATGCGGCCCCTCGGCGGGCGGACGCAGGTGCCGCAACAGGCCGATCGACGGCAGGAACTCGTTGGCCGGGTCCTCGGCGTACACGCGCGCCTCGATGGCGTGACCGGTCGGGACCAAGGCCTCCTGCGACAGGGGCAAGGGCTGCCCGGCGGCCACCCGAAGCTGCCATTCGACCAGATCCTGGCCGCTGATCATCTCCGTCACCGGGTGTTCGACCTGCAGGCGGGTGTTCATTTCGATGAAGTAGAACGCCCCATCCTGATAGAGGAATTCCACGGTCCCGGCGCCGACATAGCCGATGGCCTTGGCCGCCGCGACACCGGCCGCGCCCATGGCGGTACGGGTCTCGGCCGGCAGGTTCGGCGCCGGCGCCTCCTCCAGCACCTTCTGGTGGCGGCGCTGGATGGAACAGTCGCGCTCGAACAGATGCACGACGGTGCCGTGGGTGTCGCCGAACACCTGCATCTCCACATGGCGCGGCGCGTCCAGGTACTTTTCGATCAGCAGGGTTTCGTCGCCGAAGGCGTTGGCCGCCTCGCGGCGCGCGCCCTCGATCGCGGCGTCGAGGGCGTCCGGCGTGGCCACCACCCTCATGCCCTTGCCGCCGCCACCGGCCGAGGCCTTGACCAGGACCGGGTAGCCGATCTCCGCCGCCGCCGCGCGCAGGGCCTCCATCGATTGTTCGGCGCCGTGGTAGCCCGGCACAAGCGGCACGCCGGCCCGCTCCATCAACCGCTTGGACTCGGATTTGGAGCCCATGGCCTCGATCGCCTCCGGCGTCGGCCCGATGAAGACAATGCCGGCCTCGGCGCAGGCGCGGGCGAACCCGGCGTTCTCCGACAGGAAGCCGTAGCCGGGATGGATCGCCTCGGCCCCGGTGCGGTGCGCCGCCTCCAGGATGGCGTCGCCGCGCAGATAGGACTCGCGCGCCGGCGGCGGCCCCAGCCGGACCGCCTCGTCACAGAGCGCCACGTGCATCGCCGCCGCGTCGGCGTCGGAGTAGACGGCAACGGTCTTGATGCCCATGCGGCGACAGGTGCGAGCCACGCGACAGGCGATCTCGCCCCGATTGGCGATGAGGATGGTGCTGAACATGCCCCGGCTACTCCTTGATCCAGGCCGGTTTGCGTTTCTCCAGGAAGGCCGTCAGGCCCTCCTGCCCCTCGGCCGACGCGCGGATGTCGGCGATGCGCGCGGCGGTGTCGTCGGCCACCGCGTCGGGCGCCCGGTGGGAGACGGCGCGGAGCAGATCCTTGGCGGCGGCCTGCGCCAAGGGGCCGGCCTTCAACAGGGCGGCGATCATTACCTCACCCGCGCCCACCAGTTCCTCGCGCCCCACCACCTCGTGCAGCAGGCCCAGACGGTGCGCCTCCTCGGCGTCGAAGCGCTCACCAGTGAGCATGTACCGCCGGCAGGCGCGCGGCCCGATGGCCGCCAGCACATAGGGGCTGATCACGGCCGGAATGATGCCGAGCTTGACCTCGGACAGCGAGAACGCCGCGTCGGCGGTGCCGATGGCGATGTCGCAGGCGGCCACAAGCCCGACGCCGCCGCCGAAGGCCGGCCCCTGCACCAGGGCCACGGTCGGTTTCGGGCAGGCGTCGATGGCCTCCAGCATCGCCGCCAGTCCCTTGGCGTCGGCGAGGTTTTCCGCGCGCGAATAGCCGGCCATGCGCTGCATCCAGGTGAGATCGGCGCCGGCGGAAAAGCTCTTGCCCTCGGCCGCCAGCACGACCACGCGCACCACCGCGTCGGCGCCAAGGGTCGTGAACACCTCCGTCAGCCGCGCGATCAGGCCGTCGTCGAAGGCATTGTGGACGGCGGGCCTGGTCAAGGTGACCGTGGCCACGCCTCGGTCGTCGCGGTCGATGCGTAGGGAATTCTGCGGGTCGATCATCGAATCCTCGGCCGTTTGCGTGGTGTGACCTTAGCTGGCATAACCTGTAGGGTGTGCTCGGCCGCCTCGAAGAGGCGGGCAGCGCACCATTGGGCCGGCAGCCGGTGCGCTGCCGGCCGCTTCGCGGCCGTCGAGCGCACCCTACGTTCCTGGCCTTACATCCGGAACACGCCGTACTTCGTCTCGCCGATGGGCGCGTTCAGCGACGCCGAGATGCCCAACGCCAGCGTCATGCGCGTTTCGGCCGGATCGATGATGCCGTCGTCCCACAGCCGGGCGGAGGCGTAGTACGGATGGCCCTGGGTCTCGTACTGCGCGCGGATGGGCGCCTTGAAGGCCTCCTCGTCCTCGGCCGGCCAGTCCTTGCCCTGGGCCTCCAGGCCGTCGCGCCGCACCTGCGCCAGCACGTTGGCCGCCTGATCGCCGCCCATCACCGAGACCCGCCCGTTGGGCCACATCCACAGCAGGCGCGGCCCGTAGGCCCGACCGCACATGCCATAATTGCCGGCGCCGAAACTGCCGCCGATGATGACGGTGAACTTCGGCACGGCGGCGCACGACACCGCCGTCACCATCTTGGCGCCGTCGCGGGCAATGCCGCCGCTCTCGTACTTCCGCCCCACCATGAAACCGGTGACGTTCTGCAGGAAGATCAGCGGAATGCCGCGATGGTTGCACAACTCGACGAAGTGAGCGCCCTTGAGCGCGCTTTCCGAGAACAGGATGCCGTTGTTGGCGACGATGCCCACCGGATAGCCCATGATCCGGGCGAAGCCCGTCACCAGCGTCTGGCCGTACAGCGCCTTGAACTCGTCGAAGCGCGAGCCGTCCACCAACCGGGCGATCACCTCGCGTACGTCATAGGGCTTGCGCGTGTCCTTGGGGATCACGCCGAAGACCTCGGCTGGATCGTACACCGGGTCCTCGGGCGCGCGGATGTCAAGGTCGACCCGCTTGCGCCGGTTCAGGTTGGCCACCACCCGGCGCGCCAAATGCAGCGCGTGGGTGTCATCCTGGGCGTAATGGTCGGTGACGCCCGAGGTGCGGCAGTGCACGTCCGCGCCACCCAGGTCTTCCGCCGTGACCACCTCGCCCGTCGCCGCCTTCACCAGCGGCGGCCCACCCAGGAAGATGGTGCCCTGGTTGCGGACGATGATGCTTTCGTCGCACATGGCGGGCACGTAGGCGCCGCCGGCCGTGCAACTGCCCATCACCACGGCGATCTGCGGGATGCCCTGGGCCGACAGGTTGGCCTGGTTGAAGAAGATGCGGCCAAAGTCATCCTTGTCGGGGAACACCTCGTCCTGAAGCGGCAGGAAGGCGCCGCCGGATTCCACCAGATAGACGCACGGAAGGTGGTTCTCGAGCGCGATTTCCTGGGCGCGCAGGTGCTTCTTGACCGTCAGCGGATAGTAGGTGCCGCCCTTCACCGTGGCATCGTTGGCGACGATGACGCACTCGACGCCCTCCACCTGGCCGATGCCGGCGATGATCCCGGCGGCCGGCACATCGTCGCCGTAAACCTCCCAGGCGGCGAACTGGGAGAACTCCAGGAACGGCGACCCCACGTCCAGCAGCGTGCGCACCCGCTCGCGCGGCAGCAGCTTGCCCCGGTCCAGATGCCGGGTGCGGGCGCGCTCGCCGCCGCCCTGCTTGATGACAGCCACCTTGGCGCGCAGGTCCTCGACGAGGGTGCGCATGTGCTCGGCGTTCTCGCGGAACTCGGCGGAGCGGGTGCTGATCGAACTCTTGAGGATGGTCATGGGGTCGGCCTCGGGCTCGGGGTTCGCAGTGTCGTTGGTTCGGACCGCCCCATCACCATCCCCCCCGCGCCAGCCACTCGTCCATCAGGGGAAGGCGGTCCACACCCCAGAACGGTTCCTCGTCGACGAAGAAGAACGGCGAGCCGAACACGCCCAGCTTGATGGACGCCTCGACGGCCGCCTTGGTCCGGTCCTTCACGGCCTGATCCTGGAGCGCCGCCGCCAGCGCCTCGGCGTCGAGGCCCTGCTCGGCCGCCACGGCCAGCGCGACGTCCGTGTCGCCGATGGCGCGGCCGTCGGCGAAATAGGCGCGATAGGCGGCCTTGGCGTAGGCGACCGCCTGGTCCGGATCGCGGTCCCACAGCCAGTACACCGCCCGCGCCGGGGCCACGGTGGCGATGGGGAACGGCTCCGGCCACGCGAAGGGAATGCCGTGCCGGCGGCACAGGCGCGGCACGTCGTGGCGCATGTACTGGCCCTTCAGGGGCTGATCCGCCAACGGCTGATTGCCCGAAACCTTCATCGCCGGCCCGAGAAGCGTCGGCCGCCACGTCACCGAGCGGATGTGGCGTTGCGCCAGTGGCTCGATCAGGTGCGCAGCCACGTAGCCATAGGGCGACGAGAAGTCGAAATGGAAGTCAATCGGCTCTGGCATTGGCGGATCCCCCCCGTTTCCCTGGCCCTGGCCCCGGTTACCAGGGCACCTCCTGCCCATCATAAGCCAGGAAACGACCGTTATCGGCCGGGGTCGCCGCCGCGATCAGGCCGCGCAGCCCGGTGATGCTTTGCTCCGGCGTGATCAGGGCGTGCGGGCCGCCCATGTCGGTCTTCACCCACCCGGGATGGAAGGCGATGCAGATGATGCCGCGCGGCCCCAGTTCGATGGCCAGCCCCTTGACCACCATGTTCGCGCCCGCCTTGGACGAGCGGTAGACCACGGAACCCGGTGACGCGGCGTCGCCGATGCTGCCCATCTTCGACGAGATGGTGGCCAGCACCGGCCGGTCGGCCTTCTCCAGATTGCCGACGAAGGTCTCGGCCACCTTCCACGGCGCGACAACGTTGGTGCGCAGGCAGTCCATCCACGGATCCGCCGGGATGTCGCCGAACGACCCTTGCGAGCCCTTCAGCGGATAGATGCCGGCATTGTTGATGAGGACGTCGATGGTCCGGCCGGCCAGCGTGCGCCCAAGGGACGCCAGGGCCGCGTCGTCGGTCACGTCCAGCGGGAACACCTCGGCGCCGGTGGCGTTGAGATCGGGCGCCCGCTCGGGGTCGCGGCAGGTGGCGATGACGTCCCAGCCGTCGGCCTTGTACTGACGGACAAACTCCAGGCCGAGCCCGCGACTGGCCCCAGTGATGAATACGGTGGGCATCAGAACCTCCCGTCTGTCATGAGAAACCGTAACGGCGGCGCTCGCCTCAGGGCATCAGTTCGACCGCCACGGCCGTGGCCTCGCCGCCGCCGATGCACAGGCAGGCAACGCCCCGGCGCTGGCCGTGTTCCCGCAGCGCGTTCAGTAGCGTGACGATGATTCGCGCGCCCGAGGCGCCGATGGGATGACCCAGGGCGCAGGCGCCGCCGTGCACGTTCATTGTGTCCTGCGGGATGTCCAGGTCACGCATGGCCGCCATGGTGACGACGGCGAAGGCCTCGTTGACCTCCCACAGGTCGACGTCGTCGACGGTCCAGCCGATGCGCTCCAGCAGCGTCTCGATGGCCCCGATGGGCGCGGTGGTGAACCAGTGCGGTTCGCGCGCGTGGCTGGCATGACCGACGACACGGGCCACCGGCGCCCACCCCTTGGCCTCGGCCACCGACGCCCGCGTCATCACCAGCGCGGCGGCCCCGTCGGAGATGCTGGAGCTGTTGGCGGCGGTCACCGTGCCACCCTCGCGAAAGGCGGGCTTGAGCGTCGGGATCTTCTCGACGCGGGCCAGGCGCGGGTTCTGGTCCGTCTCGATCACCTCTTCACAGCCCTTGCCGACGCGCACCGTCAGCGGCGCGATCTCCTTGGCGAACACGCCATCGGCCGTGGCCTTCTGCGCCCGCTCCAGCGAGCAGATGGCAAAGGCATCCTGCTCCTCGCGGGTGAACTGGTAGTGCGTGGCGCAGTCCTCGGCGAAGGTGCCCATCAGGCGCCCCGGGTCGTAGGCGTCCTCCAGGCCGTCGAGGAACATGTGATCGCGCACCTGGCCGTGCCCCAGACGGTAGCCGCCCCGAGCCTTGTCGAGCAGGTAGGGCGCGTTGGTCATGCTCTCCATGCCGCCGGCGACGAGCACATCGGCGGAGCCGACGGCCAGTTCGTCGTGGGCGACCATGGTGGCCTTCATGGCCGACCCGCACACCTTGCTGACCGTGGTGCAGACGACGGACCAGGGCAGACCGGCCGCGTGGGCCGCCTGACGCGCCGGCGCCTGGCCGAGCCCGGCCGGCAGGACACACCCCATGTGGACGCCGGTCACGTCATCGGCGTCGACGCCGGCGCGATCCATGGCGGCCTTGATGGCGTGGCCTCCCAGGTCGGGGGCGGACACGCCGGCCAGTTCGCCCTGAAACCCGCCCAGGGGGGTCCGCGCGGCACCGACGATGACGATGGGATCTTGACTCATGACGATGGTGACTCTCCCTGTGCGGGGTTCTGCTGTTTGTCCGCCCGGTCCGGTCCCGCTCCGGCCGACGAGGCGCCATTGTTTCCGATCACATAGAGGCGGTAAAGGGCATCGGCCGCCGCCGGGTCGGGCGCGCCCTCGGGCAGGGCGGCGCAGCGCTCGGCGGCGCTGTCCAGTTCGGCGTTGATCCAGCGATACAGGGCCGGGTGGCTTTCCACGGGCGTGGTGCGCAGGGCATTGATCTCCGCCCGGGCATCGTCGGGCAGGCCCGGCGGGTCCATCAGCGCGTCCAGCGGCAGCGGCGGCAGCGCCCCGCCCCGCTCCAGCCAGCGCAGCGCCAACAGCGCCCGCGCCGCCTTCAGCGACTTGGTGGCCGTCATGGCCTCGCCCCGATCGAGAAAGGCGGTCAGGGCCTTGCGCGCCTCGTCCCACAAGGCATGGCCGAGGACACGGCGCGAATACCCCTCGTGCGCCAGCGATCGCAGGGCCTCGCCCAGTCCCTCCGGATCATACAGCACGGCCGGGCTGGCCAGCCACGACCAGACCATCGGGTTGGAGCGCAACAACAGCCGCAGCCCCTTGCGCAGGTCCCACCCCCAGGTGTCCGGGTCGGGACCGTCCAGCGTGTCCGGCCGTTCGGCCAGGGTCAGGTACCAGTCCGCCGGTCGCACGTAGACGAACCGCACACCGGGCGCGGCCGGCCGGTTGGGCGCGGCCACGGTGCCCTCCACCGCCTCGCCCACGCGACAGGCGAACAGCAGGCGGGCGCCGTGCGCGGCGACGTGATCAGCGAGGGGGTTGGTCACAAGCGCCTCACGCCGTCTCGGCGAACAGTTCGCGGCCGATCAGCATCCGGCGGATTTCGCTGGTGCCGGCGCCGATCTCGTACAGCTTGGCGTCGCGCAGCAGGCGGCCGGTCGGGTACTCGTTGATATAGCCGTTGCCGCCCAGGCACTGGATCGCCTCCAGCGCCATCCAGGTGGCCTTCTCGGCGGCGAACAGGATGGCCCCGGCGGCGTCCTTGCGGGTGGTCTCGCCCCGGTCGCAGGCCTTGCCGACGGCGTACACATAGGCCTTGGCGGCGTTCATGGTGGTGTACATGTCGGCCAGCTTGCCCTGCATGAGCTGGAATTCGCCGATGGGCTGGCCGAACTGCTTGCGTTCGTGGACGTAGGGCAACACCGCGTCCATGCAGGCGTCCATGATGCCCAGCGGCCCGGCGGCGAGGATGGCGCGCTCGTAGTCCAGGCCGCTCATCAGCACGCGGACACCCTTGTCGAGCTGACCCAGAATGTTCTCTTCCGGCACCTCGCAGTCCTCGAACACCAGTTCGCAGGTGTTGGACCCGCGCATCCCCAGCTTGTCCAGCTTCTGCGCGGTCGAGAAGCCCTTGAAGCCCTTCTCGATCAGGAACGCGGTGATGCCCTTCGGCCCGGCGTCGGGCGTCGTCTTGGCGTAGACCACCAGGGTATCGGCCTCGGGGCCGTTGGTGATCCACATCTTGTTGCCGTTGAGGATGTAGCGGTCGCCCTTCTTCACCGCCCGGGTGCGCATACTGACCACGTCGGAGCCCGAGCCCGGCTCGCTCATGGCCAGGGCGCCCACGTGCTCGCCCGAGATCAGCTTGGGCAGATAGCGCGCCTTCTGCTCGGCGGTGCCGTTGCGACGGATCTGGTTGACGCACAGGTTGGAGTGCGCGCCATACGATAGCCCCACCGACGCCGACGCGCGGCTGATCTCCTCAACCGCGATCATGTGTTCCAGGTAGCCCAGGCCGGACCCGCCGTCTTCCTCGTCGACGGTGATGCCCAGCAGGCCGAGATCGCCGAACTTGCGCCACAGGTCGGCCGGGAACAGGTTGCTCTGGTCGATGTCGGCGGCACGCGGCGCGATCTCCTCGGCGGCGAAGGCGGCCACGGTGTCCCGGATCATGTCGGCGGTTTCGCCAAGATCGAAGTTGAGGGCGGGATAGCTGATCACGAGGGCGTCTCCTCAAACGGTGCGGCAGGCGGCCCGACAGCCCGGCGGCACGGCCGGTCGTGGCCCGCGGTTATTCTATGCGCCACCGTATATGACGTTTACGTAAACGTCAACACGAACGGCGCCGCCCCATCACTCAAAGCCGAACCTGAAGACCGGACGGAAACGCTTTGGAAGGCATTTTGTTTTAGGCTCCCGTTTCCGTTATAACCAAACTGACACGGTGCGGCGACCGCGCCCGCTCCCAGAGTGAGAATCCCTCATGGGCGAAGCACAGGAACGACTGACCATCGAAGAAAGCCACGGCGACAGCCGCTGGGTTGCGACCGTGCCCGGCTTTCTGCGCGGTATGGCCAGGGGCCTCGACGCGCGCGGGGGCCGCCAGCGCGACCTGCGCATGGTGCGCGCGGTGGCCACCCTGTATCCGACTTTGTGCCAAGTCGAGCGCGCGACCCACAAGGGCGACGGCGAGGAGGGCGGCCTTCTTCTGGATGGAACCCCGTTCGAAACCGCCGTCAACGACGATCGCGCGATCGAACGCGGCCTGAGCGTGTTCGACACGGCCTGGGCGTCCGGGGCCATCGCCCTGCGCGCCGGCAACGGCAAGCTGATCCCGCCGTCGCGCGGCAAGGTCATCGTGCCGGCCTGCGGATACTCGGTCGATCACGTCCGCCACTATTTCGTGGACCGGGCGGCCCGCCTGATTCTCCGCCGCTCGCCGAAGGTCTATGACCGCATCGTCAAGGACATCACCGATGCCAGCAAGCTGCCCCGGTTGCGCTACATCGCGTCGATGCAGACCCTGGTGATCAACGAACTGATCCGGGGGTTCGAAGGCAACGCCTCCAAGGCTCTGTTCCAGACCGACGAGGCCATGCTGGACGGCCTGTCCCGGTTCCGCCCGGCCGTCATGGTCGCCTTGCGCGAATCCATGGACCAGGAGTTCCCCCGTCTGATGGGCCTCGACCCGGAGATCCTGAAGGCCCTGGCGGACGCGTTCACCGTTCCGGAACAGGCGCGCGACATTGGTCCCGAGGTGCTCCAACTGTCGTCGCCGGAGGCCGTGCACGCCGTCGGGGCCTGGGACCTCCACGACATCACCCACCGGGTCAACGAGGAACGCGAGCGTCGGGGCCTGCCGCCGGTCAAAAACCCCGTGTATTCCACGGATATTCGCACCTTGCGGAGCGTTCTGGGCAGCGAGTTCGGCCACTTGCTGGAGCGCCCGGCCGCCTTGTTGACCGTGTTCGGCGAGGCCGTGCGCAAGCTCCGCGATCTCGACGTCGCGCCACGCCAGGCCTGCGTCGAGCAGATGACGCTGTTCTGCCAACGCTACATCGACTATCTGACGGAAGAGGCCGTCGTGTCCCTGTTCCTGCTGTCACCGCGGGATCGGGCCAACCTGCCCGAGAATCGCCGCCCCAGCATCGCCGAGGTATTCTTTATCTTCGAGGGCCTGTGGAACAAAAAGGGGTTCGGCCGCAAATTCTTCGAGAATGCCGTCGGCAGCCCCGAGGGCGCCAAGGCCCTGCGCCTGATGATGTTCGACTTTAACGCCCTGAAGGATCGCGGGTCGGTCAAGGCAGCGGAAGACCTGGCTCAGATCACGAACAACTCGGATCTTCTGGACACCCACATCGCGAAGTTCACGAACTCTAAATAGGCAGCCCGGTGCCAACGTCGGACCCGTCACCTTCGTGCGGCGCGGCACGCGGAAACGACCGTCTCGCGCGCGGGCCGGGTATGACCTTGCGCCACCGCTGGCTCGCCGTTGACACCGTCAAGGATGCGCTGCGCCTGCGTCTCCACTTGGTCCAGTTCGTCCAGGGTCAGGCGCATGTCTTCCATGCGCTCCAGCAGCGACTCCCGCCGTTGGCGGATCGTATCGATCAGGCGGCGAAGCTGTGCGCCTTCCGTCGGCTCGGCGCCGTACATGTCGATGATGTCCTGGCACTCGCTCAGCGAGAAGCCCAGGCGCTTGCCCCGCACGATCAGCAGCAGGCGCACACGGTCGCGTTCCGTGAAGATGCGCCGCTGCCCCTCGCGGCGGGGAGACAGAAGGCCCTTGTCCTCGTAGAACCGGATGGCACGGGCCGTGACCCCGAACTCGTGGGCCAGGTCGGCGATGCTGTACGTCCGGTCTTCTGGGTCGTTGCTCATGGCCGCAGTTTACGTAAACGTCAACCCCGTGTCGAGAGGACAGGAGCCGACCTCACCCTCGACGCACTCCACCGCATCCGTCACAATGGGCGCGCGCGGCGTCCGCAACCCCGGCGGACCCCTGCACACCCTGTCAAAACCTTGGAAAATCAATGGACTGGTCCCGTTTCGACCGCGAGCGGTTTCGCAAGATCATGGCCCTCGCCCTGCGCGCGGATGGCGCCGAGGCGTTGAGCGCCCTGGACCGCGCGCGCGCCCACCTGGAGGACGCCGGCGGCTCCATCGAGGACGTGCTGGGGGGCACGGTTTCGGTGCAGACATTCGCCGAGCGTGAACCGCCACCCGGAAACGGCCAGGCGGTGCAGCGGGCCGCCGGCCCGGCGGCGGCCGATGCCGACGATCCGCTTCGGAGCGCGCTGTACGCCAGCCGAATCGTGGCACAGTTGCGCACGGAAAACCGCCGCCTCAACGACCTCCTCGATCAAGCCTCACGCTACATCGCCGAGCTGGAGAGCGAGGTCATGCGCGCCCGCAGCAAGAGCCAAGGTGATGCCGACTGACCCGACCCGCGAACCGCCCACCACGGTCTCGACCCTCGCCCAGGCGCTCGACCAAGCCCTTGACGACGGGGCCGGCGGCGTCCATCCCCTTGGCGATCCGCGCCAACCGGAGGTGATCCGTGTTTGGGCCGAACTCACGGCCGGGGTGGGCGACGACGCCCTCGAGGACACGCTGAAGGGCGCGGTCGCCGCCCTGGGCGCGGACCGCGCGCGGCGCGCGCGCCTGCTGGCCGCCGGCATCCTGCCGGAGGTGCCGGTTCAGACGGCGCTGATCGCCGGTTACGTGCGCATGTTCCGCCGGGTCCGGCACATCATGGCCGCCGGCGGCCTCGACGATACGGCGCTGTTGGCCGAAACGCGCCGCGACATGCGGGCGCTCAACGCGCAGATGGCCGAGGCCCTGGGCACCATCCGCGACCAACGCCAGGCCATGAACCGCATGAACAAGGTCCTGGTGAATCGTGAACGTCACCAGGCGCGCACGAACGTCGAACTGGCAAAGACCAAGGAAACCCTGACCGAGGCGCGAACCGCGCTGGCCCGCGTCGAGGCCGAGCGCGACGAGGCGCAACGGTCCGTCGAGGCCCTGCGCGCGGACCGCGACGGCCTGCGCCGCGACCTCAACCGCACCCGGGCCGGCGTCGAGGATCTGAAGGCCAAGTACCTGGAGAAGTTCGCCCTGGCCCTGCACGACCTGAACCGGGCGCGCGCGATGCTCCACAACGATCCCCGCTCGACGCTGCCGGCCATGAAGGCCACCGTCGCCCAGGGCTACTACATGATCCTGGAGGACATGGGCGCCAGCGCCGAGGCCCGCAAACTGATGGCCTCCATCGTCAAGGGCGGCTTGTGATCCGCGCTTTGACGGCGGTCGGATCAGTGCCCCAACAAGACGGGCACGGTCATGTGGTGCAGGATGTGCCACGTCGCACCACCGAGCACCAGTTCGCGCAACCGCGACCGTCCGTAGGCGCCCATGACGAGCAGATCCGCGTTCAGGTCGCTCGCCCGCGACAACAGCATGTTGCCGGCGTCCACGTCGCGCGCCACCACGTGCTCGGCGATGGCGTTGACGCCGTGCCGCGCGAGGTGGGTGGCGATGTCCGCGCCGGGGATATCACCGTGGCCGTTCACCCCGTTGCGGCGCGGATTGACGGCCAGGACGTGCACTTCCTTGGCCAGGCGCAGGATGGGCAACGCGTCGCTGACGGCGCGGGTGGCCTCGCGGCTGGCGTTCCAGGCCACCATGACCGTCTCGCCGATGGTCGGGTACGCGCCCGCATACGGAATGACCAGGACCGGACGGCCCGAGTCCATGATCACGTGGTCGGCGGCCTCGCGCTCGTCGGCCATGTTGTCGTCACGACGGTCGTACTGGCCCACCACCACCAGATCGGCATAGCGGGCGTGCAGGACCAGCATGTCCAACAACTCGCCTTCGGGGTCCCGGAACTCGGTGGTGATGTCCAGGCCGGCCACGGCGTCGTCGAACACCGTCCGCGCCTTGCCCGCCGCCTCGTCGGCGAACTTGCGCTGCGCCTGCGCCACCTCGGGACCAAGCTGCGACATCACGAACTGCGGCACGTGGGGGGTGGTGCGCACGAACAGGCCGGTCAGATGGGCCCCATGCCGCTGCGCCAGCCCGGCGGCGGCATCCACCCGCGCCCGGCAGTGCGACGAGTTGTCCAGGTGCACCAGAATATCCTTGAGGGTCATCGATCGCGTTCCTTCACGGTCTGAGACCGGTGAGCGCGCCGCCGTGAGCGACCGCGCGGGGTCACGGCCAACGCTCCACGGCTGGCATTCGGCCAGCCGCGCGGGATGGTGCCCAAGCCGGGGCACCTTGGCAAGTCCACCTCCAATATGGGCCGGTCGCGCGGCGCCGAGAATTGCATTGCCCGCCGGTCAGACTCGACCGGAACGCGACGCTGGGATCGCGACCGCCGGCAAGCCGCGCCGCGTCCCTGACTTGCGCCAACCAGGGGAACGGGTAGACTCCGCCGGACGCACCACCCCGCCCCCGCCCCCGCCATGACCGGAAGGGACCGTCCGTGCCCCCCTCGTCCGACCCGCCCGCCGCCGTCCCCGGGATCATGCCGGACCAGCCCTTGTCGGGCCACGACCTGCCGCCGGCCGAGGATCGCCCCGGCCCGGGCGATCTCGTGGCCCTGGAGCAATGGGTGCGCCTGCGCGGCATCACCGAGGTCGAATGCATGGTCTCCGACCTGTCCGGCATTCCGCGCGGCAAGATCCTGCCGGCGCACAAGTTCCTGTCCAGCCTGCGGGACAAGGGGCTGCGGCTGCCCGAGTCCGTGTTCATCCAGACGGTCACCGGCGGCTATCCCGAGGATGACCCGGTCGACATCGAGGACCGCGACATGTTCCTGGTGCCGGACCCGACCACGGTGCGCATGGTGCCGTGGTACGAGGAGCCCACGGCCCAGGTCATCACCGACTGCGTGTATCGTTCCGGCGAGCCGGTGGCGGCCGCGCCCCGCCATGTCCTGAAACGGGTCCTCGGGCTGTATGCCGAGCGGGGCTGGCACCCCATCGTGGCGCCGGAGTTGGAGTTCTTCCTGGTCAAGATGAACGACGACCCGGACTATCCGCTGGAGCCGCCGAAAGGCCGCTCGGGCCGCGCCGAGACCGGCAGCCAGGCGTACGGCATCGACGCCGTCAACGAGTTCGATCCCCTGTTCGAGGACATCTACGACCATTGCGAGGCGCAGGGCCTGGACGTCGATACCCTCCATCACGAGGGCGGCGCCGCACAGATGGAGATCAACTTCAATTACGGCGACCCGCTGGCGCTGGCCGATCAGGTCTTCCTGTTCAAACGGACGGTTCGGCAAGCCGCGTTGTCGCACGGGGTCTATGCCACGTTCATGGCCAAGCCGCTGGAGGGTCAGCCGGGCTCGTCCATGCATATCCACCAGTCGATCGTCGAGACGGACCCGGCCGGGCGAAACCTGTTCGCCGACGCCGACGGCGCGGACAGCGACCTGTTCCGCTGGCACATCGCCGGCCTGCAACGCCACCTGCCGGAAGCCCTGCTGCTGCTGGCCCCCAACGTGAACAGCTATCGCCGGCTGGTGCCCGACTGGGGGGCGCCGATCAACATGCACTGGGGGTATGACAACCGCACGGTCTCGCTGCGGGTGCCGTACTCCGACGCCGCCAACCGGCGGGTCGAGAACCGGCTGTCCGGGGCCGACGCCAACCCCTACCTGGCCATCGCCGCCTCGCTGGCCTGCGGCTACCTGGGCATGATCGAACACCTGGAGCCGAGCCGGCCCATCAAGGGCAGCGCCTATTCGCGCGCCCACGCCCTGCCCCGCCACCTGCCCGACGCCATCGAGCGCTTCGCCCGCGCCAAGGCGCTCCAGGACGTGCTGGGCGAGCACTTCACCAAGGTCCTGACCAGCGTCAAGTGGGCGGAGTGGGACGCCTACCAGCATGTCATTTCAAGCTGGGAGCGGGAGTATTTGTTGTTGAATGTGTAAGGCCACACGGAAAGGGCCGCCCATCACTCAGCGTCAAGATCCGACGCAAGCACACCATTCGGATGCGCCGCGAGGCGTCGGTCAAAAGTGACGAGCGGCAACGCACCGGTGACCTGGGCGCTTGCCAGAATTACGTGGTCGGCGAAATCGGCCCCGCTTGTCCGCCACGCCCGCAAGGCGGCGCGGGCCACCTCGTCCCGCTCCGTGGCCAAGTCCGCCGCGTTCAGCAGGCGTTCCAGCAGGTCGGCGATACGACCCTTGTCGTACCGATAAGCGCGAGACAACACCCTGACCAGTTCGCACAGCACGACGAGGGAAATCCATCCCGGAGCGTCAGGTGTGCACTCTTTTTCGATGATCCGCGTCGCCACTACCGCCTGGACGGGGTCGTCTTGTGTGACATACCGAACAAGGACGTTGGTATCGAGCGCGATCATCCTTCGGACGCCGCACCATCCGCGATGGCCCGGTCCATGTCCTCCAGGGAGACCGGTGCCGCCGGACGCGGCAGACAGCCCTTGAGATCCCGCACAGAATTGGGCTTGGGCACGATCCGAACGGACCCGTCATCGTCGAGAACGAAGGCGACACGGTCCCCTGGGCTCAGGCGCAGCCTGTCCCGCAACGCCTTCGGCACCGTGATTTGGCCCTTACTGGAGAGGGTTGCGTGCATCGGGGACCCTTATTGGCGTCCTGCTATTGGCGTCCTGCTTGAGGGCTCAGGATGGGCACGCACCATCGCGCGGTCAAGGCGCGACAGGACCGCCCAGCCGGTCTTGGACCGGGATCCCACCGTTTCCGGCTCCAGGGTCCGACCCTACGCCGCCTTGGCCGCCAGGAACGCGCCCAATTGCTTGTCGACCTGCATGATATGGTTGGTCAGCCAGTCCTTCAGGAATGGCACCAGCGTATCGGCCAGATCGTGGTCGCCGTCCAGGAAGCGTTGCTGCAAATCCTCGGCCTGTTCGGTCAAGTCCACGTGCTGCACCTTGTGCGCCAACGCATCGGGGTAGCCGTGCGCCTCCATCAGCCGTTCTTCGCTCCTGAAATGCCACGCGGTGTAGTCAATGAGCTCCTCCAGGAAACCGCCGATGACGTCCACCGCCTGACCGGAGCCGATGGCCGCGTCCAGATCGTTGAACAGGTCGATCAGCTTCTTGTGTTGCTCGTCAATGGGACCGTATCCGACGCTCAGATCATCCGACCATTCCAGCAAAGCCATGGGTCACCCTTTCCCTCCGGCGAAAACCGACACGATTGGTCGTGGTCGCGAGGGGTCCCCACAGCGTGAACCCTGTAACAGCCCCCTCCGTGACACTGATCTTACGCCGTGACCGCCTGTCGAGTCATCACCAGGGCGCGCATATCCGGTCCGCTATGGCGACAAAACGTCTCGCTCGCGCCGGCGGGCCGTGTCTCAGCCGCCGCCCCCGGTTTGCGGTTTGGGCTTCGGCTTCGGCAGGTCGAGCTTGATGTGCAACTCCTTGAGCTGCTTTTCGCTGACCGCGCTGGGCGCCTGCATCAACAGGTCCTGCGCCTGTCCGTTCATGGGGAAGACGATCACCTCGCGGATATTCGGCTCGTCGGCCAGCAGCATGACGATGCGGTCGATGCCGGGCGCCGATCCGCCGTGCGGCGGCGCGCCGTAACGGAAGGCGTTGAGCATTCCGCCGAAGTGTTCCTCGACGTGCTCCTTTTCGTACCCGGCGATCGCGAACGCCTTGAACATGATGTCGGGGCGGTGGTTCCGGATCGCCCCGGACGACAGCTCGACGCCGTTACAGACGATGTCGTACTGGAACGCCTTGATCTCCAACGGATCCATGGTCTCCAGCGCCTCCAGCCCGCCTTGCGGCATGGAGAACGGGTTGTGGCTGAACTCCACCTGTCCGGTGTCCTCGTTCAGCTCGAACATGGGGAAGTCCACGGTCCAGCAGAAGCGGAACTCGCCGGTTTCCAGCATCTCCAGTTCGGCGCAGATCTTGGTGCGGACCAGACCGGCGAACTTGGCGGCCGGCAACGGCTTGTCGCAGGCGAAGAACACCGCGTCGCCGGCCTTCAGATCCATCTGCGCGCGCAGGGCCTCGACCCGATCGGCCTCCAGGTTCTTGGCGATCGGCCCCTTCGGCCCCTCGGCCCCGAAGATGATGTAGCCCAGGCCGCCGGCGCCGTTGTCGCGCGCCCAGTCGTTCAGCTTGTCATACCAGCCGCGCGGCCGGTCCGCCGCGCCCGGCGCCGGGACGGCGCGCACGACCGCGCCCTTGCCGTCGATCAGCTTGGCGAACAGGCCGAAGCCGCCGCCCCGGAAGTGTTCGGTCACATCCTGGATGATCAGCGGGTTGCGCAGGTCCGGCTTGTCCGAGCCGTACTTCAGCATTGATTCGTCATAGGGAATCCGAGGGAACGGCGGTTTGGTCACCGTCCGACCGTCGGCGAACTCCTCGAACACGCCGGCCAGAACGGGCTCAATGGCCGCGAACACGTCCTCCTGGGTGACGAAGCTCATCTCGAAGTCGAGCTGGTAGAACTCGCCGGGCGAGCGGTCGGCGCGACTGTCCTCGTCGCGGAAGCACGGCGCGATCTGGAAATAGCGGTCGAAGCCGGCCACCATCATCAACTGCTTGAACTGCTGCGGCGCCTGCGGCAGGGCGTAGAACTTGCCCGGGTGCAGCCGCGACGGCACGAGAAAGTCGCGGGCACCCTCGGGGCTCGACGCCGTCAGGATGGGCGTCTGATACTCCAGGAACCCCTGCTCCACCATGCGCCGGCGGATCGACTGGATCACCTGGGAGCGCAGCACGATGTTGCGGTGCATCTGCTCGCGCCGCAGGTCGAGGAAGCGATAGGTCAGCCGCAGATCCTCGGGGAACTCCTGCTCGCCGGCCACCTGCATGGGCAGCACGTCGGCGGTGGACTGCACCTCGACCGCGTCCACGCCCACCTCGATCTCGCCGGTGGGGAGGCGCGGGTTGATGGTCTCGTCCGAGCGGGCGATGACCCGGCCGGTCACCGTGATCACGCTTTCGACGCGCGCCGCCTCCAGCGTCGGGAACACCTCCGACGAGATGTCCAGCACGCACTGGGTCAGGCCGAAATGATCGCGCAGGTCCACGAACAGCAGGTTGCCGTGATCACGCTTGCGGTGGATCCAGCCGGACAGGCGGACGGTCTGGCCCACGTCGGCGCGGCGGAGTGCGCCGCAGGTGTGCGTGCGGTAGGCGTGCATGATGAAGGGAGTCCCCTGATGGAAGGCGGGTCGGGTGCCGACGGTCGGACCGGAACCCACACCGAACCGCCCGCTTTGTCAAGGCGGGCGAGGATGGCGCCACCCACGACGCTTCGGGGTTCCCGTTGGCGCCGTTGCGCCTTACATCGGAGGGAGCCGACACGACCGACGACTGACGAGCGGAACCGACACCTCATGACCATGACCCGGGACGAACTCTCCGAAACCTTCGAGCTCCTCGACGACTGGGAAGAGCGCTACGCGTTCATCATCGATTTGGGGCGCAAGCTGGAACCCATGCCGGACGTCGACATGATCGACGCCAACAAGGTGCGCGGCTGCCTCAGCCAGGTGTGGTTGACGGTCCGGCCCACCGAGGACAGCCCGGCCCGGCTGCACTTCTGCGCCGACTCGGACGCGCATATCGTCAAGGGCCTGATCGCCATCCTGTTCATATTGTTCAACGATCGCACACCCGAGGAGATCATCGCCCTGGACGCCGAGGCCGAGTTGCAACGCCTCGGCCTCGACCAGCACATCAGCCCCAACCGCCGCAACGGCGTGGCCTCGATGATCCAGCGGATCAAGGCCGAGGCGGCGACCCTGGCCACGGCCTGAGGGCGTCCAGGCGCTCGGCCCTCCGTTCGAAAGGGGGAGGCGCCGGGGCAACGGCTTGCTTCCAAAGGCTTGACGGACCCCTTCGATCGGTGGATATATGACCGTGAGATCGGCAGGTTTCGTGCTGCGCGCTCGCCAATGTGGCGCGCTCCAAATCAAAGCACGGCATACGTGCGAAAGGATGCCCTCAATATGGCTCCGGACGAGTCCAGCACCCCGGACAAGGCCCCAGACAAGGCTGCGGACGACAACGGCGCCGCTGACAGGACACCGGACACCCCATCGGCGGCCAAGAGTTCAACCGTACGGGTTCTTCTCGCGGACGATCACGCCCTCTTACGAGACGGCATCCGGCCCTTCCTGACGGATCTGGCCGATCACGTCGAGATCATGGAGGCGGTGGACTTCGACAGCGCGCTGGCCGAGGCGTCGGAACACTCGCCGGACCTGCTTCTGCTTGACCTGAAGATGCCCGGCATGGCCGGCGTGGAAACCGTCAGTGCCTTCCGCAAGGCCTGCCCCGAGGTGCCCGTGGTCATCATCACCGGGCAGGTGGTGCGCGAGGACGTGCTGCGGGCCATGGAACTGGGCGCCTCCGGCTACCTGCCCAAGGCCATGAGCGGCGCCTCGTTCGTGCACGCGTTGCGCCTCATCCTCAGCGGCCAGCCGTATTTCTCCGCCCACCTGCTCAGCCCGGGCAGCGCCGAGGGCGAGCCGGCTCCGGCGCAGCATCCGGGCGGGCGGTTCGCCGACCTGACCAACCGCGAAGTGCAGGTCCTGTCGCTGCTGGTGCGCGGCGAGTCCAACAAGGAAATCGGCCTGCACCTGGGGTTGACGGAGATCACCGTCAAGTCGCATATGCGCAGCATCTTCAAGAAGATCGGGGCGGCCAACCGGACCCAGGCCGTGGCCATGGCGATCCAGCACGGCATTTCCGGCTGATCCGGGCTGTCTCCGTCACCAGACATCGCACGACCGCACGCGCGCCGCACCGCGCGGGCGTGACCAACACATTGAGGGAAGACCGATGGTCCATGTCGAGGTTTACACCAAGTCGAACTGCACCTTTTGCGCAAAGGCCAAGACGTGGTTCCAGGACCACGGCATCGCCTACACCGAGCACGATGTGTCCTCGGCCGCCGCGTTTTCCGAGATGAAACAGCGCCTGCCGGAGGCCCGCACCGTGCCGCAGATCCTCATGGACGGCCATTTGATCGGCGGATACGACACGCTGAAGGAATACGAAAAGCCCCTTCTGTCGAAACTGGAGGCCGCCAAGGCGAGCTGAAACCGGACACGCCGCCCCCTGGTCCGGCCGTTCGCCCCTGGCGCGTTCCCTTTCCCCGGACGGACCCGGTTCCATGCTTCACATTGCCCCCGGGGTCAGCATCCCCGACTCCGAGATCGAGGAGCGGTTCGCGCGGGCGTCAGGCCCCGGCGGCCAGAACGTCAACAAGGTCGAAACGGCCGTCCAGTTGCGCTTCGACGTGCGCGGCTCGCCTTCGCTGCCAGACGCGGTCAAGGACCGGCTGGCACGGTGCGCCGGCCGGCGTCTGACCGGCGACGGCGTGCTGGTCATCACCGCCGACCGCTTCCGCAGCCAGGAGCGCAACCGCGCCGACGCGCGCGAGCGGCTGGCCGCGCTCATCCGTGCCGCCACACACACGCCCCGCCCCCGCACGCCGACCCGGCCAAGCCGGGCGGCCAAGCAACGCCGCACCGATACCAAGACCCGTCGCGGGCGGGTGAAAACCCTGCGCGGGCGTCCTGACCTCGATTGATCCGACTCAACTTCTTCGAAGGTCGAACCTGTGTCTTGGCGCGACAATTGACGCTTGGAGACGTGTATGGTCAAATAGTTGCAATAGCTTGCGTGTCCCGCCGAGAAATATTGGAATTCCGCGCAAAAGCTGTATTTGCGTGGCTGCGGGCCAATAAATTGTTATTGCGATGACGGCACGCGCGCCTGTAAATTGGAACGCATACAATGTGCTTTCAGGGGTAGGATTTGGCCCGACGCCAACGTGGTCCAGGAGAACCGGCAACATGGACACGGAAGACCGGGCGGCGTCGGACCGAAACACGCATCCACAACACCGGGAATCGCACCGGGACTTCATCCCAGGCCGCGCCGATGAGGCGCTACGCGAACAGGCCGAGCTTCTGGCCACGGGGCAGCGGCTGGCCCGCATGGGGTCGATCGTCTTCGACATCGCGGACGGGACCTGGACCGTTTCGGAGAACTGGGCGCAGCATATCGGCCTGGACCGCACGGTTCTGTCGCGGGAGGAGGTGCGCGCCCTCATCCCACCCGAGGACCTTCCGATCACCCAGGCGGCGTTTGACGGGTTCTTCACGGGCGCCACGCCGGAATACGAGCACCGGCTGATCCATGCCAAGACCGGCGAGACGCTGTATGTGCGCGCCTACGCCATCCTCGTCCGCGACGACTCCGGACAGCCGGTTCGCGTGGTCGGCGCCGTCCAGGACATCACCGAGCAGAAACAGGCGGAACAGGCACTGCAGGCCAGCGAGGCGCGGTTTCGCGCACTGTTCGACGCGATGCCGCTGAGCCTCGCGGTGTGGCAACGTCAGGGCGAGGATTTTGTTCTCAGCGCGGTCAACGCGGCCTCTCACACCCTGACGCACGATCAGATTTCGGCCCTCATCGGCAGTCGCCTCTCGGAGTTCTACGGTGACATGCCATGGATGCGGGATCTGGTCTGGCGTTGCCACCTTAACAGCACCGTCGAGCACGCCGAGCGCGCCTATCGGTTCCGCTCCACGGGCGACGAAAAGCACCTGAACCTGAAATTCGCGCCCGTGCCGCCGGACATCGTGCTGATCGTCGCCGAGGACACCAGCGACCGGGTGCGCGCCGAAACCCGCCTGCGCGAGACCGCCGACCTGCTGCTGAACGCCGAGGAACTGGCCGGCATCGGCTCCTGGGAATGGGACGTCGCCGCCGATACCTGGACGGTCTCGGACAACTGGTGCCGGCTGCACGGCGTCGAGACACCGCCACGCACCACCGCCGACCTGTTGCCGATCGCGCATCCGGACGACATGGCGCGGGTCGAGGCCGCCTTCGAGCGCGTGCTGAACGGCGAGCCCTATGACATCACCCACCGGATCATCCACCAGGGCACGGGTGAGGTTCGAACCGGCAAGGTCCACGGGACGCCGATCCTGAATGACGACGGACACGTCGTGAAGGTTCGGGGCGTGGCCCTCGACGTCACCGACCGCGAACGGGACGAGCGCAAGCTGCGCGAAACCACCGACCTGATGGTGGCCGGGCAACGCCTCGGCCGCATGGGGTCGTTCGAATACGACATGGAAACCGAGCGGTGGACCCTGTCCGAGACATGGCGGGAGTTGTCCGGGGCTGAGGTCAGCGCGACCACCACCGAAGAATTGATGGTCTGGATCCATCCCGACGACCGGAACCGCGTGGCGGAGGAATTCCGTGCCGCGCTCCGGGGCGATAGCCATCAAATGGAACACCGCGTGATCCACTACACAACGCGGCAAACCCTGCACCTGCGCGCCTACGGCGATTTGGTTCACGACCAGCACGGAAGGCCCACGCGGTTCCTGGGGCTGGTGCAGGACATCACCGAGGAGAAGCGTCGCGAACAGGCGCTGGCCAACAGCCTGACACAACTCACCCTCGCGCAACGCATCGCCAGCATCGGCAGTTGGACCCTCGACCCCGCCGTCGGCGTGCCCGTCTGGTCGGACGAGGTATTCCGCATCTACGAGCGCGACCCGGCGCTCGGCCCACCTTCGCTGGCCGAGTACGATCACATCTATACGGGGGAACATCTGGCCGCCTTCCGGGCCGCCATTCATGGCGCCGTTCACGAGGGCCGGCCCTACGACGTCACGCTACGCCTGGACCTGCCGGACGGCCGGGTCAAGTGGGTCCACGGCATGGGCCAGCCGAACCCGACGCGCGGCCCGGCCGGGCACGTCGTAAACGGCACGATCCAGGACATCACCCACCACAAGCGCGAGCAGGAGTTCCGCGAGGACGTCGAACGCATCATCCGTCACGATATGCGCAGCCCCATCGCGGCCACCATTTCCGGGATCAACATCCTGCGCCTGTCCGACACGCTCAGCGACGACAACCGGCACGTCCTGGACATGATGGAGCGGTCCGCCCAGCGCCAGCTTACGCTGCTCGATGCCTCCATGGCCCTGTACCGCATGGAAGCCGGCACCTTCGACCTTGTGCCGGCCCCGGTGGACCTGCGCCAAGTCATGGACGAGGTGCGCGAGGAACTGGCGTACCTCGCCGCCGAACGGTCCGCGCACATCAGGGTGACCGCCGCCGCACCCCTGACCGCCGTCGGCGATCCGTGGCTGTGCCGGACCCTCCTTTCAAACTTGGTCCGCAATGCCCTGGAAGCCCTGCCGGCCAAACGGCTGGCTGTCGAGGTCGGCATGACCGCCCAGGATGGCGCGGCGGTCGTGCACATCACCAACCCCGGCACAGTGCCGGACGCGATCCGCGACCGGTTCTTTGAGAAGTACTCGACCAGCGGCAAGCCCGGCGGCACCGGCCTGGGCACCTATTCGGCGCGCATGATGGCACAGGCGCAAGCCGGAAGCGTCGCGCTCGATACCAGCGTGGCCGGGCAAACCACCGTCACCGTGCGCCTGCCGCTGGCCGACGCGGATCAAGCCCCGGCGTAATACCGGGCGACGATAGGTATGACTCGTCCGGCCAGGGTCACTTCGGGGCGCCGACGATGCGGAGTCTTTGACTTTGTCGCCGCAGCGCCCCTTCGGGGCGCGCGGCTCCGCCGCTTCGCGGCGCCGGCGCAGTCGCGCCGGCCAGCCTCCGAAAAGGTCAGCCTTTTCGGAGGCTGGTATAATACCAAGCGACGGAAATCGTGATACGTTTTCCGGACCGTCAGCACACGACCTTGGGAGATCCCTCGCGTCCTAACGGACGCTTCGGGATGACGTATGTGTTTGTTTTTTAAAGAAAATCGTCATCCCGAGCGAGCGAAGCGAGCCGAGGGATCTCCCGCGCCGGCACCGCGCCCGGCGAATGAGGAGGAGTCATGACTTCGATCGGCTGGCGTAAGCCACGGTCCCGCGCATCAGGGAAACGCGCACCGTGTCGCGGTCGCCTCGGCGAACCCGGTGCGCCCGGCCCGGACCGTGAACCGGTACTCGGAGCCGTCCAGAACCATGGCGTGATGGAGCGGCAGCACGCCCTCGACCTCCTCCGTCTCGCCTCCCAGGCGGCTGAACTCCACCTGAACCGGCTTGGCCGGATCGAACCACGCCTCCGGCCGATCCTGCTCGTCGGTCGCCACCGCCCCCTCCGCCGAGACCGTGATGCGCCGGTCGGCGAAGCTGACCGAGGTGGCCGACGCCGCGTGCCCGGGCACACGGACGAAGAACTGCCGGGTTTCCGGAGGGGACTCGCAATCGGCCGGCGTCTGCGCCGCCCGGATCAGGAACGCCAGCCGATCCGCGGCAATCCCCTCGCCCAACATCCGGACCACCAGGTCGTGCAGGCGGCGCGCCTCTCCGTGCGGCACATCGCGCTCGTACCGGGTCTGAACATACCGCAGGCGGGCGCGCGCCTCCTCCAACTCCACCGACAGGCTTCCCCGCGCCCGTTCCGAGGCGTCCAGCGAGTCCCGCATGTCTTCCAAGCGGGCCTCGAGCAGACCGACGCGGTCCCGCAGGTCCCGGCTGAGCAGCAGGTATCCGTAGTACAGCCCGGCGCCGACGGCACCGGTGCCCAGAAGCAGCAGGAACAGAATGAGGACCGCGTGTCCCGAGCGCCGACGGCGGCGCGGACGACCAAGGGGCATGAAAGGCTTCCGTCAAATCCCGAATGAAACAAGGGAGTCACCGAATGGCGCCGATCTTGGCGCCCTCGGGGCCGCCCGTCAATCCGATGCACCATCGCGCCCGTCGGCGGCCGTCCAGGCGGCGGCGCGCGAGGCCTGGCGGCGGTCGGCATGGGCGCGCCGTTCAGCCCGCGCCGCCGCGTGCCGGCGCGATACCCGCAGACTCAGCCAGTATCCGAGCACACCGCTGAGGACGACCCAGGGCACCGAGCCGACCACCAGCGGCAGGCCCCAGCCGGCGACAATATCCGCGACATAGGCATACAGCGCGGACCAGAAGCCCAGGTTCGCGGCGAACGTGCCCTCCCACAAGGCGACGAAGGACTCGAAGCCGGTCACGTCGTCCCAGTGGCCCAGCATGAGCTGTCCGGTCACGTAATAGGCGTAGTAGAACGGCAGGATGGTGAACGCGTTGGTGATCCAGGTCCAGGCCAGCCCGAGGACCAGGCTGAAGTGCCACGAAAACAGCCGGCTGGCGACGAACCAGGTGGCCAGCACCAACATCATCTGGATGCCCACCAGCGGCGTCATGGCCCACATCAGGCCGACCATGACCCCTCGCGCCGAATGCTCCGGCGGATGGTGGCTGCGCATCAGGGGGATGACAAGACGAAAGCGGATCAGGCGCAACGTCTGGCGCCACCAGCCGTGCGGCCGCCGCCCATTGGACGGGGCGTCGCCACGGACGCCTGCGTCCGGAGGTGTCGATCCGGTTTCCGTTGCCGGCGGCTCGCGCATGGCCTTTCGCTCGGATGGTGAGTGGGCGGCGCCAAGAACGCCGCACCGTCTGCCTTGCGCGGGATATAACATGCGTCTCGCCCAGGCGTAAGGGTCAGCAAACCGACTGCGCTTGCCATCACAACAGACTCCGCAGGTCGCAATTGGCCCGCCCGTTGGAAAGAACACAGTTCACGCTTGTGGGATCGCAGAGGATGTGGTCGTCTGAAGCATATTGGAAAGGCTGAGTTCGGCAGGGCACTCAAACATTCAGGGACGCTCGTTCCGTCGCCGAAGCGCTCGCTCGAACAAACGTGCACGTCCATCGTTCTTTTTTGAGGGAAGAATTGTCATGGGAAGTAGAAAAAGTACCCCCACGAAACTGGAAAATGACGTGGCCGCCGCGCTAGATGAGTTTGAAAAAAAGTACCCAATCACAAAAGGAAAAGCGTATTTAACAAGCGGAAACAGGACGATCGAAGAACAATTACAAATTATTTTGGATCCTAAATATGAAAAAAACTACCCTAATATAAAAGGGCGGTTCAAGAGCAAATACAAGTTGAAGACTCTCCCAAAAAGAGGCGAGCTAACAAAAGAGCAAGTTGAATGGTGGAACTCTGAAATTGCCAAGCAGGCCGGCAAGCCAAATGGGTTCGCACACGTTGGCGGCTACGCACAGGACATATCTGTCAAGAACCTCACAGATGAAGAGAAACAGAAGCTAACCCTAATGCTGAACTCTAAAGGATTTCGGGTGTACAATGAACATTATAGCAAATCGAAGGTGACTTTCGGCGTCCCTATAGGCCAAGCAAATCTATTCCACCTCACGCGAAAATAGGTGCCGGCAATTCTCAAACACTGGACACTACAATAGAAAAAGGCCGCGCCCCTTTCGGAACGCGGCCCCTTTTCCGTCGGATCACTTTTGGCGGGAACGGCGGACTTAGAAGCCCATGCCACCCATGCCGCCCATGCCGCCCATGTCGGCACCGGCGCCGGCGCCGCCGCCGTCCTTCTTCTCCGGCACGTCGGCGACCATGGCCTCGGTGGTCACCAGCAGGCCGGCGATGGAGGCCGCGTCCTGCAGGGCCGCGCGCACGACCTTGGTCGGGTCGATGATGCCGGCCTTGATCATGTCGGTGTAGGTGTCGTTCTGGGCGTCGAAGCCGAAGTGCGGGTTGTCCTGCTCCATCAGCTTGCCGGCCACGACGGCGCCGTCGGCACCGGCGTTCTCGGCGATCTGACGCACCGGCGACTGCAGGGCGCGGCGCACGATGGTGATGCCCGCCTGCTGGTCGGAGTTGGCACCCTTCACGCCTTCCAGAACACGAGAGGCGTACAGCAGGGCGACACCGCCGCCCGGCACGATGCCTTCCTCGACCGCCGCGCGGGTGGCGTGCAGGGCATCGTCGACGCGGTCCTTCTTCTCCTTCACCTCGACCTCGGTCGCACCACCGACCTTGATCACCGCCACACCGCCGGCGAGCTTGGCCAGCCGCTCCTGCAGCTTCTCGCGGTCGTAGTCGCTGGTGGTCTCCTCGATCTGGCTGCGGATGACGTTGCAGCGCCCCTCGATTTCGGCCTTCTCGCCGGCGCCATCGACGATGGTGGTCTCTTCCTTGGTCAGGGTCACCTTCTTGGCGGTGCCCAGCATGTCGATGGTGACGTTCTCCAGCTTGATGCCGACCTCTTCCGAGACCACCTGGCCGCCGGTCAGGATGGCGATGTCCTGCAGCATGGCCTTGCGGCGGTCACCGAAGCCGGGCGCCTTCACGGCGGAGACCTTCAGGCCGCCACGCAGCTTGTTGACCACCAGGGTGGCCAGGGCCTCGCCCTCGACGTCCTCGGCGATGATCAGCAGCGGCTTGCCGGACTGGACCACGGACTCGAGCACCGGCAGCAGCGGCTGCAGACTGGAGAGCTTGCCCTCGTTGATGAGGATGTACGGGTTCTCCAGCTCGCACAGCATCTTCTCGGTGTTGGTCACGAAGTACGGCGAGAGATAGCCGCGGTCGAACTGCATTCCCTCGACGACGTCCAGTTCGGTCTCCAGGCCCTTGGCCTCCTCGACCGTGATGACGCCCTCGTTGCCGACCTTTTCCATGGCCTCGGCGATGATCTTGCCGATCGACTCCTCGCCGTTGGCCGAGATGGTGCCGACCTGGGCCACTTCCTGGCTGTTCTTCAGCTTGGTCGAGCGCTTCTGGATATCCTCGACGACGGCCGACACGGCCAGGTCGATGCCGCGCTTCAGGTCCATCGGATTCATGCCGGCGGCCACGGCCTTGGCGCCCTCACGGACGATGGACTGGGCGAGAACGGTTGCCGTGGTGGTGCCGTCACCGGCCAGATCGGCGGTCTTGGAGGCGACCTCCTTGACCATCTGGGCGCCCATGTTCTCGAACTTGTCGGAGAGTTCCATCTCCTTGGCCACGGTCACACCGTCCTTGGTGATGCGCGGCGCGCCGAAGCTCTTCTCGATCACCACGTTGCGGCCCTTGGGGCCCAGCGTCACGCGGACGGCATCGGCCAGGGTGTCGACGCCCTTCATCATGCGGTTGCGGGCGTCGATGCCGAAACGAACATCCTTGGCGGTCATGTCTGTCTATCCTCTTGATCCGGAATGTCGGGGAAGGTCGGTCGAGGGAGTGGGCGCCGGCTTATTCCACGACGCCCATGATGTCGGCTTCCTTCATGATCAGCAGCTCTTCGCCGTCGATCTTCACCTCGGTGCCGGACCACTTGCCGAACAGGACGCGGTCACCCACCTTGACGTCCAGCGGGGTGACCTTGCCGTCCTCGCCGCGCGCACCCGCGCCGACGGCCAGAATCTCGCCCTGCATGGGCTTTTCCTTTGCCGTGTCGGGGATGATGATCCCGCCGGCGGTCTTCTCCTCGGACTCCACACGCTTCACCAGCACGCGGTCGTGCAGCGGACGCAGTTTCATTCTTTTCCTCCGTCGATCGACGTCGTTTCGGTCGAAAGTTTTGAGACGATGCTTGCGAATTCACTGAAGGCCGCCCTGGGAAGGCGGCCAACCTGTTGATTTCGGCCGGTTTCGAGAGGTTGTTAGCACTCTGACCCGGCGAGTGCCAACGAGATAGGACGGGGGCGCGGGGCTGTCAAGCGCCGGCCTGCGGCCGAGGCGATGAAAACCGCGCCAGCACCCGCCCGAGCAGGGTTTCCAGGGCCGACGGGTCGTCCCAAGTGACGGTGACATCCGCCACGTCCACCTGCTGGCGCTGGTCGTCGGGCAGGCGCACGGCGTCCTTGGCCGTGGTCAGCGGCACGGCGCCCAGGCCAAAGGCCTCGTCCAGGATCGGCTGGATGTCGGTGGGCTGGTAGGGGTGGTGATCGGCGAAGGGATGGATCGCCACCACGTCGCAGCCGGCGTTGCGCAGCATGGCGAAGAACTTGCCGGGGTCACCGATGCCGGCGAAGGCCACCACGCGCTGTCCCGCCAGCGCCTCGACGCGCGGCCCGGGGACGATCCGCGCCCCAAGGGTGGGCACGTGGGGCGGCACAACACGGGCCACGCGCGCGGTATCGCGCCCCATGATGACCACCGCATCGGCCCGTCCCAGGCCGACCGGCACCGGCTCGCGCAGGGGGCCGGCGGGGATCAGCCGACCGTTGCCGAAGCCGCGCCCGCCATCAACGACGACCAGCGACAGGTCCTTGGCCAGCGCCGGGTTCTGGAAGCCGTCGTCCATCACCAACACGCCCGCCCCGCCCGCCACGGCGGCTTGCCCGCCCGCCGCCCGGTCGCGGGCGATCCACACCGGCAGGCCCTCGCGCGCCAGCATCAACGGCTCGTCGCCCACCGTGGCGGCGTCGTGCGTGGCCGGATCGACCCGCAGCGGCCCTCGCGCGGTCCCGCCATGCCCGCGCGACAGCACCATCGCGTCGACACCGTGGTCCCGCCGCAGGCGACGCGTCAGGTCGGCCACCAGCGGCGTCTTGCCGGCCCCGCCGGCCACCAGATTGCCGACGCAGATCACCGGCACGGGCAGCCGCACGGGCGTCCCCCGCCGCAACCGCCGCGCCGTGGCCCAGCCATAAAGCAGACCGACAGGCTCCAGGAACCGGGCCGCCGGCCCGTCCTTCGTCCAGAACTCAGGCGCGCGCATCGTCGCCCCCTCCGGCCATCAGCGGATCCAGCACGGGCGCCAGGGCCTCCATCACCCGGTCCAGGACATGCGCCTCCCCTACCGCGAAGGCCTGGCCGCGCGCCCCCAATGCCGCCCGCACCGCCGCGTCCCGCAGCAGATCCGTCAGGGCCTCGGCCAGGTCCGCTTCGTCGGCGACCGGCCGCGCGGCGCCGGCGGCCACCATGCGCGCGCTGATGTCACGAAAGTTCTCCATGCGCGGACCGAACAGCACCGCCGCCCCCAGCCGCGCCGGCTCCAGCGGGTTCTGCCCGCCGCCCTCGCCCAGCAGGCTCTTGCCCATCAGCACCACCGGCGCCAGCCGCGCGACCAGTCCCACCTCGCCCATGGTGTCGGCGAGGTAGACGTCCGTGTCCGGACCCGGCTCGGCCCCGGCCGAGCGTTGCGCCACCGTCACGCCCGCGGCCTCCAGGTCGGCCCGCACGGCGGCGCCGCGCGCCGCGTGGCGCGGCATCACCAGAGTCAGCAGACCCGGGACCCGTGCCGCCACTGTGCGATGCACCCGGGCGACAAGAGATTCCTCGCCAGCGTGGGTGGACAGCGCCAGCCAGCAGGGGCGTTCGCCCACGGCCGCCCGCAACCGGTCCAGCGCCGCCGGGTCAGCCGGAGCCTCCGGGACGGCGAACTTCAGGTTGCCGACGCAGGCCACGGGCTCGGCCCCCAGGTCTCGCAGGCGCGCCGCATCGGTCTCGCTCTGCGCCAGGGCCAGGCGGAACAGGCCCAGCAGGTGCCGCATGGGTCGCCGGGCATAGCGCCGCCACGCCGCGAACGATGCGTCGGACACCCGCCCGTTCAACAGCACCATGGGCACGCCGCACCGGGCCGTCTCCAGCAAAAGGTTGGGCCAGAACTCACTTTCGGCCAACAGCAACAGGTCGGGCCGCCAGTGATCGAGGAACCTGCGCACACAGGCCACGCGGTCGACGGGCACGTACTGGTGCACCGCCCGCGCCGGCAACCGCTCGGCCATCAGTGCCGCCGACGTGACGGTCCCCGTGGTACACAGCACAGAGATGCCGGGCCGTTCGACCAGGATACGGTCGATCAGCGGCAACAGGGAGACAGCCTCGCCGACACTGGCGCCATGGACCCACACCAGCGGCCCGGCCGGCCGTTGGCGTCCGGGCCGGCCAAGGCGCTCGCCCAGGCGGTGCGCATCCTCCTTGCCGCGCGCGCGCCGACGCAGCAGCAGCAGGTGGACCAGCGGCGCGGACAGATCGGTCAATCCCCGGTACAGGGTCAGCAAGAGCATCCGTCCGCGCGGCCGTCACAGAAGAGGAGATGGGGAGATCCCGGTCAGGCTTACGAGGGCCATGGCGGCGGGTCAAGCGCCGCCCGCCTCGGCCGGCGCCAGGGCCGCCGGATCAAAGGGCTGCACGTTGGACAGAAACTGGTCCACGCTGGCGTCCCAGGAGTTCCGCAGGGCGAAGGCCCGGCAGGCCTCGGGATCCGCGTCCAGGGCCGCCAGCGCCGCCTCGCGCAGGTCGTGACTCAGGCGGCCCACAGGTGCGTCGCCGATCACGTCCTTCGGCCCGGCCACGGGGAAGGCGGCCACCGGCACGCCACTGGCCAAGGCCTCCAGCAGCACCAAGCCGAACGTGTCGGTCAGGCTGGGGAAGACGAAGGCATCGGCGACGGCGTAGTGCGCCGCCAGGTCCTCGCCGCGCTTCTCGCCCACGAATCGCACGTCCGGATAGCCGGCGCGCAACTCGTCCAGCTGCGGGCCACCGCCGACGACGATCTTGGTGCCCGGCAGGTCGAGGGTGAGGAACGCCTCGATGTTCTTTTCGATGGCCACGCGACCCACATAGACGAACCACGGGCGCGGCCCGGCGATCACGTCGTCGAGCATGGTCTTGTCGCGCGGCCGGAACAGGTCGGTGTCCACCCCCCGCCCCCACCGGCGAATGTTGGAGAACCCCCAGCGGGTCAACTCGTCCTCGATCGACTGGGTGGCCACCATGATGGAGCGCGACCGCGCATGGAAGTGGCGCAACAGCGCGTAGCTCCAGTCCACCGGCACCCAGAAGCGGGCATGGACATACTCGGGAAAGCGCGTGTGGAAGGCCGTGGTGAACGGCACGCCCCGGTCGAGGCACACCCCGCGCGCGGCCCAGCCCAACGGCCCCTCGGTGGCGATATGGATGACGGTCGGCCGCCACTCGACGATGGCCCGGGCCACACGGTGACGCGTCGCCAGGGCCAGGCGGATCTGCGGATACGTCGGGCAGGGGACCGTGTCGAACTGGTCCGGCGTCAGCATCCGCACGGCGTGGCCGCGTCCCTCCAGATGGCTGCGCAGCGTATCCAGGGTGCGTACCACCCCGTTGACCTGGGGGTACCAGGCATCGGTGACAATCAGGATCCGCGCGGCCGCGCCGACCACACCCGGCGCCCCGGACACCCCGAACGGCTCGGCCGGATCGGACCCGGCGCCAGCCCCGGGCGGGTCGGATTCGGGTTCAGGAGCGGGGTCTGGGGCGGTCGGGCTGGTCATCGTCGCGGGGCTCGACAGGAGAACGAGGCGAAGCGTGTCGCCTCAGGACGGAACAGACGGCGGCAGTATAGCGACCATCGGTCAAGCCATTCCAGACGACTCGCGCGGCCGGTCCGCCTCGGCCCCGCCACCACTGCCGCGCGCCTGCGCCGGCGATTGGCCCGTCACCTCCCGCACTTGGGCCAGGGGCACCGTCTCCTCGGCGGGCTCGGGCTCGGTGTCCGAGCCGACATCCTTGCGTCGTCCGCGACCGCGGTACACCTCGACCATCGAGACATCGCGGACCTTGGTCCAGTCGATGATCTCCATGCGGCCGTCGGCGTGTTCGACCATGGCCGTGCAGCTTTCGACCCAGTCGCCGTCGTTGCAGTACAGCACCTCGCCCACCTGCCGGATTTCCGCATGGTGGATGTGGCCACAGATGATGCCGTCGACACCGCGCTTGCGGGCCAGCTCGGCCATGCTGTCCTCGAACTTGGTGATGTACTGGACGGCGTTCTTGACCTTGTGCTTCAGGTACTGAGAGACGGACCAGTAGGGCAGCCCCAAACGCCGACGCGCCACATTGAACCAGTGGTTCAGTTCCAGCACCGTCACATATGCCCAGTCGCCCAGCACCGCCAGCCAGCGCGCGTACAGCACCACGCCGTCGAACTCATCACCATGGATGACCAGATAACGGCGACCGTCCGCGCCCTCGTGGATGATCTCGCGGCGCAGTTCCACATCGCCGAAATCGGCGTCGCAGTAATCGCGCGCGAACTCATCGTGGTTGCCGGGGATGAAGATGACGCGAGTACCCTTGCGCGCCTTGCGCAGCAGTTTCTGTATCACGTCGTTGTGCGGTTGCGGCCAGTGCCAGTGCTTCTTGAGCCGCCAGCCGTCGACGATATCCCCCACAAGGTACAGGGTTTCCGACTCGGTGTACTTGAGGAAGTCGAGCAGCATCTCGGCCTTGCAGCCGCGCGTCCCCAGGTGGATGTCGGATAGAAAGATGGTTTTGTAGTACCGCGTCGTTGGTCCAAATGCCGTCATGTCGCTGGCCTGATCATTGCTGGCGTGCCGGCCGATCGATTGTCCGCTTGACGGCTGCACGCTTGGCTTCCCCCGTTGTCCCATCGGCCGGTGTGCCACGGCGCGTCGTCGGATCGCCACCGGGGATCGCCACCGGCTCGCCACCGACCGACCCCGGCGCCCAAAGGTCGTTCCCTGGGCACACTCTTGGCGGTCGGGGCGCCGCACGCTCGGACACCGACCAACGCCGGCTCATCCCACGCGACCGACCGTTCGGCCGCGCCGCCCAAGTCTAGTGCACATGGCGCGGGAGTGTACCCGGGTTTGATCCTGAAACAAATATTTCACACCACTGCGGAGACGCACAAAACCGTTGGCGTCAAACGCCCAATAAGCGAGCACCCCGGAGATCACCAGCAGGCTTGACCATGAGAGCGCCCTCTCCCCGCCTCCGCGTCAATGGACGCTGTGCCCGCCATGCGGGCTGTCCAGCGAAAAGGCAGGGATTTCGACGTCGAACATTTCGCCGGTCTCGGTCCACCGCATTGCGTATGTGCCCTGCATGAAGCCCGATGGCGTGCTGAGTGGGCAGCCGCTGGTGTATTCGAACACCTCGCCGGGCTCCAGCACAGGCTGGACGCCGACGACCCCGGCGCCTTCCACATCCCGGATGAAGCCGTTGGCGTCCGTGATCAGCCAGTGCCGGCGCATCAACTGCACGGACTCGGTGCCCTCGTTGCCGATGACCACCTGATAGGCCCAGACGTAGTGCCCCTCGTCCGGCTCCGACTGATCCTCCAGATAGATGGGCTGGACCGTGACACGAATATCATAGGTGGTGGAACTATACATCCTGTCGTGTGCCTCTTCGTCCTCGCGGTCCCGAACACCGCCAACAGTCTTGCCGACGCCGCGCCGCCCCGCCCCGCATTCGTGCCGGTTCCGCCATTTTGTGGACGCCTTCGTGGACCAGCTTGCATCAGGGACGGGTCCGACGCCAGTCCCGCCCGCCCGTGACCGGCGCACCGCGCTCCGGCGGCCCTGCGGCTGACATGGGGAAGGGCGCGGCCAGCGTCCACCGCGTCGTTCAATGAGGGGAGACGACCCATGACTTACCGCGCCCGGACCGGCCGTCACGCCGGTCTCGTCCTTGTCCTGCTCGCGGCGCCGTTCGTCGCCCCGGCCGCCAGCGCGGCGGCCAGCGCGGCGGACAGCTGCCTGGCCATCGTCGAACGGACCGAGGCAACCCAGACGGACTCGACCATCCGGCCCACGATTCCGCCTGGCTGGACCGGCGGCAGCGCGCCGGTGCGCCGCAACCAGCTTCCCCAGGCGGCCCCCCCGGCGCCAGCACCCCAGGAGGCGGCGCGATCTGCGGTCTCCGAGATGCCCGACGCCTTGAAATATGCACCGCGACCCCGTCCGGGTCAGCCTTGGGGCCAACAGCAGCCGGCGCCGTCCGACCTCGAACGGGACCGTTTTTCCGATGTCGACCTGAACGGCGTGACACGCACCGCCGATCACCCGGTCTCGACCTTCTCCGCCGACGTCGACACAGCGTCGATGGGCGTGGTGCGCCGCTTCATCCGCGACGGCGACCACCCGCCGGCCGATGCCGTGCGGGTTGAGGAGATGGTGAACGCCTTCGACTACGCCTATCCCCGCCCGCGCACCGCCGCCGAGCCCTTCGCCCCGGATGTCACCGTGATGCCGTCGCCGTGGGGCCAGGGACGCGAGGTCATGGTGGTCGGCATTCGCGGCTGGTCGCCCGAGCGCAGCCAGCGCCCGCCGGCCAACGTCGTGCTGCTGGCCGACGTGTCCGGCTCCATGCACGGTCCCGACCGCCTGGGGCTGGTCAAGCGGTCCATGGCGCTTCTGGTGGATCAACTGGGCGCCGAGGATCACATTGCCCTGGTGACCTACGCTGGCGCCGACCGCGTGGTGCTGGAGCCCACGCCCGCCGACGACAAGGAGACGATCTGCACGGCGCTTGGTCGCCTGACCTCCGGCGGCGGCACGGCCGGCTCCAAGGGCATCGCCACGGCCTATGCGCTGGCCGAGGAGAACTTCCAGAAGGGCGCCATCAACCGGATCATCCTGGCCACCGACGGCGATTTCAACCTCGGCGTGATCGATGACGGCCGCCTGGAGGACTACGTCGCCCGCAAGCGCGAGACCGGGATTTACCTCAGTATTCTCGGCGTCGGTCGCGGCAACTACAACGACAAGACCATGCAACAGCTTGCCCAGGCCGGCAACGGCATGGCGGCCTATCTGGACACGCTGGAGGAGGGCCGCCGCGTGCTGGTCGAGAAGCTGGCCGCGCAGCTTCAACCCATCGCCGACGACGTCAAGTTCCAGGTCGAGTTCAATCCGGCGCGCGTCGCCGAATACCGCCTGGTGGGCTACGAGACCCGCCTGCTGCGCGAGGAGGACTTCGCCAACGACGCGGTGGACGCCGGCGAGATCGGCGACGGCCACACCGTCACCGCGATCTACGAGATCGCCGCGCCGGGCTCGGCCGGGCTGCGGCTGCCGGAGCGGCGGTATGGTGACACGGCGTCGGCGGCACCGGCCGGCGGCCGAGAGGCCGAGATCGCCCACCTGCGCCTCCGCTGGAAGACCCCGGGCGAGACGGCCTCGCGCCTGATGACGCGGCCGGTGACCGACGCCGACCGCGCACCCGTGGCGCAACAGGACGATGACGCCCGGTTCGCGGTCGCCGTCGCAGGGCTGGCGCAGATCCTTCAGGGGAACACGGCGGTCGGCGACCATGGCCTGGGGGACGTGCTGGAACTGGCGAGCGGCGCCGTAGGCGAGGACCCGAACGGCCACCGTGCCCGGTTCGTCGAGCTTGTCCAGGCGGCGATGGCGTTGAACTGATCATCCGACAGCGCGGTGCGGGTGAGAGGCCACGCTCATCCGTTCCGTGGTCTGTGCGCCAACGCCCCGTCAGGCCGTTTTCGCGGCCGCCTCGGCCGGCTCGCACAGGCGGTAACCGCGCCCCCACACCGTTTCCACATAGGTTTCCGACCCGGTGGCCTTGGCGATCTTCTTGCGCAGCTTGCAGATAAAGACGTCGATGATCTTCAGTTCCGGCTCGTCCATGCCACCGTACAGGTGGTTGAGGAACTGCTCCTTGGTCAGCGTGCTGCCCCGGCGCATGGCCAGCAGTTCCAGGATGCCGTATTCCTTGCCGGTCAGGTGCAAGGGCTGCTCGTCGATCTCGGCGGTCCGGGTCCCCAGGTTGACCGACAGGCGCCCGACCTGCACCACCGGCTGGGAATGACCCCGTGCCCGGCGCACAATGGCCTGGATCCGGGCCAGCAGTTCGCCCCGGTCGAACGGCTTGGTCAGGTAGTCGTCGGCGCCGATGCCGAGCCCCTTGACCTTGCGCGAGGACTCGTCGATGCCGGAGAGGATCAGCACGGGCGTCTCGACGCGGGCCGCGCGCAGCCCGCGAATGACGTCCAAACCGTCCATGTCCGGCAGCATCAGGTCGAGCAGGATGATGTCGTATTCGTAGAGCTTGCCGATCTCAAGACCGTCCTCGCCGAGGTCGGTCTTGTCCGCGACCCAGCCTTCGCGTCGCAGAATCAGCGCCAGTCCGTCCGCCGTGGCGGCGTCGTCTTCGATAATCAGCACCCGCATCGGGCGTGGTCCCTTCGCAGTTCAGGCAATCCCCCCGCCCCAGGATGACGGTGTACCCCCTGCACACCGACGAAGCGTCACAGTTTGCCGACCTCCAACCCTACGCAAGTCCCCGCGCGACAGACCTGTTGAGAGTGCTTTAACTTTTCTTAATCATTATCACACCGCACGGGTGGGCGTCAACGTGACGCGTGTCCCAGCAGGGCAATCGGGTGAACGACGCCTGTGGGAGCGAAAAATCCGCATGAGTGGTTCATCTGCCGCCAAAAACACGCAATCCGTCATTGCGAGGAACGAAGTGACGAAGCAATCCAGGGCGTATACGTCATGAACAAGCCCTGGATTGCTTCGCCGGCGTCCAGAGACGCCGGCTCGCAATGACGGGTTTTGTGCGAGCCTCTCACCCGGAGGTCCATCTCGGCGATGAGATGCCCCTTCACCCGATTGCCCTGGGGTCCCAACCTGTACATGAGAAACACCCTGTGACATTTCCAGACTTGGCAGCGAGGCGCGAGGCGCATGGGTATGAGCGGCCTGATCCAGACGTTGGTTGGTGAAATCGAGCGTTTGCCCACCGAGCGCCTGTTCGGCCGCGTGGCCAGCGTGCGCGGCCTGGTGATCGAGATCGGCGGCGTGCAGGCCAGCCTGTCCGTCGGCGACCGCTGTCGCATCATCGCCCGCGACGGGCGCTCCGTGCCTTGCGAGGTGGTCGGCTTTCGCGCCGGCCATGCATTGTTGCTGCCCTATGGAGGCCTGGACGGAGTCGGCCTGGGGTGCCGGGCGGAACTGACGGAAACTGCCCCCATGCTGCGCCCGTCGGACGCGTGGTTGGGCCGGGTCATCAATGCCTTCGGGGAACCGGTGGACGACAAGGGGCCGATGCTGCTGGGCGAACGGTCCTACCCCGTGCGCGCGCAGCCGCCGCCGGCCCATCAGCGCCAGCGCGTGGGCGGCAAGCTGGACCTGGGCGTGCGGGCGCTGAACACGTTCCTGACGTGCTGTCAGGGGCAACGTCTGGGCATCTTCGCCGGCTCCGGCGTCGGCAAGTCCACCATCCTGTCCATGCTGATCCGCCACTCCAAGGCCGAGATCGTGGTGATCGGCCTGGTGGGCGAACGCGGCCGCGAGGCGCGCGAGTTCATCGAGGACGACCTGGGCGAAGCCGGCCTGAAGCGCAGCGTGGTGGTGCTGGCGACCTCCGACGAAAGCCCGCTGATGCGCCGCCAGGCGGCCTACGCCACGCTGACGGCCGCCGAGTACTTCCGCGACCAGGGCAAGCAGGTGCTGTGCCTGATGGACTCGGTCACCCGCTTCGCCATGGCGCAGCGCGAGATCAGCCTGTCCGCCGGAGAACCGCCGGCCAGCAAGGGCTACACCCCCACCGTGTTCGCCGAACTGCCGCGCCTGTTGGAACGCGCAGGGCCGGGCGTGCCGGGCACCGGCTCCATCACCGGCCTGTTCACCGTGCTGGTGGAGGGTGACGACCACAACGAGCCGATCTCCGACGCCGTGCGCGGCATCCTTGACGGTCACGTCGTGCTCGACCGGGCCATCGCCGAGCGCAACCGCTATCCGGCGATCAACGTGCTGCGGTCGGTGTCGCGGACGATGCCGGCCTGCAACACCGAAGAGCAGACCCAACTCGTCAACACGGCGCGCAGGATCATCACCACCTACGAGGACATGGCCGAGTTGATCCGCCTGGGCGCCTATCGCATCGGCTCGAACCCGGAAGTGGACGCGGCCATCCACTACTACCCGATGATCGAGGCGTTCCTGGCCCAGGAAAAGACCGAGGCAACGGACCTGGAGACCGGCTACGCCATGCTGAAAAAGATCCTGGAGACGCCGCCGGGCACCGACACGGCCTCGGGCTGACGGCGCTCGACCTCAACAGAACACCGCGCCGGAGAGTGGTCCGGCGCGGTGCCCTCGAACGCGGCCGGCGAGCCGGCGCGGATCACGTCAAGCCCACGACCTCGCCGCCCGCGTTTGACCCGATAGCCCCCGGCGTGTCCATGGCCGTCACAGCCCAGGCGGCGGTCTTGGCGAAGCCGCCGAACGGGAACAGGTGCAGGCCGGCAAAGCCTCCGCGTCCGGCCCACTGACCCTGACGCGTCAAGTCGGCGACGATCCCGTCGGGGGTCCAGGCCCGCACCAGCCCGGCCATCACGTCCGGCCGCCGCGTCAGGACGCGCAGTGACGCGCCGACCCCGCACTGACGCGCGTAATTGATCAGGGTGGCGGGCTTGGCCGGCCCCGGCAGCCCGACGCGGATCGGCAGCGTGACGCCAGCGTCGGCCATATGCGCCGCCCAGCGCCGCACGGGCGCGGCGCTGAACGTGAACTGGGTGACGATCCAGGCATCGAGTCCATGGGCGGCGGCGAACGCCTGCTTGCGCCGCAAGGCGTCGAGCAGCACCACCGGCTTGGCGTTCGGATGCCCCTCGGGATGGCCGGCGACCCCGAACCCGCGCAGGCCCGCCATCTCCAGCAGGCCAGTGTCCAGAACCGCCAGCGTGTCCCGGAACGGCCCGGCCGCACGCTCGCCCGAGCCGGCGATCAGCAGGATCTCGCGCGCCCCGCCCTCGCCCACCGCCCGGTCCAGCCAAGCGGCCAGGTCGGCGCGACTCGTCAGGCCGCGCGCCGCCAGATGCGGCACGGGACGCATCCCCTCGTCGCGCAAACGGCGGCACAGGGCCGTGGCCTCGGCCGCGTCGGTCCCCGGCAGATTTGTCACATAGACGGCCGTGCCCGCCGGCAGCAGGCCGGTGAACGTGGGCACCTTGCGGGCGGCGGCGGGCGTGATCTCGATGGAAAAGCCGGCCGGCGCGCGGTGGTGATGGCTATCGTAGGGCATGAACGTCCCCTTCCGCCGCGCGGGCGGTTCCAAGCCGTCAAGACGGGAAACGTCCGGACCCGACGGGCCATTCCGACCGGGTCCGGACCGACGGGATCAATACGCCGCGTCGCGGCCCTGTGCCCGGGCCAGTTCGCGCGCGCTGGGGTTGGCCGAGGCGCGGAACGGCATCGGCACGATCTGCGCGTTGACCGGCTCGCCCGGCTGCTCGGCGTACTGGTCCGGCAGCCACACCGTCAGGCGCGTGCCTTCGTGGCGCATCCCATAGGGCACATAGCCCATGGCGATGTTGGTGCCCAGTTCCGGCGAGGACCACGGCGAGGTGACATAGCCGATCGGCGCGCCCCCGTCCTCGCCCGAGATGAGCCAGAAGTCCGGTGCGTAGTCGGTGATCGGCTTGCCGCCCAGGGCCATGCCGACAAGTTGCATCCTGTACGGCTCGCCGCCGGCCTCCAGTTCCGCGCGTACCTGTTCCAGGCGGGCCTTGCCGATGTAATCGGCGGTCTTCTTGCGCGGCACCTGATAGCCCAGGTTGCACTGGAACGGCAGCGTCTCCTGGTCCAGGTCCTGGCCCCACGAGAGAATACCGGCGGCGATGCGCCGGTGGTGCGCGGGGGCGATGACCATCAGGTTGTGCTTCTCGCCCGCCTCCAGCACGGCATTCCACATGTCGTCGGCGTACAGGGTGGCGTCGCGCAGGTAGATCTCATAGCCCGCCTCGCCCGAGAACCCGGACCGCGAGATGATCACGTCACGGCCGCCCACCCGGGCCGCCAGCAGCCCGTAGTACGGCACGTCGCGGATCGCCGGGCCGACCAGGTCCTCCATCAGCGCCAGGGACTTGGGTCCCTGGATCTGCACCGGGGCGACGTCGATCTCGCGGATCGTCACATCCATTTTCAGACCGAGGTTCACACCGCGCAGCCACATCTCCAGGTCGCTGTCGGACAGCGAGAACCAGAACTCGTCCTCGGCCACGCGCAGCAGCACCGGATCATTCAAAATGCCGCCGTCCTCGTTGCAGAGGATCACATACTTGCCGTTCATCGGCCTGATGCGGGTGACGTCGCGGGTGACGACGTAGTTCACGAACGCCTCGGCGTCCGGCCCCTTGACCTGGATCTGCCGCTCGACCGCCACGTTCCACATGGTCACGTGGTTGACCAGGGCGTCGTACTCGACCATCGCCCCGCCGTCCTCCGGCCGGACATAGCCGCGCGGGTGGTACATCCGGTTGTAGACGGTGGCCCGCCAGCAGCCTGCCTTGTGGGCGAGGTGCCAGTACGGCGACTTGCGCACGCGGGTGGAGATCAGCATCTGCACCGGCGTCGGGCCGCTCTGGCGCAGGTTGATGGGCACGACCCGGTCGGACTGGTCGACCGTCGGGCACTGGCGGGTGGTCCGGTCCAGGCCGGCGGTGGACAGCGCGGCGTCGAGGGCGACGGCGGTCTCGGGGGAAAGCGGTGTATCCATGACGCGGGCTCCGCTGCGGTGGGCGTGGGCTTGACACACAAACCCTGCCAGCCCCGGAGCGGTTGCAATCGCTCAAAACCGACATTGAGTATCCCGGTTCCGCCATGCGGATTGAAAATTCCGCTCTCTTCGCAACCGCAACATAAAAATGGTTTGCCTTCAGGGACTAGACGCCCACACCCGAGGAACGATCCCCCGCCCTAAGCGCGTGTCCGACCGACCACGTCGGCCTTTTCGGAGGCGGTGACGGCCCCCCGGAGTCGGCCCGTGCCCTCAGGCCGGCGCCACCCCTCGCAGACGCAGGTTGTCGGGATCGTAGGGGCTTTCCGGGATCACGGTCACGCGATGCCGGGTGCCCAGGATGTCCATGGACAGGTCGGTCCCCTCTCCCGCCACCTCGGGCCGCACCATGGCCAACGCCAATGACATGCCGACGCGGAAGCCGTAGTTGCCGCCGGTCGCCCGCCCGACCAGGGTCTCGCCGTCATAGATGGGGTTGTTGCCCAGGGCGTCGGCGTCGGTCACGTCGTGCACCTGGAGCGTCACGAACCGGTTGCGGAACCCGGCGTCGCGCCAGCGCAACAGGCCGTCGCGGCCGATGAAGTCGCCCTTGTCGGGGTGGATGAACCGGTCCAGCGCGCTTTCATAGGCCGCGTACTCGATCGACATTTCCGTGCCCACCATGCGGTAGGACTTTTCGAGGCGCAGGCTGTCCATGGCGCGGATGCCGAACGGCTTGATCCCCAGATCCGCCCCAGCGGCCATCAACACGTCGAAGATATGGGTCTGGTATTCGATGGGGTGGTGCAGTTCCCAGCCCAGCTCGCCGACGAAGTTGACGCGCAACGCTTTCACCGGGGCCATGCCAATCACCACCTCCTGGCCCGACAGCCAGGGGAAGGCCTTGTTCGAGAAGTCCGCCTCGCTGACCCGTTCGAGCAGCGTGCGGGCGTTCGGCCCGGCCAGCACCAGCACGCCCATGGCGCCGGTCAGGTCCTGCATTTGCACCGAGCCGTCGTCCGGCATGTGCTTGCGCAGCCAGTCATGGTCCAGCCGCTGCCACGCGCCGGCCGAGACCAGATAGAACTGGTTTTCACCCTCGCGCTGGATGGTGAATTCCGAATGCACGCCGCCGCGCGGCGTCAGGGCATGGCACAATCCGACCCGGCCGATCTTCTTGGGCAGCCTGTTGGCCACCAGCCGGTCCAGGAACGCCTCGGCCCCCGGCCCCGAGATACGCGCCTTGGCGAACGCCGTCATGTCCAGCAGGCCGACGGTCTCGGTCACGGTGCGGGCCTCGACCCCGACCGCCGCGAACCACTGCGAGCGGCGGAACGACCAGTGGTCGTACTGGGGCGTGCCCGGGGGGGCGAACCAGTTGGGCCGCTCCCAGCCGAACTTCTGGCCGAACACGGCGCCCAGATCGCGCATCCGCTCGTAGCACGGCGCGGTGCGCAGCGGCCGCCCGGCCGGGCGTTCCTCGTCCGGGTAGTGAATGGTGAAGACGTTGGCGTAGGCTTCCTCGTTCTTGGCCCGCAGGTAGCCCTTGGTGGCGTAGTCGCCGAAGCGGCGCGGATCGACGCCCAGCATGTCGATGGTCGGCTCGCCCTCGACGATCCATTCGGCCAGTTGCCAGCCGGCGCCGCCGGCCGCCGTGATGCCGAAGCTGTGGCCCTCGCTGAGCCAGAAGTTGCGCAGACCCCAGGCCGGGCCGATGATCGGATTGCCGTCCGGCGTGTAGGCGATGGCACCGTTATAGACCTCCTTGACGCCCACCTCGCCGAAGGCCGGCACGCGGAAAATGGCACCCTCGATGTGCGGTTCCAGGCGCTCCAGGTCGCCCTGGAACAGCTCCCATTCCGTGTTCGGATGCGGATCGTCGGCGTAGCAGCACGGCGCCCCCTTCTCATAGGGACCGAGCAGCAGGCCGCCGTTTTCCTCCCGCATGTACCAGGCGTTATCCGAGTCGCGCAGCACACCCATCTCCGGCAAGCCGCTCTTGCGGCGGGCGACGATCTCCGGGTGCGGCTCGGTGACGATGAACTGGTGCTCGACCGGAATGACGGGGACGTCGAGCCCCACCATGCGGCCGGTGGCGCGGGCGAAGTTGCCGGTGCAGGAAACGACATGCTCGCAGGTGATGTCGCCCTTGTCGGTCTGCACCACCCATTCGCCGTTCGATTTCTGGGTGATGCCGGTGACGGTCACATTGCGGTTGATCTCGGCGCCACGCGCCCGCGCGCCCTTGGCCAGCGCCTGCGTCAGATCGGCGGGCTGGATGTAGCCGTCCGCCGGGTGCTGGATGGCGCCGATCAGGCCCTCGGTGTTGCACAGGGGCCAGATCTCCTTGACGTGCTCGGGGGTGATGAACCTGACCTCGACGCCGATGGTCTCGGCCACGCCGGCGTACTGGTGATACTCGTCCATGCGGTCGCGGGTCTGGGCAAGGCGGATGTTGGAGACCCGGCGGAAACCGACGTCCTGGCCCGTCTCCTCCTGCAGGCGCTGGTAGAAGGCCACCGAGTATTTGTGAATCTGGCCGACCGAGTAGCTCATGTTGAACAGGGGCAGCAGTCCGGCGGCGTGCCACGTCGAGCCCGACGTGAGTTCCTTGCGCTCCACGAGGACGACATCGGACCAGCCCTTGGCGGCCAGGTGATAGAGGGTGGAGACGCCGACGACACCGCCACCGATGACCACAACGCGCGCTTGACTTTTCATGGTTGCCTCCCTGGTGCGGCGCCCCTGGCCGTGTCTCCTCAGAAATCCCTCGGTTCGTGCGCGATGCCGGCCATGGCGTCCAGCAGCCACGCCGCCATGTACCGGGCGAAGGAATTGCGCACCCACAGTTCGATGGTGTCGGCCTCCTCGGTGATCCGCAGCAGCACCCGCGTCCGCGCCATCGTGGTCTGCGCGCAGGTTCCCGATTGCAGCGGGCCGCGTGGATGCAGGTCCAGCGCGCAGCCCTTGGACAGCACCAGGCGCGCGCGCGGGCCGCGCAACACCAGCGTTGTATAGTTGTGCGAGACGTCGCACACCCCCAGCCAGCCGTCGTTGGCGCGGGCGTCGCGGATGGCGGCCTCCACACCCGACGCGGCGCCGTCCGGCGCGGCCAGCAGCCATTCGTCCGGCCCCAGCCAGAGCGCGAGGCGCGCCCCGTCGGCGCTGGCCGTCCAGGTGTTCGGCACGGTCGGCGGGCGTACGCCGTAGGTCCGCTCGATCTCCGGCAGCAGGCCTTCGGTGGCGCGCAGATTGATCGCGGCGCGCGGCGGCGCGGCGGACAGGGCCACCAGCGGCCCGCTCGCCGCCGCCATGTCCAACTCCAGCGCGAACACCGGGTTTTCCCAGCGTCCACCGGGGCCGCCCGGCCCCATCTCAAGCGGCGTGTCCATCGCGGCGCGCCCCCTCCTTGTCGAGCATCACGGGATCACAGATCACCGCCGGCTGCTCGCCGGACGGCAACGCGACCGCGACCGTATCGCCGAACCGCCCTCGCCCGCCGGCCACCAGCGCCAGCGCGAACCCGCTGTCCAGCGCCGGACTCCAGTAGGCCGAGGACACGTACCCCAGCATGGGCACGGGCTTCGTGCCACGCGTGGCGCCCGTCTCGACGATCTGGCTGCCTTCCGGGAACACCTGCCGTTTGTCTTTCGGCAACAGGCCGACGAGGTGCCGGCGGTCGGCGCGCGCCGTGTCGGACCGGGTGAACGAGCGCTTGCCGATGAAATCCGGCTTCTTCTTCGAGACGATCCAGTCCATGCCCAGGTCGATGGGGGTCTGCGTGCCGTCCGTCTCCTGGCCCACAATGATGAACCCCTTCTCAGCGCGCAGGACGTGCATGGTCTCGGTCCCGTAGGGGGTGACCCCCAGCCCGGTGCCGGCACGCATCACCGCGTCCCACAGCGCCCCGCCCTGGTGCCAGGGCACGTTGATCTCGTATTGCAGTTCGCCGGTGAAGCTGATGCGGAACACGCGGGCGTTCAGGCCGGCGACGGTGGCCGGGCGCCAGCTCATGAAGGCGAAGGCGGCCGGGGACAGGTCCTGACCCGACGCCAGCCGGGCCATGAGACTCCCGGCCTTCGGCCCGGCGATGCTCACCGTCGCCCACTGCTCGGTTACCGAGGTCAGGCGCACCCGCAGATCCGGCCATTCGGTCTGCAGGTACTCCTCCAGGTGATCCAGCACCGCCGCCGCGTTGCCGGTGGTGGTGGTCATCAGGTAACGGGTGTCGTCGATCCGCGCCGTGGTGCCGTCGTCGAACACCATGCCGTCCTCGCGGCACATGACGCCATAGCGCACCCGGCCCACTTCAAGCTTGCTCCAGGCGTTGGTGTAGACCCGGTTCAGGAATTCGGCGGCGTCCGGTCCCTGGATGTCGATCTTGCCAAGGGTGGAGGCGTCCAGCACGCCCACGGCCTCGCGCGCGGCGCGGCATTCCCGTGCCACGGCCTGGTGCATCGTCTCGCCGGGCCGTGGGTAGTACCAGGGGCGCTTCCATTGCCCGACGTCCTCGAAGGCCGCGCCCAGGGCGACGTGCCGGTCGTGGATGGCGGTCAGGCGCGCCGGGTCCAGGCGCTCGCCCCGGTCGCGTCCGGCCATGGCGGCGAAGGTCACGGGCGTATAGGGCGGGCGGAAGGTCGTGGTTCCCACCTCGGGGATGGGCCGGCCCAGCGCCTCGGCCTGGATGCCGATGGCGTTGATGTTGGCGGTCTTGCCCTGGTCGGTGCCGAAGCCGGTCAGGGTATAGCGCTTGACGTGCTCGACGCTCTCGAAGCCTTCGCGCACCGCCTGGCGGATGTCGTGGGCGGTGGTGTCGTTCTGGAAATCGACGAAGGGCTGACCCCAGGCGTGATCCTGGACGAGTGCGGGACGCACCCGCCACAGCGGTTTGATGGCGGCGGCGGCCGGCTCGTCGACAGAAAACGCGGTGCGGGGCGCCCCGGGATCGGACCCAGCCAGCCGCGTCGCCTCGGCCCCCGCCGCCGCGCCTTCCGCAAGACAACCGGCCAGATCGAAGGTGCCGTTGCACGCGCCGGCATTGGCCAACGCCTGCACCGACCGGTCGGGAACGAACGCCGCGCGTCCGTCGTCGTAGCGCAGTTTGCCGCCGGACTGGCTGAACAGATGCACGACGGGCGACAGCCCGCCCGACACCAGCAGCAGGTCGCACGGCAGCGTGTCCAACGCGTGCGGCGAAGCGCGCCCGTCGGCGCCCAGTTTCATGACGCTGGCGCCGGTGACGTGGCGCACGCCGCTCGTCCCGCCGACCACGTATCCGGTCATCACCCGAATCCCGGCGGCCCGCGCGGCGGCGGGCAGCGCGGCGCCGGGCGCCTCGCGCGAGTCAACGATCGCATGAATGCGGGCGCCGGCCGCGTGCAGGTCCAACGCCGCCTCATAGGCGCGGTCGTTGGTGGTGAACAGCACCACATCCCGCCCCGGCAGCACCGCCCAGCGGTGCAGGTACGTTTGCGCCGCTCCGGCCAGCATGATCCCCGGCCGGTCGTTGTCGCCGAACACCAGCGGTCGTTCGTGGGCGCCGGTGGCCAGCACCACCCGCTTGGCCCGGATGTGCCACAGGCGCTGGCGCGGCCGTCCCGGGGGCGCCGGCCCCAGGCCCAGGTGATCGGTGACCCGCTCCAGCGCCACGAGATAGTTATTGTCGTGATAGCCGAACACGGTGGTGCGCGGCAGCAGGCGCACGTCCGGGGAGGCCCGCAGACGCGCCTCCATGGCTGCCGCCCAGTCCACCCCGCCCTGCCCGTCGATGGCGCGCCGCCGGCCGAGCAGGCTGCCGCCCAGGCGCTCGTCCTGTTCGGCCAGGATCACCCGCGCGCCGGAGCGCGCCGCCGCCCCCGCCGCCGCCAGTCCGGCCGGGCCGCCCCCCACCACCAGCACCTCGCAATGCACGTGGCGATGGTCGTAGACGTCGGGGTCGGGCTGATCGGGGCAGACCCCGAACCCGGCGGCCTTGCGGATCAGGGGTTCGTGCACGTGCTCCCACATCCATCGCGAGCCGTGCATGATCTTGTAGTAGAACCCCGCCCCCATGACGCGGGAGGCCAGCCCCAACACCGCGCCCGCGTCGCGGTCGAGCGACGGCCAGGCGCCCACCGTATACGCCTCCAGTCCGTCCACCAGCGCGGTCTGGGTGGCGCGCCAGTCGGGATCGGTGCGCGCCGGCTCGTCGTGCAAGCCCCGCTGGACCAGCCCGCCCGGGTCCTCGGCCCCCGCCGCCATGATGCCGCGCGGGCGGTGGTATTTCATCGACCGCCCGACCAGGTGCACGCCGTTCGCCAACAGGGCGCTGGCCAGGGTGTCGCCGGGATGGCCGTCCATCCACGCGCCGTTGAAGCGAAAGCGAATGCGCCGGGACCGGTCGATCAGCCCGCCCTCCGGCAGACGGCAGTCCTGCGTGCGGTCGTCACTCATCGCGGCCCCTCCGGCGGCGCCTCGCCCATGCGGTAGACCGCCAGCACGCGGTGACTCACCGTGTCGCGCAGCACGTTGAACCAGCGCCGGCAGCCGGCGGAATGGCACCACCGCTCGGCGAACGGTCCCTTGGTGTTGTCGCGCATGAAGACGTATTCGGCCCATTCGGCGTCGCTCAATGCCGCCGGATCGGCCGGCCGCGCCACGTGCGCCTGCCCGCCGTAATGGAACTCCGGTTCCTCGCGCGGCCCGCACCAGGGGCATTCGATCAGCAGCATGGGGCAGACCCTCCTGACCTGGATCTCAATGCGCCACGGCGGCAGCGCCGTGCTCGTCGATCAGCGCCCCCGTGGTGAAGCGGTCGAGCGAGAACGGCGCGTTGATCGGATGCGGCGCGTCCTTGGCGATGGTGTGGGCGAACACGACCCCGGAGCCCGGCGTCGACTTGAACCCGCCGGTGCCCCAGCCGCCGTTGATGTACAGGCCGGGCACCGGGGTCTTGCTGACGATCGGCGAGGCATCCGGGCAGGTATCGACGATGCCGGCCCAGGTGCGCATCATCCGCAGGCGGGCGAAGATGGGGAACAGTTCGACGATCGAGGCCATCTGGTGTTCCAGCACATGGAAGCTGCCGCGCTGGGCGTAGGAATTGTAGCTGTCGATGCCAGCACCGATGACCAGTTCGCCCTTGTCGGACTGGCTGACGTAGACGTGGATGGCGCCGGACATGACCACCTGGTCCAGCACCGGCTTGATCGGCTCCGACACCAGCGCCTGTAGCGGGTGCGACTGGATCGGCAGACGCACATCGGCCATGGCCGCCAGCACCGAGGTATGGCCGGCGGCGGCGAGCGCCACCTTCTTCGTGCCGATCAACCCGCGCGTGGTCTCGACGCCGGCGACCGCGCCCCCGGAGTCGCGGCGAATGCCGGTCACCTCGCAATTCTGGATGATATCCACGCCGCGCGCGTCGGCGGCGCGCGCATAGCCCCAGGCCACCGCGTCGTGGCGCGCGGTGCCGCCCCTGGGCTGCCACGTCGAGCCCATGACGGGATAGCGCAGCGACGTCGACGTGTTCAGGATGGGGCAGACCCGGGCGACCCCGGCCGTGTCCAGCCATTCCGAGTCGACGCCGTTCAGGCGGTTGGCCTCGGCGCGGCGGCGGCCGGCGCGCACGTCGCCCAGGCTGTGGGCGAGGTTCAGCACGCCGCGCTGGCTGAGCATGACGTTGTAGTTCAGGTCGCGGGACAGCCCTTCCCAGAGCTTCAGCGCCAGTTCGTAGATGGCGGCGCTTTCGTCCCACAGGTAATTGGACCGGACGATGGTCGTGTTGCGCCCGGTGTTGCCGCCGCCCAGCCAGCCCTTTTCCAGCACCGCAACGTTGGTGACGCCGTGCTCCTTGGCGAGATAATAGGCCGTCGCCAGACCGTGCCCGCCGCCGCCGACGATGACCACGTCATAGGCCGACCCAAGCTCGGGGCTGCGCCACTGGCGCGGCCAGTCCCTGTGATACGACAGCGCGTTGCGCGCCAGCGACCAGACCGAATACCGCGCCACGTCGACCTCCCTGCGGCACCCGCCTCCGGACACCCCGGAGCATGGCTCAGCAAAACGTGAACCCATGCGACATGACTAGAACGGAGGTGACGCGGTCCTGGTAGATTTGCGACATCGGAAACGGTCCGGCATTGACTCCGCGCGGGCGCCCGGGGACGCTTGTAAAACAACGCACTGGAGGGTCCGCGACAGGGCGGTTCCGGGACCCGTCACGCCCCATGTCCATGACGCAACCGCACAAGCCGGGGGCCGCGCCGCACCATGACCGGAGCATCGCCCAGCACCGCCCGCCTGAAGGTCGGGTTCCTGCTGCTCAGGGATTTCACGCTGTTGCCGTTCGCCGGGTTCGTCGATGTGCTGCGTCTTGCCGCCGACGAAGGCGACCGCAGCCGCCAGATCGCCTCGCGCTGGACCATCATGACCGCCGACGGCCGGCCGGTGCGCGCCAGTTGCGGCACACGGATCGTGCCGGATACCGGTTTGCAGGCGCCCCAGGGGTTCGACTACATCGTCGTCGTCGGCGGCCTGATCCACCAGGGGCCGGTGCACGATCCGGGGGTGATCGGTTGGCTGCGCGAGGCGGCGGCCGCCGGCGTTCCACTGGTCGGGCTGTGTACGGCCGTGTTCACGCTGATCCATGCCGGCCTGATGCGCGATCGGGAATGCTGCGTGTCCTGGTACCACTACCACGACCTGATCACCGCCTTCCCCGAGGTGACCCCGGTGGCCGACCGCTTGTTCGTGGTGGACGGACCGCGCATCACCTGCGCGGGAGGAACCGGCGCGGTGGACGTCGCCGCCTGGCTGGTGGACCGGCACCTGGGCACGGCGACGGCGCGCAAGGCGTTGCACATCCTGGTCAGCGACGGCGCCCGGCCAGCCGACACGCCGCAGCCAATGGACGTTCCACCCGGGGAACACCCGGTCCTGGACCCCCGGCTGCGGCGGGCCTTGCGCATCCTCGACCACACGCTCGCCACGCCGCCGCGCGCCGAAGAGTTGGCGCGCCGGGTCGGCCTGTCGCGGCGCCAGCTCGAACGGCTGTTCCGCGAGGACCTGGCGACCACGCCATCCGCCTACGCCCGGTCCTTGCGCCTGCGCCACGGGCACTGGCTGGTGACCCACACCCACCGCAGCGTCACCGACATCGCCCAGGAGTGCGGCTTCGCCGATGCCTCGCACTTCTCGCGCCACGTCAAGGCCGCGTTCGGCGCCACGCCGCAGGCCCTGCGCGCGGCGGCGCAGAGCGGCGCGACCCCTTGAACCGGCCGGCTCCGACTTCACCTAATTATCTTCACCTATTATCATTTCGGCCCTGGTCATGTTTCCCGTTTACGACCGCTGGCGGTTCGCGCATTTATAGCAGGGTGAAGGTCCGCGTTTTTGGGAGGCGGGCATGTTCAAACCAAGCACCGACACGCGTCCGCGCCTGTTTCAGGTCCTCCTGTTGCCGAACTTTTCCATGCTGGCGTTTACGTCCACCGTGGAGCCCCTGCGCGCGGCCAACCGGTGGGCCGGGCGCTCCCTGTACACGTGGGAACTTGTCACCCTCGACGGCGGCCCGGCGATCGCCAGCAACGGCATTCACGTCCTGCCGGACGGGCGCATGGGCGCCCTGCCCCGCCGGCCCGATGCCGTCGCCGTCTGCTCCGGGTTGGGCATCGAGGGGTTTCGCAGTCCCGAGGTGAACCGCTGGCTGCGCGGCCTTGCCCGCCAGGGGATTCCGGTGGGCGGCCTGTGCACCGGCGCCCTGGTCCTGGCGCGGGCCGGGCTGCTGGACGGATACCGCTGCACCATCCACTGGGAGAACATGGAGAGCTTCGCCGAGGAATACCCCGCGCTGAACATCACCGCCACGCTGTTCGAGATCGACCGCGACCGGTTCACCTGTGCCGGCGGCACGGCGGCGCTGGACATGGTGATCGCCCTGATTCGCGATGAGCATGGTGACGCCCTGGCCGTTCAGGCCGCCGAATCGATGATTCATACCGGCGTGCGCCGGCCCGACGATCCCCAGCGGCTGGCGTTGCGCGAACGAACCGGGGTCAGCGATCCCAAGGTTCTGGCGGCCATCGCCCGCATGGAGGCGCACCTGGAAGCCCCGATCCCGGTCGAGGACCTGGCCCGCGACATCGGTGTCTCGGAACGCCAGCTCGAACGGCTGTTCCGCAAGCACCTGTCCACCTCGCCGTCCCGCTATTACCTGAACCTGCGCCTGTGGCGGGCGCGCGCCCTGCTGGCGCAGACGTCCATGACCGTGCTGCAGGTGGCGGTGGCCAGCGGCTTCACCTCGGCGTCGCATTTCACCAAGTGCTACCGCACCTACTTCGGTCACGCGCCGAAACGGCAGCGGATCCCGGGACCCGACGTTGCCACCGGCACCACCCCACCATCGGACCCAGTCGACCCCCCGATCGGCGACGAGTTGGCGGTGCTCGAAACGCTGGACCCGGTCGGCGAACGGATGGACGCGACGGCCGTCCCGCCGCCGCCCAGGCCCGCGCCGCCCGATGCCGACCCCTCGGATCGGGCCATGTGAGGGCAGTGGTCCAACACGGGATTCACCGGCCCAACGACCGGCGGCACGAATGCCGGACCACGCCCAGGTCCGGCCCCGCCCCGTGAATGATCACGTCCCCCTCTGGCGGCAGCAGGGACCACACCGGCTCCAGCACATAAGGACAATGCAGCGCGAACCAGCCGTCGCGCAAACCGGCCTCCATGCGCGCCAGATCGGCGGCCCAGCGCGGATCGATGTCCAGGTGGACGATGACGGATGGTGGCGCGCGTTCGACCCGCTTCACCACGGCCGTCGAACAGAACGGCCCGCCGGCATAGAACCGGTCAAGCCAGGCGAAGGCCGCATTGGCGTCGGTTTGCGCTTCGGCCGCGTCCAGGGGGACGGCAAGGGCGGCGGCCACCATCATGACACGACGCCGGCGACCGCGCGGCAGGGGGAGGACGTCCATGGTCGACTCCCGACCGGCTGTTTGCGAGTGAAAGTCAGTACAGCCCCGCTCCCGCCGAACCGTCAACCCGGTTCGGGCGTCTCCAGGCTCTGAACCCGCACGGCCGGGCAGACCTCGCGCGCGATGTCGCACAGGTGCCGGTGGTGCGTCAGGTAGATCACCTGCCCCACCTCGGCCATGCCGGCGAACAGGCGGAACGCCTCCTCGGCGCGGAAGTCGTCAAAGGTTTCCATGATGTCGTCGGCGACGAACGGCACGGGCGCGGTCCGCGCGGCGAACTCGTGATACCCCGCCACCCGCAGCGCCAGATAGAGCTGGAAGCGCGTGCCCTTGGACAACGCCGCCACCCGCTTGGACCCGCCGGCCGCGTCCAACGCCACCAGCTTTTCCCCGCCCGGATCGGACACCACGGTCAGGTTGGCATAGGCGCCCCGGCTGATGGTGGCGAACGCGTCGGCCGCGCGGGCGAGCATGGAGGACCGGTGGCGTTCCTGATACAGCGCCAGCGCCCGGGTCGCCGCCGCGATGCCCAGACGAAGGCTCAGATGGCGCCGAGCCTTGTCCTCGATCTCCAGCAGCAGGGTGCGGCGGCGCGCCTCCAGGCGGGCGACGTCGTCATCGCCCCCCACCGCCGCGAGCGCATCCGTGGCGCGGGTCAGGGCATCGCGCGCCGCCATGCGCGTGGTCTCAAGGTCCTCTCGCCGGGCGTCCAGATCGGACCGCTCGCGATCCAGGGCCTCCGGATCGGCGGCGGCGAGCATCGCGTCCGCCTCCGGCGGCGCGGAGACCCGCAACGCCGTGATCACCGCCCGCTCGGCCGCCGCAATGTCGGCGCGCAGACTGTCGCGGTGCGCCGCGCGCTTCAGGGCGGCGTCCACTTCGGCCAGGGTTTCGACCCCGAACAGGGCCGTCATCTCGGCCTTGCGGCGGGCCACGGCATCCAGCGGCGCGTCGAGCGCGGCCCGGTCCGTGCGCGCCTGGTCCAGGCGCTGCCGCCGGTCGGCGCGTTTCTCGGCCGCCGACCGTGCCTCTGTCAGTCGCGCGGCCAGGGCGTCGGCGGCCTGCAGCGGGTGGGCGGGGTCGAGCGTTTCCCCCAGCTCCGCCAGCACCTCGGACAGCGCCTGGACATAGGCGCGCTGGTCGCGGTCCATCTGCGCGATGCGGTGGTCCGTGTCGTCGCGCCGGTCCAGCACACCTTTCAGGGTGTCCAGCCCATCGAGCATCGCCCCCACCGCCTCGGGAGCCGGCCGCGCGCCGTCCGCGCCCAACCAGCACCCGGCCAGCGCGGCATCCCAGTCCGACCGCCACGCGGCGTCGGCGGCGACAGCGGCGTTGAGCGCGCGGGTACGGTCGGCCACCTCTTGCTCCGCCTCCGTCAGGGCCTTGCGGCGGTTCTCCAGGCGGGTGGACTGGTCGGCGTGCCGCTTCAGGGCGCCGTCGGCCGTGTCGAGCAGGGACGAGAGGGAAGCGTCGGGCGGCGCCGGCGCGCCCACCGCCGTCAGGGCCGCCGCCAGTCGGTCGCGGGCGCGATGGGCGTCGTCGCGCAGGTCGCGGATCTGCCGGTCCTTTGCGCGCAGGTCGGCGCGCGCACGCAATGCCGCCTCGCGTCGGGCCAGCCAGTCGGCCAAGGACGAGGGCGGCCAATCCGCCGGCAGGCCAAGGGCGGCCAGCACCGCCGCGAGGTCCTGGCACACGGCGTCACGGCGGGCCTGGATCGCGTCCCGTTGTGCGCGGGCGTGCACCAGGGTTTCCCGCGTCGAGGCCAGATCGATCGCCGCCTGCCGCAGGCGCGCGACCTCGGTGGTCTGGGCCAGCCGGCCGCCGGTGGCCGCGTCATCCGCCCGCATCGCGGTTTCGAAGGCGTCGGCCGTCTCGGGGGTCAGGTCCGCCCGGTGCATCGCCCAGGCCGCGTCACGCGCCGCGCGCCGGGCCGCCGCCGTTTCGTCGTCCACCACGCCGGTCGTCCGGCGCACGGCGTCCATCTCCGCCGCCAGACGCGCGCACTCGCCATCGAGGCGGGCGATCTCGCCGGCTTGGGCGTCGAGCGCCTTGTCGGCCTCGGCCAGCGCCTGTTTCCAGGCCTCCAGCCGCGCCGCGTCGGGGACAGCGAGGGACGCCAGAGTCTCGGCGTCGCCCGACCAGGGCGCCAGCGCGACCAGGGCATCGTCGAGCGCCTCCGCCAGACCGTCCCGCGCCCGGGTTTCCAGAAGGACCGCCGTTTCCGACGTGTCGCGGCGGATGTCGTGGACGGCGGCCTCCAGAACCCGCCACGGCGTCGGGTCGGGGTCCGGCTGGTGCCCGGCCGGCCCGCCCAGGGCATGGGCCAGATCGGCCTGCGCCGCGCCCAGGCGCGCGGTGGCCTTGTCGTGCTCGGTTTGCGCCGCCTCGCGCTTCTCGGCGACCCCCGAGCGTTGGGCAATCAGGCCCCGCAGGGTGCCCACCGTCGACGCCGGCAACACCAGCGCCCGGGCGTCCGCCTCGCCCGGCCGGTCCAGTTGGGCCAGCACGGCGGCGATCTCGGCGTCACGCGCGGTGCGCTCCAGCCGCCGCCGGGGCAGATCCTCGGCGGCGGTGGTATAGCGCCCCTCGGTCTCCCGCAGGCGGTCGATACGCTCGCCCAGCGCCAGCACCGCCTCGTCCACCGCCATGCCCTTGATCTCCTGATCCAGGCGGTCGATCTGGCGGTCGAGGCCCTCCCGTTCCGTGGTCAAGCGGGTGTCCTCATCCCGCAGCGGGCCGATGTCCTCAGACCACGCCGGCGGCGGTTCGGGCAGGTCGGCGAAGGCTTCCAACTCCCGGCCCAACCGGGTCCGCGTGGCCTGGTGGTCCAGGGCCTGGCGGAGGCGGTCGATCTCCTCCATGCGGGCCGTGGCGGCCCCCACGGCGGCGACCGCCGCCTCGTACGCCTGCGCCGCCTGATCGCGGGCCGCCTTGCGGCGGGCATAGTCGGACGCCTGCACGTCGATCTCCCGGCGCTCCTTGTCCAGGGCGTCCAGGTCGCGCTTCAGGTCGGCCAGTTCGGTGGCGCGGGCCCGGTCCTTGTGGAACCGCTCCGCCTCGGCCTTCAGGTCGTCGAGCGTGCGCGCCAGATCGGACAACCCGGCACTGGCCGCGAACAGAAGCTGGCCGAGGTCGCCTTCGCTCTTGAGAATATCCTCGCCGCCCTGTTCCAGCGTGTCGTCGTCGAGCGAGAACATGCCGCGGTAGGCCGTGCGGTCGATGCCCCCCAGCATGGCGGCCAGCGCGTGGTCACCCACCGGCTGGCCGTGCCCGTCGCGCAGGCTGTTGCGGTTGGCCTTGACGCGCACCCAGTCCGAGACGGCGCCGTCCCAGTCCAGCGCCGCGCCGATCTGCATGGTCTCGTAGGGATGCAGGAAGTTGTAGGGGCTGCGCATCTCGATCCCATACAGCAGGTCGAGGAACGCCGACAGGGCCGTCGACTTGCCGGCCTCGTTGGGACCGTAGACCACGTGCAGGTCCGGCCCCTCGCCGCGCGGGCCGAAATCGAGCACATGGCCGGTGAACCGGCCGTAGCGGGTCAGGTCGAGCCGGCGCAGCCTCATGGGGCTTCCCCCAAACCACGGTGCAGCCGCGCCAGCACCTCTTCGATCCCCTCGTCGAGCAGCCGCGCCAGTTCGGTGTCGAACGCGGCCTCGGTCTGGCCCAGATGGGCGGCGGCGTCCTTCGGCAGGTGGCCGCGCACCGTCTCGCCGATCTCGCGCATCTGTTGGCGGAACGCCGGGGACGGCGTGACCTCATCCAGGATCAACGCCCGCAGTTCGGCCACGGGATCGGCGGCCGTGGCCCCGGTCGTGTCGCCGGGGGCGGACGGCGGACGCACGTCGGTCTCGACCGTCTCGACCCAGGTGTTGCCGAGACGTTCGGCGCGGGCCTTGGCCTCCGCCAGCAGCAGGTCGGCGTCCACCCGTAGCCGCCAGGCCAACGGCGAGTCCCCCTCCACCTGAACCCGGGCGACCAGATGCTCGCACGGCGCGGTCTCGCGCGCGGCAGCCAGCGCGTCGCCCATGGCCGCCACCAGATCGCGCCAGTCCTCCAGACCCGCGGCGTCCACCGCCACACGTTCGAACTGGGCGACGGCGGTGACGTGCTCGGCCAGTGTCACGGTGCCGTCGCCGGCGAGGCTCACCAAGGTGACGGACTTCGGCCCGGCCTCGTTGATGTCCCGCCCCTGCGGCTGGCCCGGCATGACGATGGCCGGTTGACTTTCATGGTGGACGGCCCGGGCGTGGATATGGCCCAGCGCCCAGTAGTCGAAGCCGGTCGCCACCAGATCGGCGACGGAACAGGGGGCGTAGTCGTCGTGGCCGGCCGCGCCGCCGACGCTGGTGTGCAGCAAGCCGATGTTGAGGGCATCCGGCACGGCGGGCTTGATCTTCGGCAGCAGGCTGTCGGGCGCCCGGGGATCGCGGAAGCTGATGCCGTGCACGGCCACGTCGCGGCCGTCGGCGGCGCCCGGCAGGACATGAACCTCGCCCCGGCCGCCGAACACCCGCGCGCTGTCGGGCAACCCCAGTTCCTTGGTGATCCGCGACTCGGCGTCGTGGTTGCCGCGCACGATGAAGGTGGCGATGCCGGCCTCGTCCAGGCGCGCCAACTGCCCGGCCAGAAAGACCGCCGTCTTCATCGAGGTCTGCGCCCCGTCGTACAGGTCGCCGGCGATCAGCAGCGCATCGACCCGTTCGTCCAGGCACAACGTGACCGTGCGCTCGAACGCGGCGCGGGTGGCCGTGCCGATCAGCTCCGCCAACGCCGGGTCGCGCAGCGCCAGCGTCCGCAGCGGCGAGTCCAGGTGGATGTCGGCAGTGTGCACGAAACGGAAGGGCATGGCGCCGTGGTATCCGATCGGCGGCGAAGGTCAAGGGCGAGGACACGCTTTGACGTTACCTTCAACCGTGATTACAGAAGGACTCCGCCAGGAGGCCGGCCATGAAAGTGAACCTGATCGCGATCGGCAACTCAAAGGGAGTGCGTCTGCCCAGCGCCGTCATCAAGGAATGCGGGTTCGGCGAGACGTTGGAGATGAGCGTGGAAAACGGACGGGTCATCCTTGAACCCGCACGGCATCCTCGCGCCGGGTGGGAAGACGCGTTCAAGCGGATGGCTGCGGCTGGCGACGATGAACGGCTGATGCCGGACACCATGGCGCATTCCTGGGACGACGAGGCGTGGACGTGGTGAGGAGCGCCATCCCCTCTCTGGCACAGCCGCCCCGCTGGCGCTATAACGTGCTCCGCAGTGCTGTCCGCCACCACCAAGGAAACGCCCCATGCGGAACACACCCCGTCTCCCCGCCATCCGCCTGTCCCGCCGCACCCTGCTGGCCTCCGGCGCCGGTCTGGCCGCCGCGAGCGCCCTCGGCGTGCCCGCCCGCGCCGCCGACGACCCGCTGAAGGTCGGGTTCATCTACGTCGGCCCGGTCGGCGACTACGGCTGGTCCTATCAGCACGATCAGGGCCGTCTGGCCGTCGAGGAAGAGTTCGGCGACGCCGTCGAGACCACCTTCGTCGAGAGCGTGCCCGAGGGCGCCGACGCCGAACGTGTGCTGACCCAACTCGCGGCCGGCGGTCACGGCCTGATCTTCACCACCTCGTTCGGGTTCATGAATCCCACGCTGAAGGTCGCCCGGCGCTTTCCGGACGTGAAGTTCGAGCACTGCACCGGCTACAAGCGCGCCGACAACGTCTCGACCTACGCCGCGCGGTTCTACGAGGGCCGGTACGTGATCGGCGTCATCGCCGGCCTGATGACCAAGAGCAACGTGATCGGCTACATCGGCGCGGTGCCCATCCCCGAGGTGGTGCGCGGCATCAACGCCTTCACCCAGGGCCTGCGCTCGGTCAATCCCGAGGCCACGGTCAAGGTGATCTGGGTCAACGCCTGGTACGACCCGGCCAAGGAACGCGAGGTCGCGGAGACCCTGGTGGCCCAGGGCGCCGACATTCTGTCGCAGCACACCGACAGCCCGGCGCCGATCCAGGTGGCGGCGGAGAAAGGCATCCACGCCTTCGGCCAAGCCACCGACATGCGCCAGTTCGGCCCCGAGGCGCATCTGACCGCCATCGAGGACGACTGGCGCGACTACTACATCCAGCGCACCCGGGCGGTGCTCGACGGCACCTGGGAGAGCACGGACACCTGGGGCGGCCTGGCCAGCGGCATGGTGCGCATCACCGACTACAACGACGCGCTTCCGGAACGCGTCGTCGCCGCCGCCGAGACGTCCCGCGCGGCCATCGAGGCCGGGACGTTCCACCCGCTGAGCGGGCCGCTGAGAAACCAGGCCGGCGAGGTGGTGATCCCCGAGGGCGAGGCGCCGACGGACGAGGCGCTGTTGTCCATGGACTGGTTTGTCGAGGGCGTGCAGGGCCGGGTGCCGAAGTGACCGTTCGTCCCTCTCACCGGCCGGTCGGCGCGGGGATCTAACGGATCGTGGCACGCAGGACCCGAGCGCGCCCGGCCCCCCGCCCGGCCCGCCTGCCCCGCGCGCGCGGGCGCCGGTGGCTGAGGCGGGCGCGCGGGGTCGGGCTGGTGGCCGTGGCGTTGTCGGGCGTATGGGGGCTGCGCCAGGCGGATGTGTTCTATCCGGTGGAGCAGCCCTACAGTCGGGGCTTGTACGATCACTGGGTCGACGCCGACGGCGATTGCCAGGACACGCGCCACGAGGTGCTGATCCGCGACAGCACGGCGCGGGTGCGACTGACGGCGGACGGCTGTCGGGTGGTGGGCGGCCGCTGGATCGATCCCTACTCCGGGCGCGTGATCACCGACCCGTCGGCGCTGGACGTCGACCACCTGGTGCCGCTGGCCGAGGCGCATCGCTCCGGCGCTGATAGGTGGTCGGCGGACCGGCGGCGGGCGTTCGCCAACGATCTGTCCTCGCCGCTGACCCTGTTGCCCGTGGGCGCCAGTGCCAACCGCTCCAAGGCCGACGGCGACCCGCTGGCCTGGATGCCCGGGGACCCCACGCGCTGGTGCGCCTATACCCGCGCCTGGATGGCGGTCAAAACGCGCTGGGGCCTGGACCGCGACCTGCTGGAGCGCTGGTGGACGGACGGAGTCCTGTGGGTGTGTCGGGCGGTGGGGTAGGACGAGTTTGGCGCCATTGCGTGACACCTTGGGTGGATATACAATACCCTCACGTATATCCAGAGAGGTGACCATGCAGGTCGCGAAGTGGGGCAACAGCCTCGCCGTCCGTCTTCCCGCCACCGTGGTCGAGGCCCTGGCCCTGAAGGAAGGCGACGACATCGAAATCACCATCGACGACCCCCGCCGGTTCGCGGTGGCGCGCAAGCCGAGCCGCGAGGACTGGCTGGAACGCCTGCGCGCCTTCCGGGGCCGCCTGCCGCCGGACTTCCGATTCGACCGGGACGAGGTGAATGCTTGTCCGCAAAGTTAGAACACGGACGACCAAAGAAAATTCACGACCGGACAATGTGTGATCCGTCATTGCGAACCCTCGTCGCAAGACGAGGGCGAAGCAATCTAGTGCGTAGAACGCAAGTACCCGCCCTGGATTGCTTCGTCGCTACGCTCCTCGCAATGACGACCGTTTGATTCCTTAGCTCAAACTCTCGCACAGCGCCTTGATGCGCGCGCAGGCCTTTTCCAGGTTTTCGTTGGACGTGGCATAGGAAATCCGGAAGTACGGCGACAGGCCGAACGCCTCGCCCTGCACGCACGCCACGTTCTGCAGTTCCAGCAGGGCGGTCACGAAATCGCCGTCGCTTTCGATCTTGCGGCCGTCCGGCGCCGTCTTGCCGATCACGCCCGCGCAGGACGGATAGACGTAGAACGCGCCCTCCGGCGTGCGGCAGGAAATCCCCGGGCACTCGTTCAGCAGGCCGACCACCAGGTCGCGGCGCTGCTTGAACACCGCGTTGCGCTCCGGGATGCAGCCCTGCGGGCCGGTCAGGGCTTCCAGCGCCGCCGCCTGGCTGATGGAACTGGTGTGCGTGCTGCTCTGCGACTGGATCTTGTTGATGGCCTTGATCAGCTCGACCGGACCACCCGCGTAGCCGACGCGCCAGCCGGTCATGCTGTAGGCCTTGGAGACGCCGTTGCACGTCAGCGTGCGGTCGTACAGACCGGGCTCGACCTGGGCCGGGGTGGCGAAGACGAAATCGTCGTAGACCATGTGCTCGTACATGTCGTCGCTCATCACCCAGACGTGGGGATGGCGCATCAACACGTCGGTCAGAGCCTTCAGTTCGTCGGACGTATAGGCGGCGCCGGTCGGGTTGTTGGGCGAGTTCAGGATCACCCACTTGGTCTTGGGCGTGATCGCCGCCTCCAGGTCCTCGGCGCGCAGCTTGAAGCCGGTTTCCTCCGGGCAGGCGACGATGACCGGCGTGCCGCCGGCCAGCAGTGTGATGTCCGGATAGCTGACCCAGTAGGGCGCCGGGATGATGATCTCGTCGCCCGGCTCGATGGTGGCCATGATGGCGTTGTAGAGCACCTGCTTGCCGCCGCAGCCCACGGTGATCTGCTCCGGCGTGTAGGTCAGGCCGTTGTCCTTCTGGAACTTATCAGCAATGGCCTTGCGCAGCGGCATGATGCCGGCAACCGGCGTGTACTTGGTCTCGCCCCGGTCCATGGCGGCCTTGGCGGCGGCCTTGATGTTGTCCGGCGTGTCGAAGTCGGGCTCGCCGGCGCCCAGGCCGATGACGTCCTGGCCGGCGGCCTTGAGCTCGTTGGCCTTGGTGGTCACGGCGATGGTGGGCGACGGCTTGATGGCGGACAGACGCGAAGCAAGGATCGACATGGCGTTGGGTTTTCCCGTCTAGAGGATGGGAAACAGCGCAGCAGAACTCTAGATAGGCGCGCTGTTAGGCAGCCGATCCGGGATCGGCCGGGGACGAAGCGGTTGAACGTTAGCCGTCTGCGGGACGAGCCGCAAGGCGAAGGTCCACGCGTTTGGATGCCGCGTATGGCCCGATACTGCCGGCCCAAATGCATCTTTGTGGGATCGACGCCTTGGAAATCAAGCAGCGCCTCGCCCACCCTCAGGCGCTCATTCCCAGGTGGAGGCACGGAACGCCGGAAGGCGACCGTGATGGCGTGGCTAGACGCCGAAACACTACCTGGACACACAAAATTATCTTTTGCCCGTTGACAGGGTGCGGCGAACACGTGCCTTATCGTCTCGCACGATCCAATCATGGAGGCTGGGGCATGAAGTGGACCTACAAAAGCGTGCGCACAGCGTTGACGGCATCTGTTCTCGCGGGTCTCTTGTCGATCCTGTCAGTAGAAGGGACCCCGAATGCCGCGCACGCGAAAACCCGTTGCGATTCCGTTGCAGCGCACGCGGATTCGCTCAACGGCCGGTTATTCGAGCTTCGTTTGGAGTACCCCTATGCCGTTGGCTGGGTTTGCGAATCCCTGAAAGGTGCGGGGAATTCGAACTCCGAGCCGGGAGAGATGATGGGGACGTTACTGGCACAATACGTAATCTGTGCCATGCTCTTTACTGGGGATAAATGCAACCTGATCATCGGAGAGTTCGTTGACGTCGGAAACAAATTGGGCGCCTTGCGGGACATCGCACGCGAGCACAATTGCCCACTGCCTGACGTAGACATGCCCTGTTAACGTTTGTGCTCGACGAAAACCTAGGCCAACGGTTTTCTATTTTCCATTTTTCGGGCCGCGTACGGGCGAGAAAGAAAACTCGGTCGCCTCTCCATCAGCGGGATGACCGCGTATTGAGACTTCCGCAGAACCAAACGGGCCGGTGTGCATCACCGGCCCGCATGGCACTTTGGACAAAGCCATAATCCGACAGGGCGCAGCGGCGACCTTTGTCAAAGACCGCCCGTGCCCCCGTCACCCAAACGCGATCTTGACGACCTCGTAGAACTTGCTGCCGCCGGGGGCCTTGACCTCGACGGTGTCGCCGACGGACTTGCCGATCAGCGCCCGGGCGATGGGCGAGCTGATGGAGATACGCCCGGCCTTCAGGTCGGCCTCGTGCACACCGACGATCTGGTAGGTCTGTTCCTCGTCGGTGTCCTCGTCGGCCAGGGTCACGATGGCGCCGAACCGCACGGTATCGCCCGACAGTTTCGACACGTCGATGACGTCGGCGCGGCTGATGATGTCCTCCAGTTCCTTGATGCGGCCCTCGATGAAGCTCTGGCGTTCGCGCGCGGCGTGATACTCGGCGTTCTCGGAGAGATCGCCGTGTTCGCGCGCCTCGGAAATGGCGCGAATCACGGCCGGCCGGTCTTTGCTCTTCAGAGACTTCAACTCGTCCTCCAGGCTCCTCAGCCCGTCGGCGGTCATCGGGACTTTCTCCATCAGCGGGAACCCTCGGCTCTACGCCCGATACGCCGGCCACGGCGGCTGAATCGGGTCCATGCAACACAAAAAGCACCCTTTCGTGTTCCGTCCCGGGGGGGCGAACCACCAAAAGGATGGCTTGCGGGGATGATCAACCCCCAAAATAGGATTGCAAAGGCTTTACATCAAGCTTTTCCCGCTTGAGCGCGGCGATCGCCTTGACCGCCGCGCGCGCGCCCTGAAGCGTCGTGTAATGGGGAATCGTGCGCATCAACGCCGTGCGCCGAATGTCAAAGCTGTCCTTCAGCGACTGCGCCCCGGCGGTGGTGTTGATGACCATGTGGATCTGGCCGGAGATCATCGCATCCACGCAGTGCGGCCGGCCCTCGCGCACCTTGTTGATCACCTCGACCGGAATCCCCAGTGAATCCAGGTGGTCCGCCGTGCCGCGCGTGGCGAGGATGCGGAAGCCCATGTCGGCCAGGGCGCGGGCTTCCTCGACGATGGCCATCTTGTCCTCGTGGCGCACCGAGAGGAACACGGTCCCCTCCGTCGGCGGCGCCGATCCGGCCCCCAGCTGAGCCTTGGCGAAGGCGCGATCCAGGTCCTTGTCCAGGCCCATCACCTCGCCGGTGGATTTCATCTCCGGCCCCAGCACGATGTCGACGCCGGGGAAGCGGGCGAAGGGGAACACCGCCTCCTTGACCGCCACATGGTCGAGGGGACGGTCCGACAGCCCGAACGCCGCCAGTTTCTCGCCCGCCATGACGCGGGCGGCAACCTTGGCCACCGGAACGCCCGTCGCCTTGGCGACGAACGGCACGGTGCGGCTGGCGCGCGGGTTGACCTCCAGCAGATAGACCGTGTCGTCCTTCAGCGCGAACTGGATGTTCATCAGGCCGACCACGCCCAGGCGCCGGGCCAGGGCGCGGGTCTGGACCTTCATCGCCTCCATCAGCCCGTCGGAGATCGAGAACGGCGGCAGCGCGCACGCCGAATCGCCGGAATGAACGCCGGCCTCTTCGATGTGCTGCATGATGCCGGCGATGTAGACGTCCTCGCCGTCGCACACCGCGTCCACGTCCACCTCGATGGCGCCGTCGAGGTAGGCGTCGATCAGCACCGGGCTGTCGCCGCTGACCAGCACGGCATTGCGCATATAGCCTTCCAGCCCGTCCTCGGACCAGCAGATCTGCATGGCGCGGCCGCCCAGCACATAGGACGGCCGGATCACCACGGGATAGCCGATGCGCGCGGCGATCTCGCGGGCTTCCTCCAGCGAGGTGGCGGTGCCGTTACGCGGCTGTTTCAGGTCCAGGTCGTTCAGCATGGCCTGGAACCGCTTGCGGTCCTCGGCCAGGTCGATGGAGTCCGGCGACGTGCCCAGGATGGGGATCTGCGCCGCCTCCAACGCCCGCGCCAGCTTCAGCGGCGTCTGGCCGCCGAACTGGACGATGACGCCGAGCACCGTGCCCCGCGTCTGCTCCCGACGCACCGCCTCGATCACATCCTCGGCGGTCAAGGGCTCGAAGTACAGCCGATCCGAGGTGTCGTAGTCGGTCGAGACCGTCTCCGGGTTGCAGTTGATCATGATGGTCTCAAAGCCGGCCTCCGACAGGGCGTAGGCGGCATGGACGCAGCAATAGTCGAACTCGATGCCCTGGCCGATGCGGTTCGGACCACCCCCCAGGATAATCACCTTGGTCTTGTCGGTCGGATCCGCCTCGCATTCCGCCGGCTCGATGCCATTGCCCTCGTAGCACGAATACATATAGGGCGTTTGCGAGGGGAACTCGGCCGCGCAGGTGTCAATGCGCTTGTAGACCGGATGCACGTTCAGAACCTGGCGGCGGAACCTGACCTCGGTCAGTGTCTTGCCCGTCAACGCGCTCAGCCGCTCGTCTGAAAAGCCCATCTTCTTGACGCGCATCATGGCCGTGGCGCTGCCCGGCAGGCCATCGCGCCGCAAGGCGTCCTCGGCGTCGACGATTTCCTTGATGCGGTCCAGGAACCACGGGTCGTAACTGCACGCGGCCTGGACCTCCTTGACGGACAGGCCATGGCGGAAGGCCTGGGCGATGGTCAGGATTCGGTCGGGTCGCGCTTCGGCCAGGGCGGCTCGGATGGCGTCCTGGCCCTCCGAGCCCTCAGCGCCGGGGATTACCACCTCATCCAGCCCGCTCAGTCCGATATCCAGCGACCGCAGACCCTTCTGCAGGCTCTCGGCGAAGGTGCGGCCGATGGCCATCGCCTCGCCCACCGACTTCATCGACGATGTCAGCAGCGGGTCGGTATCGGGGAACTTCTCGAAGGTGAAGCGCGGCAGCTTGGTGACGACGTAGTCGATGGTCGGCTCGAACGACGCCGGGGTGACGCCGGTGATATCGTTGCTCAGTTCGTCCAGCGTGTAGCCGACCGCCAGCTTGGCGGCCACCTTGGCGATGGGGAACCCGGTGGCCTTGGACGCCAGCGCCGACGAGCGCGAGACGCGCGGGTTCATCTCGATCACCACCAGGCGGCCGGTGCGCGGGTCGACCGCGAACTGGACGTTGGAGCCGCCGGTCTCGACCCCGATCTCCCGCAGGCAGGCGATCGAGGCGTCGCGCATGATCTGGTATTCCTTGTCGGTCAGCGTCAGCGCCGGCGCGACGGTGATCGAGTCCCCGGTGTGAACCCCCATCGGGTCCACGTTCTCGATGGAACAGACGATGATGCAGTTGTCAGCGCGGTCGCGCACGACCTCCATCTCGAATTCCTTCCAGCCGAGCACCGACTCCTCGACCAGGACCGACTTCACCGGAGAGGCCGCCAGGCCGGCGGCGACGATGCGGTCGTATTCCTCGCGGTTGTAGGCAATACCGCCACCGTGCCCGCCCAGGGTGAAGGACGGCCGGATGATCACCGGCAGGCCGATCTCGTCGACGGCGCGGGCCGCTTCGTGGATGTCGTGCACCAACTGGCTGCGCGGGCTGTCGAGGCCGATGGCGTCCATCGCCTCGCGGAACTGCAGCCGGTCCTCGGCCTTGGCGATTACCTCGCGGCGGGCGCCGATCATCTCCACGCCGTAGCGCTCCAGCACGCCATTGTCCGCCAGCGCGATGGCCGTGTTCAGCCCGGTCTGCCCGCCCATGGTCGGCAACAGCGCGTCGGGCCGTTCCTTGGCGATGATGCGTTCGACGATGTCGGCGGTAATGGGTTCGATATAGGTGGCGTCGGCGGCCTCCGGATCGGTCATGATGGTGGCCGGATTGGAGTTTACCAGGATGACCCGGTATCCCTCGGAACGGAGAGCCTTGCAGGCCTGCGCGCCGGAATAGTCGAACTCGACGGCCTGGCCGATGACGATAGGGCCGGCGCCAATCACCAGGATGCTTTGAAGATCGGTACGTTTGGGCATGATAAGCTTCTGATCGAGCGGAGCGGGACGAATTGCGGCGCCGCCGGACGGCCGGCGACCAGCGCGAGCGCGTCTTAGCACAGCGGCCCGGGTTTGGACATTCCTCTTGATGGTGTGATCGCGCGTCGCTATGACCGCCTTCCTGAGGCGCCCTGCGCAACGGGGTTGCCGAGCAACCAGGAGTGCAGCCCCCATGACACGCAGGCTCTTCGGCACGGATGGCGTGCGCGGCACCGCGAACGCGCCCCCCATGACGGCGGACATGGCGCTGCAACTGGGTATGGCGACGGGCGCCCATTTCACGCGTGGCGACCACCGCCACACCGTCGTCATCGGCAAGGACACGCGCCTGTCGGGCTATCTTCTGGAGCCGGCCCTGGCGGCTGGGTTCATCGCCGTGGGGATGGATGTCGTCCTGCTGGGTCCATTGCCGACGCCGGCGGTGGCCATGCTGACCCGATCCTTGCGGGCCGACCTCGGCGTCGTCATCTCGGCCTCGCACAATCCCTACCAGGACAACGGCATCAAGCTGTTCGGCCCGGATGGCTTCAAGCTGTCAGACGCAGCGGAGGCGGAGATCGAATCGCTGCTCGACAACGGCCTGGACGAGCACCGCGTCGGCCCGGCCGATCTGGGCCGGGCGCGGCGCCTGGACGACGCGGGCGGGCGCTACATCGAGGCCGTCAAGGGCACCTTTCCGCGCGGCCTTCGGCTCGACGGCCTGCGCATCGTGATCGACTGCGCCCACGGCGCCGCCTACAAGGTCGCCCCGCAGGTGCTGTGGGAGCTGGGGGCCGAGATCATCCCCCTTGGAGTCGAACCGGACGGCTTCAACATCAACCGCGAACGCGGTTCGCTCGCCACGGACGCCATGTGCGGCGCCGTGGTGGCGCATGGGGCCGACCTGGGCATCGCCCTGGACGGCGATGCCGACCGGGTGGTCCTGGCCAATGAGAACGGAATGCTGGTGGACGGCGACCAGCTTCTCGGGCTGATCGCCAACACCTGGCTTCACCAGGGCCGCCTGACCGGCGGCGGCGTCGTGGCCACGGTCATGTCCAACCTGGGGCTGGAACACTACCTCAACGGGATCGGGCTGGGCCTGGACCGCACGCCGGTCGGCGACCGTTATGTGGTGGAACGGATGCGGGCGGACGGGTTCAACCTGGGCGGCGAGCAATCCGGGCACATCGTCATGGCGGACCTGAGCAGCACCGGCGGAACCACAGGCGACGGCTTGGCGGCCGCGCTGCAGGTGCTGGCGGCCCTGATCCAGAGCGGCCGGCCGGCCAGCGAGGTCCTGCATGTGTTCGACCCCTTGCCTCAGGTGTTGCGCAACGTGAGAATCGACGGCGGCCGGGACCCCAATGCGATTCTTGAACGGGCGTCGGTGCGGACCGCCATCTCGGCCGGCGAGGCACGCTTCAACGGGACCGGACGCATCCTGATCCGCAAGTCGGGAACCGAGCCCTTGATCCGCGTGATGGCCGAGGGCAGAACAGAATCCTTGGTGCAGGGGGTCGTCGACGACATCGTCGAGGCCATCGAGGCGGCGGCGGCGGCCTGAACACCAGAGACTTTCGGGCAATTCGGTCCCTTGTCGTCCATTCGGCCGCAATGTTAACATTACCTTCATAAGGTTAGAACGATAATCAAAGGCTACAAGTGAACCGGACACTGGGGCTCCGCGTTGATCTTCAAGGCACGCGTTGGCCCTGTGTTGAGATCAGCTGTTATGGGGTGCCTCTTGACCGACACAGCCATCAAGCCGGGAGACCGTTTCACCAAGACGGAGTCGGCCAAGTCGGCCATCTGGGTCGTCACCCGGGTCATCGTGACGCCGGGCGTGCCGCGGCATTTCGTGCTGACGGACGAGCAGACCCGAACCGATGTGCGCACCATTTCCGAAACGACGCTCAATGATCCGGCCTTCTACCGCCCCGTGGTCGCAGCACCGCCCCCGCCCCATGGGGCCGGCGCCGACTCACCCCGTTCGCGGGACGCCCTGGACAGCGCACCGGACCGGGCGCTCCTGACACGGACCGAGCCCGCCCGGGCCAAGGCCGCGCGGCCGGATGCGCGGAGCGACGGCCTCGCCGGGTGGCTGAACGGTCTTGGCCTGCCGGGCGTGCGCGGGCCGTGGCCCTCGCGGGCGCGGTAGCCGGACGGCGCGCCCTCCGAGGTCGGCGCGCGCTGGCATTGGACCGGCCAGGGACAGCGGTGCTATCCTGGGGTCCCCAGCACCGGGCCGGACCCCATGATCCCCGACCAACAGCGTGATGTCTTCGCCTTCCTGGCCCGTCCCGAGTCCTTCGGGCCGGGGCACGACCGGGTTGATCAGGTGCATACCCACATCTCCGCCGTCTTCATGGCCGGGGATCGGGTTCTGAAGCTGAAACGCGCGGTGCATCTTCCCTTCGTCGATTTCACATCCGCCGAGGCGCGGCGCGAGGCCTGCGAGGCCGAGGTCGCCCTGAACCGGCGCGGCGCGCCCGATTTGTACCTGGGCGTCATGGCGGTCACACGCGAGAGCGACGGCAGCCTCGCCCTGAACGGCGACGGTCCGCCCATCGACTGGCTGGTCGCCATGCGGCGGTTCGACGAACAGAACCTGTTCAGTCGCCTGCTTGGCCGGGGGGAATTGACCCGCGAGCGGGCCACGGCGCTGGCGCGGGTGATCGTCGATTACCACGCCGGCGCGGAGGTGGTGCCCCGCGACGACAACGCCGCCCGCATGATCGCCATCGCCCGGGGCAACCGCGCCAGCATGATGACCTCGGTCCCCGACATCCTGTCGGAGCCCGTCGTCGAGACCCTCACGGCCCGCATCGTCGCCGCCCTCAACGCGGCGGCGCCCGTGCTCGACCGGCGCGGCCGCGAGGGCCGGGTGCGGCGCTGCCACGGCGATCTTCACCTGCGCAACATCTGCCTGTGGAACGACACGCCGACGCTGTTCGACGCCATCGAGTTCAGCGATACGTTCGCCGTGATCGACACCTTGTACGATCTGGCGTTCCTGCTGATGGACCTGGATCAGCGCGGGTTCCGCCGGCTGGCGTCGATCGTCATGAACCACGTGATGGAGCACGAGCCCGACATCGAGGGCCTGGCCCTGTTGCCCGTGTTCCTGGCCATGCGCGCCAGCATCCGCGCCCATATCAGCGCCACCATGGCCCTGGACAGCGACGACCCGGCGCACGGGCAGGAACTGCGCCGGCGCGCCCTGTCCTACATGGACCGGGCGATCGGCTACCTGGCGCCGCCGGCCCCGCGGCTGATCGCCGTCGGCGGCCTGTCGGGCAGCGGCAAGTCCCGCATGGCCCGCGAAATCGCGCCGCTGGTGGGCGCCTGCCCCGGCGCGCTGGTCAGCCGCAGCGACGTGCTGCGCAAGCGGCTGATGGGATGCGCCCCCTACGAGCGGCTGGGCGGCGAGGGATACACGCCCGAGATGAGCCGCAAGACCTACCACGCTTTGGGGCAGGAGTGCGCCGCCGCGCTCGCCCACGGACATGCCGTCATTGCCGACGCCGTGTTCGCACAGCCGGAGGAACGGGCCGCGATCGAGGACGTCGCCAGAGCGGCCGGGGTGCCCTTTGACGCGCTGTGGCTGGAGGCCGACCCGGAGGTCGCCGCGCGCCGCATCGCCTCGCGCCAGCACAATGCCTCGGACGCGACGGTGGACGTGCTGGACCGGCAGCGCGGGTACGACCTCGGCCCGATGACCTGGACACGGATCGACAGTTCCGGTCCGCGTCGGGACACCCTCGCCCAGGGCCGGCGCGCCCTTGGTCTGTGACGGTCGGCCCGTGCACGGCCGTCACCCGCCCGGAACGTGGCGCCACCAGCGGTCTTCCGAAATGGAGTAGACGGGTCGGTAGTGGCGGATGCGGTCGTGCCGGATCAACTGGTTGCGCGCCTGGTTGTCGAGAATGTAGGTCGTCCCGTCCAGAGTGGCGGCGAGTATCATGTGCCCGACCTGAAGGTTCATGTCCTGAACATAGACGATCCGCAGGTCGCCGGGCGACCATCCCAGCAATACAAGCGTCTCGTATTTTGAGATGGCGAAGTCCTCACAATCACCATTACGGCTCATGAACTGACCGGGCGTGGCCCAATAATCGGACAAGCCCCAGTTCTGCTGATCTTCAATGTATTGAAGCCGGTCGAAATACCGCGCCACCGCCTTCAACTGCCCCAGCCGATCAAGCTTGCGTACAGTCTCGATGAATGCCGTCCACTCCGGATACAGGCAGGCGTCGTACTCGCGTGTGCGACACGGAGGGGGCACGGCGCGCTGTTCCTTTTCGTAGCGCTGCAGGACGTCATTCCACTTGCCGAAGGTCGTCTGGGCGCCGGGTCGCTCCACCTCGCGGCTGCCGAACAGCCCCGCCACGGCGGGATCGGACGCGGCGGTCGCCCAGAGCACGGCGGCGAGCAGCCCGACCAGGGACCGAACACAACGGCGGCGGGCGCCGGAAACACCAAGGCAAGCTGACATGGCCGATACAATCCTTGATCGCCGTCACGCCGACTCTGACCCAAACGCCCCGCGCCAGCGTACAGATCCGGAGGAGCGCCCACAAGCCGCGCCCCGAGCCCGCAGGGCGACCGACCTTGGCACCCACTGGCCTGCTGCGACAGGCCAATGCACCAAACCATGACGACACAAAACCCTTAAGCGTCCGTGACTGGCACCCCGGTTTGGCGGGGTGGCCTCCGGCCGAACTCAGAGGACCCTCGCTCGATGACACTTGATTGCGTGGACACGGGACGCGCGCCCCTGCCCCCGAACGAAGACGAACGCCTGCGGGCGGTGCACCGCCAGGGACTGCTGGACAGCGACCCCGATCCCCGGTTCGACCGCATCGCCCGGGTGGCCACCCACGTCCTGCGAGTCCCCATCGCGCTGGTGACCCTGGTGGACGCCGATCGCCAGGTCTTCACCGCCAAGTGCGGCATCGACATCACCGAGACCTCGCGGGACGTGGCCTTTTGCGCCCACACCATCCTCAGCGACGAGATCCTGGAGGTCCGCGATACGCTCAAGGACGCGCGCTTTGCCCGCAATCCCCTGGTTCTCGGCCCCCCGTTCATCCGGTACTACATCGGCAAGCCGCTGGTGGACCGGAACGGCCAGCGCCTCGGCACGGTGTGCGCCATCGACACCGCCCCGCGTCCACCCCTGGATGCCGGGCTGCGCGCCGTGCTGACCGATCTCGCCGGCACGGCCATGGATCTGATGGAAAGCCGCCTGCGGGACCTGGAGGCGGACAACGCACGCCAGCAGGCCGTGCGCATGGCGGCCATGAAGGACGAGTACCTTGCCGCCATGGCGCACGAACTGCGGACACCGGTGAACGCCGTGGCCGGGTTCGGCGAACTGCTGAAGGCGACCGGAGCCGAGGCGGCCCTGTCCGACCGGCAACGCAGCTATATGAACACTCTCCTTGAATCCGCCGACTATCTCGGCCTGCTGGTGCGCGAGACCCTGGCAACGCAGACCCGCGAGCGCGCGTCCGACGGCCCCACGATGCAGGCGGTGCCGGTGGCGCCGGCCCTGTCGGTGACCAAGCGCCTGATGGCGCCGCTGGCCGCCAAGCAGGGCTTGACGCTGACGCTGGACAAGCCGCCGGACTCCGTGTGTGTCTGGGGTGATCCGCTGCAGCTGCGGCAGGTGCTCATCAACCTCGTCTCCAACGCGGTCAAGTACAACCGGCCCGAGGGTCGCGTGCATCTCGCCGCGACACCGGACGACAAGACGGTCAGCATCGTCTGCGAGGACACCGGCAAGGGGATTCCGGAGCCCGAGATTCCAAAGCTGTTTCGCCCCTTCCACCGAGTCGCGGCCAACAGCGACGGCATTGAGGGCAGTGGCCTCGGCCTGCGAATCACGAAACGGCTGGTGATGATGATGGGGGGCCGCATCAGCGTGTTCAGCCGCGTCAACGAGGGCAGCACGTTCACGGTGACACTGTCGCGCGCGCCGGGCCCCTGACGCGAACCGCGATGCGAGCAGGTCGGCCGGTATCATGCGTCCGCGCCAGGACCGTGCGACAACCGCGCAATGACAAAACAAGCAAAAAGTCACAAGCACCAATGACAAAGGGGCAAGCCTCATCCAGGCTGCCCCTTCTTGTTACGGTGACCCAAGCATGGGTCCCGGTTTCGTGTCGCCGCCCGCGTGGCGCTTGGCTCTGGAACCGAAACGGGATCCGTTTCGATCCGCGGGCTTCAACCAGTTTATGGTTCGTCGTTGTTCTTGTTCTTTGTTTTGCTTGCCCTGGCCCGACCTTCTGTTGGGCGGTCTCCCTAAACCTGGGCGTGTATGCAGCGTGGCTTTTTTAACCCATTTGCAACGAGGGGAACTCTACTGAAATCAGGGCTTTGAGTCACGCCAAATGTTGAACAAATCGTGCCCAAATACTGGGCGAAAGGACTCCGAAACGCCAGGCCCTGCCTGAATTGTGAGCGCTATCCACCCGGTTCGCCCCCCATTCGGCCAGTACCCTTGCAGAACGGGTGTTCACGGGTTGTCAGGAGATCCCAGGCACACTGTGCCAGACCTTGGAAAGCGGCGGGAGGTCGGATGGCGATGGAACGAAAGGTCTGGAGGCGGTCCTCCCGTGCACGGGGTCTTGTGGTTCTGGCTTCCCTGACCCTGGCACTCACGCCCGCCCTGCCGGCGCACGGAGCGGATGAGGGGTCCGCGCCGGCGGTGACCATCGATGCCGAGACCTGCCGCCGGCTGGTGCGCCACATCCCCGACCCGGACGTGACCTATCGCCCGGGCGTCGACGTGCGCGGGCGCCCCGTGGCCCCGGCCGACCTGCATGATTATTCAGCGTTCGAGTCGCTGGTGCCGGACACGGTCACCTTTCACGTGGTCCTGGACCCGTTCGAGCGCACCGGCATCGCGCCCCCAAAGGGGATCGAAAGCCCGGGCATGGTGCTGGGCACCGTCGGCTACGACATCAACCGGGGCACCTTCACCATCAACGGCAGGCCCGTGACCACCAGCCAGGAGGACGCGTTGCTGCGCGCCTGCCGGCTGGGCCTGTCCGGACGCGTGGGTCCGGGCGCGGTGATCTATCCGCCCGGCTATGACGGGCCGCGTCTGCCGGGACCGAAGCCGTCGCCCTGAGCCCCACGGCAACAGGCCTTGGACCGAGCCGCGCGGCCCGCCCGCGCCGTCACGCGACGCGGACGTCCCTGATGAAATCATGCACAAACGTCTTCAACTGATCGGCGTCGTCGGCCAGCGATTCCGCCGCCGATAGCAGGTCGGTGGACGACTCACCGGTCAAGGTCGCGGCATCCTTCATGGTGGAGACAAGGGCGCTCATTTCATTCGTGCTGGTGGACGCATACTGAACGTTCTGCGAGATCTCCCGCGTCGCCGAGTCCTGTTGCTGGACAGCCTGGGAAATCTCCGCGGTGATCGTGCTGACCCGCTGAATCCCGTCTCGGATGGTTTCGATCGCCGACACGGTCTTGCCGGTCGCGCCCTGGATCCCGGAGACCTGGGCACTGATGTCCTCGGTGGCGCGGGCGGTCTGATCGGCGAGGTTCTTGACCTCCGAGGCCACGATCGCGAAGCCGCGCCCAGCATCGCCGGCGCGCGCCGCCTCGATGGTGGCGTTCAGGGCCAGCAGGTTGGTCTGTTCGGCGATGCCCGTGATCAACTGCACCACCTCGCCGATCTTCTGGGCCGCGTCGGCCAGGGCCGACACCTCGCGCGAGGACGCTTCGGTGCTCTTCACCATCGCCCCGGCGAGTTCCGTCGACGACTCGACCTGTCGGCCGATATCGTGGATGGCCTGTGCCAAAGCCTCGGCGCTGGTGGCCACGGCCTCGACGCTGGCCGACGACTGTTCAGAGGCCGACGCCGAGGCGAGGGCCTGCTGTTGCGCGCGCTCCGCCGTTTCCAGCAGCGCATTGGCGGTCTGCTTCAGATGCGCGGCCTGCCCGGCCACCTCGTCCAGCATCTTCGTGGCCCTGCTGTCAAACTCTTCGGTCAGGGTTTGCAAGCGCGTGGCGCGCTGTTCGCGCGCTTCGTTTTCGCGTTCTTTCTGCGCCGCCAACTCATCGGCCTTGAGCATCCCGTCGCGGAACACAACAAGCGCGCGGGCCATCGCCCCAATCTCATCCTTACGGCCGGTCCCGTCGATGGGCGCCGCCTTGTCTCCCTCTGCCAGGCGCTTCATCCGTTCGGTCAGGGCGTTGGTCGAGCGGGCGACCTCCCGGCCGATCATCAGCGTCACGGCGATCAACAGGACGACCGTCAAAGCCGCCGCGATCTGGAACACGGTGACGGACGTGGCCAAAGCCTGCTCTGCCGCCTGGTTCGTGTCCACCGCCGCGGCGCGCACCGCGTCCATCAACGCCTGCCACGCGGCCACGAAGTCCGTATAAACGTAGTAGGTGTCCGTCATCATCATGCTGCCGATGAACGGGTCCGTGATGGCGGCGTCCATTGTACCGGCCGCGCTTTTTTCATAGGCGTCGATCAGAGCGACCATCTCGGCCCTCAACGCCTCAAGCTCGGCGTCTTCGAACGACCCGAGCGATTCCCGAGCGGCCTGGGCGGCGGTGATGTTGGCCAATGACGCCTGCATGGCAGCCTCAACCTGTTCGGCCGCCACATTCGATTGCCGCCAACTGACCGTGCGCATCATGTCGGCGTGGCCGCCGGCCATGCCCAGCATCAGAACCTGCAGGTGGTCGACGGACTCGGAAATCTGGTCGGCCCGCGCGCGCGAGTCCTGGACCGAGGTGTACGCCCCAAACAGAATGGCACCCAAAACCAACAACAGGACGATTGCTACAATCGGGGAAATGAAAAACTTGTAAATGACTGGAATATCAGAAAGTCTTGACATATCCGGTGTCCCTGTTGCTATCCAGTTTTGGTGAAAGCAGAAAGGGGCGTAAGCGACGCCCCTTCCGACCTTCCATTTTTACTCGTAAGCTCCGACACCCAGGACGTAGTCGCCCACGTTGATGACGTAACTGACCTTGTCTTCGACGCCACCCGTCGCCGGATTCTGCCACTGGTACGAAACCCATGCTTCGTCTTCGACCGCAACGAACTCTTGGATGAACGCCTTGCCCGATGGGTCGCGAAGGCTGATCACGTTGCGGCCAAAGAGAGCTTGGTTCCCGCCGTGCGCGACCGTGACGCCGTCCAGGGCCTGCGCGAAGACGTAGAGGTCCCTGTCCTTGAACGCGTCGCTGGTGTTGAAGGCCTCGAAGGCCGCCTCAGCGCCGTGTTCCCTGAAGTAGGCGGCGGCCTCTTCCGCCATGGCCTTGGCTTCCTCTTTTGTTGCACGCTCCTCGGCCAAAGCGCTCCCGAAAGAAACCACCTGACACAGCAACACAACCACCGCCCCGCGAATGAAAGACTTCACCGACATGATCCCCTCCACTGTTCAAGTTGGTCGATTTCCTCCGAATCCCCCGTACAACGCACCACCGCTTGCAGGTGTGGCACAGTACGGGGACGAAGGATGTTATTGTTAACGGGCTCAGACCAACTCAAGGATGCAAGGGGACTTCGACGGCACCTTCATCTCGCGTTGGTCATTCGTAAACGCCGACTCCAATCACGTAGTCACCAACATTGATGATGTACGTCGCCTTGTCTTCGACAGCATTGGTAACCGGGTTTTTCCACTGGTACGTTATCCAGTCCCGATCCTCGACCGCAACGAATTCGTGGTTGAACAGCTTTCCTGTCGGATCGCGCAAATCGAGAACGTTGCGGCCGACAAGGGCCGGGCTTGTCCCATGGGCCATCATGTTGCCCTCAAGGTCTTCCACGACGACGTACAGGTCGCCATCCTTGAACTCGTCGCTGTTGTTGTAGGCTTCAAAGGCGGCCTCGGCTCCGTGTTCATGGAAATACGCCGCAGCCTTTTCCGCCATGGCCTTGGCTTCCTCGCGCGAGGACCGCTCCTGGGATAGCGCGGCACCAGCCACAGCCGTCTGACAAAGCAGCACGATCACCATGCCCCGAATCAACGCTCTGATGGACATATTCCCCTCCTTTGATTGACATGATCGAAATCGGCGGACACAAGGCCGAAAAGAAACAAGAAACCCTCGGATGCGTTTCTTGGTTTCCTTCCAAACAATCGACCAAACTGCTAGCCCGGCGCAGTCATGGGATCATTCAATGTGTTATTTTTATCGTTTTTCTTCACGACCCTCAGAGCCCGTCCGGAAAGTCTCGAAGGCCACAATATGTGGGGTGCCGGTCCCCAGAACGAGCACCGTCCGTGGTACCCATAAGGGCTTTCCGGACAGACACTCAGGCAAGAGGGCGGCCGGTTGGCGCCCCTTGCCGTCTCTTGGCCTTACTCGTAAGCCCCGACACCCAGGACATAGTCGCCCACGTTGATGATGTAGCTGACCTTGTCGTCGACGCCACCAGTCGTCGGATTCTGCCACTGATACGAGACCCACGCCTTATCCTCGACCGCGACGAACTCCTGAATGAACGCCTTGCCGGACGGATCGCGCAACCCGATCGTGTCACGGCCGATCAGGGACGGGTTCTGTCCGTGCGCCACCATGGTGCCCTTAAGGTCCATCATGAACACATAGAGGTCCCTGTCCTTGAACATGTCACCATTTGTAAAAACATCGAAGGCCGCCTCTCCATGTTCTTCATAGTAAGCGGCGGCGTCTTCCGCCATGGCCTTGGCTTCTTCCTTTGTCGCGCGATCGGCGGCCAGAGCCCCGCCAACGGCAACCGTTTGACATAGCAGGACAACCAACGCGCCGCGAATGAATGCCTTGATGGACACAATCCCCTCCTATGGATGGAAACCACGCAATTTTTATACGGAAAGCGCAATCGACTTTGCAATGATCAAATGTGAATAGGGGGCGAAGCCATTCGCCATATTCCTTTTTACGTAAGTTCGAAAGACATGACTACAACCAAACAGGATCTTTGCCTCGTGTTTTTCTAATGTACGCCTTTCACCTGGCCGGAGCACGGGACACGACGCGCGCCCGCCACCGCCGCCCAGGGCAATCGGGTGAAGGCACCTTTGTCGAAATGCGGGATTGGGTAGGGCGGGTTCGCGCCGAAGGCGCAACCCGCCGCATCGGCGCCACATGGCGGATTGCCCCGCTTCGCGGGTCGAATCCGCCCTACCCGAATGAAAGAAGGTGACGCGTTCCTTCACCCGATTGCCCGCCACCGCCGTTGCCTCGGTCGGGACCGTTGGCCTAAAGTGCCGCTCGATTTAACCCCATCCGGCCCGAGGATTCCCCCATGCGGCTGTCGCGCTACTTCCTGCCCACGCTCAAGGAAACGCCCGCCGAGGCGCAGATCGTCTCCCACCGCCTGATGCTGCGCGCCGCCATGGTCCGCCAGCACGCCGCCGGTATCTACACGTGGCTGCCGCTGGGCTTCGCCGTGCTCAAGAAGATCGAACAGATCGTGCGCGAGGAGCAGAACCGCGCCGGCGCCCAGGAAATGCTGATGCCGACCATCCAGTCGGCCGAGCTGTGGCGGGAAAGTGGGCGCTACGACGACTACGGCAAGGAGATGCTGCGCATCACCGACCGTCACGAGCGCGACATGCTGTACGGCCCCACGGCCGAGGAAGTCATCACCGACGTTTTCCGCACCAGCATTCGCAGCTACAAGGACTTGCCCAAGATCCTGTACCACATCCAGTGGAAGTTCCGCGACGAGGTGCGGCCCCGCTTTGGCGTCATGCGCGGGCGCGAGTTCCTGATGAAGGACGCCTATTCCTTTGATCTGGATACGGCGACCGCCCGGCATTCCTACAATCAGATGTTCGTCGCCTACCTGCGCACATTCGCCCGCATGGGCTTGAAGGCGATCCCGTTGCGCGCCGAAACCGGCCCCATCGGCGGCGACCTGAGCCACGAGTTCATCGTGCTGGCCGACACCGGCGAGAGCGAGGTGCACTGCCACCGCGCCCTGCTGGAGAAACCGACCCCGGAGGGCGTCGACTACGACGCCGACCTTCAGCCCCTCGTGGACGAGTGGACCGGCCTGTACGCCGCCGCCGACGAGATGCACGACGTCACCAAGGCCGCCAGCCTGGGCGACGATCTGGTCACCGCGCGCGGCATCGAAGTGGGCCACATCTTCCACTTCGGCACCAAGTACTCGGCGCCCATGGGGGCCACCGTCACCGGCCCGGACGGTGACCCCGTCACCGTGGCCATGGGCAGCTACGGCGTCGGCGTCTCGCGGCTGGTGGGCGCCATCATCGAGGCCAGCCACGACGACGCCGGCATCATCTGGCCCGAGGCCGTGGCGCCGTTCCACGTCGGTCTGATCAACCTGAAGGTCGGCGACGAAGGCACGGACGCCGCCTGCGCCAGCCTGTACGACGCGCTCGGGCCGGACCGGGTGCTGTACGACGACCGCGACGAGCGGGCCGGGGCCAAGTTCGCCGACATGGACCTGATCGGCCTGCCGTGGCAGGTGATCGTGGGGCCGAAGGGTCTCGCCAAGGGCGTGGTCGAGATGAAGAACCGGGCGACGGGCGAACGCGAGGAGATTTCGGCCGAAAGCGCCCTGGCGCGGCTGTCCGGCTGATTTCCGCCATCTTCTGATGTCCGTCTAGGGTGGGTGTGGCTCCGGCCGCATCCGCCCAAAGTCTTCATCCTGAGCGCCCGGATGGGCGCGAAGGATCTCCCGATGCGGTGTGCCGCCGAGGGAGATCCCTCGGCCCGGCCGGGCCTCGGGATGATGCTGAGCCTTCGGGAGACCCGCCGCCCATGTTCAACGCCTTCGAACGCATGATGGCCCTGCGCTACCTGCGCGCCCGCCGCAAGGAGGGCTTCGTGTCGGTCATCGCTGGCTTCTCGCTGGCCGGCATCGCGCTCGGCGTGGCCACCCTGATCATCGTCATGGCGGTGATGAACGGCTTCCGGCAGGACCTGATGGGCCGCATCCTCGGCTTCAACGGGCACCTGTCGGTCTACGGCGCCACCGACGCCATGAGCGACTACGAGCCCGTCGCCGATCAGGTTCGGGGCCTCGACAACGTCGTCTCGGTCCTGCCCACCGTCGAGGGGCAGGTGATGGTCACCGCCGGCGGCGAGAGCCGGGGCGCCATGGTGCGCGGCGTGCCGGCCGAGCGCCTGGCCGAGCGCCCCATGCTGGGTGACAGCCTGGTGTCCGGATCGCTGAACGACCTGACGGGCCGCGACACCATCATGGTCGGCGCGCGCCTGGCCGAGCGGCTGGGCCTCGGCCTGGGCGACGGGCTGACGCTGATCTCGCCCAAGGGCAAGGTGACCGCGTTCGGCTCCGTGCCGCGCATCAAGACCTACCGCATTGCCGCCATTTACGAGGTCGGCATGTACGAATTCGACCTCGGGTTCGTCTTCGTGCCGCTGGAGGCCGCCCAGGTCTATTTCCAGATGCCCGAGCAGGTGAGCTATCTGGACGTGACGGTCACCGACCCCGACCGGGTGGGCCAGGTGACGGAGACACTGGCCACCACGCCCCTGCCCCAGGGCATCCGGCTGCGCGACTGGCGGCGCACCAACGCCACCTTCTTCAACGCGCTGCAGGTCGAGCGCAACGTCATGTTCCTGATCCTGACGCTGATCATCCTGGTGGCGGCGTTCAACATCATCTCCGGCCTGATCATGCTGGTGAAGGACAAGGGCCGCGACATCGCCATCCTGCGCACCATGGGCGCGACCAGGGGCGCCATCATGCGGGTGTTCTTCCTGGCCGGGGCCAGCGTCGGCTTGGTCGGCACCACGGCCGGGGTGCTGCTGGGTGTCCTGTTCTGCGAGAACATCGAGAGCATCCGGCAGTTCCTGCAATCCCTGACCGGCACCGAATTGTTCTCACCGGAGATCTATTTCCTGGCGCAGATGCCGGCCGAGATGGACCCGGCCGAGGTGACCTCCGTGGCGTTGATGTCGCTGGGGCTCAGCCTGGCGGCGACGCTGTACCCATCCTGGCGGGCCGCCCGCACCGATCCGGTGGAGGCGCTGCGCTATGAATAGCACCGCCTCGGCCCTTTCCCTGCAAGCCATCCGCCGGGCGTTCAGGCAGGCCGACGCGCCGCCGCTGACGGTTCTGGACGGCGCCGACCTGACGATCAACGCCGGCGAGATCGTCGCCCTGGTGGGTCCGTCCGGGTCCGGCAAGTCCACCCTGCTGCAGATCGCCGGTCTCCTGGAGCACCCGGACGATGGCGAGGTGCTGCTGGCCGGACAGGCGGCCTCGGGCCTGGGCGACAAGGGACGCACCCTGATGCGGCGGCGGTTCCTGGGCTTCGTCTACCAGTACCACCACCTGCTGCCCGAGTTCTCGGCCGAGGAGAACGTGATCGTGCCGCAGATGGTGGCCGGCGTCCGCAAGGGCTCGGCGCGGGCGCGGGCGCGGGACCTGCTGGAGCGCATGGGGCTGGCGGCACGCGGCCACCACCGGCCGGGCCAGCTCTCGGGCGGCGAACAGCAACGCGTGGCCATCGCCCGCGCCCTGGCCAACGCGCCCAAGGTCCTTCTGGCCGACGAGCCGACCGGCAACCTCGACCCCAACACCGCCGACGGCGTGTTCGCCGAGTTCCTGCGGCTGGTGCGCGAGGAGGGCCTGGCCGCCCTGATCGCCACCCACAACCCCGATCTCGCCCGCCGCATGGACCGGGTGGTGACGCTGCGGGCCGGGAAGGTGGACGGGGTGATCAGGTAACCGGTCCGGAGTCCCAGTCTTCCAGAATGGCGAACAAGGCGGCGAGCCCGGCAACGGATAGAATCAGCCTGTTCGCAGACAAGAGCTCATCTAGCAACGGGCTCGACAGGAAAGAAAGCCCTAGTATAAACAATGGAAACAAACTCGCCCCGTTCGCGACGTCGACACCTGTCGTTTTAGAGAGAAAGCGCCTATTCTTTCGGTTTCTCTGGAATCGCAGCGTCGCGTAGCCCAGGCCTGTCAACAATGACCCGATATCGATCCAGTTTCCGTCGATATACGATAACAACGGCCCCCACCATCGTCGGCGATCAAATGATCTTTGTTGCCTTCCCCAGGGCGGCAAGCGAGCCGCCAATCGCGGCACCGTACGCGCGTAAATCCGCATCGACCCACGCCAGCGCGACCCCGGCCAGAACCGCGCCAAGCAGGGCGAAGGACGCAATGACTCTGAGGGTCCCGAATGCCGTCTTCGCGCTCATACAATCGTCTCTGTTCGTGTTTCTCGGGTCCTGAAGACATGGGACAGATAGATCGGCGCGCCAAGATCAGTCCAGAGCCGACGGTTCACGCGACGCCAACCGTCACCACACCGTATCGTAGGCCCGCCTCCACGGGAAGCCTGAACCGCCACCGCGTGGGCTCATCCCGGCGCCCCTCACCCCCGCGTCAACCGCACCAGCGTTTCCGCCGCCACAAGGTCGCGGCGCACGGCCTCGCGGGCCTTCAGGGCCTCGCGATCCTCGCCCCAGCGCTCCATCTGCCAGGTTTCATCCAGGCGGGACAGCGCGAAGCAGGTTTCAGCGTCGACGCGCGCGCTCACCAAGGCCAGCGCCAGCACCACGGAATGGGTCGCCCCGGCCGCGCATTGGGCGGCGGTAAAGGCCCAGTCGTCCAGCACCTCCAGCGCCCCGCGCAGGGCCGCCACCGTCGCGTCCGGCTGGCGCACCGGCATGACGCCGTGGGTCACGGCCATGGAGGCACCCAGGGTCTCGTTCGCCCAGTCCAGCAGCGGCTGCCAGGACTGGCGTTGCAGCGCCACCAGATCGGGCGGGCCCTCCGCCCGATAGCACAGCATGTCCGCGTCCACGTACCGCACGACCTCGGCCAGCAATGGCGCGCGGCCCAGCACCACGCGTTCCAGCGCCGTGTTGGCCAACTGGGTCAACGGCATGGAATGAGGATCGACGCTTTCCCCTTGCGCCGCCCACTCGGCGGCCACGGCCTCGGCCAGCGCCGCCGTCGGCAGGGTGAGCGGCCCCCGTGACGGTGTGCGCACCGGGCGACCGTCGAGGAACACGCCGTGTCCGCCCCCCTCCAGGGGCGCGGGCGTGGCGGCCGAATAGAACCGGCGCGGCGGCGTGCCGGGGATCGGATGGCTGGGGTCGGACGGCTGAGGCATGTCGGCTCCTTGAACGCGGGACGCCAAGGCATACCGAACACGCCGCCGTCTTGACCAGACCCCACCCCTCTCTGATCCACACGAATCCAAAGCCGCTGTTTTCCGCCTGAACCCCCTCCCGGCCTCCCCCATAAATGGGGGAGGAGTCCGAGAAGCGGTCACCGGCCGGACGCCCTCCCCGTTTACGGGGAGGGTTGGGGAGGGGTCTTGCGCCGCTCTGTCAGCTCCCGCGAACGCTGGCAGAGACGTGTGAAGACGATAGGTCCCCACTCCAGAACGCTCGCCGACGTCAGTTGCCGAGCAGGCCGCCGAGCCCCTCGCGGATCGCATCGCCCACATTGCCCTGCGGCTGGGACGGCTGCTCCTGCGCCCCTTCGGGTGCCGCATCGGTGGACCCGCCCGAACCGCCGCCGCCGCCACCACCGCCAAGAATGTTGCCGATGGCGTCGTTGACCGCGTCCCCGGCTCCGTCGGACAGGCCCTCGGTCACGCCTTCAAGTTGCTGCTGAATCGCGCCCCCACCAGAGCCATCGGTCGCGGCCTCAGCCGGCTGGTCGCTGATCTCGCCCGGGTCCTTCTCGCCCAGCGCCACCAGACACGGCTCCATCTCGCCGTCCTCGCCGGCGCCCAGCAGATTGCCGGCCAGGTTCTCGCCCAGCAAGGATAGCCCGCCCGTGGCCACGGCCCCGGCGGCGCTGGCCGCCGTCCGCAGGCCGGTGGCGACGGCCTTCTCCGCGTCCAGTTCCAGCGACGGGTTGGCGAACGGTCCGGTCACCGCGAACAACTCGACAATCTTGCCGAACCCGGTTTCCAGGCCAATGCCCGGACGCGGGCGCGGCGCGATCTTCAGGTTCAGGCGCTCGGCGCCCAGGTCGAACGCGCCGCCGCCGCCGACCACCATCTTGTCCGTCTCCAGGGCGAGGCCGTGGTCGTTGGACAGAACGCCGTCCCGCGCCGTCATCGAGAACACGAGGCACTGGATCGGCGTCGTCGGCTCGCGCTCGTTGAAGGGGTTCACCAGATCACCAAGCTGCGTGAACACGTCACCGCCGGCCCAGTTGACGGCGTTGTTGTTGATGCGCCCATCGACCGTGTGCACCAGGATCGACCCGTTCAGCGAACCGGCGATGGCGTGCGGCGTCGCGCCCCGCCCGCTCAGATCCACGCGCAGGGTGGTCGGCCCGCCCTGCAGGGCATCGGAGCCACCGAACGTCTTGGCCACCTCGCCCAGGGCGACCTGATCGCCCGTCAGGGCGACATCGACCGACGCGGCCCCCTCGCCCACCGGCGTGACGGAAACCGCACCGCCGATCGTTCCGCCGGCCAGGGCGGCCTGGAGCGGATCGACCGTCAACGCCCCGTCCGCCAGGTTCACGCCAAGGGTCACATCCGCCATGTCGGCGCCGCCCGGCAGGATCACCTGGTCGGCCGTGATCGTCAGGGCGGCGTCGGCCATCCTCAGCGCATCAAGCGGCAGCGGCGTATCGGGGATCACGGTGCCGCCGCCTCCCGACGCGGCGTCCGGCGTCCCTGTCGCGTCTCCGCCGGCCGAGCCCCCCTGGCCACCGGCCAACTCATCCAGGTCCAGCAGGGGCGCATTCAGCGTGCCTTTGACCGCCGGTCGCGGTCCGCTCAGCACGGCGTCGATGTCACCCATCAGGCGGCTGCGCCCCAGCGACGCCTCGATGGCGTCGAGCGCATACCCCCCGTCAATGTCGCTGACCGAGGCACTGGCCACGATCGGGACCGGCACGTCCACGCCGAAGTCCTTCAGTCGCGCGGGATCGGGCGCGTTCAGCGCAACGTCAAGGTCCAGCCCCGACGCCGCCATGGCGTTGGCGATGTTGCCCGTGACCGTGGCATGGAGCTGTTCGGGGGCGCCGACTTCGGCCTCCAGACCCGACACCACAAGCATCTCGGGCGAGCCCGACACCGTCGCGGTGACGGCGAACGGCCCCAGCGCCGGAACCTGCACGTTCTGCCCCACGGCCTTGGCGAGCGCGCCCAGGTCACTGATCTGCCCGCCGTTGGCGGAAATGGTCAGATTGATGCCCTTGGCCGCCGCCGGATCGTCGATGCTGCCGGCGACGGTCACCGTGGCGCCGCCGGCGTTGGCGGTCAGATCGAGCGGCCAGGGCGCGGCTCCGGGCGCCGTCAGGGCCGTCAGAGGCCCGACCGACCCCGACAGAGTGAAATCCGCATCGTTGTAGGCTCCCGCGATATCAAGGTTAAGGGGATCGTCGAACCCCGATCCGGTCAGGGAGACCCGTTCCAGCGCGACGCGAATCGTCTGGCCCGTGACCCCATCCCGGTAGATCAGGGACCCGTTTTCCAGCCGCACCTCCTGGATCTCGAGCTGCATCGCCCCGGCGCCGCCGTCGTCATCCCCGGCCGGCGCGGGCTCGGCGGGCGGATCCGCCGGCGCCGCGCCGTCACCGAACACCCAGTTGCCGGCGCCCTCGGCATCGGTCTCCAATGAGACGACCGGATCCACCAGCACCAGCCGCACCACCTGGACCTGCCCCGAGAACAGCGGCAGCAGCGCGACCTGCGCCTCCAGGCGGCCGACCGAGACCATGTCCGGATCCGTCGCCCAGCCGGTGTTGCCGATACTGACGTCCTCGACCGTCAGGGCCGGTGTCAGGCCCAGCGCCAGATCCATTTCGCCATCGAGCGACACGGCCCGTCCGGTGTTGTCGGCGAGCAACGCCGCGATCCGGGGGCGATACTGGTTGACGTCAAGCGTCGCCAGGAAGACACCCGCCCCGGCCACCACAAGGACCAGGAGACCGACGATCACCCAAAGGATGGTGGAAAGTTTCATGGCACCGACCCCTCATGCCCGAGTGGGGAGATCTGGTCCGGCAGACCAGCGCAGGCAGCGCGTGAGAACCACGCCCCGGTTCACCCAGGACAGGACGAAAATGTGGCCTTCCTTGGGCGGAAGCGGGGCCTACGCCAAAGCACCGTGTCCGGTCCCAATCCACCGCAGGCTGCCCGGCAGCGCCTCGAACGCCGGCAGCACCAGCCGCGCTCCCGCCGCCGTCAACGCCTTACTGTCGTGGTAGCCCCAGGCGACCCCCAGGGCATCGGTTCCGGCGGCGAGCGCCATTTCCATGTCGAACGCCGTATCGCCCACCATGACCGTGTCGGCGGGCTGGGCGCCGACGTCGTCCATGGCCCCGCGCAGCATGGCCGGGTGCGGCTTGCCGGGGCCATCGTCGGCCGTCCGCACGGTCACGAAGCGCCCCTCCAGGCCATGGCGCTCGATCACCGCCGCCACGCCCCGGTGTGACTTGCCGGTGGCCAGCCCCAGCACGCACCCGTCCGCCTCCAGCGCATCGAGCACCGCGTGTACACCTGGAAACAGGGGTTCGTCGTGGTCCGCGCGGGAGCGCAAGGCAAAGAACGCCGCCTTGTACGCGGCGACCACGCGGTCCCGGTCGGCCTCAGAGGCCTCCGGCGTCACCAACGCCACCGCCTCGCCCAACGACAAGCCGATGACGGCCCGCGTCGCGTGGTCCGGCGGGACCGTCACGCCCACCGCCTCGCAGGCCATGCGCATGGCGGCGATGATGTTGTGCTGGCTGTCGACCAGGGTTCCGTCCACATCGAACACGACGAGGCGAAGTGGAGCCGCATTGGGTGAAGCCATCATTCGGCCCCCTGGTCGCGGGCGTAGCGGGTCGCCGCCGCGCGCACGGTCATCATCACCCCCGGCATAACCCGATCGGTGTAGGTGCCCATCTTGGACGCCACCGACTGGCCGAGGGGTGAGCCGAAGAAGTTGGCCATGGCCCGCAGTTCGTTGGCGGTGAAGGTCTCGGTGAGCGCCGACAGCACGGTCGCGCGGATGCGCTCGCGGTCGATGTGCAGCAGGGCATAGTCGATGAACGGCTGGCGGTGCTCGGCCGGCAGCATTCGAGCAACGCGGATGACACTGGTCTCCAGCACCTCCACCGTCGGCACGACGCGCTCATAGCGTTCGGCCTCAAGGCGTCGATTGACGGCCGTGTCGTCCAGGGCCAGCGCGGGGTGCGCCCACAGCGCGGCCAGAACGACACCAACGGACACTGACCTCTTCACGGAAGCTCCTCCAACGCCGGCGCGTCGTTCGCCTGGAACCCGAACGACCGAAACGCCTCGGCCATGTGCGGCGGCAGGGGGGCCTCGATCACCAGCCGCCCGCCGGCCGGATGCGGCAGCGCCAGCAGGCGGGCGTGCAGGTGCATCCGTCTGGCCACCTCGATCCCGCCCACGAAGGCTCCCTGGCCGCCATACTTCCCATCGCCCAGGATCGGCGTGCCCAGCACCACGGCGTGGGCGCGCAATTGGTGGGTGCGGCCGGTGCGCGGTTCCATCCACAGCCAGCTCACCGGGCCGGCGTCGTCCACAACCTGATAGTCCGTGACCGCCGGCTTGCCGTCGTCCTCGGTCCACACCATGCGCTCCCCCTTGGCGCCGCCCTCCTTGGCCAGCGCGGCGCGGATGGTCCCGGCGCGCGGTTTTGGCACACCGGCCACCAGCGCCCAGTAGACCTTGCGCGTCGCCCGGTCGCGGAACGCCTGGGTGAGCGCGCGCGCGGCGGCGGCCGACCGCGCCAACAGCAGAACCCCCGACGTGTCCTTGTCCAGGCGATGCACCAGACGGGGACGCTCTTCGCCCGGATGGCGCTTCAGGCCGTCCAGCATGGCATCGAGATGGTGCGTCAGGCCGGTGCCGCCCTGCGTCGCCAATCCGGCCGGCTTATTGATTGCGATCAGCCAATCGTCCTGGTGCAGGATGGCCGCCCGCAGATCCTTCAGCGCGCTGTCGCTGACCCGCAAGGCCGGTTTCGGCCGCGCCGGCGCCGGGCGGTCCGACGCCACCGGGTCGAGCGGCGGCACGCGGACGGTCTGCCCGGTGCACAGCCGCGTGTTGGCCTTCGCCCGGCCGCCATCCACCCGCACCTGCCCGGTGCGCAGCAGCTTCTCCAGCCGGCCGTGCGACAGGTCCGGAAAACGCCGCCGGAACCAGCGGTCCAGGCGCTGATCGGCCTCGTCCGGCCCCACCGCGATGTTCTGCACGCCACTCATCAGGTCATCCATTCTACACGAGCGCCCGGCCCAGCCACAGGCCGGCGAACAGCGCCGCCACACCGGCCACCACCGACCCCACCACGTACAGCGCCGCCGGCAGCAGCGCGCCCCGCTCGTACAGCGTGACCACGTCCAGCGAGAAGGTGGAGAACGTGGTGAACGCCCCCAGGCACCCGGTGACCAGGAACACCCGCGCCTCGACCGGCGCCGACCAGCGCCGGGCGAGAATATCGATCAGCAGGCCCATCAGCAGGGAGCCCACCACATTGACCACCAGGGTCCCCCATGGGAAGCCGTGGCCAAGCAGGCGCGGCACCGCCGACGTGACCATGTAGCGCGCCACCGCGCCGACGGCCCCGCCAGCGGCGACCGCCACCATCAGCGACGGAGACACGGACACCGCCCCGCCGATCGGCCTCGCCTCACGCGGGCTCCTCCCCGACGTAGATGCCCAGGCCGCGCGCCACCTTGATCAGGGTGCCATCCGGGTCCAGCGAGCGCGGGCCGATGCACACCTCTTCCAGCGGCACGTCGACGACGCCGCGTTCGTGCCACGCCGCCATGCGGTTCACCCGACCCTCGGCCACCATGTCCACCGCGTGCACGCCGAACGCCGACGCCAGCAGTCGGTCGCGCGTCGACGGCGTGCCACCACGCTGGACGTGGCCCAGCGTGGTGACCCGGGTCTCCAGGTCCGTCATCCTTGCAATGTTATCCGACAGGTACTGGCCGATCCCGCCATATCGCATCTGCCCATGCGACTGGGCCTTGGTCGCCATCTGCCCGTCCTCGGTCTTGCAGCCCTCGGCCACCACCATCAAGGCATGGTTCCGCCCCTCGCGGATCACATCCGCGATCTTGCTGGCAATGCTGTCGAGCCGGTACGGCAGTTCCGGGATCAACGCCACGTCGGCACCGCCGGAGATGGCGGCGTTGATGGCGATGTGCCCGGCGTCGCGGCCCATGACCTCCAGGATCATCACCCGGTGGTGGCTGGCGGCGGTCGGTTGCAGACGGTCGAGCGCCTCCGTCACCACATTGACGGCGGTGGTGAAGCCGACCGCGAAGTCGGTTCCGTGGACATCGTTGTCGATGGTCTTCGGCACGCCCACCATGCCGATGCCACCCACGGCGCACAACTGCGACAAGATCTTCATGGACCCGTCGCCACCGATGACGATCAGGGCGTCCAGCTGCAGCTTGTTGAACCCGTCCACGAAATCGAGCGAGCGGTCCTTGGTCGTGCCGTCGGGCATGGGAAAGTTGAACGGATCGCCGCGATTGACGGTGCCGAGGAATGTGCCGCCCTCGCGCAGCATGGTGCCCGAGAACATGTCAAGGTCCAGTTCCCGGTAGCGCAGCGGCCGTTCCATCAGCCCCATCGACCCGTCGATGATGCCGAACACCTTCCAGCCGTAGGTGCGCACCGCCCGATAGGTCACCGCGCGAATCACGGCATTCAGGCCGGCGCAGTCGCCGCCGCTTGTCAGCACACCAAGACGTCGAACCTTCCCCATGTGTTTCCTCCGCTCTCGCAAGCCCTTGCGTGGGTGGGAGCGCCGGCCGGGCTTGGCCCCGGGTGTTCCGGCGCTCGGATTGGGTCCTGTCCGTGCTGCCGCGCGGCGCACCCCTGTCTTTAGGGGAGACCATCAAACGTGTCGCGGTCACGGGAATTCTGTTACGGTGGGCCGGTTCGGACGGTTGGGACGCGGTGCACGCCGATCCACCGTCCCCTCTGATCACGGCAGGACATGCCCCGTCTCGCGCCGCGACGCAAGACGTGTATGTTCATTTACGCCTATGTTCCTCTTTTACGCAGCATGTCCACGTTCGGCCACACATGATCGACGATGAAGAAACCAATGCCCTCCGCCAAAAGCTGCAAGGGCTGATTGTGGAACACCGGGACCTCGACGAGGTCATCTCCCGGCTGATGGAAGCCGCGCCGTACGACATGGTGCAGCTCCAGCGTCTGAAAAAGCGCAAGCTCTCCCTGAAGGACGAGATCTCGCGGCTGCAGGCGCGGTTGACCCCGGACATCATCGCCTGACCGGTGCGAAATCCAGTGCCCTACCCCGCATCGGTGCGCAGGGCCGGCGGCCGTTCGACCAGGGGCGCCAGCGGGACGTGCGCCGCCGCGTCGCGCGGCAGCAGGCCGGTCAGGCGCGGGTCGTCGGCTTCCACCACACGCCGCCCGGTGACGGAAAACCCGAAGCGCCGGTAGAAGTCGACCGCCCGGGGATGATCGTGCGTGCAGGTATCGAGTCGGATGCACACCGGTCCCATGTGCCAGGCGTCGGCCAGGGCGCGCGCGAACAACGCCCGCCCCAGGCCACCGCCGATGGCGTCCGGCACCAGGCCGAAGTACAGCACGCGGAAGCCGGCCGCCGCGTCGCGGCAGTCCATCTCGCAGAACCCGAGGGCCGCCCCCACCCCGTCGTGCAGCACATGGACGACGACACCGGGATCGGCCAGATGCGCCTCCTGCTCGGCCGGCGAGCGGGTCAACCGATCCCGCCACAGCCATGGAGCCCCAACGGCGTGAAACAATGGCGCGAAGGTCGCCCACGTCAGGGTCCCGGCGTGCCGCGCCACGCTGACGCCTGTGGGAAGCGGCGCGGGCGGATCGTCCGGCGGCGTCCGCGCCGCCATATCGGTGACCGTCTCGCGCAGGCGGCCGGGACCGATCGGACGCCGCATCGCCTCGTCAACCGTCATCGACTCACTTGGAGAGGCCATCAGGGCCGACATGCGCACTCGTCTTGCTTCGGCGCGCCGACCGCGCCGATTGGTGAAAAGGCGAACAGGAGCGCCCGGTATCCCCCCCGTCACGTCACCGTCACGACCCGGTTGCGACCCGAATGCTTCGCCGCGTACAGCGCCTCGTCGGCGCGCATCAACACGTCGCCGAGGGTCTTGTCATCCGCACGGGGTGCCGTCAAGCCGATGCTGACGGTGAACGCCACCGTCTGGTCGTTGGCCGCGGGGACTTTCACGTCCGCGACGGCCAGGCGCAACCGCTCGGCGGCCGTCGCGGCCGCCTCGACCGGCGTCTCGGGCATGAGCACGACGAACTCCTCGCCGCCCAGCCGGCATATGATGTCAATCTCGCGCAACTGCTGAAGACAACACTGAACCATCGCTTTCAGCGTGACGTCGCCGATCGCATGGCCGTGCTCGTCGTTGATCCGCTTGAAGTGGTCGATGTCGAGCAGCATGATCGACAGGGAATTGCTGTACCGACGCGCCCGGCGCATCTCCCGGTCGCCCAACTCCATGAGCTGGCGCCGGTTGCCGATGCCGGTAAGCGCGTCCGTCGCCGCCAGTTGCTTGAGTTCCTCCTCCATGGCCTTGCGGCTGGAGATGTCGCTGAACGACGTCAGCACGCACGGCTCGCCATCGAACGTCGTACCGATGGCCGCGATCAGCGCCCAGAAGCGATGACCGTCGACGGCGATCATCTGGGCCTCGATGTCATGCACCTGCGTGTGGCGGGCCACGCCATCAAGGATCCGGCGGCGATCCGCCGGCCGATGCCAGATCCCGTGGTCGCGCCGCGTTTCGACCAGGCCCAGGAGATGGTTGGCGCTCCTGTTCGCGTAGAGCACCTGCCCCGTGGCAACGGCGGTGATGAAGATCGGCATCACCGAGGTGTCCAGGATGGACCGCAAGCGTGTCTCGCTGTCCAGCAACTCTTGCGTCCGCTCGGCGATCCGCTGTTCCAGCGTCAGGTTCATGCGGCCGAGTTCGTCACGCTGATTGGCGATCGTCCGCAAGCGATCGTAGGACCGCAAGGCGGCCACGACGGCGCTGAACAGGCGGGCCTCCGTCAACTCCGTGCGCGCACGGTAGTCATTGATATCGTAGCGCAGGACGATGTCCGCGTCGGGCGCGTCGCCGGGGGCTCCGGTGCGCAGAACGATCCGGGTATCCAGGATGCACAAGGCCTCGCGGATGGTGCGGACCAGCCGCAGGCCGGTGTCCTCGGTCTCCATCTCCGTGTCCAGCAGGATCACGGAAATGTCGGATTCGGCGCGCAGCACGGATTCGGCTTCGAGAACCGAGTGGCCGTGCAGAATCCGGATGGGCCGGCCGGCGTAGGTGGCGCCCTCGAAAATGCGGTCCAAGGCCACATGAACGTCGGCGTCACGGCCAACCACGAGAACCGTCCACGGTTCGGTGGTCGCGGTATCCTCGCGACTCATCGTGTCCGGCGTCTCCACGGTCTCATTCGGCTCGGCCTCGACCGTCCAGCGGCCGGCCGACTCTCCCCCCTGACCACGTTGCCCTACAAAAGGCGCCGATCCCATGGATGCCCCTTCCGCCTGCCCCCCAGAATTCGTCCCACGGCCCGCCAGTCGCGGGGTGAGGACCGGGACCAGAATGCGCAAGTGCCGCGAGAGACGCAAGTCTTCGGATACCTGAAACCTTTGCGGCCATGCGGCCATTGGCGGCCACGGTGTTGGACAGGCGCGCGGCCGGACCCTACACTCCCCCCTCCACACTCCGCCACCCGGCGACCAAACAGCGCGAATGACGCCCATGAGACCTCGGACATCCCTGCGCCAACGCCTCAAGACCCTGGACGCGCACTTGCGCAAGGAACAGCCGGACCTCGTCGAGCTGCTGCCCCTGTTCCGGCGTGTCGACCACATGTTGTACCGGATGGGATTGCTGGACCGATCGGACTCCCTGGCCACGCGCATCGCCTGGTGGCCGATGATCAGCGTGCTCGGCACCTTCTCCGCCGGGAAATCCTCGTTCATCAACAGCTATCTCGGCGTGCCTCTTCAGAACACCGGGAACCAAGCCGTCGACGACAAGTTCACCGTCATCTGCCACGGCAAGTCGGCGCAGCCGCGCACCCTGCCGGGCACGGCACTAAACGCTGACCCGCGCTTTCCGTTCTTCCGCATGAGCGACGAGATCGAGAAGGTGGCCCCCGGCGAGGGCAAGCGGATCGACGCCTACCTGCAACTGAAAACGGTCTCCAGTCCGCGCTCGTGGGGCGTGATCATGATCGACAGCCCCGGGTTCGACTCCGACGACCAGCGCCGCTCCACCCTGCGCATCACCGACCACATCATCGACTTGTCGGACTTGGTGCTGATCTTCTTCGACGCCCGCCACCCGGAGCCGGGGGCCATGCAGGACACGCTGCAGCACCTAGTGTCGAAGACGGTGCGGCGCGCCGATCCGACCAAGTTTCTCTATATCCTCAACCAGATCGACACGACAGCGCGGGAAGACAACGCCGCCGATGTGGTCGGCGCCTGGCAGCGCGCCATCGCCCAGGCCGGCCTGGTCACCGGACGCTTCTACGCCATCTACAACCCCGACGCCGCCGTGGAGATCGACAATCCGGCTCTCAAGGCCCGCTACGAAGCCAAGCGGGACCACGACCTGCGCGAAATCCACGGCCGCATTGCCGAGGTCGGCGTCGGCCGCTCGTACCGGGTGGTGGCGATGCTGGAAACGGTCATCAACGAACTGGACGGCGAGGTCCTGCCCGAACTGGCCCGCCACCTGTCGCGCTGGCGCAAGCGGGTTCTGGCCGTGGATATCGCCTGGGGCGCGTTGGTCCTGGCGGCGTTCGGTGCCGGCATCGTTCTCCTGGTCCAGGGCGGGCCGGCCGGGGCGCTGAGTTGGGTGACCGGCACGCCGGCGGACGCCGCCGCCGAAACCGCCCCGAACGCTCCGGGTTGGTTCGAGGGCGCGCTGGCATGGCTCGGCGCGACGCTGAACGGGACGGGTCAGGATGCCGGCGCGGTCGCAGCCCGGATCATCGCCGCCGCCGTCGGCCTTTGGGCGGTGTTCCAGGTCGGGCACCAGATGGCCCGGGCGAGCATGGCCGCGCGCATCACGCCGACGGTGCCGGAAACCGCCGGCACCATGAACCTCCGCGTGCGCGACGCCTTCCGCCGCAACACCGGGCTCTGGACACGGGTCTACCGGCGCCATCCGGTCGGCAGCGGCGGCGGCACCATGCGCCGCCTGGACCGCCTGCGTGAGACCGGCATGGAACTGGTGCAGCGCTTGAACGATGCCTACACCAACCCATCGGGCCAGCGCATCACACCGGGCGAGGTCCTGACGGCCTCCCGGCCCGCCACGCCGGACACCGACGTGCCGCCCGGCACCTCGGCGTTCGCCGCGCGCCCGGCCGAGACACCGGCGCCCGCCCTCGCCGACGGCGAGTCGGCGTCGGCTAACGACGCCGCGCCGTCGCGCCGCCGCCGCTTCCTGGGGCGGTGAGCGATCTGAGTCAGACACATCCAAGGCCGCTGTTTTCCGCCTGAACCCCCTCCCCCACCTCCCCCATAAATGGGGGAGGAGTCGGACGATCGGGGCGGTGAGAGAGAGACAGAAAGCGGCCCTACCCTTCCAGGCTTTCCCGCAGGATCTCCAGGTCCAGGTACTCATCCTCGGCCGCCGACAGCTCGGCCCGCGCGGCCTCCAGACGGTCGGTGCGGGCCTGGAACCCGTCCGGGTCGCGGCTGAACAGCCCCGAATCGGCCAGGTCGTTTTCCAGACGGGCGACCTCGGCGTGCAAGGAGTCGATCCGGCCCGGCAACTGCTCCAGGGCGCGTTGCTGCTTGTAGGAGAGTTTGGCCGAGCGCGGTTTCGGCTTCTCGGAGGGCGTCGGCGTCGCCTTGGGCTTTGGCGGCCCCGTGTTCCCGCCCGCCGCCGGCGCCGCCCCCAGCATCCCCGGAAACAACGCCGCCATCGCGCCGCCCGCCTGGGCCAGCGCGTCGGAGAAGCCGCCGGCGTACTCCACCGCCCGACCGTCCCCCGGCAGCACGATCGTCGACGTCACCACGCGATCCAGGAAATCGCGGTCGTGGCTGACCAGCAGGAGGGTGCCGTCGAAGTCGGCCAGCATCTCCTCCAGCAGGTCGAGCGTCTCCATGTCCAGGTCGTTGGTCGGCTCGTCCAGGATCAGCAGGTTGGTCGGCTTGGCCAGCGCCTTGGCCAGCACCAGCCGGTTGCGCTCGCCGCCGGACAGGCTGTTCAACGGACTGCGCGCCTGCCGGTCGTCGAACAGGAAGTCGCGCAGATAGCTCACCACGTGGCGGGACTCCCCGCGCACGTTGATGCGGTCGGCGCCGGTGTCGGCCAGCAGGTCCCACACGGTCTTGTCGCCGTCGAGCAGGGACCGATGCTGGTCGAGAGTCGTCGGCGTGAGGTTCGTGCCCAACCGCACATGCCCCGTATCCGGCTCCAGCGCGCCGGTCAGCAGCCGGAGCAGTGTGGTCTTGCCGGCACCGTTGGGGCCGACGATGCCCACGCGGTCGCCGCGCAGAATGCGGATCGAGAACGGCTTGACCACCGCCCGGCCCTCGAACCCCTTGGCGATGCCCTCGGCCTCGATCACCAGCTTGCCCGAGGTCTCGCCCGCCTCCGCCTCCAGCTTGACGCCGCCGGCGCGCTGGAGTCGCTGCGCACGCTCCTCGCGCAGCGCATACAGGCGGCGCAGACGGCCCTGGTTGCGCTTGCGCCGCGCCGAAATGCCCTGGCGCGACCACACGGTCTCCTGGGCGATCAGCTTGTCCTGCTTGGCCCACTCGGCCTCTTCCTGGGCGACGATGGTGTCGGCCCAGGCGTCGAAGGCGGCGAAGCCCTCCTCCAGTCGGCGCAGCCGGCCCCGGTCGAGCCACAGCGTGGCGTGGGTCAGGCGCCGCAGGAAGGCGCGGTCGTGGCTGATGGTCACCACCGCCCCCCGGAACGCCGCCACGGCGTCCTCCAGCCAGGCGATGGTCGGCAGGTCGAGGTGGTTGGTCGGCTCGTCCAGCAGCAGGATGTCCGGCTCCCCGACCAGCGCCCGCGCCAGCGCCAGCCGCCGCGTCTCGCCGCCCGACAGGGTCGCCGGCGCCCGGTCATAGGGCAGACGCAACGCGTCCAGCAGGATTTCCGCCCGGTGCGCCTCGCCTGCGTGGGCCGGCGGCAACGCCGCCGTCACACAGTCCAGCGCCGAGGCGAACCCGCTCAGGTCCGGTTCCTGCGGCAAATAGGCCACCGCCACATCGGGTTGCAGCGCCCGCGTGCCGGCGTCCGGTTCCACCAGCCCGGCGATCACCTTCAGCAGGGTCGACTTGCCGGAGCCGTTGCGGCCCACCAGACACAGGCGTTCGTCCCGGCCGATGGTCAGGGACAAGCCATCGAACAGGGGCGGTCCCCCGAAGCCGAGGGTGATGTCTTGCAGGGTCAGAAGCGGCGGCGGCGCCATGGACGGCGATCTCCCGAGACACGCGTGGAGAGGCAACAGGCCAAGCCCGTCGTGATCCGTCAACCCGGCACG
>NZ_CAKZOT010000058.1 GCF_937138205.1 uncultured Rhodospira sp. | reverse complement strand
GCGAGCCGAGGGATCTCCCGCGTCGGCACCGCGCCCGGCGAATGGGGAGGAGGCATGACTTCGGTCGCCCGGTATGAGGGGCCGAGCCCCTGAACGGCTATTTCAGCTTGGTTTCCTTGAAGACGACGTGCTTGCGCGCCTTCGGATCGTATTTGCGGAACTCAAGCTTTTCGGTGGTCTTACGCGGGTTCTTCTTGGCCACATAGAAGTAGCCCGTGCCCGCCGTGCTCTGGAGCTTGACCTGGATGGTTGCCGGCTTTGCCATGGGTCGGATCCCGCTTGCGTAATGGGTCGAGGAAGAGCCGCGCACCATACGCCGAACGCGGCCGATGTCAAGGATGTGTCCACCAAATGCTCAGCGATAGGCGGCATTCGCCCCCACCAGGCCGATGGCCCGGGCGTACAGACCCGGATCGCGAATCAGCCGCCGCGCCACGACCTCGTCCAGGCCGTCCGGCTCATGGTGCTCGGCCGGGCACAACGCCCGCAGGCGAAGGCGGCGCTCGGTGTCCTCGAAGGCGGTGTGGCGCCATGACGACAGCCGTCGGGCGATGGTGTCGGCGTGGCCGCGCACATCGGCCAGCACGCGCTCGACCATCGCCGGCTCCGTGCGCCGGGCGCGGCCGCTGGTGCAGGCCACGGGGGGCACGCCCAGCCCGTGCAGGACATACCCGGACGGACTGTGAAACCGAGACCAGGTGAGTGTGATCTCGCCGCCGTTGGGCAACTGGACAACCGTCTGCACCGTGCCCTTGCCGTAGCTGGTGGTGCCGATGACCACGGCCCGGCCACCGTCCTGCAGGGCGGCGGCGACGATCTCGGCCGCCGAGGCGGACTCGCCGTCCATGAGGACGACGATCGGCAGGCCACCGGCGATGTCGCCGCGCGTGGCGCTGTAGTACTGTCGCGCCTCCGGATGGCGGCCGCGCGTCGAGACGATGGTCCCTTCGTCCAGGAACAGGTCGGCGACGGTGACCGACTGGTCCAACAGGCCGCCCGGATTGCCGCGCATGTCGATGATCAGGCCGCGCGTGTCGCCCCAATGGCGCGCCTCGCGCACGGCGTCGGCGACGGCCTCGGCGGTGGCCTGGTTGAAACTGCTGAGGCGCAGCACCGCGATCCCGTCCTGGCGGACCAACTCGACCGTCGGCATGACGATCAGGCCGCGCTCGACGGTCACCTCGACCAGCGAGTCCCGCCGGATGGTCAGCCGCACCGGCACGCCCACGGGGCCGCGCAACAGCGCGCGCACCGTCTGGTTGGTCGGCCGGGTGAACGGGACGTCCTCGACGGCCACGATCCGGTCGCCCGCCTTCAGGCCGGCGCGGTCGGCGGGGCCGTCGGCCACCACCTCGCGCACCATCACGGCGTCGGTCTCGTCGATCTCGAACAGAATGCCGATGCCGCCGAACCCGTTGCGGGTACCCCGGTTCAGGCGCGCTTCCTCGGCACCGGCATAGCGCGAGAAGGGGTCCAGGCTGGCCAGCGCGGCATCGAACAGGGCGTCGTACACCGCCTCGGCATCCGCCGCCGCCAGCGGCGGGGAGACCGCCCGCGCCGCCTGGATGGCGTCGATGCTCAGCCGCGCCCAGTCGCTGCCGCGTCCGTCGGCCGGGGTCGGCAACGCGGCCACGGGCTGGTCGTCCCGCGACAGGGCGAGCACGCCGTCGCGGATGCCGAAGTCCAGCGCCGGGTCGATCCGGGTGAGCCCGTGCAGGCCGGCGCTCACGAAGGTGGCCATGTCCACGGGTTCGATGTAGCGGCTGGACACGGCGACATAGCCGTGGGTGAACAGGCGCTGGGCCTGTTCGCGGGTGAACGGCTCCGGGGGGATCGGGCGGGCGTCCGTACTCGGCGATCCCGGCGTCGGCGGCAGCGCGCGCGGCGGCGCGCAGGCGGCCAGGAACAGGCCGGCCAGGATCAGGCCGACCAGCACCAGGAGCCAGGACACGGGGCGAGCAAGACGACTCATCGACGACACGGCTTCATTCTGTCGAGGGGAGAGGGCCGGACCACTCGGATCCCGGGCCGCCGCCCGCGCCGATGTGAGCCTGATCCGCACTGTACGGGAAAAGGGTTAGGAAATCACTACAGGGGACGGTGGCAGGGGCGGAGCCGGATCGACCACGACGAATCGGAGCATCACATGGGGTGGGCAATTGGGGACAGGACGCGTATCGTGAGATCATCCGTGTCAAACGCATTCCCGAGGCAGCCATGGCGACACTGGTGACCAGCAAGGGTCAAGTGACGATTCCCAAGCCGGTGCGCGACCGTCTCGGCATCGGTCCGGGCAGCGCGGTCGAGTTCGAGGTCGCGCCGGACGGCGGCATCGTTCTGCGCAAGGCGGATCAGGGGCCGGTTCGGCCGAGCCGGTTCGAGCGGTTGCGCGGCACGGCGACGGCCGGGCTGACCACCGACCAGATCATGGCCCTGATGCGAAACGAGGACAGCGCGGGGTGACGCTGGTCGATACCAACGTCCTGCTTGATGTTGCCACCGACGATCCGGTCTGGGCCGAATGGTCCATCCACCACCTTGATGCCGCCGCCGTGGCTGGCCCTTTGGCCATCAATCCCGTCGTCTACGCCGAAGTATCTGTTGGATATGAGCGGATCGAAGCGCTTGATGCTGTCCTTGCGGACATCGGGATTGGCATGGAGGACATTCCCCGTCCGGCGCTGTTCCTGGCTGGCAAGGCTTTCCGGGCCTATCGTTCCAAAGGGGGCGCGCGAACCAGTGTGCTTCCGGACTTTTTTATTGGCGCCCATGCCGCCGTTCTGAACCGGCCGCTCCTGACACGGGATGCCCGCCGGTACAGGACATACTTTCCGTCCATCACCCTGATTGCGCCGTGACGGGCGTCTGGAACGGCCGCCATTCGCCCTACCGCCGTCCGCCAGCGCGTTTCCCGGGACCCCGCCGCACCGCCGGGGGGCGCCCCCGCCGGCCTCGGCCCGGGCCGGACGACGGGGCGGCGTCCTCGTCATCCTCCAGCAGCTCGAACAGCAGGCCGCCGGCGATGGGGTCGGCCTCGCGCAGGCGCACGGTGACCGGTTGGCCCAGGCGGTAGACGCGGCCGTGCTCGCGCCCTTCCAGGCAGCGGGCCTCCTCGTTGTGCCAGTAGAAATCCGCCGGCAGGGTGCTGATGGGGATCAGGCCGTCCGCGCCGGTGTCGTTCAGGGTGACGAACAGGCCGGCCCGGGTCACCCCGTTCACGCGGCCGGTGAAGGTCGCCCCCACCCGGCTGGCCAGGAAGGCGACGGTGAACCGATTCACCGCGTCGCGCTCGGCGGCGGCGGCGCGGCGTTCGGTCGAGGAGATGTGGCCGCCGATCTGGGCGAACTGATCGATCTGGTCATCCGCCAGCCCGCCGTCACCCAGCGAAAGGCCCCGGATCAGCGCCCGGTGCACCATCAGGTCGGCATAGCGCCGGATGGGCGAGGTGAAATGCGCGTAGCGCCGCAGCCCCAACCCGAAATGGCCGATGTTGTCCGGATTGTATTCCGCCTGCGCCTGGGCGCGCAGCACCACCTCGTTCACCAGGTGCTCGTGCTCGGTGTCGCGGGCGTGTTCCAGCACGCGGTTGAACAGCTGCGGGGTGAGGACCTGCCCGGGCGCCAGCTTGATGTCCAGGGTGCGCAGGAAGTCGCGCAGCGCCGTCAGCTTCTCCTGCGACGGCTCGTCGTGGATGCGGTACAGGCAGGGCTGGCGCACCCGCTCCAGTTCCTCGGCGGCGCAGACGTTGGCGGCGATCATCAGTTCCTCGATCAGCCGGTGGCTATCGTAGCGCGGACGCGGCTGGATGTCGGCGACGGTGCCGTCCTCGGCGACGATCACGCGCCGTTCCGGCAGGTCGAGATCCAGGCTGCCCCTCTTGCGGCGCGCGCCGTCGAGCGCCTGGAACACGCCGTAAAGTGGGGTCAACAGCGGCTCGACCAGCGGACCGGTGGTGTCGTCCGGGCTGCCGTCCACGGCCATCTGAACTTGCGTATATGTCAGCCGCGCCGCCGAGCGCATCACCCCGCGCAGGAACCGATGCCGCAGCTTCTTGCCGTCGGCGTCGAACCACATCTCGACCGCCAGACAGCCCCGGTCCTCGTGCGGGCGCAGCGAGCACCAGCCGTTGGACAGCGCCTCCGGCAGCATGGGCACCACGCGGTCGGGGAAATAGACCGAGTTGCCGCGCCGCATGGCCTCGTCGTCGAGCGCGTCGCCCGGGCGCACGTACCAAGCCACGTCGGCGATGGCCACCATCGCGTGCCAGCCGCCCCGGTTGGTCGGCTCGGGATCGGGCTCGGCCCACACCGCGTCGTCGAAGTCGCGCGCGTCCTCGCCGTCGATGGTCACCAGGGGCACGGCGCGAAGGTCCTCGCGGCCGTCGGGCGGGGTGGGACCGGCCGTTTTCGCCTGATCCTCGGCTTCGGGCGGCCACTCGGTGGGAATGCCGTGGCTGTGGATGCAGATCAGGCTGACGGCGCGCGGGTTGGCGGTGTCCCCCAGGCGGTCCAGGACCTTGGCCATGCGCAGGCCATAGGTGCGGCCTGGCACCACCTCCGCCTCGACCAGTTCGCCGGCCTCGGCGCCGTTCCGGTCACCGCCGCGCACAAGGTATTCGTTGCGGTCGCGCTTGTTGGTGGGGCGCAGGCGCCAGCCGTCCGGCCCCTCGGCCAGCACCCCCAGCAGGCGGGTGGGGGCGGAGGCCAGCCGCTTGATCGGCTTGGCGGTGTAGCTGGTTTCGCCGTCGCGGGTCAGGCGCGCCAGCACGCGGTCGCCGACGCCGACGGCGGTGGCGTGGCGGCCCTTCATTTGCAGCACCAGCACGCGCGGCGGCGGCCCCAGGTCCTCCGTGTCCCAGGTGTCCGGGCGGGCCAGCAACTCGCCGTCCTGGTCGGTGGCGTGGATGGTCAGGACGGTCACCTCGGGCAGCGTGCCCGGCGGCGCGAACCGCCGCTTGCGGCCTCGCTGGATGTGGCCCTCGTCCTCCAGTTGCTTGAGCATCTGGCGGAGTTGCGGGCGCTGTTCCGCGTCCAACTGGAAGGCGCGCGAAATCTCCCGCTTGCCCACATGGTCGGGGTTGTCGCGGATGTAGTCCAGCACCTCCGCCCGGGTGGGGAAGGGCGCTTGCTTGGTTGGCTTGGCCGGGGGCACGGGCATATCCCAACGCGGGTGACGGCGCCGCATCGCGCCGCGCCCCCACCATGGGGAGCGGCCGCGGGCGGGTCAAGGTCGCGGGCGCCGCGCCCTCACCGCAAAAACGGATTGCTCATCCGCTCTTGGCCGAAGGTGGAGGTGGGGCCGTGGCCGGGGACGAAGGTGATGTCGTCGCCCAGAGGCAAGAGGGTGTTCATGATGGATCGGATCAGGGCGTCGGGATCGGACTTCGGAAAATCCGTCCGCCCGACCGAGCCGGCGAACAGCACGTCGCCGACGAAGGCGATGCGCGCCTGGGATTCCACGAACACCACGTGGCCGGGGGTATGGCCGGGGCACAGGTACACATCCAGCGTCAGGCCGCCCACTGTTACCGTGTCGCCCTCCTCCAGCCACCGCGTCGGCGTCACGGGGGCCGGTGTCTCCGGCCAGCCGAACATGCGCGCCTGCTGGTCCAGTTGATCGATCCAGAACGCCTCGTCGCGGTGCGGTCCCTCGATGGGCACGCCGAGGCGGTCGGCCAGGGTTCCGGCGCCGGCGATGTGGTCGAGGTGGCCGTGGGTCAGAAGGATCTTTTCGAGGGTCACGCCCTTGTCGGCCACCACGGACAGCACGCGGTCGATGTCGCCGCCGGGGTCGATCAGGGCGCCGGTCATGGTCGTATCGTCCCAGATCAGGGAACAGTTCTGCTGGAACGGTGTCACGGGGACAACGACGACGCTGATGGCCATGGCGGACTCTCCGGTGCGGTCGGCGGGGCGAGGCTGGTCTGTGGGGCGACCGTACAGAACCCCGTGAAGAACTCAACCCGTCGCTGGGGTGGTCCGTCTTAGGGGGGCCACTTCTATGATGCCATCATGGACGTGAAGGCCCGTGAGTCGTCGTTGCGGGCGCGCGTCGTCACGGGTGGACGCGTAAACCAGGATCCGATCCACCCGAACGGGGTCCGACGGGCCTGATCCCAAAGGCATATTTCCCCACAAGGGCTTTGGTACTATTCTGCCATAGGCGCCGACAGAGTCGTGTCGGGACGCGGCCGGTGTCACAGAACACGGGTCGTTGGGCGCGAACAGGCGCCGTGACGGTGCGGAGGCGCGCGTCGTGCGGGAAGGCAGCATCGGGCAGACAGCGGACAGGCCGGGACAGAGCCCGACACCCCAGCCTCGGCCACACGCCACACGGTACCGTCTTTGGCGGCGTCTGCTGCCGCCGCTGGCGATCGTGCTTGGCGTGCTCGTGGCGTTGCTCGGCGCCGTCCTGATCACGGCCCGCAAGGAGGCCCTGGATACCGAAAGCCAACACGCGTTCCAGGACACGCTGGGCGACCTGGCCGACACCGTGGCGTATCAGGCCGATGCCATGGACATGCTGAGCGCGTCCCTGGTGCGGCTGCCGGAGTTGCAGCGGTCCCTGCGGGCGCTGAACCGCCAGGCCCTGTACGACCGGTTCCTGCCGTTGTTCGAGGACCTGCGAACGCGCCACGGCATCACCCACTTCTATTTCCATCGCCCGGACGGCGTGGCCCATCTGCGTCTGCACCAGCCGGACCGCTACGGCGACGAGATCTCGCGGGTCACGCTGCGCGAGGCCCGCCGCACCGGCGATGTCGCGTCCGGGGTCGAGCTTGGGCCGCTGGGAACCCTGACGCTGCGGGTCGTACGGCCGGTGACCGAGGGTGACGTCACGGTCGGCTATGTCGAACTGGGCCGCGAGATCGACGAGGCCCTGGACCACGCCCACGGCGTGGACGGCGTCGAGCTTGCGGTCCTGATCGACAAATCCCTGCTGCGTCGGGAGGACTGGGAAATCGGCATGGCCATGCTGGGGCGCGACGCCGCGTGGGATCGCTACCCGAGCCATGTCTTGATTTTTGCGTCCGACGAGGCCGTCACGGGCGCCTGGGACCCCGTCTTCCGCTCGCTCACCACGGCCGGCGCCGACGTCGCGCCCGACGGCTTGGTGCAGTTCCAGGGCGGCACGACGCTGTGGCAGGCAAGGGTGGTTCCCTACCGGGATGCCGCCGGGGCGGTCGTTGGGGCGATCGTCATGGCCCGGGATGTCACGCGGGCGGTGGCCGCGTTCCAGTCGCGGGTCGTCGGGATCGTGGCGGTCACCGGGTTGGTGCTGGCGGGGCTTGTGTTGATGCTGTCGGTGATCCTGCGGCGGGCCGAAACGGACGTCGTGCGGCACGAGGCTGATCTTGCCGCCAGCGAGGAACGCCTGCGCGCCACCCTCTTGTCCATCGGAGATGCCGTGATCAGCACCGATGCCCAGGGCCGGCTGGTGCAGATGAATCCGGTGGCGGAGGCCCTGACCGCGTACCCGCAAGGCGAGGCCGTCGGCCGTCCGCTGGACGATGTGTTCGTCATCCAGGATGCGCGGTCGGGGCTGCGGATTCCCAGTCCGGTCAGCCAGGTGCTCGACAGCGGGCAGGCCGTGGAGTTGGGCAACGATACCCTTCTCGTCGGCCGCGACGGGTCCCGATTCCAGATCGCCGACAGCGCGGCGCCGATCCGCGCGCGGGATGGGACCATCCTGGGCGTCGTGCTGGTGTTCCGCGACGTGACCGAGATGTATCGGGCGCGCCAGGAGATCCAGCGACTCAATGAACGCTTTCATGTCGCGGCCGACTCGGCCGGCATCGGCGTTTGGGATATGGACCTGTCGACCCGGGTCCAGACGTGGGACGATCGTATGTTCCCTTTGTATGGGCTCCGTCCCGGAGAGGGAGAAAGCACTTACGAGGCCTGGGCGCGGCGTGTCCATCCGGATGACCGCGAGCAGGCGGTCGCGGATACGGAGGCGGCCATCGCCCGTGGGACTCGGCTTGAGACCAGTTTCAGGGTCCCCCGGCCGGACGGTTCGGAGCGGCACCTGAAATCGTTCGCCCACGTGGTGCACGATGAGAGCGGGCAGCCCGTTCGTCTGGTCGGCGTCAACTACGACATCACGGAACGGCGGCATCTCGAAAACCGCCTCCGCGCCTCGGAACGACGGTTCCGCGATATCGTCGAATCGATGTCCGACTGGGTGTGGGAGGTCGACCGCGAGGGTCTGTTCACCTATGTGTCCGACCGGGTGGCGGTCTCCATGGGGCACACGCCCCAGGAGCTTCTCGGGCTGCGGCCACGGGATTTCATCGACGCCGACGACGCGGACCGTTTCGAGGACATGTTGCGCGGGGCCGCCAGGAGCGGCGAGGCCTTCAAGGGCTTCGACGTCTGGGCGCGGACCAAGGCGGGCGCGTCCGTGCGGCTGCTGACGAACGGCCTGCCGGTGTTCGATGATGTCGGCGTGTTGCGGGGATTCCGGGGCACCACGACCGATGTCACCGAACAGCGGCGCATCGAGGACATGTTGCGCCTGCGCACGCGGGCGCTGGACGCCGCCACCAACGGGATCCTGATCACCCGCGCCGACCAGGACCAGCCGATCGTCTCCTGCAACCCCGCGTTCGAGCGGATGACCGGCTACACACAGGCGGAGGTCGAGGGGCGCCCCTGCCGGTTCCTGCAGGCGGATGGTCAGGAGGCACCCGATCTCGGGGCGATGATGGCCAGCCTGATCGACGCCGACCTTGCCGGCGAGCGGTCGTTCAGCCTGTTGCGCCTGCTGACGAAACACGGGGAGGCGTTCTGGTGCCAGGTCGGTCTCGCGCCGGTCGGCGACGAGTCGGGCCGCCCGACCCACATCGTCGCCGTGCTGGAGGACGTGTCCGAGCGGATCGCCCGGGAGCAGGACCTGCGCGACGCGCGTGAGCAGGCCGAAAGCGCGAACCAGGCGAAATCCGCGTTCCTGGCCCGCATGAGCCACGAGCTGCGCACGCCGCTGAACGCCATCAACGGCTTTTCCGAACTGATGCAGCAGAAGATTCTCGGGCCGCTCGGCCACGAGCGCTATGAGGAGTATGTTCGCGATATCCGGGCCAGCGGCGAGTATCTGCTGTCGCTGATCGACGACGTGCTCGACATGGCGAAGGTCGAGTCCGGGCGCATCGTCCTGCGGGAATCACGGGTGACGCCCCACGAGGCGATGTCCGCGATCCTGACCATGATGCGCCGGAGGGCCGAACAGCGGGACCTCACGCTCTCGGTCGACATCGACGAGGCCGCGCCGGACCTGTGGATCGATGCCCGGGCGTTCAAGCAGATGGTCAGCAACCTGCTGTCCAACGCGATCAAGTTCACCCGCGCTGGCGGGCGGGTCACGGTCGGTCTGCGGCAGCGCGAGGACGGCGCGGTGGCCCTGCGGGTCGAGGACACCGGCATCGGCATCCCGCCCGAGGACGTGGCCACGATCTTCGAGCCGTTCCGCCAGTCGCGACTGACGCAGGACTCGCCGGAGCGGGGGACCGGCCTCGGTCTCGCCCTCGTCAAGTCGCTGATCGACCTGCACGGCGGCGAGGTCACGCTGGACAGCACGGTCGGTGAGGGCACGACGGTCACCCTGGTGTTCCCGGCCCACCGCGTGCTGCGCGCGTCGGGCTGATCAATACCGTCCGGACTCGACGATGCGGGTCAGGGCCGCCAGCACGGCGGGATCGTACCGGTCCGGCATCTTGTTCAGGATGTCCAGGATGTCTGTCGGTCGCGCGCCCTGGCGGTAGGACCGCTCGGCCGTGCGCGCGCTGAACACGTCGGCGACGGCCAGGATGCGGCCGGGCAGGCTCAGGGTCTCGCCGGTGCGACCGTTCGGGTACCCGGAGCCATCCATGCGTTCGGTGATCTCCGTCAAGGTGCGGCTGATGGGCAGGCTGGTGTGCAGGTCGTCGAGCAGTGCGCAGGCGTGCTTGATGTGCGACTGAAGCACGGCCCGTTCGTCCTCGGTCAGGCGTTCCGTCTTGGTCAGCAGGTCGCGCGGTACGAACAGCTTGCCGACCTGCGAAACCTGAGCGGTCAGCTCGATGGTCAGACGCGGGTCGCCGTCGACGCCCATCTCGTCGGCGATCAGCAGGGCAATCCGCTCCATGCGCGCCGCCTGGTCGGCCAGATAGGGGTCGGCGGCGGAAACCGTGCGGCTCAGGGCGCGCACGACGGCCCGTTGCAGGGTGTCCGTCCGCCTCCGTTCGTGAACCAGATCGGTGACGTCCTGGATCAGGATCACCCAGCGGCTGTCTTCCGCGCCGCTCCGGGCGAGCGGGTTTCGCAGCACCATGACCCAGCGCGACTGGCCGCCCAGGGTGCACGAGATCGGCTTCGAGCGCCGTCCCTCCGGTGTGCCCGCCAGCAGCAGGGTGGCCGTGTCACGGTCGTCGAGAAGGGTCACCAGTTTGTGACCGAGCAGCCCGCCGAGCGAGGCCCCGACCAGGTCCCGCGCGGCTGCGTTGGCGTGCAGCACGCGAGCTTTGGCGTCGACCACGAACAGGTACTCCGTAATCCCGTCAACGATGGTGTCGAGCAGATGCCGCTCGGCGGCCATCTGGGTCGCGAACTGCTGGTACTGTTCGGCCAGGGTCCGGTTGTTCTGGGTGCCCTGCCGCCAGGCGACACCCAGGATCAGCATGACGGCGGTGATGGCGGCGGCGCCGGAGAGCAGCCGACCGGCGATCAGGGTGGGGCGGCTTTCAGACAGGATGGCGTCCAGGGGCCGAGTATAGCGAAGGTGCCACGACAGCCCCTCCGGCTGGCGTATCAGGGACAGGACGGGCGCGTCATCGGGCGCCGCTTTCGGCGGCGCCACCGGCGCCGCCAGGGCCTCCGTGTCCGGCCAAACGACATGGACGCGCTCGCCCGGCAACGCCAAGGCGTCGGGTTCGTTCAGGGCCTCGGCCAGAGAGACGACGGGAAAGCGGCCCGCCATGACGCCGACCGCCCTGTCGGGCTCCTGGAGGGAGGCCACCGGGACCATCACGTCGACCGCCCGTGTGCTGGGGTCGTCGGCTTCGGCGATCACCGCCCGTCCCGTCTCGGCGGTGGTCTGGATCGCTATTCCCGGCCGCTCGGCCAGATCCGGACCCGCGTCGCCGACCACCAGCCAGGGCACGCCGTCCGGATGCGTCAGGGTCAGCCCGGTGGCGCCGAACGCCGCCGCCTGCCGGTCCAGCGCCGTCCGCAGGAAGGTCAACTCCGTGGAGACCGAAACCTCGCGCCCCTCCGCCCGCGCCGCCCGCAGCTCGGTGGCGATGATGCGCAGCGCGTCACCCTGGGCCAGCGCGCTCAGGCTCTGCTGGCGGCCGACCAGCCAGTCCACGACGCGGTCCATGCGGCCGGCCAGCACGGCCTCGGCCCGCGCCTGGGCGGCGCCCCGCAGGCGGCCCCGCTCGGCGTCGACGGTCATGGTCGTGAACACCAGGCCACCCGCGAGAACCAACGCCCCAACAACCACCGCCAGCACGAACACCCAGATGGGCGGGCCGGACCGGACCGCGCGATCCGCGATCGACTCGTCCGGCGACCGTGCCCCATCGGCCGGGCGATGCGTCGAGTCGAGGGTATAGGCAGACGTGTCGCTCATTCGGGGAGTCCTTCCCGTCGCAAGAGGGACGGCCGATCCATCGGTCCGGCGGGCGCGGTTGTGGGCGTGACCGCGTCGGGGAAGTACAGCCACCGGCCGGCGTGGTCGACGGCGTACAGTGGCACGAATGCCGGCTCGTCGCCGTGGGTCAGGGGATGCACGCCGTACCGCGTCATGGCGATGGGACCGGCCGCCGTCTCGATCAGGATCACGTACAGGGTATCCAGCGTCAGGGTGTCGCGGGCCATGGCCAGCCGCAGGGCCGAGGGGGCCAGGCCGGCCGCCCGCAGGGTGTAATACCGGGCCAGGGCGAGGGCGCGGGCGTCGCGCTGGCCGCCGACCAGGATGTCGCGCAAGGTCGGCCAGGAACCGGCGGGCGGAGCGACGTCGTCCGTGGCTTCGACGCCCAGCAGATCATCAAGGAACTGCGCCGCGCGGCGGGCCATGTGTTCCGGCGGCAATAACGCCAGCCCCTCCACCCGGTTCAACCAGACCGTTTCGATCAGCGACAGGTCGTCGCAAGCCGCTTCGAGGCAGGCGGTCGCGCGCTCCAGCCAGGCATCGAACGCGTCGAGCGCGGTGCGCCAGTGGGGAAAGGCGGACAGGTCCGGGGCGCGCACCGACACGGTGCCCATGATGTCGGGGCGCGCCTGGTCCGCGGGCGGCGGGGGCTCGTCGGCCCGCGCGGTGCCGCTCGCCAGCACCAGGACAGCGGCGACGAGCAAGGCAACACCGAGTGGGGAGCGAAGCGGGGGGACGGTGGCCATGCCTAGCGCTCCGTCAGGGCCCGCGACTGGGTCTTCAGGATCGGTTTCAGCAGGTAGTCGAGGATCGACCGCTTGCCGGTGAGGATGTCGACGCTGGCCACCATGCCCGGCATCAAAGGCAGTTCCTCGCCCTTGCGGGTCAGCTTGTTCTCGTCGGTGCGCAGGGTGACGAGGTAGTAGCTCTCGTCCGTCTGTTCGTCGACGATGGTGTCGGCGCTGATCGATTCCAGCGTGCCCCGCAGACCGCCGTAGATGGAAAAGTCATAGGCGGTGAACTTGATCATCGCCTCCAGCCCCGGACGCAGGAAGCCGATGTCCGAGGGCCGGATCTTGGCCTCCACCAACAGGGTGTCGTCCACCGGCACGATTTCCATGATGTCCATGCCCGGGCGGATGACGCCGCCGATGGTGCGGATGTGCAGCGTCTTGACCAGGCCGCGCATGGGTGAGCGGATTTCGGTGCGTTGCACGCGGTCCTCGGCGGCGGTCAGGCGCTCTTCGATCGCCGCCAGTTCCGACCTGGCCTCGTTCAGTTCGGTGCGCGCCTCGGTGCGGAAGGCGAGGTACTTTTCCTCGATCCGCTGGGTGGCCTCCTGAAAGGCGGCCTCGGCGCGCGGCTTGGCCAGTTCCGAGGCCTGGATCTCGCCTTCGAGGTCGTTGGCCTGACGGCGCAGGCGCAATAGGTCGATGCGCGGCACCACGCCGCTGTTCACCAGCGGGCGGGTGATGCCGATTTCCTCATGGATGAGGGCGAGGCTCTCGCGGGACTGCTCGATCTTGTTGTCCAGTTCCAGCAGTTCCTGGCGGCGTTGCGCCACTTGGTCTTCCAGAATGTTGATCTGGACCTCCAGGCTTTCCCGGCGGCTCTGCATCAGGTCGCGTTCCGCCCGCGCGACGTCGGGGGCCTTGGCCACGAATTCCGCCGGCAGGCGCAATTCCGTTCCTTCCACTTCCGCCGTCAGGCGGGCGATGCGGGCGATGAGTGACGTTCGGCGGGCCTGGATCTCGCCCAGGTCGGAGCCGAAGCCGACCGAATCCAGGCGCATGAGGATCTGTCCGGCCTCGACCAGCTCACCCGTCTGCACCAGCAGGTCCTTGACGATGCCGCCCTCGAGATTCTGGATCACCTGAACCTTCGAGGACGGAATGACCCGACCCTCGCCCCGGGTCACCTCGTCGATGTGGGTATACTTGGCCCACAGGACAGCGACGACGAAAAAGACGATCACGAGGAAGAGGATCACATAGGCGAGGCGTCCGGGACCGATGGTTTCGGCCTGGATACGATGGCGGGCGAAGCGAAGATCCTTCCATGAGGTGGTCATGACGACTCTCCGCGATGGCGGCCGAACGGACCCGGTCGCGCCTCCGTGGGGGTGGCGCTCGTGCCGGGACGGGGCCGGCCCTGCGCCGTGGACGGCCGCGCCGTCGGTGCCGTGGCCTCGCTGTCGTCAGACTGTCGGTGTCGAATGGATTCGGCCCGGATGGATTCGGCCACAGGCGGCGGCCACTGGCCGTGCTCTTCGCTGGCGGCCTCCCTCGCCGGGGCGGTGCGGGGCGTCGAGGGGGGCCTGTCGCCCGAGCGGGCCATGGCGCGGTCCAGCGTTTCATCGAGAGGCCGGCTGTGCGCGGCTGCCGCCTTGGCTGGTGCCGGAGCCTTGGCCGGGGGCGCCACGGCGTCGCCCTCGGGGGCGGGCGATGGCGGTGTGGGACGCGCTTCGGCCGAAACGCGCGCCGGCGGACGGGCCGGCGGCCCCGGTGCGGCCGTGGGGGCATCGGCGGCCGGGGGCGGTGAGTGTGGCGGCTCGGGCGACCGGGCCGGTTGGGGGTGCCGGCCGGGCGGCTTCGCCGGGCGCGCGCTCTGTTCCTGACGTTTGGTCCGGGCCGCCTGCATGGCGGCGGAGATGGCTGGCGAGACGGGCCTGTCGGAGGCCTGCTGCCCGGCTTCCGGCGTTGGTCGTGTCGAGACCTTGGCCCGGGGGCCGGGGCGCGGCGGGCGTTCATCCCTGGACGGGCCTTCCGGTGCCGCCGGATCCGGCTTGGCGGTCGGCTCTTCGGTCGACTTGGCGGCACGCTCGGGGCGTTGCAGGCGACCCGTCACCGACCGTTTCCCGGGTGTGTCGGACCCCGCAGGCACGCTGCCCGGCACAAGCTTCGGCCGCAGGTCGCTCACCGGGCCGTCGGCCGCCACCTCGCCCCGGCGCATCACGATCACCCTGTCGACGACGTTCAACAGCGAGGGCCGGTGGGTGATGATGATCAGCGCCTTGTCTTTCAGCGAGGCGCCAAGGCGTTTCACGAACGCATCCTCAGCGGCCATGTCCATCATGCTGGTGGGTTCGTCCAGCACCAGGATGGGCGGGTCTGGCAATAGGGCGCGGGCCAGGGCGATGGCTTGGCGCTGGCCGCCGGACAACAGACAGCCCCGTTCGCCGACCGGCATGTCGTAGCCCATGGGGTGGCGGCTGATGAAGTCGTGCGCGCCGGACAGCTCGGCCGCACGCAGGATCATGGCGTCGTCGGCCTCCGGGGCGCCCATGGCGATGTTCTCGCGCACGGTTCCGGTGAACAGCACGATATCCTGAAGGATGACGCCGGCGGTGCGGCGGATGTCGGCCGGGTCGATCTGCTGCAGGTCGGCGCCGTCGATCTGCACCGATCCCTCGGTCGGGTCATAGAGGCGCGTCAGCAAACGGGCGATGGTCGACTTGCCGGAGCCGATAGGCCCCATGATGGCCACCCGCTCGCCCGGTTCAACCGCGAACGAGATGTTGCGCACGGCCGGCGTCTGGGCGTTCGGATACGTGAAGGTGACGTTCTGGAAGTCGATGCGTCCGGCCATGGCCGGGCGGCTGAGGAACTGTTTGCCGCGCGGCCGATCCACCGGCAACGCCATGATCTCGTCGATCGCCTTGCGGGCTGTCGCGGCGTGGTGCAGGCGCGAGACCAACCCGGCGACCTGGCCCAGCGGCGCCATGATGCGTCCGGTCAGGATGGTCGAGGCGATCAGCCCGCCCATGGTCAGTTCGTTGTTGGCGATCAGGTAGACGCCGATGATGACCACGGTCACCGTGACGATCTGTTGGACCAGGGACGAGTAGTGAACGCCGAGCCCGCTCAGGAACTTGACGCGGGCGCTCAGCCCGGCGGCCTCGCCGGTGAAGGCGTCCCAGTCGCGTTGCATCCGGCCTTCGGCGCCCAGGCTCTTGATGGTGTCGAGGGCCGAGATGGCCTCGACCAGGATGCCGTGCTTTTGCGCGTTGCCCTCGATCGTCTTGCGCGTGGCCTGGCGTAGCGGGGCCTGCAGTAGCAGGCCGCCGATGATCACCACCGGCACGGCGATCAGCGGCACGTAGGCGGCCGGACCGGCGATCAGGTAGATCACGCCGATGAACAGGAAGATGAACGGGATGTCCACCAGGGCGACAACGGTGGCCGAAGTGAAGAAGTCGCGCACCGCCTCGAATTCCTTCAAGCGATTGGCGAAGGCACCTGACGAGGCGGGCCGCGCGCCCATGCGGACGTTCATGGCGTGGCCGAAAATGATCGAGGACATGACCACGTCGGCGCGCTTGCCGGTGTGGTCGATCAAGTAGGCCCGTAACAACTTCAGGACGAAGTCGAACGCGTAGACGATCGCCACGCCGCTGGCCAGTACCCACAACGTCTCCAGCGCCTGGTTGGGCACGACGCGATCGTAGACGTTCATGGTGAACAGGGGGCCGGCCAGGGCGAACAGGTTGATCATGATGGCGGCCAGGATGACGTAGAAATAGACCGGCGCCATCTTGCGCAAGGTGGACCAGAACCAGTTGCCGCGCGGCTCTTCCGCGCGTTCGTCCATCTGGCCGCGATAGGTGATCTCCGGGCGCGCCAGGATGGCGTAGCCGTCGTACCGGTCCTCAATGGCTTTGCGATACAGGATTTCTGTGCCGGTGCCGGTCTCGGGCAGCAGGACCTCGTACTCGTCCCGCTGCACCTGCCTCAGGACGACGCCTGTGGTCCGTCCCTTAAGGAGCAGCACGACCGGGTAGACGTGCTGGGGAATGTCCTTGAACGCGCGCCGCACCACGCGGGCGCTCAGGCGGGCGCGTTCTGCCGCCACCGGGAACAAGTCCGGGGTCAGCCTGTTGTTTTCCAGCGGCAATCCGGCCGTGAGCGAGGCGGCCGACCGGGGCCGCCCGTGCAGGCGACACAGCGCCATCAGGGCGCCGAGCAGCGGGTCGGCCGTTTCCGGCTTCAGGTCGGTGGGACGCAAAGCCCAATCGGAGTCCGCGTTGGTGTCGGGGCCAGATTCCGACGGGGACGCGGGATCGGCGGACGCCGCCGTATTGGGAGCCGCCATCGGGCTTGGCGGGCTTGTCTCGGCCGGCGCTGGGGGCGTCTCGTGTCGTTGCTTTCGTTTGCCGAACATCGTTGGAGCCGCCGTTGTTTGGTTTGACACGCTTGGATGGGTGTTGCGCGCGAGCCGATGTCTTCACTCCGCTGCCGGCTCGGGCGCCACGGGACGTGCGGCGGGTGGCCGGGCGGCGGGCATGGCGGTGATCACGGCCGGGCCGGACAGAACCAGTTTGATGACGTCCGACTGCCGCCGAGTGTTGGTCTTGCGAAAGACCGATTTGACCTGGGTGCGGATGGTGTTGAGTTGCTGGCCGCGCGTGGCGGCGATCTCCTCCAGGGTCAGACCGCGCGCCAGCCGGGCCACGATCTGCGCCTCGGAGCGGGTCAAACCGTACAGGCTCATCAGGCGGTCGTCACTGATCGAATAGTCCGCATCCGGATCGGCGATGAACAGCGCGGCGCCCGGATGGGCGGGACCGGCCGGCACCAGGATAACCGACAGCGTCCTGTCATCGTCGCGCGAGCGCACGGCGATGGCGCCTTCGTTGACGCCGTCGCCGCTGTTGGAAGCGGTCTCCCCGGCCACGGCGGCGATGGCCTCGCGCAGCCGCGCCGTGTCGTCCCCGCGCGCGGCAACTAGAAGGCCCTCGCGCGTGCGTGTCAGTGCCCGTCCGTCCGCGAGCAGACGTGCGGCATGGGCATTGGCGTGAACAATGCGTCCGTCCGGGCGAGTCAGGATCAGCGCCAACGGCAGGCGGTCGAGCATCCCATAGGCCGCGCGCCGCGACCCTTCCGCGTCGTGGGCCATGGCATGGCGCACGCGAGCGCGGTTGATGGCCCGCGCCAGGGCGGATGGCGTGACATCGTCGAGTGCCACGACCTCGTTGACCCCGGCCCGCATCAACGCCTCCTCGCCCTCGGCCGTCAGGTCCTTGACTACGGCCGTCGTGGCGGCCGCGCGTGGGGGCAGGTCCGGAGACGATTGGCTCCCCGGGTCATTCAGAAGCAGAACCATCGGCGCGTCGGCCGCCTGCGCGATCTGTGTCGGCGTCGCAAGCAGCCGATACGGAATGCGCGCGTCGTCCAGGGCCGCCCGCAGGCGCGCCGGGTCGCCGGCCAGGGTGGCGAGGACGATGGACGTTGACATACTGTCTTGGTCGAGCATGGGTTCGGCTTTCTTTCCCAACACCAGCGGTCTGGATCCTTCGGCGATCGGGGCGGCAGTCCTTGCCACCGAGCGTGATCTCCTGCGTGTCGACCGCAGGCGGGACCCATCGTCTGCCCGTGCAGTTTAACACAGCTCGACAGGTTTCGAATGTGCTTATCCATGTGATCTGTGTCACATGAGGTGCATCCGACGATCTGTTCCGTCGGGAACGCGGGCCGCGCTCACGAATTGCCGGCCGCAGTGAGGCGTGGCACCATGTCCATTGAACAGCCGGAGCACGTGTGTGGTCTTCGGCCATGTCCGTGTGGCCGGTCTGGGTACCGCCACGCGGGCGTGTCAGGGAGGACGACCGGTGAGCGACGACAAGGGAACCGGCGGCCGCACTGCCGACGCCGAGGGGGCTCGGCCCGATGATGGCCTTGAGGCCGACGCCGGTGCCCGCCGCGCGCGGCTGCGGATGCTGGCAATCGCGGCCGTCCTGGTCGTGGTGGCCGTGGTGGGCGTTGCCCTGGTGCTAAGATTCATCGGCGCGGAACGCGACCGCGAAATCCAGAACTGGCAGGTTCGCCTGGGTATCGTGGCCGATGGGCGCGCGGGGGCCGTGACCCAGTGGCTAGACGAGCAGACGGCGGTTCTGACCCGATTGGCGAGCAATGCCAATCTTCAACTCTATGCCATGGACCTCGCCGGCGGTGGCGCCGACGACCTTGATCAGATCGAAGGCAACTACATCCGCAATCTGCTCAACGCCACCGCCGACCAGACCGGGTTCGTGCCCAATCGCCTGTCGGGGCGCGTCGACGCCAACATCGGCGCGCCGGCGAGCGCCGGGCTGGCGATCGTCAATCCGGCCGGCGGGACGATCGTCGGCAGCACGTACATGCCGCGCCTGCCCGACGGATTCGGGCCGATGCTCGCCCGGGCGGGGGAGGGGACCACCGCTATCCACGGGCCGCGGATCGGCCCCACCGGCGAGCCGCTTCTGGCCTTTGCCGCGCCGCTGTATGCCGTGCAGCAGGACGCGGCGGCGGGCGCCGAGATCGGCTTCGTGGTCGGTCTGCGGCCGTTCGATCGTACCGTGTTCGACCTGCTGGTCCAGCCGGGCACCATCTGGGAGAGCACCGAGACCAACCTGGTGCGCCGGCGCGATCGCTCCGTCGAGTACATCACGCCGCTGTCCGACGGCACGCCGGCGATGGGCAAGACCTTGTCGACGGACACGCCGGAGCTTGCTGCGGCGCGGGCGCTGGCCGAACCGGGCCTGTTCGGGTTCGGCCGCAACCACGCCGGCGAGGACGTGCTGTTCACCAGTCGCGCCATACCCGAAACGAACTGGGTGCTGGTGCATTCCATCACCGAGGCGGAGGCCCTGGGGGCCGCCGAGGCCCGGCTGAACACCCTGTTGATCGTGTTCCTGTTGGTGATCGCCGGCATCTTCATCGGCGCCTTGGCATTGTGGCGGCATGGAACGTCGGTGCGGCTGGGCGAGATCGCCGCCCGGCACAAGATCGCGGCGGACCGCCTGCACAACTACATGAAGTTCATTCGCGTCGTGACCGACGGGCAGCCAACCGCCATCGCTTCGGTGGACGAAAAGGGCCGATACACCTTCGCCAACATCGGCGCGACGTGGAACTCGGGCCTGACGCCAGACCAGGTTGTTGGCCGCTCCATGGTCGAGGTGATGGGGCCGCACACGGCCAAGCTGTTCCAGGATCTGAACACGCGGGCCTTCCTGACCGGCGCGCCCGTGTCGGAGGTGCAATCCCTCGATCAGGGGGGGCGCACCCGCATGATCAAGTCCGATCACATTCCGCTGGCGGCGGATCGGGACCATCCACGCTCGGTGCTGATGGTGCTGGAGGACGTCACCGACCTGATGGCCGAACGCGAACGCCGCGAAGCAACCATGCGCGACCTGGTCGGCACCCTGGTCAGCCTGGTGGACCGGCGCGATCCCTTCTCGGCGAACCATTCGAGCATGGTCGCGGAGCTCGCCAGCGCCATCGCCGTCGAGATGGGCGAACCTGACGAGACCCGGCGGACGGTCGACATCGCCGGCAACTTGATGAATCTGGGCAAGATCCTGGTTCCCGAAGCCATCTTGACCAAGACCGGCCCGCTGACCGATGCGGAAAAGACAACCATTCGCGACTCAATGGTGCAAACGGCTGACCTTCTTGCGTCCGTGCGCTTCGACTTGCCGGTGGCCGAGACCGTGCGCCAACTCCAGGAACGCTGGGACGGTCAGGGCTATCCGGACGGCCGGGCCGGCGAGGAGATCCTGTTGAGCGCGCGGATCGTCATGGTGGCCAATGCCTTCGTCGGCATGGTCAGCCCGCGCGCGTTCCGCGATGGCTTGCCGGTTGAGCAGGCGTCCGCGGAGATGCTCAAAGGAGCCGGCGCCCAATTCGACCGGCGTCCCGTGGCCGCGCTGTTGAATTACCTGGAGAACCGGGGCGGGGCCGAGAGATGGCGTGACATCGATGGCAAGACCGGCACCGCGTGAGTGGCGATAATGCCACACCCACCGGATTTGGCACGAAACCGCGCGGCCCGACCCAGGGATGGGGCGCTATCCGGGCCGTGCCCATCGTGGACTGTGTAGCTGTTCAGGGTGGTTTTCCATGTACTCTTTTGCGGGACCGGCGTGCCGACGGTCATCGGGGCGGCGCTGGTGGCCGTTGCGGGGTGTGGGAGCCAATAAAAAGGACCTTTCGAAAGTCATACGGCCACCGCGCTTTACTTTGTGTGTGGCGAGTAGCGGCGTTTCTATGCAGGATATACCTGTTGATGGGTGTGCGTTTTTGAGGCACCTTAATAGTTCCTGTGTTCTTTCGGTTGTGCTTTAGTTAATTGACAGAACATGGTCACTTGATCTAATCATGGTTCTCGACTCTTTACCGAACGCAAGTGCCGACGGACCCCGCGAATCCGCACTGCCGGGGCGGCTTGTCACAACGGAGGAAATCATGCGTCTGTGTAGGCACCTGTTCTTGGCCACCACCGCGCTGACGATGCTGGGGGCGCTGCCGGCCCAGGGCATGTCGCTGCAGGAAGCCGCGTTCCAGGCCACCGCGACCAACCCGCAGATCGAAGCCGCCAAGGAAAACCGTCGCGCCCAGGTGTTCGAATTGAGACAGGGGCGAGGGCTTTACTTCCCGCGCCTGGATGTCAGCGCCGACGTCGGGCCGGAATGGACCGAGACGCGGGCCATCGATGAGAAGACCCTGCTGCGCTACGACACGCAGATTCGCCTGACCCAGCTTCTGTTCGACGGCTTCGACCGCGAGGCCAAGATCGAGCAACGGGCCGCCCGCCTGGATGGCGCCTCCCTCCGCGTCGAGGAGCGGGTCGAGACCCTGTCGCTGGACGCGGCAGAGGTCTACATGGACGTGCTGCGCTACCAGGAACTGCTCGACATCGCGGCGGAAAACATCGCGGTCCACGAGGATATCCTGTCGCGCGTCGGCCAGCGCGTGAACGCCGGCCAGTCCGGCGTCGGTGACCAGCAACAGACCGAAAGCCGTCTGTCGGCGGCCCGCGACACCCTGGTCAGCGCCGAACAGGACCTGGCCGACGCCCGCGCCCGGTTCCTGACGATCGTCGGCAGCGAGCCGGAGGCCCTGTCGCCGCCGCCGTCCCTGGAGTCGGCGCTGCCGGCTTCGGTGAACGAGGCGGTTGTCTATGCCGTCAACAACAGCCCGACTTTGCGGGCGCGGGCGGCCCAGATCGACGAGGCCCGCGCGGCCCATCGCGAGGCCGGCGGCGCCTACTATCCGACCATCGAACTGGAACTGCAGCACAAGCGCAACCACAACGTCGACGGCGTGGAAGGCATCAACAACGACGCCAGCGCCATGGTGATGCTGTCCTGGAACCTGTTCAACGGCGGCATCGACACGGCCCGCCGGGTCGAGATGTCGCACCGCATCGGCGAACAGCGCGCCGAGACCATGCAGGTCGAGCGCGCGGTGGCCGAGGAAACCCGCCTGTCGTGGAATGCTTTGGAGTCGGCCCGCAACCGGGTGGCCATCCTGCGCGATCAAGTGGCGTCCAATACCGAGGTGGTCGATACCTATCGCCAGGAGTTCCTGATCGGTCAACGTGATCTGCTGGATTTGCTCGACAGCGAGAACGAACTGTTCCTGTCCCGCAGCGCCCTGGTCAGCGCCGAATACGTCACCGACTTCGCGGTCTACCGCATCCTGGCAGTGATGGGAGCGCTGTCCTCCGCCCTGGGGGTCGCCGATCCCGAGGAGGCCGCGGCCGACGCCCGGGCCGGCGCCGGGGTGGTGCCGGACTACGCCTTCGGCGACCGCACGGTCGAGGGGGTCACCCGTCCGGCGCCAGACATGCAGGTCCGCGCGCCGGCGTCCGCGCCCGCCGCTGAGGCGGTGGAGGTCTCGCACCGACCGGCGCCGGTGCCCGGCACCAAGCCGACCTCGACCCAGTAGTCAGACTGTGTCCGCGCCCTGGCGGTTGTGTTCCCCGGGGCCGGACGGCTGTCATGTTCACACGTCTCCACCAGTGTTCGAGCGAGCCGACGGGGTGGCGCAAGACCCCACCCCAACCCTCCCCGTAAACGGCTATCATATTCACACTTCTTTTCCCGCCAAGCTGGGGTTGACGGCCCCGGCGGAAAATGGCCCGTCATTGCGAACCCTCGTCGCAAGACGAGGGTGAAGCAATCCAGAGCGTAAAACGCAGATATCCGCCCTGGATTGCTTCGTCGCTGCGCGCCTCGCAATGACGATCTGAAGAAAAAATGTGTGAATCAGATAGGTAAACGGGGAGGGGGTCCGGCCTGCACCCTCTTTGCGGGCCGTTCTCCAGCTCGCCGAAAAGTGCCTGCCGGAACTCCTCCCCCATTTAAGGGGGAGGTCGGGAGGGGGTTCAGGCGGCAAACAACGGCTTTGGATGTGTGTGAATCGGATAAGGGCGGACGGGGCGGCGGGGCGCATCAAGGTGGGCGGTCGTGCGTCGGCAGGTGCGCGGCCTCGGTCCGCGCGCGACGCAACGCCGCCAGGCCATCGGCGTCCCCCAGCGCCCAGACCCCGCCGCCGATCAGGCCGGTCACCACGGCCGACGCCCCGTACAGCAGCGAACAGGCCAGCGCCGCGTCGGCGGGCAATCCGACGATGCCAAAGCCGAGCACCAGTGCGCCTTCGCGCAGGCCCCAGCCGGCCACCGACACCGGCACGGCGGCGGTCAGGATGGCCGGCGGAAACACCAGGGCGATGGTGGTCCACGCGGCGTCCGTGCCCAGCGCCAGCGCATACAGCCAGACCACCGTGATATCGATCAGGTGCGGCAGCAGCATCAGGCCCAGCACCGGCGGCAAAGCGCGCCGGCTGCTCAGCACGCGCCACGCCGAGCCCGACAGGGCGACCAAAGGCCGGACGGCCGCGCGGTCAGCCAACGCCGACGGCAGCCAGCGAAGACCGAGAAGCACCAGCAGGCACCCCAGCCCGCCCAGCACCAACGTCAGCAGGCCGCGCGCCACCAGCGGGTCGTCGGCACTGGCCGCCAGCACCGGCAGGCCCAGCACGCACAGCAGGATCAGCCCGAGAAAACTGAACACCCGGTCGACGATCAGCGACCGCGTCGCCAACCCGAGCGGCAGGCCCAGCCGCCAGCCGTTCCACACCCGCAGCGCGTCACCGCCGATGGTCGACGGCATGGCCTGGTTGCCGAACAGTCCCAGCAGCACGTTGCGCCATGTGACCGTGAAGGGCAGGACCTGCTCGTGCACCGACAGCACCAGCCGCCAGCGGGCCGCCGCGCCGACCGCCTGGACCTGAAGCAGCAGCAGCGCCGCCCCGCCGGCCAGCGCCACGTCGGCGTCCAGGCGCGCCCACAGCGCTCGCAGGTCCACACTGGCGAGGATCACCCCCAACAGGCCGAGCGACACCCCGGCCTTGAGCAGGGGCAGGATCGCGGCTCTGGCTTTCATGGGCCACCATGGGGTCGGCCGTGGTCACTGGCCGCGGCGCGCCAGACCGGCAGCAGGTCGTGCTCCAGGACGTCACGCCAAGAGGGCGCCGTCGCCTCGACGGCCGCGCGGGCGCGCGCGCCCATGGCGTGTCGGGCCTCGGCGTCGCCCAGGAGCGGTTCGATCGCCGCCGCCCACGCGGCCGGGTCGGGATCGTCCACCAGAACGCCGTCCAGGCCGTGGGCGCGCACGAAGCGGGCGCCGCCGTCGCGGCTGGACAGCACCACCGGCACGCCGCAGGCGCGCGCCTCCAGCACGACGTTGGGCGAGACCTCGCTTTCCGACGGGAACACGAACAGGTCGGCACTGGCGTACAGCGCCGGCAGGGCATCCTGCGGCAGGGCGCCGGGGGCGCTGGCGTGTTCGGGGCCGAGCAGCGCCAGCAGGTCGGCGCGCCGGTTGCCCTCGCCAACTGCCACGACATGCACCTCCCGGCCCTGGTCGAGCAGCCGTCGCGCCGCCCGGGCCAGCGTCATCAGGCGCTTGCTATCGTCGGCGCGGCCCACGAACAGCAGCAGCGGCCGGTCCGCCGGCACACCCATCTCGATGCGCAGGCGTGCCCGGTCGCGGTGGCGCGGGTTGAAGCGGTCGAGGTCGATGCCCCGCCGCAGCCAGTGTACGCGGTTGGCGCCCAATGCTGCGGCGGCCATCGCCTGATCCGCCTCCTTTGAGACCAGTACGCGGTCGCACGCGGCGACGAACGTTGACACTTTCCGTGCGGCGTCACGACCCAGCCGGCCGGGCAGGTCGAGGTCGTCTAGCACCCGCCGGCCCAGCCATCCCGTTCCGACCATCCGCGCCAGGATCTCGCGGGAGTAGACGGTGGTAAAGGTGGGCAGGTCGGTGTGGATCGACGCCACCAACGCCGCGCCGTGACGCTTCGCCACCCGCTTGGCCGTGCGGGAAAAGGTGAAGGTGTCGGTGCAGTGCAGCACATCGTGGCGGCGCAGGTGGCGGGCCAGCCGGGCGTGGTGCGGGGCGAGGTCGGTGTGCCCCGCGCCCTGGGCCAGGAGCGGAAACCGGGCCGTGCCCAGGGTCGGCGGCAGGGCGTGGAAGCGCACGTGCTCGGCCAGCGGCTCCACGGACTCGGTGTCGCCCATGGCGTAGACGGTCAGATCCAGGGCGCCGGGCGCCAGGGTGGCCGCCGCCTCGGCGAACCGCTCCCAGCACTTGACGTGACCGCCGGCCGACGGCCCGCGCGCCAGCGTGATCAGCACGGCGACGGACAGGGGGCGTGACGAAGCGGGGACGGCGGTCGGCGACGACGGCATGGGTGCAATCCGAAAGGGCGGGGCGATCGGACCATGCCACGGCGGCGCCCGGGTCCGCAACTCGGCGGCGTTCGCGTGTTGCACCGCCCAGGCGGCCTCGGTATAGTGCCTCTCCCGCTGGCGCCGGACCGTGCTGGCCGGGGTTTCGGAGAGTGGCGCAGCCTGGTAGCGCACTTGACTGGGGGTCAAGGGGTCGTGGGTTCGAATCCCGCCTCTCCGACCATTAAATCAAAGACTTAATCGAGTAGGGGGATTCCTCGCGGTCTCCCCCCCTCTGATACCAAGCGACGGAAATCGTGACACGTTTTCCGGACCGTCGGCACACGACCTTGGGAGATCCCTCGCGTCCTAACGGACGCTTCGGGATGACGTATGTATTTGTTCCTTAAAGAAAATCGTCATCCCGAGCGAGCCCCCGCGACCATCGGGACGATGGTCGCGCTTCTATGATCTCGGCGACGCGAAGCGTCGCCGGGGGCGAGCCGAGGGATCTCCCGCGTCGGCGCTGCGCCCGGCGAATGGCGACGAGTCATGACTTCGGTCCGTTGGTATCACTCATCATGCAATGATAGCTTGATTGCCCTCGCGGCGGATGATGACCTGATCCTGGGACACGGGGTACGGCCTCTTTGGCCTCATGATCCTCTTCCTTCTGGCATCTGCCGGTGCGGGCGTGGCAGTCTCCGCTGAGGATCAATGGTCGTATTGGCTGCTGAGCGACTATGCCATCCAAGAAGACCCTCAGTGCCAAGAACCTGCAAGCCCTTGGCGCCGAGCGGCTGGCCGAGCTGCTGCTGGAGGTGACCGCCGGCAACGCGGCGGCGAAACGGCGGCTGCGCCTTGCTCTGGCAGACGCCCAAGGGCCGCGTGAGGTTGCCCACGAGGTGCGCAAGCGCCTGGGCGAGATCAAGCGGGGGTCCCGGTTCATCGAATGGTCAGAGAGCCGTACGTTCGCCTCCGATCTGGAACTCCAGCGGAAGGCCATTGTCAACAAAGTAGGGGAAGGCGATCCGGGCGCCGCAGTGGACCTGTTATGGCGGTTCGTCGAACTGGGCAACGCGGTCTATGCGCGGTGCGACGACAGCAGCGGGGTGATCGCGGATGTATTCCGAACCGCCTGCGAGGATCTCGGCAGGCTCGCCACGGCGGCGGGGGCGGAGCCGGTTGCTCTAGCCGACCGGACCTACGATGCCCTGGTCAGCAACGACTACGGCCTGACCGACCGCCTGATCAGCATCCTGGCCCCGGCCCTCGGGGCGAAGGGCTTGGAGCACCTAAAGGTGCGAATTGTGATCCTGTCGAATACGCCGGTGAAGAGATCGCCCGACAATCAACGAAAAGTCGTGGGTGGCGGCTCCTTTGGTCCCACATATGCTGACGAGGTGGAAGAGAGGTCCCGCCAGAGCACGGTTCGCCACGCCTTGCAGGACATCGCAGACGTCCAGGGTGATGTCGATGCATTCATCGCTCAGCACCCACCTGAGTTCCGCAAGGCTCCGAAAACCGCGGCCGAGATTGCCCAGCGTCTGGTCGCGGCCGGGCGCGCCGACGAGGCCCTGCGGGTTCTGGACGAGGCGGATGCACCCCGACACCACTGGTGGCTGCCGGACTTCGACTTCGCTGATGCTCGGATCGCCGCCCTGGAAGCGCTGGGGCGCTTAAACGAGGCGCAAGGAGCGCGGTGGTCGGTCTTTGAACAGGACTTGTCGCCGGACCACTTGCGCACGTACCTCTCCAAGCTGCCAGACTTCGAGGATCTGGAGGCGGAGGAGCGGGCGTTGACACACGCGGAGGGCGTAGACAACGCGCATCAGGCTCTTTGGTTCCTGCTCGAATGGCCGGCACTGGATCGGGCCGCGCGGCTTGTGCTGGCGAGGGCGTCTGATCTGGATGGCAACCACTATGGCCTTCTGACGCCGGCCGCCGAGGCGCTGGCGGAGAAGTATCCCCTGGCGGCGACCGTCTTGTTGCGCGCCATGATCGACTTCTCGTTGGTGCGCGCCCGAAGCAGCCGCTACCGCCATGCTGCCCGCCACCTGATGGACTGCGCCGGCCTGGCGACGCGGATCGAAGACTTCGGCGCGTTGGAGCCTCACGCGGATTATCAGGCACGCCTGCGCCGGGAGCACGGGCGGAAGTCGTCGTTCTGGGATGCCGTGGCATCGGCTTGAGACAGGCACGATACACTGATGCAGAGTAATACCGGCCGGCGATGAGGATGACTCGTTTGGCCGGCCTTGAACGTCAAGCGCTCCGCGATGCGGTGATCCGCTACAATGCGGAAGGGGTTGAAGGCTTGCGGGACCGGGCGGCGCCGAGGCGCGCCCCGTTTCTGGCCGAAGAGGAGCAGGCCAAGCTCCTGGATGTCGTCCGTCAAGGCCCGGACCCGGACACCGAAGGAGTCTGCGCCTGGACCCTTGAAGCGTTGGCCGTTTGGATCTCCGAGACGTTCGGCAAGGCCCTTCCGTACTTCGTATCTCGCCCTAAAGATGCGACAGGACGTTCTCGGCGCTGGAGACCTCCAGTTGCGGGCCGCCCTCCAGGAACAGGTGTTCGACCAGGCCGTTGCGGACCACCATGGCGTAGCGCTGCGAGCGCGTGCCCAGGCCCATGGCCGAGGCGTCGAGCTCGGTGCCGGTGGCGGCGGCCAGGGCGCCGTTGCCGTCCGAGATCATCAGCACCCGGTCGTCTGCGCCGCTGACCTTGCCCCAAGCGGCCATGACGAACGGATCACTGACCGAAACACAGGCCACGGCGTCCACGCCCTTGTCGGCGAAGCTGTCGATGTGGCGGATGTATCCTGGCAGGTGCTGCTCGGAACAGGTCGGCGTGAACGGCCCGGGCACCGAGAACAGCACCACGGTCTTGCCACCGAACAGCTCTTCGGTTGTGACCGGGCGGATGCCCTCGTCGGTCAGCATGAACAGGGTGACGTCAGGAATGCGGTCACCGGCCTGGATGGTGGGCATGGCTCTCTCTCCTGGTCGTTTCCGTGACGGTGTTGTTGGGGATCGGACCGCGACGGCCCCTCGGGATGTCACGATCCGGGTGACGCGGCACGGGTGGTGGTGGCCGTCGCCGTCTCGATGGCCTCCAGCACCGCGCCACTGGTCAACAGCTCCGGCAGGGGAACGCCGTCCGGCGCCGCCGGCCCGTAGACCGCGTTGAAGGGAATGCCGTAGCGGCCGAAGCTGGCCAGGTAGGCCGTGATGGCGTCGTCGGGGCGGGTCCAGTCGCCGCGCATCAGCACCGTGTCCGGGGCCGCCAGACGCTCGGCCACGGGCGGGCGGTCCAGCACGACGCGCTTGTTGACCAGACAGGTCACGCACCAGTCGGCGGTGACGTCGACGAACACCGTGCGTCCCTCGGCCACCAGGGCCGGGATGGCGGCCGGGTCAAGCGGCCGCCAGTCGCCCGTGAGGGGGGACCCTTGCGCGCCGTCATCGGTCGCGCCGCCGGGCACCCTGTCCGCCCAGGCCGGCAGGGCCAGCGCCGCCACCGCCGCCACGCCGGCCAGCACGGCGCGGCCCGGCAGGCGGCGGGCGGGGATCGCCACCACCAGCACCATCAGCACCATCAGCCCGCCCACCAGGGCGGCGGCCAGCGGCGGCACCTGCGCCGCCAGCACGGTCAGCAGCCACACCGCCGTTCCGGCCAGCGCCACGCCCAGCACGACCTTCATGCGGTTCATCCAGCGCCCGGGCCGGGGCAGCCGGGTGGCCAGGCCCGGACGCGCGGCCACCAGCAGATAGGGCAGCGCCATGCCCACGCCCAAAGCCAGGAAGATCAGCGCGATCTCGCTCCACCCCCGCGCCAGGGCGAATCCCACCGCCGTCCCCAGGAACGGCGCCGAGCACGGCGTCGCCAGCAGGGTGGCGAAGGCGCCGGTGCCGAACGCGCCCCACAGCGAGCCGTGGTCGGACTCGCCGCGCCCGCCGCCCGCGTCGGCCAGCCAGCCCGGCAATCCGATCTCGAACAGGCCCCACAGGTTGGCGGCGAACAGGGTCAACAGCACCACCATGGCCACCAGGAACAGCGGGTGCTGGAACTGGATGCCCCAGCCCACGGCCATGCCGGCGGCCTTGACGGCGATGGCCGCGCCGCCCAGCAGCAGGAACGAGGCGATGATCCCGGCCGCGCTCATCAGGAAACTGGCCCGCGCGTGGGCCGGGCTGGCGCCGCCGTGGCCCATGGCGCCCAGCACCTTCAGCGACAGCACGGGCAGGACGCAGGGCATCAGGTTCAGGATCAGGCCGCCGGCCAGGGCCAGCCCGAGCATGGTCAGCAGCGTGCCGAGGCTGCTCGCGCCCGCCGCCGCAGAGGCCGGCGCGAGGGGCGAGGGTCCCACCGCCGCCGCCGGGGTGACCTCGGCCTCCAGGCCGCGCGCGCCGTCCACCACGGTCAGGGTCAGCGGCACGCCGCGCAGGTCCTCGATGCCGCCGGCGCGGCTCCACAGCACCGTCAGGCCGGCGTCGTCACCTGCCACCTCGGGCGCCGAGAACCAAGCGCCCTCCGGCCCCTCGACGAACAGGTCGGGTTCGGCCAGGGGCGGATCGGCCCGCACCGCCACCCGCAGCACGGCGCCGTCGTCCTCGACCACCGCCTGTTCCAGCGCCATGCCGTGCGCGGCGCCGTCGCCCGGCACCGCCGACTCGGCCCGGTTGATCGCCTGCGCATGGGCCGAGGCGCCGCCCGGCCCGGCCGGCAGGTCGAGCGACAGCGCCACCGTGCGCGGCACACAGATCTCGTGGCAGGTCAGGTAGTCCACGCTGGCCCGCAGACGCAGGCTTTCGCCCGGATCGGTCACCGTGGCGTGGACGGGATAGATGACGTCGCCAGCGTAGCCGATGGTCTCGATGCCGATCACGGAGAACCGTTCCGGTGCCGGCCACAACAGGCGAGCCTCGGCCAGGTTCTCGCTGCCGGTCCAGTCGATGGAGGGCGGATAGCCAGCGTCGCCGGGCGAGCGCCAATAGACCTTCCAGCCCTCGACCGGTTCGAATTCCAGGCCCAGCCGCACGGCCGAGTCGCCATCCAGCGCGCGGCGGGCGGCGATCAGGCGCACGCGCCCCTCGGGTGTTTCCACCCAGGCGCCGGTGCCGGGCGGTGTCCAGGCCGGCAGGTCGGCCCGGGCCGGCGGCGCGCTTGCCAGCGCCAACGACCACACCACCACCGCCAGGACCCAGATCAGACTCCATGACGCCATGCGCGCGCCGCCGTTGGCCCTTGCCCTCACCGGGTGCCCTCCTGTCCTGGCCGACCGATCAAACCGTGCCCAGCATATCGGAAAAGGCCCCCACAGGCGCAAGGGGACACGTGCCGCCCGCGAAAGGACGGCAAAGGACGGTACGGCGGACACGGTTCCGCTTGGCATGGCCTGTCGGACGTGTTCGAATCCAAAGGAGGGATCGCGGATCCGAAGGGAGGCGGAAATCCATGGTGGAGACGTTCGCCAGCGTCGGCGCGCCGGACGGCTACCTGACCGGCAAGTGCCTGGTGGCCATGCCGGCCATGAGCGATCCGCGCTTCGTGCGGTCGGTCATCTACATTTGCGCCCACACGTCCGAGGGCGCCATGGGCCTGGTGGTCAACCGCGCCATCCCGGATTTCAGCTTCGTCGACCTGCTGGAACAGCTCAATATCCCCGCCACGCCGCGCTGCCAGCAGATCCAGGTGCAGTTCGGCGGCCCCGTGGAAAGCCAGCGCGGTTTTGTTCTGCACACGGCGGACTACATCCACGAGGGCACGCTGGTGGTCGACGAGGCCGTGGCGCTGACGGCGACACTGGAGGTGCTGCGCGACATCGCCGTCGGCACCGGGCCGAGCCGGACGCTGATGGCTCTGGGCTACGCCGGCTGGAGCCCGGGGCAGCTCGACGACGAACTGCGCCGCAACGTGTGGCTGACGGTGGACGCCGACCCCGAGTTGGTGTTCGCCCCCGACCTGGACGCCAAATACGATCTGGCCATGGCCCGCATGGGCATCGACCCGGCGCTGCTGTCCAGCGAGGGCGGGCACGCGTGAGGTGGATGTGAGCTTCGGGGGGCTGCGGCCGGCGGAGCCGCCCGGCCGGGGTAAGACCCAACCTGCGACGTGCCATCCCGTTCAGTGGGTTTTGCCTTTTCCCACGTGACCGATAGAATGCCGCCCCACGGACAGACCGCAACCTTACGGATGGTGCCACATGCGACCTCCCGGGGCCGATCAGGCCATTCAGAATCTCTTGGCGTGGTCCCGCAAGGACGAGTGGGTTCCGCTGCTGGAAAACATATTCGCCAATCACCTTGATGACGTTCTCGAAGACTACGACCTTGATGATGAGGAGCTGGTCGAACTTCTCGGGCCGGCGTTTCAATCGCTTTACAGTGTGATTGTCGAGGACTTGTTTTCGACCCCGATTGATGACGACGGCCGCACCATCATTGACGACTATCTGAAACGACGCGGTTGGCGCGAAAAGGTCCACGGCCGTCGCTATCTCGAAGCCCTGCGGGACTCGACGATGTCTCTTTATGAGGTCGTTGATCTCGACCGGGGAAAAACCGTGACGCTCCGCGACATGGTTCGGGGCGGCGACCCGATCACCGTGCACGAAAAAAGGGGCTCGGAAACCGCCGCCCTTTGGGACCGGATTGGTGCCAGGGTCCTTCTCGTCAACGGGAAGCACTATCTTGCCGGCGGATTGCTCGTGTTCTCCCGCGAGGCAGGAGATCGCTTTCTTGACTCCCTTGAACGGGTCATGGAGGAGATTGCCGATCACCCGGACGGCGAAGCCGAAACCGAAACCGAACAGACGGAGGAGCCTCCCCTCCTGAGTGACGCTGATCTCAGAGACGCCGTCCTCGGCATCACGGGTACGATCGTTTTCACGCGGTTGTGGCTCACGGAAAACCTGGGTCGGGTCCTTGGACCGCCACCACACGCGGTCAACACGGACGGTGACGATATTGTTTTCTCCACCGTTCGCTTCCCCATACACGGCGACGAAACCGACGTGGCCCAGGTGATTGATGGCATTGCGGAGATCGACCGGATCGAACCGGACACGGTGAGCTGGTCCTGGACCGGTCCCGGTTCCCCGACGCAACGGATGGCGAAACGCGACCCCGATGACGGGGACGATGGCATCATTCTGCACAGCTCGGACGCATCGGGCCGCACCTGCCTGGGGACCCTGGATATCGAGAATGGGACGCTGATCCTCAACACCAACTCCCGGGAGCGCGCGGAAAAGGGGCGCGATCTTCTGGCGGCCCACCTGAAGACCATGGTCGGCACGCCTTTGATGACGCACGAGGACATCCAGCAGACGCTGGAAAACCGCCCGGATCGGCCCGCGTCCGGGGCGGAAGACATCCCGCCGGAGGTCCAGGAGCAACTCCTCAATCAGTATTTCGACGACTACTATCACCAGCTTTTGGATGAGCCCATTCCGGCTCTCGACGACAAAACGCCGCGCCAGGCTGCGAGCGCGAAAGACGACCGCAAGACCGTCATCGACTGGTTGAAACACCTGGAAAACGGCGAGCAACGGCGCGCCGCGTCTCAAGGACAACAGCCCTACGATTTCCGCTGGATGTGGAAGGAGCTTGGGCTTGAGAACGAGCGGTGATGGGAACCCAGGTCTCGAACAGGCTCCTGATGGTCAGTCATCCGGCCCAATGACCACGCCGTAGGCGTCGAGCAGATCGCTGGCGGTGGCAAGGTATCGCGGCCCCAGGAAATCCTCGTGCGGATCGGCGATCAGGGTCCGCCACCATATCGCGTTGATCGGGCCAGTTCCAGCGCTTCGGCGCCGGCGCCTTCCCGGAGCAAGTCCAGACCGGTGCGACCACCGACCTGCGGCCAGGACGTCGTCAGAAACGTGTGAACCGACCATGGCCCGCCGAGACTCTCCAGCAACGCCGGCAGAGTCTCCTTTAGCGCCGGCAACACATACACCGGCTGTCCCTCGGAGTTCTCCAGTTGCCATACCGGATACCGAACACCGCGCTTCTCGCCCTGGAGACCCAACACAGTCCCGGCCTTGCGGCGCTTGTCGAGCGCCTGCCGCGTCAGGCCGATGCGGGCGGCGAAGTCCTCGCCCGACAGGTAGGTCGTTTCCGAGAGCATGGTGTCGGCGGCATCGCGACCCTTGGCGCGCAACCGTGCGACCAACGCGTCGCGCTCAAGCGTGCCGAAACGACCTGCCTGGGATGGCGTGCTGTCTATGAGCGCCCGCGTATCCTCACGATCCCCCTCAATCATCGCGCTCCATTCGCGCTCCATCTGGGCGTCCAGACGTTCCTGAGCGGCGGTGGGGATGCGTTCAGAGGTGTCGTTGCGTTTCTTAGGTGCGGAGGCCATGGCCCCTCCTGATCGACGTATCGGCGGGGATCGTTCCAACTGCACAGCAAAAGATGGGCGCTTCCGTCAATGTCGTCAACCTCGTCAACTTTGTCAATTTGCGTTTGCCTGCCGCCCGCCGAAACGCCAACCGCCCCGCCATCGGGAGATGGCGGGGCGGTTGTGATCGTTGGAACGGATGCGGCGACGCCTACCGCCGCGCGTCGGCCTCTTCCAGGGGCGGTTCCTCGCCCTTGGCGCACGGCTTCATGGCCCGTTCCATTTCGTGCTCCGACAGCTGCTGGTCGGTGCCGCTGCCGCAGCCGCCCATGGCCGACAGCATGGCGTGCTCGCTCATCTGCTCGTCGCCGCCGCCGCAGGCCATGACCTTGGCGCTCGCCGCCTTCTGGTTCTGGGTGGCGTCGAGCGGCTGCCCGGCCTCCTTGTAGGCGCGGATGCCGGCGTCGATCTCCTCCTGCTTGCGCTTGGAGGCCGACTTCCAGTCCGCCGTCGCCGCCTCGTCCGGGGTCTGCTCCAGCTTGCGCGAGCGATCGAAGGCGAACTTCACCTTCTTGATGGTGTGCGGCCCCCAGTAGCCGACCTTGCCCAGGTTGTAGAACTGGCGCTTCATGGCCGACCGCAAATAGGCCTTCAGACAGCCCTGCAGGTACTTGCGGCGCACCTTGTCGCCCGGCACCCACGGATAGCTGAAGATCGCCTTCTTGGAATAGAAGCGCCGGTAGCAGGACATGACCGCGTCCAGCAGCTCGCCGCGCTCCATGGCCTTGGGCTTCATGATCGGCGTGACGAAGTTGTACTGCGAGAAGTCGTGCACCTCCACCTGGTCGCCCATCTCGCGGTACAGGTCGGAGAACGGCCACGGCGTGAACATGGACCAGTTGGCCATGTCCGGGTTCCAGTCCATGCACAGCTGGAACGTTTCCTCGATGGTCTCGACCGTCTCGTTCTCCAGGCCGACGATGAACTGGGCCTCGGTGACGATGCCGTTCTGGCGCAACAGGTCGATGGCGCGCTTGTTGTCGGCGACCGTGGTTTCCTTGTGGAACAGGTCGAGGTTGAGCTGCGCCGCCGCCTCGGTGCCCAGCGAGATGTGCACCAGCCCGCAGGAGCGGTAGAACGGCAGCAGGTCCTCGTCGCGCAAGACGTCGGTCACGCGGGTATTAATGCCCCACAGAACGTCCAGCTTGCGGGCCTTCAGTTCCTCGCAGAAGGCGATGAAGGCCTTCTTGTTGATGGTCGGTTCCTCGTCGGCGAGGATGAAGAAGCCGACCTTGTACTCCTTCACCAGGGTCTCGATCTCGTCGACGACCTTCTTGGGGTCGCGCACGCGGTAGTCGCGCCAGAACTTCCACTGCGAGCAGAAGGAGCAGGTGAACGGGCAGCCGCGCGCCATGTTCGGCGTGGCGACGCGGGTGCCGGTGGGGATGTAGATGTACTTCTTCCAGTCCAGCACGCCCCAGTCGGCGACGATGTCGTCGACGTCGCGGATCGGCGCCTCGGCCTGGGTGGCGATCACCTTCTCGCCCTCGCCGTAGGCGATGCCCTTGACCTGACCGCGCGCGTCCGGCCACTGGCCCTGGTCGACCGAGCGCACCAGGTTCAGGAACACTTCCTCGCCCTCGCCGCGCACGATGGCGTCGATCCACGGCGCCTCGCGCAGCACCTGCTGGTACATGAACGTGCCGTGGATGCCGCCCAGCACGGTGACCGCGTTCGGGAACATCTCGCGGGCGATCTCCAGCACCCGTTCGGCCTTGTAGATGGCCGGGGTGTTGGCCGTGGTGCCGACGATGTCCGGTTTTTCATCGGCCAGCGCGGCGCGCAGCTGGTCTTCCGACATGTCGTCGGTCATGGCGTCGATGAAGCGGATGTCGGTGTAGCCGCCCTTCGCCTTCAGGTATCCGGCCAGATAGGCGACCCAGGCGGGCGACCAGTTGCCCGCGACCTCGGCGCCGCCGGAGTGATAGTTGGGCTGGATCAGAACGATCCGCATGAGCGGCCTCCCCAAGACAACAGATGAAGGGCGAATGACGGACGGCGGAAACACCAAAACGCGCCACGGACCGTAGCCCGTTGCGTTGAGGATCCGTCAAGATCGGGTTCGGTGCGCCAATCTCGTGCCACCAACCGGCTAAGTCCTTGAGATTGCGTCATTCATAGCCGCGCATTATCGTGGGTGCAACATGGCGTGTCAACCACGCTCTCGCCCGGTTGTCAAGCGAACGAGACAGGCGAACGGCGCCTGGCGCCGTCACACGTCCCGCACCATGAACACGGCGTCGCCGACGTCCTGGCGCGGCGGGTCCGACACCAGCCAGGTGTTCCAGCCCAGGCGGGGGCCTTCGCCGCTGCCCGTGGGCATCCGCAGCTGCGGCACCTCCTCGCGGGCCAGCACCACCTGCACGTCGAAGCAGAACTCCGGCCCGACGTACAGCCGGGTGACCGCCGCCAGCCGCTGCAGGTCGGCGCCGTCCGGCTGGAAGCGGCGGAAGCCCTCCCACGACAGCGGCCCGACGCGCAGGCGCAGACTGCCCTGGACGTCCCAGACGCGGGCGCCGGCCACGGTGTCGACACCCAGGCGGGAGCCCTCCGGCGCGCCCACGCGGCTTTGTTCCTCCGGCGGCAGGGTCAACCAGCGGCCATGGAACTGCTCGACATGGACCGGTCGGCCGAACAGATCGCCCAGGGCCTGCTCCAGGCCCACCGCCGTCGGCGGCCGGTGGCTGAACAGTCCGCCGTAATAGAGGATGGTCTCGTCGCTGACGGGCAGGCGGTCGCGCAGCCCCGGCAGGCCGAGCCCGACCAGCGACAGCAACGCCTGCGTCACCGGGTCGGTGGCGCCGTGCTCGATCAGTTCATAGGACTGGTCCAGGCGGTACTTGGCCCCGGCGCGCCAGAACAGCGACAGCAGGCGGTGATTGAAGATGTCGAAGAAGTCCCGCAGCGCCGGGTCGCGCTCGCGGGTGCGCTGCATCACCGTCTCGGTGTAGTGCTGCGGCAGGGCGCCGTTGGGGCCGGTCAACCCCAGGAACGTCGCCGCCACCAGCGGCCGGGGGTCGTCGTCGCCGTCACGCCGGCGGGGCGCCGCCACCTGCCCCGGCTGAAACCCCAGCGCCTGGTGCGAGGTCAGGCGCACCGCCAGGTCAGCCGGCGCATGGTCGTAGCCCACCGGGCGGCCGTTGCCGGTGCGGCGGCCCTCGCGCTGCCACAGCCGCACCGCCTGCTGGAAGGTGAAGCGGTGCGGCTCGGCCCGCAAGCGGTCGATCACACCGTCGCCGCCGTCGCTGTCCCGCCCGTCCGTCACAGCATCACCCGCGTGCCGGCCCGCGCCGGAAAGCGGCACAACAGGCCGGGGCGCCCGCGCACCGACACCGACAGCCGGGTGAAGGAATTGATGGAGCAGTACAGCCCCAGGAAGCGGTTGAGCACGTTGACGAACAGCATGGTGCCCGCCGTCGGGGTGGCGTTCTCGTCCAGTTCCAGCGCGACGTCGACACCGCGCGCCACCGCCGCGCCGACTTGCGCCGCCGTGCGCGCCACGCCGGAGGAGGCCTTCACCCCGACGATGCTGTCGATCAGGGCGCGGGTCTCGGCGGTGCCCCGGATGTCGTACAGGGCCAGGATCTCGCGCAGCGCCCGCACCGCCTCGTCGCCGCCGGACAGCGACAGGTGGTTGAGGGCCAGGTGCGAGACCAGCCGCCAGCGGCCGCCCGGTCCACCGGACGGCCGCAGGGTCCGGGTCGGCGCCGTCAGGGCGGTGACGCCGGTGATGGCGGCGGTCGCCTGCACCAGCCCGAGCCGGGGGTTGCCGCCGCCGAACGGCAGGGCGTTGGGCAGGTCGCGGTTGATGCACAGCGTCTCGACCGACAGCACCCAGCCGTCTCGGCCGGCGCGTTCGAAATCCATGTCCACCAGGCCGAGATAGACCTCGGTGCCGCCGTCGTCGGTCACCCCGGCGCGGCGGTCGGCCATCCAGTACCAGGGCCGTGCGTCCTCGTCCCCGCCCCGGCCGTGGGTCATGCCGTAAAACGGCTGCACCTCGACCGTCTCGTCGGTGGGGGACGTGGCCGTGACCCGCAGCACCTGATAGACCTCCAGCCCCTGAGGGCGGCGCACATCCGGAATGACACGATACTCAGGCACGTTCTGCGTGACGGCGATGGGCTCGGCGCGTTGGCGCAGCATGTTGACGATCGGCGTGCACCCGAGGGCGAAGCTGCCCGCCGACACACTGCGCTCCAGTTCGCTGAAGCCCCGGTTCAGGTAGACGAAGACCTCCAGACGGTTGCCGGCCTCCAGCAGGGTCTTGGCGTCCAGCCCTCGGATATCGAAGAACAGGAACTTCTCGGGGAAAGCGAAGAACTCGGTCAGCAGCCGGTAGCCGGGAGCCGACCGCGCCGACCACGGCAGCAGGCCCTCGTCCTCCTCGAACCCCACCGGCTGGATCGCCTCCGGTCCCAGGATCACCGGCGACCGGTCCTCGGGCGTGTCGGCCAGGGCGACCGACAGCACCTCGTTGGCCAGCAGTTCGTACAACGAGAACGCCTCGTGCGACTCCCCGGCCAGGAACAGGCGCAGGCGGTCGACGCCCAGCTCCGAGAAGGTCTTTTCCGCCTGCATACAGCGGAACGTCAGGCGCAGGCAGGCGGTCGCGTTGGCGGCGCGCGGGTTGTTGGGGGCCTGAAAGGGGCGACCGGTGAGCGAGGCCTGTTCCAGCGTCACCGGCCACAGCACAGTGTCGAAGCCGGTGCGGAAGCGGCAGGTCTCGCCGTGCGCCGCGCTGGTGTCGATCTCGGTGCCGCGCGGCACGGCGTAGGATCCGTCCAGGTCCGGCTGGCAGGCCATGGAGACCACGGCCATCGACGGCACCGGCGCCAGATAGTGCGGATACAACACCCCCAGCAGGGCGTCCGTCAGCTCGGGGAACGAATCCTCAAGCTTCAGCCGGATGCGCCCGGTCAGGAAGGCGAAGCTTTCGATCAGGCGGGCGACGTGCGGGTCCTCGGCCACCGTCTCCGACAGGCGCAGGCGTCCGGCGGCTTTCGGATGGCGGGCCGCGAACCCGCCGGCCAGGCGGCGGATGGCCGTCAGCTCGGCCTGGTAATGGGGCAGAAGGTCATCAACCATGGTCGGCGTTGCGTACCTCCAGGCCGCGCGTGACGGGATCGAGCACGCTGTCGAAGATCACCGGCTCCGGCGACGGATAGGCCCGCATCAGCGCCTGGATACGGAAACACAGGCTGCGGTCCAGGGGCTCGTCGTCGTCCCCGGCCAGCGAGACCGTCACTTGCAGAAAGCGCGGCTCGTAGCGGCGAATGGCCTCCTCGACCGCCTTGCGCAGCGCCTCGCGGTGTTCGGGCGCCGACATGTCCTCGCCGCTGAAGTCGGGGATGCCGTAGTTGACCACCGATTGGCGCAACTCGTCCAGGTCCGCCGGCGGCGACAGACAGCGATGGCGGGTGTTGAGCAGAACCTCAAGATCGCGCCGCACCGCGCGGCGCAGGGCCTCCAGGTGGCGCGAGACAGAGGCGCCCCGCCCGTCGAGCCCGTCGTCGTCGCCGTCGTGCACACGGTCCAGGACCGAGGGCAGCGGCGGCTGTTTGAGCGCGCCCGTGGCCATCGGCTCAGGCCCCCTCCTCCACCGGGGCGACCGAACGCGGCGCGTCCATGGTCAGGCTGGTCAGATCCATGATCGGCATGTCCTGGTCGCCCAGCAGCCAGCAGCGTTGGCCCAGCCCGAACACCGGCCCGCTCTCGTCGTCGCCGAGCCACTCGGTGACGCGGCCCAGCAGGTGGTCGGTGCGCGGCGTGGCGCCCGGCGGCGGCACGTACAGCGCGGGGATGAACACCTCGCCCTCCGGACCGTCCGAGACCTCGATCGAGGCGCGGCGCCAGATCAGGTCGCGCGGCCGCTCCGGCGCGTGGAACTCCAGCGCGACCACGGTGTCGAAGGCGATCCAGTAGTACGAGCCGGAGGCGGCGATCACCTCCAGCACACCCCCGGTCAGGTCGTCCAGGTCGCGGACGTCGTCGAACGGCGTGTCCTCGCGCTTACCGGCGGCCGGCCGGCGGGCCTCCTCGGCCTCGGCCAGCAGGGCGCGCACGCCGTCCATGTCGCCGGCGCGCAGGGCGGCCAGCGCCTTCAGGTGGGCCTGCAGGCAATCGTCGGGGGGGCCGACGAAATCGGGCGCGCGGCCCTCGCGGAACACCTGCTCGCGCTGGATGGCGCCGCGCAGGACGCGGCGGAAGACGCCGATGCCGGCCGAGTGCTCCTCGTCCTGCAGCGCCATCACCTCCATCATCTTGTCGGCGCGTTCGATGTCGCCCTGAAAGCAGAGCATCTCGGCCAGCCGGCCGCGCGCCTGCACGTCCTTCGGCTGGGCCTTGACCTCGGCCGTCAGGGCGGCGATGGCCCCGTCGAGGTCGCCGGCTTGGAACAGGGCGGTCGCTGAACTGTCGGTCATGGTGAGTCCTCCAGGGGCAACGGGGCGAGGGCAACAGGGCGCCGCCGGCGCGCGGGGACGGTCAGTGTCCCGCCCGCAACGGCGTGGTGTCCAGTTCCAGCCTCAGGGTGCTGAAGACCTGATCGATCTGGAAGTGAGGGACGACGTGGCAGACGCAGGAATAGGTGCCCGGCCGGCCCGGCAGTTCCCGGACCTGGACCGAGGCCTCGCGCAGCGGCCGGCGCGCCTTTTCCTCGTAGGTGGCATTGGCGCGCCCCTGCACATACTGCATCAGGCGCGTGTGCAGGAAGTGCTCGCACTCGCCGGGACTGGCGAAGGAGCCCGTCTTGTCGCGGGCCATCACCTTGATCAGGTGGGCGAAGCGCGAAATGCACAGGATATAATGCAGCATGGCCGACAGGCGGGCGTTCACCGTGGCTTCGGGCCGGTCGTAGTGCTGCGGCGCCTGCACCGAGCCGACCGAGCGGAACACCGCGAACGGGGTGTGTTGGTGGGCGGCCAACGGCATCAAGCCGACTTCGCTCAACTCGCTTTCGCGGACCTCGGGCATGGCGACCGCCACCGGGCCGCGCGTGGCGACGCCCGGCCGGTCGGTGCCGAAGTCGGGCGCCGGCAGATCCTCGACCAGGCCGCCGCCGGCCTCGTCGCGGCGGGCGCCGCGGATGTTGGCGAACCAGCGGCAGTCAATGAAGGCGCGCACCGCCACCCGGCCGAACGCGTACACGGACGACGCCCACAGCCAGGCGGAGGCGTCGGGGGCCGAGACGTCCTCGGCGTAGCGGAACGGCTGGCGGCCGCTGCCGTCGTCGTCGTGGCGGTCGCGGATGAGGACGGTGGGCAGGGCGATGGCCAGGAAGCGGCTGTCGTCGGCCTTGCGCAGGCCGCGCCAGCGATCGAACTCGGGGCCGTTGAACAGGCCGGCCAGGCGGATCGGCGCCGTCAGTTCGCCGAATGAATCGAGCCCCAGCAGGGCGGGCGTGCAGCCAACGACCATGGGGGCGAAGGCCGCCGCGCAGACGCCGGACATGCCCATCAGGCCGGCGATGTCATCGGTGGGGTGGCCGGGGCCGAGCTTGTGCTGGACCGCGTAGTCGCCCAGCAACAGGCTGAAGGGCTGGCCGCCGGGGGTGCCGAACTCCTCCTCGTAGATCTTCTGGAACATCTGGCTTTGATCGAACTCCAGCGCCCGTTCCAGGTCGCGGCACAGGTCGGACCAGCTCAGGTCCAGCACCCGGATGTGCACCAGCTCGTCGCCCTCGGTCGAGTCGACAAGGTAGCGCAGGCCCCGCCAGGAGGCTTCCAGGCGCTGAAAACGCGGATGGTGCAGGATGGCGTCCGCCTGCGCCGACAGCAGACGGTCGAGCGCGGCGATATCGCGGTCGAGAGCGCCCAGGATCTGCTCCCGGGTCAGGGCCGTAGCGCGGTCCGTGCCCATCCAGGCGAGCAGGGCGAGATCCCAGCGCTCCAGTGCGACGATGCGGTCGAGCGCGCCGTCTCCGGCGGCCCGCCAGCGCGAGCCGGCGAGGCCGGCCCGCACACGGGGATCGGGACGCGGCCGGGCTGGTCGCGCGATGACGGTCGCATCTGGATCGAACGCACCGTCGGAATGCCGCACGCCAGCCCCCGTGGCCCGATTATGCCTGTTTCGGAATGCGCGCCACCAGCCGCATGGAAGTGGTCAACTCCTCCATCTGCAGCCACGGCCGCAGGTAGGCGATGGCGTTGTACGAGCCCGGCTGCCCCGGAATCTCGCGCACCTGCACCTCGGCCTCGCGCAGCGGATACGAGGCCCGCATTTCCTGGGCCGCGCCCTCCTTGGAGTTGACGTAGTTCATGATCCAGCGGTTCAACCAGGCCTCGACGTCCGGCGCCTCCATGAAGGACCCGATCTTGTCGCGGGCCATGACCTTCAGGTAGTGCGAGAACCGCGAGGTGGCCATGATGTACGGCAGACGCGCCGAGATGGCGGCGTTGGCCGTGGCCTCCGGCCGGTCGTACTTCTTCGGCTTCTGCGTCGTCTGGGCGCCGAAGAAGACCGCGTAGTCGGTGTTCTTGTAGTGGCACACCGGCAGGAAGCCCAGCTTGGACAGCTCCGCCTCGCGCCGATCGGTGATACCGATCTCGGTCGGGCACTGGGTGTCGGTGTCGCCGTCGTCGCTGATGAAGTTGTGGGTGGGCAGGCCCTCGATCTTGCCGCCGCCCTCGGCGCCGCGAATGGCCGTGCACCAGCCGTACTTGGCGAAGGCGTCGGTCAGGCGCGCGCCCATGGCGTAGGCCGCGTTCATCCAGCAGTAGTGCTCGTGGTCCATGCGCTTGGGCGTGCCGTCGGGATTGGCCGGGGCCTCTTCGTAGGCGAACTCCTCGATCGTCTTGGTGGCCTCGCCGTACGGCAGGCGGGCCAGCACGCGCGGCATGGTCAGGGTGACAAAGCGGCTGTCCTCGCTGTCGCGGAAGCCGCGCCACTTGCCGTATTCGGCGGTGTCGAAGATTTTTTCCAGGTCGCGCGGCTTGGACAGGTCGGTGAAGTCCTGCAGGCCGAACAGCTGCGGCGAGGCCGCCGAGATGAACGGCGCGAAGGCCGCCGCCGCCACGTTGGACATGCCGGACAGCAGTTCGATGTCCTCGGGGTGGTTGGAGAACTCGAAGTCGCCGATCATGGCCCCGTAAGGCTCGCCGCCGGGCGTGCCGAACTCGTTCTCATAGATCTTCTTGAACAGGCCGGACTGGTCGAACTCGACGGCCCGCGTCAGATCCTTGTGCAGCTCGCGTTTGGTGGCATTGAGAACGCGAAGCTTGAGGTTGGCCGACGTCTCGGTGTTCATCACCAGATAGTGCAGACCACGCCACGTTCCCTCCAACTGACGGAACTTTTCGTGGTGCATGATCTCCGCCAACTGCACGGAAAGCTGCCTGTCGATCTCGGCGATGGCCTGGTTGAACGTCTGCGTCAGGTTGCGCGAGAAGGTAATGGTGCCCTTCATCGCCTGTTCGGTCAGGGTCTTGATCAGTTCCTGGGCGCGATCCGGTTCAGTCTGCTTGGTGGCGGCAATGGCCTGATCCAGCAGGCTGGGGCCTTCGGCGACCGTGGTTTCGGCGGCCGACTCTTGGGCCTTCTGGGCTTCGTCGCTCATGCCTTGTCCCCTCCATCGGCGGGCTGCGTCGCATCGTCGCCGGCGCCTTCGTCGACGCCAAGCGCCTGTTTCAGCGCCTCAAGGTCATCCTTGTTCTGAAGGACCTTTTCCAGCAGCGCCTCCAGGTCCTCCGAGCGGTCGGCCTTGGACATCAGGTCGCGCAGCTTGTTGCGGGTTTCCATCAGCGACTTGAGCGCCGGCACCTGCTCGGTGACGCGGCCGGGGTCGAAATCCTCGATGCCCTTGAAGGTCAGGTTGACGGCCATTTCGCTGTCGTCGCCCTTCAGGGTGTTCTTGACCTTCATGTTCAGGCCCGGAGTCATCCGCTGCATGACCTGATCGAAGTTGTCACGGTCGATGGTGACGAACTTGCGGTCGCGCAACGGCGGCAACGGCGAGGTCGGATCGCCCGAGAACGAGCCCAGGACGCCCACCACGAAGGGCAGCTCCCGCTCGACGACGGCGCCTTCGGTTTCGACATCGTACTTGATGTGCACACGTGGCTTTCGCACGCGGGACAGTTTGCTGTGAACGCTCTCGGCCATGATCGTCTCCCGTCTGGCAACAAACTCTCGTCATTGTTGATGGGCGCCCGAGTCTTTGTGTTCTTCGGCGCTCAACCGTCGGGCCGCCGGTTGGCGCGCTGTGTTCCCTCCGGACCGGCGTGTCGCCATCGCCGGACGCCAGGTCACCACGAACCGCCGTCGCCGTCGCCGTCGGCCGGGGGCGTAACGCCGGCCCGGACGAAGAACGTTTTGCGCGCGTCGGCGTCGGGGATCAGTTCCTCCAGCAGCTTGTCGAGGGGCAGCCGGCCGCGCCGCACCAGATCCTCCAGCGTCTGGGGAATCACCGATTGCGGCTCGGTGCGGCGGAAGAACTCGGCGATTCGCAGCATCTGGCCGAAGGCCTGTTCGCGGTCCTTGATCGGGCCGGCCGCGCCGCCGCCCCCACCGCCGCCGGCCGCCGCGGCACCGTCCGCGCCGGACGCGACGTCCGCAGCTTCCTCGGCGCCGGTCTCTTCGCCGGGCGGCGGACCCTTGTTCCAGGTGCGCATGATGACACCGAGCGCGTCGGCCACTTCCTCCAGCGTGCGGGAGATGTTGGACGACGGCGGTGCGTCGGCCCCGCACTTCTCGGTCATCACCGCGTCCAGGCGGGCGAAGCTGTCGCGGGTCTGCTGCACGGTGGCGGCCAGGGCCGCATAAAAGGTATTGGGCGTCTCAAGCACCGCCTGCCCGAACTGCTCATAGCTGATGGTCCCGGCGTTGACCCGCGCCTGAACCTTTTCGGGATCGTTCAGCTTGCGCAGTTCGTTGGCCTGCTCGAACTGCCATAGACCGAAGGAACCACTCATGCCCTCGGTCAGGGGCATCAGGCGGATGGGCGCGATCAGGGCCCCGTCGCCGCCGACTCCGTTGAGGCCGGCGATGGGGTCGGTCTTGTCCTCGATCGAATCCTCGATCGGGGGATAGAGGTCATCCCAGTACTGTTCGACCAGACCGGCGACCAAATCGAACCCGTCGCGCAGGCCGGCGAAGCCGTGATAGCGCGCCGCCGCCTCGATCAGCCAGCAGGCCACGCGCAGGTCCTTGGAGCGGGTGGCCAGCACCTCTGGCGCCTTATCGAGGATCTCGCCCCACTGTTCGGGGATGCCTGCGTCCTCGTCCATGACCATGGAGCGCTCGGCGGCGGCGGCCGTGCGACGCAGGTCACTGAGGGTGAACAGGGGCGAGGACCCCGACGTGTCGTCCCGCAGGTTGACGCCGACGGGACTGTCCCCCTCGATCGGCGCCAGCATGGCATCGACATCAAGCACGCGCTCGACCATCAGACCGCCGTCCCCCTTATTGATGTGTCGCCCCGACTATTGGTGAGCGGCTTACTGGGATGAAAGACTACTGTGTCATCGGGAGGCTGCCAAGGGCATCGCATCAAATCCAAGCAACCGCGGCGCTCCGGCGGGCCTGAACCCGGGGTGCCGAGCGCACCGGGCGGTCCTCCCGCTCCGTTACGGCCGGATCCTCGTGCCCGCAAGGGGGGCGGGGGCCGGCGGAGTCGAGGCAACCTTCCACCGAGCAAGCCCCTCGAAAATCGTTCATAGGTTTGTATTCCCCCAGCCGACTGTCCAACTGTCACCGGTCCAGCCTTGCCTTTTCCGCGAATTCATCTCACCATTCCGATGCGATACCAAACGGCCACGGTCGGTCATCGCCATGACGGATGCCGCTGACGCTCGGGGGCGTCTTCGGCGGCCGCGACCGAAACCATGGCGGACACGATGGCGGGCATCGCGTTCGACGTAGGGCGCGATGAACCTGAGGGATTTTTTGAAGGGGGTGCGACATGGCGGGTGTCGATATCGGGTCCTTGCTGGGACGCCTGTCGCCAATGGCTCGGCGGACCCTTGAAGGCGGTGTCGCCACGGCGGTCTCACGCACCCACTTCAACGCCGAACTCGAACACTGGCTCCTGCGCATGGTCGAGGAGACAGAGGGCGATGTCCCCCTGATCCTGCGCTCCGAGGGGATCGACCAGGGGCAGGTCGCCGCCACCCTGACGCGGGCGCTCGATTCGTTGAAGACCGGCAATGCCCGCACGCCTGGGCTGTCACCGCAGATTATCGAGGCCGCGCGCGATGCCTGGAACCTAGCCTCGCTGAAGTACGGATCGGATCGCATTCGGACCGGACACGTCCTGCTGGCCATCCTGTCGCGCGAGACGCTGGCGGCCACCGTGCTGCAGTCGGCGCCGGCGCTGGCGCAGATTTCGGTGGAGGCGCTGACCAACACGCTCCCCGACCTGACGGCGGACTCGCCCGAGGGCCAGGGCGCCGGGGCCGGCGGCGGCGCCGTGACCGCCGGGGACGGCACCGCCGGCGGCGCGGCGAAGAAGGGCGGCGCGCTCGACCAGTTCACCATCGACCTGACGCAACGCGCCCGTGACGGGGCCATCGACCCGGTACTGGGCCGCGACCAGGAAATCCGCCAGATCATCGATATCCTCACCCGCCGCCGCCAGAACAACCCGATCATGACCGGCGAGGCCGGCGTCGGGAAGACCGCCGTGGTCGAGGGCTTCGCGCTCCGGGTCGCCGCCGGCGACGTGCCGCCGTCCATCAAGCCGTGCGTCATCCGTACGCTCGACCTCGGCCTGTTGCAGGCCGGCGCCGGAATGCGCGGCGAGTTCGAGAACCGGCTGAAGTCGGTGATCGAGGAGGTGAAGGCCTCCACCCAGCCGATCATCCTGTTCATCGACGAGGCGCACACGCTGATCGGCGCCGGTGGCCAGGCCGGCCAGGGCGACGCCGCCAACCTGCTGAAGCCGGCGCTGGCGCGCGGCGAATTGCGCACCATCGCCGCCACCACCTGGGCCGAGTACAAGAAGTACTTCGAGCGCGACGCGGCGCTCGCCCGACGCTTCCAGGTCGTGAAGGTCGAGGAGCCGACGGAAAAGGTCGCGGTGCAGATGATGCGCGGCCTGGTGTCGACGCTGGAACAGCACCACGGGGTGCGCATTCTCGACGAGGCGGTGGTCGAGTCGGTGCGCCTGTCGCATCGCTACATCACCGGCCGCCAGCTTCCCGACAAGTCGGTCAGCCTGCTGGACACCGCCTGCGCCCGGGTGGCGCTCAGCCAGCACGCCACGCCGTCGCAGGTGGAAGACCTGCGCCGCTCCATTGAGCACCTGGACACGGCCATCGGCATCGCCGAACGCGAGGCCCAGGTCGATGCCGCGCGCGGCGTCGATGCCGCAGACATGCGGGCGGACCGCGAGGCCCGCGCGGCGGAGCTGGAGGCGCTGGAGGCCCGATGGACCCAGGAACTTGAGCTGGTCGGGGCCATCCGCGACCTGCGGACCAAGCTGGAGACGGCCGCCGCCACCAAACGGGCCACGGCCGGCGCCGGGGCCGCGCCGGGCACGGAGGCCGGCCCGCTTAACGGCCTGGACGAGGCCGAGGCGGCGGAGCCGCTGACGGACGCCGAGGTCGCCGCCCTGCGCACCGACCTGGACGCCAAGGTGACGGCGTTGCGCGAGCTCCAGGGTGAGGACCCGCTGCTTCAGGCCGTGGTCGACGGTCAGGCCGTGGCCGCCGTGGTGGCCAACTGGACCGGCATTCCGGTCGGCCGCATGGTCTCCAACGAGATCAACACCATCCTCTCGCTGAAGGAGAAGATGGGCGAGCGCATCCTGGGGCAGGACTACGCCCTGGAGGTGGTGGCGGAGACCGTCATGTCGGGCCGCGCGCGCCTGTCCGATCCGCGCAAGCCGCTGGCCGTGTTCATGCTGGTGGGCACCAGCGGCGTCGGCAAGACGGAAACGGCGCTGACGCTGGCCGACCTTCTCTATGGTGGCGAGCAGAACATGACCGTCATCAACATGTCCGAGTTCAAGGAGGAGCACAAGGTCTCGCTCCTGATGGGCTCGCCGCCGGGCTATGTCGGCTACGGCGAGGGCGGCGTGTTGACCGAGGCCGTGCGGCGCAAGCCGTACTCGGTGGTGCTGCTCGACGAGGTGGAAAAGGCGCACCCCGGCGTTCAGGACATCTTCTATCAGGTCTTCGACAAGGGCATGTTGAAGGACGGCGAGGGTCGCGACATCGACTTCAAGAACACCGTCATTATCATGACGTCGAACGCCGGCACCGACACCATCCACGCCCTGTGTTCCGACCCCGAGACCATGCCGGACGCCGAGGGGCTGTACGAGGCGCTGCGGCCGGAACTGCTCAAGGTCTTCAAGCCGGCCTTCCTGGGCCGCTTGGCGGTGGTGCCGTTCTTCCCGCTGCCACCGGACATCATCAAGGGCATCGTGCGCCTGCAGCTCGGCCGCGTGAAGACGCGCGTGGCCGAGGCCTACAAGGCCGATCTCGAGATCGAGGACGCCGTGATCGACCTGATCGCGGAACGCGCGACCGAGGTGGAATCGGGCGCGCGCGTCATCGACCGCATCATCACGCGTTCCATCCTGCCCGACCTGTCGGCTCGCATTCTCTCATGCATGGCGGCGGGTCAGGTCGTGCGCCGCGCCGCGCTCAAGGCCGGCGCCGATGCGCGCATCGACTGTGAGGTCGAGGGTGTCGACGCGCTCACGAGACCGGACGCCACGCCAGCCGACCCCGGCATGGCGGAGGCCGACCGGAGCGCGGTGGGTGGTGCCCCGGCCGGGTAAGGGACTCGGACCGTGGGCGTGCTTCCCCCCGGGTTTACAACGGTAAGCGTACCCCCCTAAGCGTTGAGGACAGGACCGGATCAACTGAAAACGAGGGACAGGGCCATGGCCATTTACGTGAAATACGGCAGCATCAAGGGCAACGCGACCCACGAAGAGCACAAGGGCTGGCTTGACATCTCCAGTATGCAGTGGGGCGTGGGCCGGGCGATCAGCACCCCGGTGGGCTCGACCCAGAACCGCGAGGCCTCGGAGCCCTCGGTCTCTGAAATCTCGCTGACCAAGCTGATGGACGAGGCGTCGGTGGCGCTGTTCCAGGAAGCCTGCACCAGCCACGACGGCAAGGATTGCACCATCCACTTGGTGTCCACCGGCAAGCCGGGCCGCACCTACGCCGAGTACAAGCTGACCAACGCGCTGGTCAGCGCCTACAGCATGAGCACCGGCGGCGAGCGTCCCGACGAGTCGATCTCGATCAACTTCACCAAGGTCGAGTTCAAGCACATCGCCTACGACGAGGCCGGCAAGGGCACGCCGGCGTCGGCGCACTACGACCTGGCGACCACCAAGGGCGGCTGACCGGGGTTTGGTTCGGCTTTCGGCGGTGGCGCGGTGTGCCATCGTCGGGCCGGACCCTACGGTTTCTTCCTAAGGCTTCTCCCTACGGTTTCTCAGGCGCGCCAAGGGACTGCGAATGAGCGAAGGCTTCCGGATCGAGGAAGGCGAACGGTATCTGCGCCTGCGCACGCCGCTGGGTCAGAGCGAGTTGATCCTGACACGTCTGGAGGGCGAGGAAGCGGTTTCCGAGCTGTTCAGCTTCCGGTTCGAGATGGTCTCCGCGTCCCTGGACCTGAAGGCCGAGGATCTGCTGGGCCAGTGTATCACCGGCATTGTGCAGCGGCCCGAGGCGGAAGAGCCGCGCCATTTCTGCGGTCTCGTGACCCGGTTCGGGCGCGGCCCCATGTTCACCCGCAATTACCGCTACTATAACTGCGAGATTAGACCTTGGCTGTGGTTCCTGACGAAGACGTCGGACTGTCGCATCTTCCAGGATCGCGATGTGATCGAGATCGCCGAGGAGATCTTTCAGGACTACGGTTTCACGGCCTATGATTTCGGCGGCGTGAAAGGGACGCCCCCCAAGCGGGTCTATTGCGTGCAGTACCGCGAAACCGACTACGATTTCGTCGCGCGTCTGTTCGCCGAGGAAGGCTTCTACTACTACTTCAAGCACGAGGAGGGCGAGCACACCCTGATCGTCGCCGATTCGCCATCGGGCTACGGCGAAACCTTCGACGACAAGGTGCCGTTCCGCGCGCAGAAGACCCTGACCGACATCATCACCCGCTGGCAGCCGGCCGACCAGGTCATCACCGGCACCTTTACCCAGCAGGACTACGACTTCGAAAAGCCGACCGCCGACCTGACCACCACGACCGACACGGTCAAGAAGGTCGGCGCGCAAAGCGGCTGGGAGGTCTACGACTACCCCGGGCGCTATCTGGACACCGGGCGCGGCAACGACCTGACCCGCAAGCGCATGGAGATGGGCGAACGCGACTACGCCCTGACCGAGGGCGACAGCGACTGTCCGGGCTTCTATGCCGGGGCGCGGTTCACGCTGGACGACCACGAGGTGGACGGCGAGGCGGGCACCGAACACGCCCTGACGCGGGTCCGCCATCTGTCGCACGACTACACCCAGGTCTCCGGCGAGGCCGATCCGCCCGTCTATCAGAACACGTTCACCTGCCTGCCGGCCGAGACGGTGTTCCGTCCCGACCGCCCGCGTCACAAGCCGGTGGTCGCCGGCCCGCAGACGGCCGTGGTGGTGGGGCCGTCGGGCGAGGAGATCTACACGGACGAGTACGGCCGTGTGAAGGTGCAGTTCCACTGGGACCGCGAGGGCAAGAAGGACGAGAAAAGCTCGTGCTGGATCCGGGTGTCACAGCCCTGGGCCGGCCGGGGCTGGGGCGGCATCTTCATCCCGCGCATCGGCATGGAGGTGATCGTCGACTTCCTGGAAGGCGACGCCGACCGGCCGATCATCACCGGCTATGTCTACAACGCCCAGAACACGGTCCCCTACGCCCTGCCCGGCAACAAGACGCAAAGCGGTGTGAAGACCCGCAGCTCGAAGGGCGGCGGCGGCTCGAACTTCAACGAACTGCGCTTCGAAGACAAAATGGGCGAGGAGCAGGTCTACGTTCACGCCGAGAAGGACATGGACCGGGTGGTCGAGAACGACGACTCGCTGGAAGTCGGCAACGACCAGACCATCGAGATCGAGCGCCACCGCACCGAGACGGTCAAGACCGGCAACGAGACGATCGACATCAAGCAAGGCAACCGCAAGGTCACCATCGGCCAGGGCAACGAGACGCTCATCGTCAGCCAGGGCAACCAGACCACCAACGTGAAATTGGGCAAGGTCGAACACACGGCGATGCAGTCGATCGAACTGAAGGTGGGGGCCAGTTCGATCAAGCTTGAACCGGCGAAAATCACGATCAAGTCACCGCAGGTTCAGATCAAAGGCGATGCCACAGCCACACTGGAGGGCGCGATGACGACCGTCAAAGGCTCGGGGATACTTACCCTCCAGGGCGGCATCGTGAAGATCAACTGATCGTGGCCACAACATGAGGACAGGTGATGGCCCGCGAACCCGGGGCTGACACGGCGCAGACGCCGCGCTGGAAGAAGATCAAGGCGACCCGCGTGGCCGACCTCGGGCTGTCGCCCGACACGGCCGAGGACATCCTTGGCGAAGACCACGAGGCGTTCGCCGACATGCCGCCGGAAACCGTGATCGAGCGTCTGGCGAAGGCGGACCGTGGCCTCGAGGCCATGCGCCTGCTGGCCTTCGCCCTGCCCAAGCGGGAGGCGGTCTGGTGGGCCTGCCTCGCCGCCCGCGCCGACATCGCCGCCGATCCGAAACCGGCGCGGCCAAACCAGATGGCCTGTCTGGAGGCCGCCGAGGCGTGGGTCTACAAGCCGGTGGAAGAGCGTCGGCTGGTGTGCTACCGGGCCGCGCAGGCGTGCGATCCTGACCGGCCGGCGGTGCTGGCCGCGCTGGCGGCCGCCTTCAGCGGGGGCAGTCTGACTCCGCCGGATAGCCCGCCCGAGGTGCAGGCCGTGCCCCCGGACGACGCGCTGGCGCCGCTGATGGTCGGCAATACGCTGGTGTTGGCCACTTTCCGCACCGATCCCGTGACGGCGCCGAAACGCCTCGTCCGGTTCCTGGACCAGGGGCGGAACATCGCCCAAGGTGGCACCGGCGCTCTTGACTCTTCACCCGCGTAACGCGAGGCGACCCGCATGGCCGCGCGACTGACCCTGACCCTGTCCACGGCCGCGCCCGGCGGCACGCCCGCCGGCGCGTCTATCATGCTGCACGAAGGCCGCATGACCATCGGCCGGGGACCCGACAACGACTGGGTCCTGGCCGACCCGGAACGGCTGATGTCCAAACAGCACTGCGAGATCGCCTGGACCGGCGAGGCCTTCGTGCTCACCGACACCAGCACCAACGGCGTGTTCATCAACACGGCCACGGCCCCGGTCGGACGCGGCCAGACCGTCGCGCTCAATCCGGGCGATTGCCTGCGCCTGGGCGACTACGAGATCCTCGCCCGCATCGAGGACGACACCGAGCGGGAGGACATCGACGACTACGCCCGCGACGCCCAGCCTTGGAATGCCTTCGAGGACCGCACGTACTATGGCGCCGGCAGCGCGCCGCAGCACGACGAGGGGCGCGACGACGGCCCCGACTGGGTCGGCGGCGGCGGCGACGACCGCCGGGAAGAACGGCGCGGCGCGTCCGGGTTCTCGCCGTTCGAGGACCAGCAGGCGAGCTGGAGCGAGGACCCCATCCGGCCCAAGGCGCGACCCCGGCCGCCGGCCACCACACCCGACCACACGCCGGCCGAACACGATGTCATGCGCACGCCGCGCGTGCAGCACGAGAAGCGCCAGGAGATCCTGGGCAAGGACTGGGATAGCGAACTCGACGACCTGCTCGGCGATGCCCCTCTGAAACCGGGCACGGGCGGGGACGCAGGCGCGGGCGCGCCGCGATCCGAACCGCCGCCGCCCGCGCGGACCGAGCCGCCCCCCTCTCAGGGGGACGATCTCGATGATCTCGACGATTTCGACAAGCTGTTGGGGGCCGGTCCGCTCGACCAACAGGACGCGGCCGCCGCACCGGAGCCTCCAGACCCGCCGCCCGCGGTCGAGGCGGAGGACGACACGCTCCCGGCGCCGGACCGCGAGGAGGATCAGCAGCCGACGCTCTCCGGCCCCTTCGTCGACGAAGAGCCAGAGCCAGAGGCCGCGCCACCGACCAACCCCTTCGCCCAGGACGACCCCGAGACCGCGCCGACCCCCGTCGCGCGGGTGCCGCGCCGGGCCTCCGACGAGGGCAAAAAGGCCCCGCCGACGCCCGCGGCGCCCCCCGAGGCGTCACCGGTGACGTCTCCTGGGGCCTCGGCCGGCGGCGCCGACGCGAACGCCGACGCGTTGCTGGCGGCCTTCCTGCGCGGCGCTGGCTTGGCGCGCGCCCCGGCGGATTTGTCGCCGGAAGAGCTGATGGAAACCGCCGGCGCCTTGCTGATGACCATGACCGACGGGCTGCGCGACCTGCTGGCGGCGCGGGCTACGGTCAAGAGCGAGATTCGGGCCGAACAGACCATGATCCGGGCGCGTGGCAACAACGCCCTGAAGTTCTCGGTCAGCGCCGAGGAGGCCCTGGAACGCCTGCTGTCGCCGCCGGGGCCGGCCTACATGAACGGCCGGGCCGCCACCGAGGAGGCGTTCAAGGACCTGCGCACCCATGAACTGGCCACCATGGCCGGGTCGGCGGCGGCCATCAAGGCGGTGCTGGCGACCTTCGATCCGGCGCAGCTGGAAGGCAAGCTGTCCGCCCGCCAGGGGCTGGGCGGCCTGTTGTCCGGCGGTCGCAAGGCGCGCCTGTGGGAACTGTTCGAGGCGCATTTCCGCGAACTGGCCGACGAGGCCACCGAAGACTACGACAGCCGTTTCCAGCGCGAGTTCCGCAAGGCCTATGAGCGGCTGAGCAAAGACGTGTAGCCGGAGCCGCCCCTGGGCGTTAGGATTCCGGTCACGCATTCCGGGGCGCCGGCACCGGCGGCCATGGCACAGGCAGGGAGACAAGGCGATGAAGGCGATCGACAGTGCGGCCCGCCGGGCGAGACAGGCCATGAGCCGGCGGGGCTTTGGGATGCTGGGGCTGGCCACGACACTGACCATGGGGTTGGCTCTGGGGGCGTGCACGCCGGAACCGCCGCCGCCACCGACCCTTGTCAACCTGGGCATCAACGCCGGCCCCATGATCAACATGAGCCCGGCCGGCCAGCCGGCGCCGGTGCAGGTGCATGTCTACTGGCTGCGCGCGGCGACGGCGATGCAGCAGGCCGATTTCTTCCAGGTCACGGAACAGCCCGAGGCGACGCTGGGCCAGGAACTGGTCGCCCACCAGCAGGTGACCGTGCGTCCGGGCCAGGGGGTGTCGATCCAACGCACGGCCAACCAGGGCGAAACCCACGTCGGCATCGTCGCCGCCTATCGTGACCTCGACACCGTCAACTGGCGGTCGGTGGCGACCCTGCAGCCCCATGCCCAGAACTTCATCGACGTGGACTTGGGGCCGCGCGGCGTGTCGCTGTCGATGCGGCCGCCGCTGACCGCGCGGGCCGTCGCGGCGCCCGTGGCCGCCGGCGACGCCGGGTGAGGTCGGGCATGGAGCGCACACGCGGCGAACGCGGCAAGTCGAGGGTGGAGACCCGAGCGGTGACAACCGGGGGGCGGCATGGGCTGGCGTAACAGGGTGGTTTGGTCCGAGGGGATGTTCCTGCGGGCCCAGCACTTCCAGCAAGCGGATCGCTACGTCGAGGCCCTGGTGCGCGACCGCACCGCCGACATGATGCCGGCCCCCTGGGGCATCACCGCCTTGTCGGTGGACGCCGAACTGCTGGAGACCGGCCGCTTCGCGGTGATCGAGTGCCGGGGCGTCATGCCCGACGGCACGCCGTTCTCCATCCCGGAGGAGACGGACACGCCGCCGCCGCTGGAACTGACCGACAAGGCGCGCGGGGCCGAGGTGTTCCTCACCCTGCCCTTGCGCCGGCCGGGCCTGTCGGAAATGGCGATGGACGCGCGCGGCGAGGCCACGGCGCGGTTCATGGCCGCCGACTACGAGGCGGTGGACGATATCGCCGGCTCCGACGTGACCGCCACCGTGCAGGTGGGCCGCCAGCGCCTGCGCTTTCGCCTGGAAGGCGAGGACCGCGCCGGCTACGCCAGCCTTGGCCTGGCCCGCGTGTCCGGGGTCGACGCCAACGGCCGCGTCAAGCTGGAAAGCGAGTACATCCCCTCGGCGCTGGTGTGCCGGGCGGCGCGGCCGCTGTTCGCCGTGATGACGGAGCTGCAGGGGCTGCTGCACCATCGCGGCGAGGCGCTGGCCGCACGGCTGTCGCAATCGGGCACCAAGGGCGTGGCCGAGATCTCCGATTTCCTGCTGTTGCAGGCGACCAACCGCTACGAGCCGCTGCTGACCCACTGGGCCACCAGCGGCGACGTCCACCCGGAACGGTTCTACGCGCTGTGCCTGGAGATGGCCGGGGAGTTGTCCACCTTCGCCGCGCAGTCGCGACGGCCGGCGCGCTTCCCGCCCTACCGGCACGAGGCGTTGCGCGAGACCTTCGAGCCGGTGATCGCCGACCTGCGCCACTCGCTCAGCGCGGTGCTCGAACAGACCGCGATTCAGTTGGAACTGCGCGCCACCCGCTCCGGGGTGCTGGTCTCGGCCATCAACGACCGCAGCCTGCTCAATCAGGCGGTGTTCGTGCTGGCGGTCAAGGCCGACGTCTCGCCCGAGGTGCTGCGCCGGCATTTCCCGCACCAGGTCAAGATCGGTCCGGTCGAGGATATCCGCCAGCTCGTCAACTCGGCGTTGCCGGGGGTGGATGCAAATCCGCTGGCCGTGGCGCCGCGCCAGATCCCCTATCATGCCGACTTCGTCTATTTCGAGTTGGACAAGAGCGGCGAGTTCTGGCGCCGGCTGGCGACGTCGGGGGGCATCGGCATCCATGTCGGCGGCGACTATCCGGGGATCGAGATGGAGTTGTGGGCGATCCGGCAATGACGCGGGCCAGCGTTGGGCGCGACGGCCGTGGGCAAGGCAGGGGATGAGGACAGACAGGGATGGCCGACGACGACAACAGGGATCCGTTCAGCGAACCGGGCGATGTCGAGCGCACGGTGATCCGTCCGTCTCCGGGCCGCCGGGCGCCCGACGGTCGTGGGGGCGCCGGTGGTGGCAGTGGTGGCGGTGGTGGTGGCGCCCGGCGCTCGACCCAACCGCCGACCCAGCCGCCGCCGTCCGGCCCGTCGCCGTTCGAGGACGACGACGAGAGCGAGCCCCCGCCCCGGCGCGGGCCGACCCCGTCCTCGGCCCGCCAGACCGGGTCCGCCGCGCCCATCGCCGACATCGCTGCCGGCCTGGCCGAACGTTCGCGCCACAATCCCGTCGTCGCCGCCGCCGCGCCCCTGCTCAGTCTCATCGCCCGCCTGCGCCTGGGTGGCACGCACCGCGACCCCGACGCCCTGCGCGACCGCGTGCTGGAGGAGTTCGAGGCCTTCAACCGCCGGCTCAAGAAAACCGACCTGCCCGAGGACCAGCACCGCACCGCGCACTATGTGCTGTCGGCCACCATGGACGATGTCGTGCTGAACACCCCGTGGGGCAGCGGCTCGATCTGGTCGCGCGAGGGCATGACCCTGTGCTTCCATAACGAGGCTTACGGCGGCAAGCGGTTCTACAGCCTGCTCGACCGCATGAGCGAGAACCCGGGCCGCAACGGCCGGGTGCTGGAGCTGATCTATCTGTGCCTGTCGCTGGGCTTCGAGGGCGAGTTGCGGGTACTCGACCGGGGCCGCAGCCAGCACCGGCAGAAGCGTGATGGCCTGTACCGCCTGCTGCTCGATATCCGGGGCGAGCCGCCCGAGGAGCTGTCGCCACACTGGCGCGGGGTGGACGCCGGCCACCGCCCGGTGGCGTCGCTGATCCCGGTATGGGTCATCGCCAGCGCCACGGCGGCCCTGCTGGTTCTGATCTTCCTGGCCTTTTCCTGGTGGCTGAACGTCCGCAGCGACGACCTCTACCGGGCGTTCGCCGGCCTGCCGCCCAGCGGCGCCATCGTCATCGAGCAGGAAACCGTGCCGCCGCCCCCACCGCCCCCGCCGCCGGAGGAGGTGGTCACCCAGGTCGAGCGCGTGCGCGGGTTCCTGGAGCCGGAGATCAAGGAAAATCTTGTGACCGTGCTGGAGGACGCCCGCGTCATCACCGTGCGCCTGCGCGCCACCGGCATGTTCGCCTCCGGCTCGGCCGAGGTCAGCGAGAAATTCCTGCCCGTGCTGGACCGTGTCGGCACGGCGCTGAATGACGAACCGGGCAAGGTGATCATCCAGGGCCACACCGATTCCATTCCCATCCGCACGGTGCGGTTCCCGTCGAACTATGATCTCTCGCTGGCCCGGGCCGAGGCCGCGCGCGATGTGGTCGCGCCGCTGCTGGACAATCCGGACCGCATCACCGTCGAGGCCAAGGCCGCCACCGAGCCGATCGAATCCAACGACACAAAGGAAGGCCGCGAGGCCAACCGCCGCACCGACATTCTCCTGATCAAGGAAGGTCCCTGAGGCCATGAGCGCGCGCGGGCTTGATCGCGCGCGCCCCGATGGCCCCCCGCAGACGAACGGATGCCGACCGTGAGCAAGATCCTCTCCATCCTGACGCGAGGCTGGTTCATCGGCCTGATCGGAATGCTGTTCCTCATCGTGCTGATCTGGTTCGTCGGACCGTTGATCGCCATCGGCTCGCTGCGGCCGTTCGACGGCGTCGCCGCCCGCCTGCTGGCGGCCTTGGTGCTGCTGGTGATCTGGGCCGCCTTCGTGCTGGTCGGCGTGCTGCGCCGTCGCAAGCGCCAGGAGACGCTGGTCGAGGGAATGACCGAGAACGCCGGCGCCTCGGCCGACGCGGGTCCGGAGGTCGAGGCCCTGCGCAAGGGCCTGCAAACCGCCCTGGGCGAGCTGCAGCGCCTGCGCCGCAAGGACGGCAAGAGCGGACGCGCCTATCTGTACGAGCTGCCCTGGTACATGATCATCGGCCCGCCGGGCTCGGGCAAGACGACGGCGCTGATGAACTCCGGCCTGGGCTTCCCGCTGGGCGATGAGCCGGGCAAGGCCAAGGTCTCGGGCGCCGGCGGCACCCGCAACTGCGACTGGTGGTTCACGGACGAGGCGGTGCTGCTCGACACCGCCGGGCGCTACACGACGCAGGATTCCGACACCGCCGTCGACGCCGCCGCCTGGGACGGGTTCCTGGGCATCCTGCGCAAGGCGCGGCCGCGCCAGCCGGTGAACGGCCTGATCGTGGCCATCAGCCTGGCCGACATCATGACCGTCTCGGAGGCCGAGCGGCGCGCCCACGCCCTGGCCATCCGCAAGCGCATATCCGAGCTCTATGACCGCCTCGGGCTGCGCCTGCCGGTCTACGTCATGCTGACCAAGTCCGACCTGGTGGCCGGCTTCATGGAATACTTCGCCGACCTGCGGCGCGAGGAACGCGCCCAGGTGTGGGGCATGACCTTCCCGGCCGAGACCGGCAAGCCGGGACAGGGCACCGACCCGCTGGACCTGTTCCCGGACGAATTCGACCTGCTGCTGGAACGCCTGGAAGAGCGGCGCCTGAACCGCCTGCACCAGGAGGACGACTACGCCCGCGCCGGCCTGATCTCCGGTTTTCCGTTGCAGGTGGCGGCGCTGCGCGATCCGGTGATGCAGGTGCTGGAGGAGGCCTTCCGCGCCAGCCGCTATGAGGAACCCGTGCTGCTGCGGGGTGTCTACTTCTCCAGCGGCACCCAGGACGGCACCCCCATCGACCGCGTCATGGCCGGGCTCGCCGGGCGCTTCGGCGTGCCGCCGGCGCGGTTCGGCGCCTTCCGGGGCCAGGGCCGCAGCTTCTTCCTCACCCGGCTGCTGCGCGAGGTGATGTTCCGCGAGGCCGGGCTGGTGGGCCGCAACCGGCGCGCCGAACAGCGCCAGAAGTGGAGCCGTATCGCCGCCCTGTCGGTGTCGGCCGTGCTGTTGCTGGGCGCGGTCGGCCTGTGGACCTGGAGCACCTTCGTCAACCTCGACCTGATGGCGCGCGTCCAGGACGGCCTCGACACCTACCGGGAGCAGGTCAGGGCCATCCTGCCGGGCAACGGCGACACGGTGGTCGTGGATTCCTCGGATCTGCCGCCGGTGCTGCCGCCGCTGGCCACCGTGCGCGACCTGCCGACCGGCTACGCCCACCGCGACGACCCGCGCCCGACCGGGTCCGGCTTCGGCCTGTACCAGGGCAAGAAGCTGGCCGAGCAGACCCGGACCGCGTACATCAACGCCCTGAACAGCCTGCTGCTGCCGCGCCTGACCTATCGCCTGCGCGAGATGCTGACGGAGGTGCAGGAGACCGAGTCCCTCTACAACCTGCTGAAGCTGTACCTCATGGTCGGCGCCATGGGGCCACTCGACGAGAATCTGGTGCGCCAGTGGGCCCACCTGGATACCCAGCGGCGCTACCCCGGCCGCCGCAACGCGGACATGCGCGACGAGATCGACGGCCATGTGGCCGCGCTGATGACCACCGTGCCGAAGGCCATGCCGCTCGACGGCGCGCTGGTGGAGCGCACGCGCACCATCCTCAAACGCCAGCCCCTGGCCGAGCGGGCCTATGCCCTCATCCGCAACAGCCGCGAGGCCAAGGCGCTGCCGGAATGGCGCATCGCCGACGCCGCCGGCCCGTCGGCGCAGCGCGTGTTCACCCGCCGCTCGGGCGCCGACCTGAACGAGGGCGTGGACGGGTTCTATACCTACGCCGGTTTCCACACGGTGTTCCTACCCATGATGCTGGACGTCTCGCGTGAGGTGGCGGCCGAAAGCTGGGTGCTGGGCGAGAACCAGACGCTGGACGACCAGCAGATCCGGCGCCTGGAACGTGATCTGGCGGCGCTGTACATGGACGACTACGTCGCCAAGTGGGATTCCATCCTGACCGACGTCGTGCTGGTGCCGTTCGACACCGCCGGCGAGGCGACCGAGGTCCTGAGCCTGCTGTCCGGTGCCAACTCGCCGCTGCGCAACCTCCTGACCGAGGTGGCCAACCAGACCCGCCTCGCGCGGCCGGAGGAACAGGGCGAGGGCGGCATCGCCGACCTGTCGTCGCTGGGTGGCGGCGGATCGGCGACGGAACAGGCGGAGGCCGTGGAACAGGCGGCCAGCCAGGCCCGGCAGACCGGACAGGCCCTGGGGCTCGGAACCGGGACGCTGTCAACGGTCGAGCGTCTGGCCGGCATCTTCTCTGATTCCGGGCTCGGCAGTGGCGGCGGCGGCGGCTTGGGCGGCGGCGGGGCCGGCGCCGAAGAGGCCACGTTGCCCGGCCAGTTCGTCAACGACCGCTTCCAGCGCCTGCACGCGTATGTCCTGGCGCTGAATGGTGGGACGCCGCCGCTGGAAAACCTGGTGCGCGAGCTCGACCAGGCCTACACCGAACTCCGGCGCGTCGCCGATAGCGGCGGCAATCTGGCGGCGCTGGCCGCCGGCGGCGGCGGCGGAGGCGGCGGCGTGGACACCATCCGCCGCCTGCAGACCGAGGCCGAGCAGGTGCCCGCCCCCTTGTCCGGGTGGCTGGAACAGATCGCCTCCGGCGGCAAGTCGGTGGCCGTCAGCAGCACGCGCGAGACGCTCAGCGGCGGCTGGAGCGCCGAGATCCTGCCCCTGTGCCGCGAGGCCCTGCACGGCCGCTATCCGTTCGCCTCGGGCGCGTCGCAAGAGGTCGCCCTGGCAGACTTCGCGCGCCTGTTCGCGCCGAACGGGCTGATCGACGGCTTCTTCAAGCAGAACCTGCTACCCTACGTGGACATGTCCTCCAAGCCGTGGCGCAGCCGCCGCAACGCCGGCATCGACCTGGGGCTGTCGCGTGCCACGCTGGCGCAGTTCGAGCGCGCCGCCGCCATCCGCGATGCCTTCTTCCCCACCGGCGGGTCGCAGCTTTCGGTGGCCTTCGAGGTGACGCCGGTGTCGCTGGACCCCAGCGCGGACCAGGTGATCCTGGAGGTCGACGGCCAGACGGTGCGCTACGGCCACGGCCCGGTGTCGACGCAGCGGATGCAATGGCCCGGCTCGACTCCGCGCACGCGCATTGCCTTCCAGCCGGACCTGCCCGGCGTGCAGTCCATGGTCTCGTTCGACGGACCGTGGGGGTTCTTCCGCCTGCTGGATCAGGCGCGGCGCCTGCAGGGCGGCACGGGTGATCGGTTCCAAGCCGTGTTCACCTCCGGCCCCCGCTCGGCCACCTTCGAGATCCGCGCCGGCAGCGTGTCCAATCCCTTCAACCTGCCGGAGCTGCGAGCGTTCCGGTGTCCAGGGGACCTGTGAATGCAGGGGCTGGGCTTCTACGGCAAGCTGCCGGCGCACGGCGATTTCGTGCGGCGCGGGATGACGCCCGCCCTGGCCACCGCCTGGGACGGCTGGCTGGGTGCGCTGATGGCGGCGGTGCGGGAGGACCTGGGGGAGGACGACTGGCTTGACGTCTACCTGACCAGCCCGGTCTGGCGCTTCGCCCTGGGCGCCGGCGTGGCCGGGGTGGCGCAGATCGGCGTGATGGTGCCCAGCGTCGACCGGGTCGGGCGCTATTTCCCGCTGGTTCTGGTCGCGCCCCTGACCGAGTCGCAGCCGCTGGCCATGGCCTTGCGCGCGGGGCAGGACCTGCTCGACCACCTGGAGGATCTGGCCTGTCATGTGCTGGACGCGGACTCGCTGGAGGCCGACGACCTGATGGCCAGCCTGGAGGCGTTGGACTGGGAGTGGCCCGCCGAGACGGCCGGCGACGCCGGGGTGTGCGAGGCCGGTGCCTGGGTGCCGCTGGGCGCGGGCTCCGCCGCCGACGCGGTGGCCGCGCTGTCCTGGGCGCTGGCGGGCGGCGGCGGGATGACACTGGCCGGCCGCGACGGCCTGTGGTGGAGCGAGGGATCGGAACGGGTCGGGCGCGGGCTGGTGCGCACGCGCGGCTGGCCGCCGCCGCACCAGGCGGTGGCGCTGCTGGACGGGGTCTGGTGGGCGCGCGGCTGGGCCGGGCGGACAACACCTGTTGACGACGTGGTGTGGGGGGCATGATGGCGACGGGACGGGGCCGATGAGCGAGGCAGCGCACGGGTACGTTCTGGACGTTCCCTATCTGGGGCGGGCCTATCCGCAGCACGCGCCGATTCACATCCATCTGGCCGCCACGCTGGCCGGAGTCGAGGCGCCGAGCCTGGAGCCGGGATCGGCGGTCCTGGAACTGGGCTGCGGCTACGCCAACGGGCTGATCTCGGCGGCCGCCGCGTATCCCCGCTGCGACTTCGTCGGCGTCGACTTCAATCCGACCCACATCGCCGCCGCCCGCCGCCGCGTGGCCGACCTGGACCTGGCCAATGTCTCCCTGCTTGAGGCCGACGTCGTCGATCTGGCGGCGGACCCGGGGTCCCTGCCGACCTTCGATCTGGTGATCGCGCATGGCCTCTACGCCTGGATCGGCGAACGCGAGAAGGCCGCCATCCGCAGCCTGCTGAAGCGGCATGTACGGGCCGGCGGCATGGTGTTCCTCAGCTACAACGCGCTGCCGGGCTCGGCCGGCATGGGCGTGCTGCAACGCGCCCTGTACGAGGCGGCGTCCCTGTCCGTCGGCCGCAGCGACCAGCGGCTGGCCGACGCGATCACGCACGTCAAGCGGCTGCGCGACGCCAAGGCCGCGCACCTGACCGACAACGCGCTGATCGATTCGCTGTTCGAGTCGCTCGACGAGGCCGACTCGGCCTATCTGATCCATGAATACCTGAATGCGCACTGGACGCCGCTGTACCACGCGGACGTCGCGCGCGACATGGAGGCGGCGGGCCTGACGTTCGTGGGCAGCGCGGTGCCGCACGAGGTCTTTCCCGACCTGATGCTGAGCCCGGACCAGAAGGCCGCGCTGGGCGACATTCCGGTGTCGAGCGTGCGCGAGACCTTGCGCGACTTCTTCATTCAGCGGGTGCTGCGCAAGGACCTGTACGTGCGCGGCCCGCGCCGCCTGACCGAGCGGGCGCGGGACCGTGCGCTGGACTCGCTGCTGATGTGCGCCGCCGTGGCGCCCGATGACGCGGACGTGCGCGTCCGCGTGCCGGCCGGACGCATCGACCTGGACCCGCCCTACAAGGCGGCGCTGGACCTGCTGTGGCGCGACGGGCAGGCGACGCTGCGGACGCTGTTGGACGGTCCGTTCGCCGGCACCGACCAGACCCGCGCCGAGGTCGTCGCCCTGCTGACCGCGGCCGCGATGGCGTATCCGTGCCTCGGGGCGCCGGGACCGGCGACGGTGACCGCCTGCCATCGGGCCTTGGCGCGCGCCGTCCAGGCGGTGCATGATGAGGGCCTGCAGGCGCGTCCGGGGGCGCTGGCCGTGCGGTTGGGCAGCGAGATCCCGGTCAGCGGCCTGGAGGCGCTGGTTCTGGAGGCGCTCGCCCGTGGCCGCCCGGCCGACGCCGAGACCCTGGTGCCGGAGATCTGGGCGCCGTTCGAGGCGCGCGGCGAGCTTGTGATGCATCAGGGCGAGGCGGTCTCGGATCCCGAGCGCTGCCGCGCCCTGCTAACCGACATGGTTCGCGCGATGCTGCCGGACCGCCTCCCGTTGTGGCGCGCCCTGGGCATGGTGCCCGAGGGCCGCGCCGCCGGGTAACCGTCCCCGCGTCCCGTGCCCCAGGGGTGCGAGGCCGCGCCGTGTTTCACCGCACCGGAAGGGCCATGTCACGCTTCCTGTCAGGATACACGCCGACGGACACACCACGTCCGCGCCGTGCGGGGACGGTGCCGCGATGAGCGCCGGCCGCAGCCGCGTGCGGTCCGTCGGCGTCAGCGACACGGGGCGGGTGCGCCGTGTCAACGAGGACGCCTTCCTGGAACGCCCGGACATCGGGCTGTGGGTGGTGGCCGACGGCATGGGCGGCCACAGCCGAGGCGATGTGGCCAGCAGCATGGTGTGTGACAGCTTGGCCGCCCTGCCGGCCCAGCACTCCGGGCTCGGCCTGTTGCACGCGGTGCGCGCGGCCCTCACGGACGTGCACGACGCCCTGGTGCAGGAGGCCCGGGCCATGGGCGGTGACCAGACCATGGGCACCACGGTTGTTGTGCTGTTGATCAACAATGATCACTACGCCTGCGTCTGGGCCGGCGACTCCCGGTGCTACGTGCTGCGCGACGGCGAGCTTGGCCGCCTGACGCACGACCACAGCGTGGTCCAGGACATGATCGACGCCGGCACGCTGGACGAAAGCCAGGCCGAATCGCATCCGCTCGCCAACGTGGTCACGCAGGCGCTGGGGGCGCCGGTGGACCTGGCCCTGTCGACCGTGCACGGTCCGTTGCGACGCGGCGACCTGCTGCTTTTGTGCTCGGACGGCCTGACGCGCATGGTGCCGGAGGAAGACGTGGCGCACCTCCTGCGGGAGGACGGTCTGGATGCGGCCCACAGCTTGGTCGCCCAAGCCGTGCGGGCTGGCGGTCGAGACAATATCACGGTGATCGTCGTCGATCCGTCCGGACGGGCGCCGGACGACGCGTACACCGAGCCCTCCCCCCGCACCGGTGACCTCCCGGACGATCTGTCATGGTCGGATCAGACAGTGAAACGCTGAGGCTCCGCCCTCACGATCTGCATTTGAGGGCCATGGGCCTCATGTAAGACCAGGCGAGACGGTCACCGTGTCGGTTCGGGTCGGTCCGGTCGGAGCGCCGGACCGGGAAGGGCGCCGGGTGTCGGCCCCGCCTACTCCCCGCCTACTCCGGCGCGCGGGTCTGCAGGGCCAGGGCGTGCAACTCGCCGCCCATGGAACCCTTCAGGGCGGCGTAGACCAGCTGGTGCTGCTGGACGCGCGTCTTGCCGCGAAAGGCCTCGGACACGATGTTGGCCGCGTAGTGATCGCCGTCGCCCACCATGTCGTCGATCGAAACCTGGGCGTCGGGAAAGGCCTCCTTGATCATGTTTTCCAACGTACCGGCGTCCATGGCCATGGGATGGGGCTCCCTTTTGCTGAGGTTGGGTGACATATCGCCGCCAACCTAGCCCATTCCGCCGCGTCCGGACCAGCCTTGTGCGGGGGCGCCCCTTGCATTGCGTCCGCGCCCGCCGTATAAGCCGGGCTCCCGCGCCACCTTTTGGGCTGGCGCGCGTTCGCCGTTGGCACCCCTGGAGGCCGACGGGCGAACACGGGACCACACTGGCGCCCCGTTTGGGCGCTTCACAGGAGAGAACGAACATGTCCGATATCAGCACGCTGCCGGTGCAGGGGCGCGAGCGGGCCGGTACGGGCGCGGCCCGCGCGGTGCGCCGCGAGGGGCTGGTGCCCGGCGTCATTTATGGCGACAGGAAGGAACCGGTCCTGATCAAGATGGATCCGCGCCCGCTGTGGGCCGAACTCTACAAGGGCGGCTTCTACGCCCGTCAGTACGACCTGGACCTGGATGGCGCCAAGCACCGCGTCATGGCCCAGGACCTCCATTTCCATCCGGTCTCCGACGCCATCCTGCACGTCGACTTCCTGCGCATCAGTGCCACGTCGCGCGTCACCGCCGAGGTGCCGGTGCGGTTCCTGAACGAAGAGCGCTGTCCGGGCCTGAAGCGCGGCGGCGTGCTCAACGTGGTGCGCCACGACGTGGAACTGGTCGGCACGCCGGACGCCATGCCGAGTGCCCTGGAGGTGGATCTGGTCGGTTTCGACGTCGGCGAGTCCATCCACATCAGCGCGGTGAAGCTGCCCGAGGGGGTCACCCCGACCATCACCGACCGCGACTTCACCATCGCCACCGTCACGGCGCCCTCGGGCATGAAGTCCGAGGCCGCCGAGGACGAGGGGGAAGAGGAGTCCGCATAGCCGCACGCGGCGGGCGATGACCGGATGCCCTGGCAGCGGGGTCAATGCCTGGTGTTCGATCCTTGACGGGCACCAGGCGTCCGGGCTGGTGGGCATTTGGCCCGCCGGACGGGGATCGATCCTAGTTCAGGGCGTCGAGAATGTCTTTTGAGACCTTTGTGCCCTTTAAATAACGCGATATGTTCCCTGAAAAAACCCGGGGTTTCTGCTCGCTAATTGCATCGCCTCCGACTTCTTGCACGATGACATTCCAAGAGTGTGGCTGACAATCGAGCGGGTCCGGAAGTCGTGGCGTCGCGCGCACCCAATCGTACAATTGGATATCCAGGGCATTTCGGTCCCTGAATGCGTCGGTCTCTTCGCATTCGATCTTGTATATCGATCGCGTCGGGTTGATGCGATCCGAGATCACATTCGGAAGCCCATTCGTCTGCAGGATATGGGAGGTGAGAAAAATCAAATCCTGTATCGTTCCGAAGGCAAAAAAATGGTCGGTCAGATTGCGAAGCGCTTGCTGCAAATCAGCGTCGCGGGCCGGTTGGTCAGGCTGTAGGCCCGCGAGTTGTTTGGTCATGACATTACAGTTCTCTTCCTTTGCCGTGAACGCCGCGAACTCATCAAGCGACGGAGACTCAGTGGCCCGCATTTTCAGATAGGAGTACTGAGATTTGGCGCGGCCCCAGGGGTCACGCAGAAGCGTCATCAAACGGAATGCCTGCCGCACCCTGGCATGGACACCAAACGGCAAATGAGAGGCAATAAACATGGCCGGAGCAGCGAATCTGATCTCTTGATTGCTCTGGTACTTATTGTCGTCCAGTCGGCCACAAAAAACATCTGGACAAGATATATTGTTTGTCCTGAGGAAGAGCTTCCAGGCATCCAGTCCGCAGTAAGCTGAAGAAAAGACCGTTATTCCGCCAGTTTTCTTCACGTGATAGAAAAAATAAGGCGCCAGCTTGCCTTCCGCCGGTTGTAGCGCGCCTTGGATATAATCAAAATCCATTGATTCTGTCCACAGCACCACCGCGCCATTGCCCCGAACGAGCCACAAGCCCATGAAATCGCTGGTGCCGCAGGAGGGACTTGAACCCCCGACCCACGCATTACGAATGCGTTGCTCTACCAGCTGAGCTACTGCGGCGCCGAATGGCCAGTGCGGCCCGTGCGGAACGCGCACCATAAGCGCCTCGCCCGTGCCTGACAAGCGCCCAATTGCGTCCCGCCGCCGGTCGTGGTGGCGGCCCCGAGTCGGCGACTCGGGGGCATGACCATATACACTTTGGTTTTAATCCGAACGATCTGGTCCGCGCGATCGAACGGCTTGCGAACTGAAAATCTACATCTTGGGATGCAATTGGCGCGGTATACCTCAACATGTCGCCAGTCTGTCCACCGAACAAAAAGACAGGGACAAGTGTTTGCCATCGCGGCAAAAGCGAGTCATATGCAGTTTGGGCAGGGGACGGTAACGGTTTTGGTCCACCATCAAGGCGAGGAGAGGCCTTGAGACCGCCCCGGGGGGATTACGGTCCTGTCCGCCGGATCGGATGTCGCGGTTCGCCGTGCCGGCATGAACGCCCCAGCCAATCAGGAGAGATTGCGCCGTGACCTACCACACAAAGACGCTCCGCGAGTTCCTGCCCGGCGGATTGATGTCGCGCTTGAACGTCCTCGCCTCCCGAACCGGCCGCAGCCCGGAAGAATGCCTGGTCCAGGCCGTGGGAGAGTTCTGCGACACCTGGGAAGACTACCACCGGATGCTCGATGTCCTGGTGCTGAACGAGGACGAACGGCGGACCTTGCGCGTGGTCAATGAGTAAGGCGCCCCAGTTTTATGCCAGTAGCTGACCGCCATTGATCTCCAGCACCTGTCCGGTCATGTAGCCGCCCAGCGTCGGTGCCAGCAGGGCCAGGACCGGACCGGCGCAGTCCTCCGGCGTGCCGAGACGCCCCAGCGGAATCCCGTCGCGGGTGCGGGCCAACTTCTCCGGCGTCGAATGCCGCTGGTGAAAGGCCGTGTCGATCGTGCCCGGCGAGATCGCGTTGACGCGGATCCCGCGCGGTCCCAGCTCCTTCGCCAGTGAACGCGTCAGCGTCGACAGGAACGCCTTGGCGGCGCTGTACATGGACGAGCCCGGGCTGCCCCCCGTGCGCGCGCTGATTGAGGACACGAACACGACCGAGGCCCGGTCGCTGGCGTCCAGGTGCGGCAGGGCCGCCTGGGTCACCTTGATGGCCTGCCGGACATTCAGATCGAACACGCGGTCAAGGAATGCGTCGTCGATGGACTCGAACGGCACGCGGTCGACCATGCCGCCGGCGTTGTTGACCACCGCGTCCAGGCCGCCCAGGGCATCGGCCGCCCACGCCGCCACCGCCGCCGGCCCGTCCGGGGACAGCAGGTCGGCGGCGCGCGTCACGACCGCGCCGGCGCCGTTCCGTTCCAGGGCCGCCGCCGCGTCCCCGCCGGCGTGATATTGCACCGCCACCCGGGCGCCGGCCCCCGCCAGCGCCCGGGTGATGCCGCCGCCGATGCCGGTGGCGCCGCCGGTCACCAGCACGCGCAGTTCGTCCAGGTCGGTCATCCTCGCTCCTTTCCTGTCGTGTCAGGCCGTCCCCTCTGGCCCTGGCGGGCCATCCGGTCCTATACCAGACGGACCGCCCCGTCCAAAAGGAGCCCGCCGCCCATGCCCGCGCCCGATGCCCCGACGCAGGATCGTGACAGCCTCAACGCCCGCGCCGACGCCGTGACCGTCGACCACCGCGAGGCGGCGTTCCGGGGCTACTTCCACATCGATCGCTACCGCCTGCGCCACGCCCTGTTCGCCGGCGGCGAGGGGGCACCCATTACGCGCGAACTGCTGGAGCGCGGTCACGCCGTCGCCCTGCTACCGTATGATCCGGTCCGCGACGTGGTGGTGCTGATCGAACAGTTCCGGATTGGCGCCCTGGGCGCGGGCCTGGGGCCGTGGCTGCTGGAGGTCGTCGCCGGCATCATCGACGACGGAGAGGACGCGGCGGCGGTGGCCGAGCGCGAGACGCTGGAGGAAAGCGGGTGCCGTGTGACGGCGCTGGAGCGGGTGCAGACGTGGCTGTCCTCGCCCGGCTGCACGTCGGAGACGGTGACCTTGTTCGTCGGCCGGGTGGACGCCGGGGCGGTGGCCGGGGTGCACGGCCTGGCCGACGAGGGCGAGGATATCCGTCCCGTCGTCATGCCGGTCGACGCGTTGTTCACCCTGATGCGGGCCGGGCGCCTGGACAACGCCACCATCCTGATCGCCGCGCAATGGCTGGCGCTGAACCACGCCGATCTGCGCGCGCGCTGGCGAACGGTGCCGGGCGAGTAGGCGGTGACGGGGGCGTGGCGGCGACCGCGTCCGCCTGTTCGGAACAGGCGGCCCCAGAAGATGGTGCCCCAGAGTATGGTGCCCAGGAGAAGACTCGAACTTCCACGGCCTTGCGGCCACAGGTACCTGAAACCTGCGCGTCTACCAATTCCGCCACCTGGGCAGGGGCACGGGCATTTGGGCGCCGGAGGCCGGGTTTCTACCCACCCGCCCGGCGCCTGTCAACGAAGAATTCGCCGGCGGTCGCCGATGCCCGCCGCCCGAAGCAGTGTCTCGACACCATCCGCCGGGCGTCGGGCAGGGCTCCGAATCAAGGGTGCAGGCGCGCAATGTGTCCCCGAGTGCATTGAACCAGACAAAAATATGCAATGAGCATCATTTGTCAGAGCCCGTCCGGAAAGTCTCGAAGACCACAATATGTGGGGTGCCGGTCCCCAGAACGAGCACCGTCCGTGGTACCCATAAGGGCTTTCCGGACAGACACTCAGGATCGAAAATGCACTAGATTCATAATGTTGTGCGACGTTTGCCCTCAAGGGCGAAACCCTTGAGGGCGTCGCCGCACTCGGTCGTCGTCCCCATTCCGGAAACCCCGGGTCAACGCATGGCGGATCACCTTGCGCATCACCGTGGGCAGGGCGTGGTCGTCCAGCTTGTCCAGCGGCACCCAGACACCGCGCGCCCGCGGGTTGGCGCCCACCCGGGCCATGACCACCGATAGCTCCAGGTGGAAGTGGGTGAAGGTGTGCGCCACCAGCCCCGGCACCACGTGCCAATCGACGAAGGGCAGGGGCGCCGTCGTCGCCACCGCCTCGCCCGGGTCGGGCATCGGCGCCGCCTCCCACGGCGACGACGGCAGTTCCATCATGCCGCCCAGCAGGCCCTTGGCCGGGCGCTGGCGCAGCAGCAGGGCGCCGTCCTTGCGCTGGATCCAGAACATCACCGCGCGCCGCGTCGGCCGTTCGGCCTTGGCGCCCTTGCGCGGCAGGGTCTCGGCCACACCCCCACGCAGCCCGCGGCAGTCCGGTCGCCACGGACACAGCCCGCACGCCGGGGAACGGGGCGTACACAACGTCGCGCCCAGGTCCATGACCGCCTGGGCATGGTCGCCGCAGCGTTCGGCCGGGGTCAGGGCGTCGGCCAGCGCGCGCAGCGTGGGCTTGGCGCCGGGCAACGGCTCCTCGACCGCGAACAGGCGCGCCATGACACGCTCGACGTTGCCGTCCACCACCACCGCCCGTCGCCCGAAGCAGATGACGGCGATGGCGGCGGCGGTGTAGGCGCCGACCCCAGGCAGGGCGCGCAGGCCCTCTTCCGTTGTGGGAAACTCCCCGCCGTGCTCGTCGGCGACCACACGGGCGCACTTCAACAGGTTGCGGGCGCGGGCGTAATAGCCCAGGCCGGCCCATTCGGTCATCACCGCCGCATCGTCGGCCTTCGCCAGCGCGCGCACCGTCGGCCAGCGCGCCAGAAACCGCGCGTAGTACGGCTTGACCGCCGCCACCGTGGTCTGTTGCAGCATGATCTCCGACAGCCACACGGCGTAGGGGTCGGGCGTCTCGCCCGGCCGGGGCCGCCACGGCAGGTCGCGCCGCTCGCGGTCGTACCAGGCCAGCAGGCGCGCGCCGAGGTCGGCGGCGGCGGCGGGGTCGGGCCGGTCGAGATCAGGCATGGGGGCGGAAGCGGCGCGGCGCGCCATGCGCGGACTCTCCTTGGGACGACAAACCTGGCTTGACCGACGCCGGCCGGTCCAGAACCATGTGTGATCAACAACACCGGCAAGGCAACAGGCATGACCGATCCCAACACCCCCGCCGTGCCGCCCGCCTGGCTGCGGCGCCTGGTCACCGAGGAGGGCGAGCGCCTGCCGGTGCGCGACCTGACCAGCCGCAGCCGGCGCTCGCGGCCGCTCGGCCAGTTGGTCGAGCCCGCCACGCGGCGCATGTTGGGGCGGCGGGGGATCGCGCTGGCGCCGCTGCTGGCGCACTGGGAGGCCATCGTCGGCCCCGCCCTGGCGCGCCATTGCGTGCCGGTGCGTCTGGTGATGCCGCGCGGTAAAGGTCAGGCGGCCCAGGGGGGCGGGACCCTGCACGTCAAGGCCGCCGCCGGGGCCTTCGCCACCGAACTCGTGCACCGCGCCCCGCTGCTGTGCGAGCGGATCAACACGCACCTGGGCTTCCGCGCCGTCGAGTCCCTCAAGGTGGCGCAGGGGCCGCTGGCGGGCGCGGCGGCGCGCCGGGCCGGCCGCGCCGTGCGCGCGCTACCGCCGGCGCCGCCGCCGGCTCACGCCGTGCAGGCGCTGGAAACCCGACTGGCCTCGGTCGCCGACGACGACCTGCGGGCGGCGCTGGACCGCCTGGGCCGGGCGATGCTGCGGACGCGCTCCCCGAACTAGAACATCTCGCCCACACATCAATCCCTGCGCGCGACAATTTCCTCAAAAGGTCTCACAACCTTCATGAACCTCTCACCGTCCTGAAACACAGCCCTGATACCGTCCCCCGCCGGCAACAACTTTTCACGGTGGGAGACCCTCCAGATGTCAGACGTTTACAGCCCGGCCCAGGCCGACGGCGACGCCTTCACGCTGCAACTGCTGCACGCCTCCGACCTGGAAGGCGGCGTCGACGCCATCGACCGCGCGGCCAACTTCGCCGCCATCGTCGACTACTTCAAGAGCGCGATGGGCAACACGCTCACCATCTCGGCCGGCGACAACGTCATCCCGGGGCCGTTTTTCAACGCCGCCCTGTTCACCGATGACGCCGTGTTCAACGACGCGGCCAACACGCTGTTCGGCCTGACGTCCGACGAGATGTACGCGGCCCTTGAGGGTGCGCGCGGTCGCATCGACATGGCGATCATGAACGCCATCGGCTTCGACGCCTCGGCGCTGGGCAACCACGAGTTCGACCTGGGCACCGGCACCATGGCCGACTACATCCGTCCGTCCCTGGGCGACGAGGGGCTGACGGACGACGAGTGGCTGGGCACGACCTTCCCCTACCTGTCGGCCAACCTGGACTTCTCCGGCGACGGTTCGCTGTCCGGGACCGCCTCGACCAGCGTGCTCGACATGAGCAGCTACGTCAGCGGCGGCCCGACCGAAAGCGCCGCCGGCACCGAATCGCCGCGCATCGCCCCGGGTGCCCTGTTCACCGTGGACGGCGAGCTGATCGGCGTGGTGGGCGCGACGACGCCGCTGCTCTCCACCATCTCCTCGCCCGGCGACGTGTCGGTCGCCGCCGGTGGCAACGACATGGCCGCGCTGGCCGCCATCCTGCAGCCGGTCATTGACGAGATGATCGCCGCCGGCTCCAACAAGATCATCCTGACCACCCACCTGCAGCAGATCGCGCTGGAGAAGGAACTGGCGGGCCTTCTCTCCGGTGTCGACATCATCATCGCCGGCGGCTCCGACACCCTGCAGGCCGACGCGACCGACACCCTGCGCAGTGGCGATGTCGCGGCCGAGACCTACCCGTTCGTCACCACCAACGCCGACGGCGATACCACGGTGATCGTCAGCACCGACGGCGAGTACAGCTACGTCGGCCGCCTGGTGGTCGGCTTCGACGCCAATGGCCGCGTCAACGCCGACAGCATCAATGCCGACGAAAGCGGCGCCTACGCCACCACCGATGACGTCGTGACCAGCCTGTGGGGCGAGGCGGATCCCTTCGCCGAGGGCGACACCGCCGATCAGGTCCAGGACCTGGTGGCCGGCGTCGAGGCCATCGTCAACGAGCAGGACGGCGTCATCACCGGCACCACCGACGTTTTCCTGGAAGGCCGCCGCTCGTTCGTGCGCACCGAGGAAACCAACCTGGGCAACCTGACCGCCGATGCCAACCTGGCCCTGGCGAAGTCCCACGACTCCTCGGTCATGATCTCGATCAAGAACGGCGGCGGCATCCGCGCCCAGATCGGTGAGGTGCTGAAGGACGGCTCCCTGGTGGCCCCGCAAGGCAACAGCGACGCCGGCAAGGACGTGGGCGATGTCTCTCAGCTCGACATCGTCAACGCCCTGCGCTTCAACAACGGCCTGACGCTGCAGACCGTCACCTACGAGCAGCTCGCCGAGATGCTGGAACACGCGGTCGCTGCCTCGGGCGACGGCGCCACGCCCGGCCAGTTCGCCCAGGTGTCCGGCGTGCGCTACAGCTACGACACCAGCCTCGACGCCGGCAGCCGCATCGTCAACGCCGCCATCGTCGACGGCCAGGGCTCTGTGGTCGAGACCCTGGTGGTGAATGGCCAGTTCGTCGCCGATCCCACCGAGACGGTGCGCATCGTCACCCTTGATTTCCTGCAGAAGAACAACGGCGATGGCTACCTGTTCCAGGATTACGTCGCGGCCCTGGGCGAGGAGACCGCCAACGTCGTCCACCTGGAAGAGGTGCTGAGCGGCGCCGGCAACGCCACCTTCGCCGACCCCGGCAGCGAGCAGGACGCCCTGGCCGAATACCTGATGGCCAACTACCCTGACGGCAACGGCTTCGCCGGCGCTGAAACCCCGGCCAGCGAGGATCTCCGGATCCAGAACCTGGCCGATCGCGACGACGCCGTGTTCGGCAGCGCCACGTCCCTGTTCGACGAGAGCCTCTACCTCGCCAACAATTTGGACGTGGCGGCCGCGGTGGCGGCCGGCGTGTTCAGCAGCGGCGCGGAGCACTACGATCTGTTCGGCCGCCATGAAGGCCGTGATCCGAACGCGTTCTTCGACACCGACTATTACCTGAACACCTACAGCGACGTGGCCGACGCCGGGGTCAACCCGTTCGACCACTACAACACCCACGGCTGGCAGGAGGGCCGCGATCCCTCCGCCACGTTCGACACCAGCGCCTACCTGGGCAACAACACGGACGTCGCCGGCGCCGAGGTCAATCCGCTGTTCCACCTGATCCAGTATGGCCTGTCCGAAGGCCGCTACAGCAGCGACGTGGCGGACGTGGCGTAATGCGTAATACCGGCCGACGCAGGGATTGACCGCTCCTGCCGGCCTGCCATCACACCGCGGCTCGAGATTCCTCGCCCCTACTGGGTTCGGGATGACAGATGTGGTTGTTTCATATCATATTATGTCATCCCGAACGCCCCGGAAGGGGCGGAGGGATCTCGGGAACAGGGAAGAAAGGGGACGGTTGAACGAGTCACCCCAAATGTCGGCCGGTCTAACACGCCGATTAGTGAACCAACGTTCATTGAAAATGACCGCCGACGTCCGTAGCCGGACGGGGTCGAACCTCCGTTCGGAACCGTGTCAGCCGAGAACAACGGCTCGGTCCGGCGGTGATCGGCGCCGCGAAGCGGCGGGCCGCGCGCTGAGCCACCGAGCCCGGCGGATTGCTCCACTGTGCGGGGCGAATCCGCCCTACGGCTTCCGCTCTTCAGTCGACACGCTGCGATCGGTTACAACTTTAGGCAGCGTCAAGCTTCGTTCCATCCTATCGCACAAAGCCAAGTCAGTCGCGCCCTCCGAGCAGCCTGCTTAAGAAGCCGCGCTTGCACCACCGCAACTGCCGCCATTCATCGAGATGACTGTCGCTCTCGGCTGCATCTGCAGCATGGTCCATGGTCAAGGGCCCCTCGAACGCGAAGGCCAGAGCATCACGCCATTCCGGCGATGCTTCCCAGTGGTGGAGATACTGGGATCGGGCGTTGGCGTCGAGCCCCAGCCAGAAGGGCCGGAAGACGGTGTCGGTCCAGGCCTCCTCCGCACCTTGAGTCGGCGGGAACTCCAAGGGGGTCATCTTGGGGAAGACCTGCCATGGGGGCGGGATCACCGTTAGACGGCCATTTTCTTCGGTCATCACTCAGTTTTCGTACGGGCTTACTCTTGCTACTGCAAGCCTCGTCCTGCCTGTCCGGAGGCGTAGAACCACGTAGAATGACACCGCCGCCGCGCCCGGCGTGGGCACGGCGGCGGCTTGTCCGGTCCCGGAGGGGGATTGGTCCACGCTAACGATTTGATTTAGAGCAGATTCACGTGAACAATCTGAAACACGAGGTGATTCAGATTGTTCACGATCTGCTCTAGAAGCGCGCGGTGGCCTTCTTCCAGGCGTCGCTCATGGCGTCCCAGGATTTCTCGAAGCCGGTCTTGATGTCGTCCCAGGCGTCACCGCTCGAGTCGCGCAGTTTGTCGAGGTGGGCGCGGGTCTCTTCCATGCGCTTGCCCAACTCTTCCTTCTGCTCTTCCCACTTGACCTTGGCGTCGGCGCCGGCCTGTTCCGCCTTGGCCTGGGCCTTGTCGTACTCAGCGCGCCATTCCTTCAGCTGCGCTTCCATCTTTTCCTGATAGGCTTTGCGGTCCGTCTCACTCATGGACTGACTCCCTTTTCTTGTGATCGGCTGCGGCCCCGGCGACCGTTCGCCACCGATGGCCCTCTCGTCCCTATCAACGACTCAGTCGCGCTGACGTTCCCTCTGACGGGTGCGGACATTTCGGGGCTTGGCCTTTCTGTACGGGTGGGTATGGTCTCAGGAAAACGAAACGCGGCCGGCGGCGCGGGGGCGGCGTCCGGTCCCCGGGGGAGACACCGACCATGGCGTATCTGGAGCTCGGTCCGTCCGACGGGCTGTCTTTCGAGTACGATCCGCCGGCGCACGACCGGCCGACTCTGGTCTTCGTCAACGCGCTGACCGGGCACACCGGCGTCTGGCAGGCCGTGGTGGCGCCGCGCTGCCGGGCAGCCGGCTTGGGCACGCTGTGCTGGAACTTCAGGGGTCAACAGGACAGCCCGTTCGCGCCCGGCACGGTGCTGGATGCCGCCCTGATCACCGAGGACCTGCGCCGGCTGGTCACCCATGTGGCGCCGCCCCGGCCGCTGCCGGTGGGTCTGTCGATCGGCGGCCTGTACGCCGCCCGGGCGGTGCTGGCGGGGATGCCGGCCGAGCGGCTGGTGCTGCTGAACACGCTGCGGCGCATCGGCCCGCGCATCGCCTGGATCAACGACGCCATGCTGGCGGCGGTGAAGACTGGCGGCTTCCCGCTGCTGCTGGATATGGTCCTGCCGCTGCTGACAAACCAGGACTTCCAGGCGGCCAACCGGGCCAAGTTCCTGACGGGCGCGCCTTATGTTCCGCAGGACCCCGACCACGGGCACGTCCGCCTGATGGAGGCCGCCGGCGGCACGGACTGGGACCTGCCCTACGAGTCCCTGACCCTGCCGGTGCTGACCATCACCGGCTTGCAGGACCGGCTGTTCCTCGACCTGCCGGTGGTGGAGGAGCTGCGCGGGCGTCTGCCCGACGCCCGCCACCTGACCTGGGAGGATGCGGGCCACCTGCTGCCGCAGGAGCATCCCGAACGGCTGGCCGACGCCCTGATCGCCTTCGCCGGGGAGGCCTGAGGCATGTGGAGCAATCCCGCCGTGGCGTACGGGGCCGTGCTGATCGGCGTGCTGGGCCATGCCTCCAGCGAGTTCGTCGCCGTCTATTCGGGCGTGGCTGGACCGGAGGTGTCGAGCTGGCGCTATCTGCTGGGCGGCACCGGCCTGCTGCTGGTGGCGCTGGCCGTGCCGGGCGCGCGCGACATGATCACCCCGTTGCGCGAGGCCGGCGGGCGGCTGCTCGCCCTGTCCCTGATCGGCGTCAGTCTCGCCTATCTGCTGTTCCATTGGGCGCTGGACCACGCCACGGTGATCCAGGTGGCCACCCTGGTCACCACCATCCCCATCTGGGTCGGACTGGCCAACCTGGTCATCAACCGCCAGCCCATCAGCGCCGCCAAATGGCTCACCGGCGCGGCCGCCGTGCTGGGCGTGGCCCTGTTGCTGACGGACGGCGTCCTGGGCCGACTGGTCGAGTCCGGCGAGTCGCTGGTCGGCCTGCTAATGGCCCTGGGGTGTGCCGCCCTGGTGGCGGTCTATTCGGTGCTGATGAAGCCGATCATCGGCCGCTACGGCGCCTTGCGCACCACCGCACTGTCCATGTTCCTGGGCGGGATTGGGCTGTGGCTGCTGGTGGGCGTGGCGTTCGGCGTGTGGGTTGATCCCACAACCTTGCCGGAGCGGCCGCCGCGCGAGGCCTGGAGCCTGCTGGCCATCGGGCTGTGGAACACCACCCTGACGCAGTATCTGTGGATCGGCGGGCTGGCCCACGCGCCGGACATCACGCGGGCGAGCTACCTGTTCTTCCTGAAACCCGTGATCGCGGCGGCGCTGGCGCTGGTGATCCTAGCGCAGCCGATCACCGCCATCCAGATGGCGGCCATCGCCGTCATCTGCGGCGCGGTGCTGGTGGAGTTCCTGTGGCAGAGACGGCGCCAGCGAGCCGGGGCGGCGAGATAGGGGACGCGCCACTCAGCGGCCGTAGCCGCAGTCACACCGGGCGCCCGGCGCGTGCCAGGCGCCGCAGTTGGGGCAGCGCACCAAGTCCTCGGCCGGTGGAGCGCCGCTCCCCTCGCCGCGCTCGCTCATCCGCTTGCGCACAGCGTCCTGGGCCGCCTTCTCCACCCGCTGGCGCAGGCTGGGGCGGTCCTTCGACGACGATCCGCCAAGGGCGCGGCTGTAGTACTTGAAGGCGCCCCACACCACGGCCACCACGAGGACCGTGAAGAGCACCTTGCCGAGGCTGACTCCGAACATGCGGTGGTTATCGCCCGGGGGGTCACAACGGGTCAAGGGCCGCCGCGGCGGGACGCAGGGCGCACTGGTGGGCTTCGCGCGCCCGCTCATCGACCCAGAGCGTGTCACCGACTTGCCATGATCCGCCCGCCCACGCCATAAGGGGCGGCGGAGACGGTGGGGGAGCAGGGCGAACCATGGCAGCGGGGGCGGTGGCGGCGGGCCACGACGAAACGGCAGCGGCGGCGGTCGAGATCCTGGAGGACGGGGGCACCGCCTTTGATGCCGTGGTGGCGGCGCTGGCCGCGTCGTTCGTGGTCGAACCGGCCCTGAGTTCCCCCGGCGGCGGCGGGTTCCTGCTGGCGCACCCCGAGGGACAATCGCCGCTGGTGCTGGACTTTTTCGCCCAGACCCCGGGTCGTGCCGCGTCGGTCGACCGGGCGGCGTTGGACTTTGTGCCCGTGGACGCCGATTTCGGCGCCACCACCCAGGAATTTCACGTCGGCTGTGCCGCCGCCGCCGTGCCGGGCATGATTCCCGGTCTGTGCGCCATCCAGCGCGACCTGGGCCGGCTGCCGCTGGCCCGCCTGCTGGAGCCGGCCATACGGCTCGCCCGAAGCGGGCCACCGCTGGCGCCTCTGCAGGCGCATATTATGGGAGTCATTGCGCCCATCCTGACGCACACGGCGGGGGCGCGCGCGGTGTTTGGCGCGGTTGGCGACGACTCCCGGCCGTGCCCGGCGAACGCGCCGCTGCCCATGCCGGCCCTGGCGGACACGCTGGAGGCGCTCGGCCGCGAGGGTGAGCGGCTGTTCCGCGACGGTCCGGCCGCGCGGGCGATGGCCGCCCTGTGCGCCGAGGGGGGCCTGCTCACCCTGGAGGATATCCGAGCGTACCGCGTGCTGCGCCACGCGCCCCTGGATCGGCGCTTTCGGGGGTCGCGGGTGCTGACCAACCCGCCGCCGTCGTCGGGTGGGGCGCTGATCTCGTTCGGGCTGGCCCTGGCCGAGGACGGGCCGGCGCCCGATCCGGTGCGACTGGCGGATATCATGCACCTGACCGGCCAGGCGCGGGACGCCGTCGGCCTCGCATCGGGTGTCACCGAGGAGCGGGTCGCCCGCCTGCTGGCGGACCCGGAGCTGGCCCGGTGGCGCGCCGCGCTGAAGGACCGGGCCTGCAAGGTGGGCGGCACGACCCACATGTCGGTCCTGGACGGTGCCGGCAACGCCGCCGCCTGCACGGTGTCGAACGGCGAGGGCTGCGGGCACATGGTCCCCGGCCTGGGCTTCATGCTCAACAACATGCTGGGTGAGGAAGACCTCAACCCGAACGGCTTTTTCGGCTGGCGGCCGGATGAGCGGGTGTCCTCGATGATGGCGCCGAGCCTGCTCGAACGCCCGGACGGCACGGTGATGGCTCTGGGCTCGGGCGGGTCGAACCGCATCCGTACGGCCCTGCTGCAGGTGATCTGCGGCTTGGTGGCCGGCGAGCGCGCGCCAGCCGAGGCGGTGGAGGCGTCGCGCCTGCACATGGAACGCGGCCATCTGGACATCGAGGCCGGTTGGGACGCGGAGAGTGTTGCCGCCCTGGCGGCCGCCTGCTCCGAGCATCGCGTCTGGCCGGACCGCTCCATGTTCTTCGGCGGTGTGCATGTGGCGCTGCGCCATGCGGACGGCACGTTCGAGGCGGTCGGCGACCCTCGCCGGGGCGGGGCGGCACGGCTGGCGCGCTGACCGAAGGAAGGACGGCCGCGCCCTTTGCGCGGTGGCGGGGTCGGGCGGCGGTCGGCTATCCTCTTGGAGGACGCGCGTCCAGTCCGGTGTTCGTTCCAGGGCGTCCCCAACCAGCAGCAGGAGGAGGTTCCCCATGCGTCTGACCTTCCGTCCGGTCGCCGTGGCGACCGCCGTCGCCCTGGCCGTCGCCCTCGCGGTGCCGGCGATGGCCCAAGGCACGGTCTCGAAGTCAACCGCCGGTGCGACGTCATCGTCCGGCCAAATGATGACCAAGATCACCACGGCCGACGTGGCCGCGATCCTCGACGAGGCCGGGGTTCGATACGAAATCACGACCGACGACGTCGGCGATCCGCTGATTGTCGCCGACGGTACGGCGGCGCTGGTCGGCGAGCGTTTGGCGGTGTTCTTCCATGATTGCCAGCCTGTGGGATGCGAAGACATCCGCATGTACAGCTACTACCGCTCGCGCAGCGGCGTCGGCCTGGATACGATCAACGAATACAACAAGGGCCTGCGTTGGGGGCGGGCGTTCCTCGACGACGACAACGACCCGGTCCTGGAACTGGACATCAACGCCACCGGCGGCATCGGGCGCGAAGCTCTTCGCGTTCTCGTCAACACGTACCTCAGCAGCATGAACACCTTCGCCGCTAAGGTGGACGCACCGTGAGTTGAGAGTTCTGTCGCGGACGAGCAAAAGCCGGATCCGAATCAGGGTCTGACTGTGACCCACGGTGAAAACGGGGATGGTGGTTCGGGCCGTCCCCGCCCGGCACACGCGGCTCCGCTCCCCGATCCAGACCGGACCCCGCAGGCTCATGCCCAAGACGCCGTCAACTCCCGTCCAGGCCGACCCAACGCGGGACCTTGCCGTCCTGTTCACGCCGAAGCTCGTCACCGTGCTGCGGGAAGGGTATGGGCTGCGGGAGTTGCGCGCCGACGCCGTCGCGGCGCTGACCGTGGCCGTCGTGGCCCTGCCGTTGTCGATGGCCATCGCCATCGCGTCCGGTGTCTCTCCTGACCGGGGTTTGTACGCGGCCATCGTCGGCGGGTTTATCATCTCCCTGATCGGCGGCAGCCGCTTCCAGATCGGCGGCCCGGCGGGGGCCTTCATCGTTCTGGTGGCGGGCACGGTCCACCAGCACGGTGTCGACGGAATGCTGCTGGCGACCATGATGGCAGGCGTCATCCTGCTGGTGATGGGGGCTTTGCGGCTGGGCAGTTATATTCAGTTCATTCCATACCCTGTCACGGTCGGCTTCACCGGCGGCATCGCGGTCATCATTTTCGCGAGCCAGATCAAAGACCTGTTGGGCCTGTCCCTGAACGCGCCAGAACCCGGACCTCTGTTCGACAAGATCCCGGTGCTGTGGCACAGCCTGCCCACCGTGACGCCGTCCGCCGTTGCCGTGGCGTTGGGGACCATCGCCGTCATCCTGGCGCTGAAGCGCTGGCGGCCCGCGTGGCCCAGCCTCCTGCTTGCCGTTGTCGGTGCGGCCTTGGTCACGCTACTGGCGGACCTGCCGGTGGCAACCATTGGCAACCACTTCGGTGGGATTCCCCAGGGCCTGCCGATGCCGGCCTTGCCGCCCATGACGTGGGAAAAAGTGGTGGCGGTCTTGCCCAATGCCCTGGCCTTCGCCCTGTTGGGATCGATTGAATCCCTGCTTTCGGCAGTGGTGGCCGACGGCATGACCGGACGACGGCACCGGTCCAATTGCGAACTGTTGGCCCAGGGCACAGCCAACATTGGCACCGCCCTGTTCGGCGGCATGGTGGTCACCGGCGCCATTGCCCGCACCGCCACCAATATCCGCGCGGGCGCCCACGGGCCGGTCGCCGGGATGCTGCACGCCCTGGTCCTGCTGGCTTTTGTCATGATCGCGGCGCCACTCGCCGCCTATATTCCCTTGGCGGCGCTGGCCGGGGTTTTGACCGTCATCGCCTGGAACATGTTGGAAAAAGACGCCTTCGTGACCCTGTTGCGTTCCAGCCGGGGGGACGCGGCGGTTCTGTTGGTGACCTTCCTGCTGACAGTGTTCCGCGATCTGACGGAAGCCATCATCGTCGGCTTCGCGTTGGGCGCGCTGTTGTTCATCCACCGCATGTCGCGCGCCGTTTCGATCGAGGCCCATGTTCCTCCGGTTGGCGAGGACCGTGCGGACGGATCGCCAGCCGAACGGACACCCTACCACCCGCAAGAGGCGACCGACCGCGGTGTGGTGGTCTATCGCATCAGTGGCGCCTTTTTCTTCGGTGCCGCTGCGACCGTGGGGTCTGTTCTGGACCGGATTGCCGACGCGCACACGGCGCTTGTTCTGGACTTCGCCAATGTACCGTTCATCGACTCTTCGGCGGCCAACATGCTCAACGGACTGGTCCGCAAGGCGCACCGGCACGGAGTCGCGGTCTATCTCACGGGCACGTCTCGCGGCGCGCGGAAGGCGTTGCTGACGCACGGGGTGCGGTCACCGCTGGCGACCTACGCCCCGTCCATCGATGATGCGGTGGAGCGTGCCCGAGGGCCACGGTCGGACTCGCCCCCACCGGACTAGCATCCAGGTTACCGGCCGTTCCGCGCCAAGGGAAGACTACTCGTCATACGTGACCAGCGCGTGCACCGGCACGTCGACGCGCTCGCGGCCTTTCAGGAACCCGAGTTCGATGATGCACGCCATGGCGCACACCTCGGCGCCGACCTTGCGCAACAGTTCGATGGAGGCCGTGCAGGTGCCGCCGGTGGCCAGAAGGTCGTCCACGAGAATCACCCGCTGTCCCGGTTCGATGGCGCCGTCCTGGATTTCGACCGTGTCCTCGCCGTATTCGAGTTGATACGTGTGCTGGATCGTGGCGCCGGGCAGCTTGCCCCTTTTTCGGACCATGATGAATCCGCAGCCGAGCTTCAGCGCCAGAGGGGCGGCCACCAGGAACCCACGCGATTCAACGCCGGCGATGACGTCGGGCTGATGCGCCCGCGCGGCCTTGGCCATGCGGCCCATGGTCACCTGCCAAGCGTCGGCGTGCGCCAAAAGGGTGGACACGTCATAAAACAGGATCCCCGGCTTCGGGAAATCGGGAATCGAACGGATGTAATCCTTGAGATCCATGGGCTAACCCCTCCAGAAAAACCGGGGCCATCCTAAGGGCACCGCTCGCGCATGAAAAGCGCCCGGTGCCGGGAAATGGGCGTGCCCGGTCCCTTTTGCCGCAGTGCGGAAACGGTCGGTTGACCTTCCATCGCGCGTGAAACAAGTGAAACATTGGTGTTGGCAGGGCGCGATCCCGTTCGTACAGTCGGGGCACGGGCAGGCGCGGCACGCGCCCGGCTGCCCGGCGCCGCTCGCGGACGGGGGACATGACCGGAATGACCGACCTGACCGATACGGCTCCGGCCAGCCAGACGGCCGACCTGACCGGCCCGCCTCCGGTGCCGGAAACCGGCCCGCTGGCGGAGATCAGTGCGCGCATCAAGGACGCCCAGGCCTCCCTCAGCCCACAGTTGCGGCAGGCCGCCCGGTACGTGCTGGCGCATCCGGAAGAGGTGGCGCTGACCTCCATGCGGCGGCTGGCGGACCACGCCGGCGTCAAGCCGTCGACCATGGTGCGGCTGGCCCGGGGCCTGGGATTCGACGGCTATGAGTCGTTCCGCGAACCCTACCGGATGTGGCTGCGCGGGGGCGAGGGGGCGTTCGTGGCCCGCGCCCGCACCCTTCAGGCCCGCGCCCCGGCGGCGCGGGGATCGTGCGAACCGTTGCTGGACGAACTCGCACGGGCCGATTCGCTCGCCTTGAGCGAGGCCCTGACCGGGACCAACGGCCTGGCCCTGCAGCGCACGCGTGACCTGATCCGCGATGCGCGGACGGTCTACGTGGTGGGAATGCGGTCGTGCTTCGCCCTGGCGTACTTCTTCCACTACGCCTACGGGTTCGTGTGCGGCAACGCGGTGCTGGTGGATGGCCACGCCGGCACCATGCTCGACAAGGTGATGCGTGCCGGCGAGGGCGATGTCGTCCTGGCCATCGGCTTTCGTCCCTACACCGAGGATACGGTGCGGGCGACCGGGGTCGCCCGGGGCAAGGGCGCCGAGGTGGTGGCCGTGACGGACAGCCTGGTTTCGCCCCTGGCCGACGGCGCCCGGGAGACGATCGTCGTCGACACCGCCTCGCCCAGCTACTTCCAGTCGCTGGTGCCCGCCCTGGCCCAGATCCAGGCCCTGTTGGCGCTGCTGGTCGTCGACGGCGGCGAGGATGCCCTCGAATCGCTGACCCGCACCGAACAGGAACTCGAAGCGTCCGCCGCCTACTGGCGTGAACCCAAACGGCGACGGAGACACGCATGAGCCATGTCTTTCACCGGCATCCCGACACGGACTATCCGGTTGCCGTGGCGGGGGACGGGCCCTGGGTGATCGACGCCCAGGGGCGGCGATACCTGGACGCCTGTGGGGGCGCGGCGGTGTCCTGCCTGGGGTACAGCGATCCGGCCGTGGGCGCGGCGATCAAGGAGCAGGTGGACAGCCTGGCCTATGCCCACTCGGCGTTTTTCACGTCGCGGGCGGCCGAGGATTTGGCCGACCATCTGATCGCCCGCGCCGAGGCGACGATTCCGGACAACCGGCTCGACAAGGTCTATTTCGTCTCCGGCGGTTCGGAGGCGGCCGAGGCGGCGCTGAAACTGGCGCGCCAGTACTTCCTGGAGATCGGCGAGCCCGACCGCCACCGCGTCATCGCCCGCCGCCAGAGCTATCACGGCAACACCCTGGGCGCCCTCGCTGTGGGCGGCAACCAGTGGCGCCGTGAGCCGTTCGAGCCCATGCTGATGCCGGCGCGGCATATCGCGCCCTGTTATGCCTACCGCGACCGCGCCGAGGGCGAGAGCGAGGAGGATTACGGCCAGCGCGTCGCCGACGAGTTGGAGGCGGCGATTCTCGACCTGGACCCGCGCACTGTTGCCGCGTTCATCGCCGAGCCGGTGGTGGGCGCGACGGCCGGCGCGGTGCCGGCGGTGCCCGGCTATCTGAAACGCGTGCGCGAAATCTGCGACCGGCACGGCGTGCTGCTGATCCTTGACGAAGTGATGTGCGGCATGGGGCGCACTGGGCACCTGTTCGCCTGCACCGAGGATGGTGTGTCGCCCGACATCCTGCTGGCGGCCAAGGGACTCGGCGCCGGCTACCAGCCGATCGGCGCCATGCTGTGCGCGGCGCGACTCCACGACGCCATTGTCGCAGGAAGCGGTTTTTTCCAGCACGGCCACACCTACATGGGCCACGCCACGGCCTGTGCCGCCGCGCTGGCGGTTCAGCTCCGGTTGCACGAGGACGGCCTTCTGGAGAACGTGCGCGCGCAGGGAACGGCGCTGCGCGCGGCGCTGGAGGCGGCCTTTGGCCAGCACCCGCATGTGGGGGACATTCGCGGGCGCGGGCTGCTGCTCGGCCTGGAACTGGTCGCTGATCGCACGACCAAGGACCCATTCGATCCCGCCGCGCGGCTGCACGCGCGCGTCAAGCGCGAGGCCATGGCGCGCGGGCTCATGTGCTATCCCATGGGCGGAACGGTTGACGGACGGCGCGGCGACCACATTTTGTTGGCGCCGTCGTTCATCATCGGTCCCGAGCATGTCACCGAGATTGTCGACACGCTGGGTGCGGCGCTGGCCGCCGCGGTGGAGTCTGTTCCGGCAAGGTTGTGGCCCGGCGCGGAAGGGCGTGACGCGTGAAGACTCCACGGCGATTGAGACATCTCAAGCCTTGCGGTTGTGCTTCGTGCCCTTGCCAATCGCGATCGGGCACGAAACACTGACCGAATGACTGTGCCTTTGTCGGAAGGGCACAGGGGGCTCCGGCCCCGCAGCGATCAGGAACCAACAGGACCATTGGTTCCGTTCCGACCGTGCCGGCTCCTTCGGGCCGGTTCGCATTCCGGTGCGGCGACCGGTCCCTTCGATCGCTCCGCCCGGTCAATGACACATTTGGAACCAGGAGGATTTGCACCATGAAGAGTCTGTCCGTCGCCTCCGTCGGCGCCCTGTTCGCCGCCGGCCTGATGACCGCCAGCACCGCGTCCGCCGCCGAGCAGCAGTTCATCACCATCGGCACCGGCGGTGTGACCGGTGTGTACTATCCCACTGGCGGCGCCATCTGCCGTCTGGTCAACAAGGGCCGGTCGGAGCACGGCATCCGCTGCTCGGTCGAAAGCACCGGCGGCTCGGTCTACAACCTCAACACCATCCGCGCCGACGAACTGGACTTCGGCGTGGTGCAGTCCGATTGGCAGTACCATTCCTACAACGGCACCTCGAAGTTCGAGGACGCCGGTCCGTTCGAGGACCTGCGCGCCGTGTTCTCCGTGCATCCGGAGCCGTTCACCGTCGTGGCCCGCGCCGATGCCGGCGTGCGCAACTTCGATGAACTGGAAGGCAAGCGCGTCAACGTCGGCAACCCGGGGTCCGGCCAGCGGGGAACCATCGAGGTGCTGCTGGAGGAAATGGGCTGGAGCTTCGACAACTTCTCGCTGGCCACCGAACTGAAGGCCGCCGAGCAGTCGCAGGCCCTGTGCGACAACAACATCGACGCCTTCGTCTACACGGTCGGCCATCCGAACGGCTCGATCCAGGAAGCCACGACGTCCTGCGAGGCCAATCTGGTGAACGTCCAGAATGACGCCACGGACAAACTGGTGAACGAGAACCCTTACTACTCTTACGCCACGATCCCGGGCGGCATGTACACGGGCACGGACGAGGACACCACCACCTTCGGCGTGCGCGCGACCTTCGTGACGTCGACGGACGTGTCCGAGGACGTGGTGTACGAACTGGTCAAGGCGGTGTTCGAGAACTTCGAGGACTTCAAGAAGCTGCACCCGGCGTTCTCCGTCCTGGAAAAGGAAGAGATGGCGACGGCCTCGCTGTCCGCGCCGCTGCATCCGGGCGCCGAGAAGTACTACCGTGAGGCCGGCCTGATCGAGTAGGACCGGCACCGAACCCCGCGACCGGCCGGTGCCGTCCGCCGTGGCGGCCCGCCGGTCGTGTGGGGACCCGGCCGCGAATCGGCCGCAACTTGGCCGCACCTTGGCCGGCCTTGCGGGGGGAGACCACAAAACCCATGAGCCAGGATCGCAGCACCCCGGGGGACGGCTCCCGCAACGTTGGCACCGCCGAGGACATCGTCGCCCAGGTCGAGAGCGGCGCCCGCAATCCCAAGGGTCTCACGGGCCGGATCATCCTGGTCGTGTGCCTGGCCTGGGCGGTGTTTCAGCTTTGGTTCGCCTCGCCGCTGCCGTTCATCGTCGGGTTCGGCATCTTCAACGGCACCGAGGCGCGCTCGATCCACCTCGCGTTTGCCCTGTTCCTGGCCTATACCGCCTATCCGGCGTTCAAATGGTCGCCGCGCGGCCATGTCCCGATCACGGATTGGATTTTCGCCCTCGTCGGTGCGTTCTGTGCCGCCTATCTGGTGCTGTTCAACGACGCCCTGGCCGATCGACCCGGCGCGCCCACCACGCTGGACGTGGGCGTCGGCGTTGTCGGCCTGCTGCTGTTGCTGGAGGCCACGCGGCGGGCGCTTGGTCCGCCCCTGCTGATCGTCGCCCTGGTGTTCCTGGGATACACCTTCGGCGGGCCGTACATGCCCGATGTGATCGCGCACAAGGGCGCGTCGATCGAAAAGGCCATGTCGCACTACTGGATCACCACCGAGGGCGTGTTCGGTGTCGCCCTGGGGGTGTCCACCACCATGGTGTTCCTGTTCGTGCTGTTCGGCTCGTTCCTGGAACGCGCCGGCGCCGGCATGTATTTCATCCGCGTCGCCTTCGCCTTCATGGGCCACCTGCGCGGCGGGCCGGCCAAGGCGGCCGTGGTGTCCTCCGCCATGACCGGGCTGATCTCGGGGTCGTCCATCGCCAACGTGGTGACCACCGGCACCTTCACCATCCCGCTGATGAAAAAGGTCGGCTTCCCGGGCACCAAGGCCGGCGCGGTCGAAGTGGCGTCGTCCACCAACGGCCAGCTCACGCCGCCGATCATGGGCGCGGCGGCCTTCCTGATGGTTGAATACGTCGGCATCAGCTACATCGAAGTGATGAAGCACGCCATCGTGCCGGCCCTGATCAGCTACATCGCGCTGGTCTACATCGTGCACCTGGAGGCCTTGAAGGCCGGCATGAAGGGCCTGACCCGCACACACGTGCGGCCGTGGCACCAGGCGGCGATCGGGTTCCTCGGCAGTTTCGTGATCGTCGCCGGGCTGGCGGCGGCGGTCTACTATGGCTTCGGCTGGCTAAAACCAGTGGCCGGGGACGCCACGCCGTGGATCGCGGCCACCGTGCTGCTGGTCGCGCACGTGGTCCTGGTGCGGCTCGTGACCACGGTGCCGCCGCTGCCGGAAACCGCCGACATCGACGAGCTACCAGAGCCGCGCGAGACCGTGCGGTCGGGCCTGCATTTCCTGCTGCCCGTCGTGGTTCTGGTGTGGTGCCTGATGATCGAACGCCTGTCGCCCGGCCTGTCGGCCTTCTGGGCGGCCGTCATGATGATGTTCAACGCCATCACGCAGCGCCCGCTCGCCGCGTTCTTCCGGGGGCAGGGGCCGGAACGGATCGCCGCCGCCGCGCGGCAAGGCTTCGCCGACCTGTACAACGGCATGATCATGGGGTCCCGCAACATGATCGGCATCGGCGTGGCCACGGCGGCCGCCGGCATCATCGTCGGCACCGTGACGCTGACGGGCATCGGCCAGGTGCTGACGGAATTCATCGAGTTCCTGTCGGGCGGGTCGCTGATGATCATGCTGTTGCTGACCGCCGTCACCAGCCTGCTGTTGGGCATGGGCTTGCCGACCACGGCGAACTATATCGTCGTCTCCACCCTGATGGCCCCGGTCATCGTCACCCTGGGGGCCGAGAACGGCCTGATCGTGCCGCTGATCGCCGCCCACATGTTCGTGTTCTATTTCGGTATCCTGGCGGACGACACGCCGCCGGTGGGCCTGGCCGCTTTCGCCGCCGCCGCCATATCGGGGGCCGACCCGATCAAGACCGGTATCCAGGGCTTCATCTACGACATCCGCACCGCCATCCTGCCGTTCCTGTTCATCTTCAACACGGAACTGCTGTTGATCGGCGTGGAATCTTGGGCGCACGCCCTGTTCGTGTTCGCCTTCGCGCTGGTGGCCATGCTGACCTTCGCCGCCGCGACGCAAGGGTATTTCGCCGTCCGCTCGCGCTGGTACGAGAGCATCGCCCTGTTGCTGGTGGCCTTCACCCTGTTCCGGCCCGGCTTCTGGATGGACATGGTGGAGCCGGAACTGACCGTGCTGGAGCCGACCCGCATCGAGGCCCTGGCCGAGGAGCGGCCCCCCAATGCCCGCCTGCGCGTCCGCGTCGAGGGCGTGACGCTGGAGGGCAACGAGGTCAGCAAGGCGGTGATGCTGCCCCTCGGCGCGCCCGGCACCGGCGAGGAGCGGCTGCTCAACGCCGGGCTGGAACTGCGCCACGAGGATGGCAAGGTGCTGGTGGACAACATCGTCTTCGCCAGTGCCGCCGAGCGCTTGGGCTTCGACTTCGATTGGGAGATCACCCAGGTGATGGTGCCCAACGAGAACCGGCCGCCGGATCAGGTGTTCTTCATCCCGGCGCTGGCGCTGCTGGGGCTCGTCTGGTGGACGCAGACCCGTCGCGGCCGCCGGCTGGAGGCGCGGGCGGCGTAGGGGACAGCGATCGCGGCCGGGCTGGCGAGGGCCTGCCCTGGAGGCGGCTCAGGCTGCCCGCGCCCCCTAATCCCACGCCTTCACGACATCCACGTCCAATTCGACGATGGACCCCGATCGGCGTTGTCCGAGTGCCCACAGGAAATCCTTACCCGCGGTGGCCCGCGATGTCGTCGAGATTTGGAGGACGAAGGACCCCTCATCGGGAACATCCACGGTCTTGTCGAGTGTTGACGACCGGAACAGAAGCGCGGTGGTGTCCTCGGGCAGGGTGACCGTGGAAGCGCGGCCAAGGATTCCCAAGTACGGCGTGACACGAGGGTTGCGCGTCTTCGCATAGACCTTCACGGCCTCGCTCGTGGCCAGCCCACGTTGCGAATACTGGATGATCGCTTCCCGGCTGCCGGTCTTTAGTGTCCCGGTGTCCTGGGCCAGCGCCGGCGTGGTCAGGATGAGGTTCGGGATCAGGGATGATTCGAACTCGATACCCTCTTCCGACACGTTTGCCACGGCCTCTCCCGGCTGGGGCAACTGGCCGTCGGAGATGCCGCCGACGATATTGGTGACGATCCCGGGGGCTGAAATGCCGACGATCAACGCCTGCTTGAGGTCCGTCTGGCGAAAGGCGATGCACAACACGATGCCGATGAGCGCGAAAATCGCCAGCCCCACCAGCAGGCCCAGTTGCGGCAACGGGCTGGCCGGGTTCGTCACGTAGCTGCCGGCAATGCGCGACAGGGTGGGCAACATGCCGCCGATGGCCGCCATGGAACAGGCGGCGAGCCATTCGGTGGGCGTCAGCGTCCGATGTTCTCGGCGAGAGGGCTCTCCCTGAGAGATCGCGTGCAAACCCATCATCACCTCCCCCATGACCCTCAAAGGTCACGCATCCTATAACGAATGATATACCTGTCTGTGGACAGAATCTGAACGCTAAAATATTCGGAGGTTTCGCACTATTTGTTGTGGGGTGTGCCTGTCCTCTTGACCATTTCGCGCCCGGACCGGGTCATCATCAGCGGGCGCGGAAGGGCTTGCGTTGGGTGGTGCGATGCGGTACAAGGCCGCCTTTCATCCATAAGGGACGGCGTGGCGCGGCGTGCCGAGACCCGGGGCTTCCGGGGGCGCGCCAGGGCATGCCCGACCGTTCCGAACGCGACCCCGCCCGTGGCCGGCGTCATCCGGGTCAAACGGGCCGACAACAGGACACAATGAAATGCCCAAGATGAAGACCAAAAGCGCGGCGAAGAAACGCTTTCGCCTGACCGGTACCGGCAAGGTGCGCGCCAACGTGGCCTACAAGCGCCACATGCTGCGCAACAAGCCGCAGAAGATGAAACGCCAAGCCCGTGGCACGTTCATCCTGTGCGACGCCGACGCCACCATCGTCAAGCGCAACTTCCTGCCGTACGGCCGCTGAGCCCCGCCCAGCGTGCGTCCCTGGAAGTCGTGACCCGTCAGGAGGAATGTTCCCATGTCCCGCGCCGTCAACGGCACCGTGAACAAGGCCCGCCACAAGAAGATTCTCAAGCTGGCCAAGGGTTATCGCGGTAGCAACGCCAACAATTTCCGCACCGCCATCGAGAAGGTCGAAAAGGGCCTTCAGTATGCGTATCGCGACCGCCGCCAGAAGAAGCGCGATTTCCGCAGCCTGTGGATCCAGCGCATCAACGCCGGCGCGCGCCTGCACGGCCTGACCTACAGCGTGCTGATCGACGGCCTGAAGAAGGCCGGCATCGATCTCGACCGCAAGGTCCTGGCCGACCTGGCCGTGCACGAGCCGGACGCGTTTGCCTCGCTGTGCCAGCAGGCCCAGGCGGCGCGCGGCTGACGCTTCGTCCGCACCCCCGTTCAGGGCCGTCCCCGATCCCGGAGGCGGCCCTTTTCGCATGTGTCCCATGCGCGTGTTGCATGGCCGGGCCGTCCAAACCGGGGCCGGTCTTTTCTTCGGGGTCCGTGGGTGCTATGCGACCGCGACCATTGGCGCGCCCGCGCCTCCACCCCATCGGCTGATGGACGGATACATGGACGACCTGGAAACGCTGCGTGCCGAGCTGATCACCGCCGTCGAGGACGCCCCGGACCTGGGGGCGCTGGAAGAGGTGCGGGTGACCGCCCTGGGCAAGAAAGGGCGCGTCACCGCCCTGATGAAATCCCTGGGCGGGATGGACCCCGAAACCCGTAAAGCCGCCGGCCAGGAGATGAACCGCGTCAAGGACGCCATCGCCGCCGCCATTGAGGCGCGCAAGGGCGAACTGGAGGCGGCCGAACTGGACGCCCGTCTGGCGCGCGAGCGCATCGACGTGACACTGTCGGCGCGGCCGGAACGGGCCGGCTCGATCCACCCCATCAGCCAGACCTGGGATGAAGTCGTGGCCATCTTCGGCCAGATGGGCTTCGCGGTGGCCGAGGGACCGGATATCGAGGACGACTTCCACAACTTCACCGCCCTCAACTTCCCGCCCGACCACCCGGCGCGGGAGATGCACGATACGTTCTTCCTGCCGCAACGGCCGGACGGATCGCGCCATCTGTTGCGCACACACACCTCGCCGGTGCAGGTGCGCACCATGATCCACCAGCCGCCGCCGATCCGCATTCTGGCGCCGGGGCGGACCTACCGCAGTGACTCCGACATGACGCACACGCCCATGTTTCACCAGTTCGAGGGGCTGGTGATCGACGAGACGACGCACATGGGGCACCTGAAGGGCTGTTTGCAGGAGTTCGTGGAGGCCTATTTCGAGGTGGACGACGTGCCCATGCGCTTCCGGCCGTCGTTCTTCCCCTTCACCGAGCCGTCGGCGGAGGTGGACATCCGCTGTTCGCGCAAGGGCGGCGAACTGCGCATCGGCGCCGGCGACGACTGGCTGGAGATCCTGGGCTGCGGCATGGTGCATCCGAACGTGCTGAAGGCCTGCGGCATTGATCCCGCGCGCTACCAGGGCTTTGCCTTCGGCGTCGGTCTGGAGCGCATCGCCATGCTGAAGTACGGCATTCCCGACCTGCGCACGTTCTTCGAGTCCGATCTGCGCTGGCTGCGCCACTACGGGTTCGCCGCGCTGGATGTGCCGACCCTGCACGGAGGGCTGGGCCGATGAAGTTCACCCTGTCGTGGCTCAAGGAGCATCTGGAGACGGATGCCCCGCTGGAGGCCATCGCCGAGCGCCTGACCATGATCGGCCTGGAGGTCGAGGCGGTCGAGGACCCGCGCACGGTGCTGGCGCCGTTCACCGTGGCCGAGGTGGTCACCGCCGAACAGCACCCCAACGCCGACAAGCTGCGTCTGTGCACCGTGCGCACGGGCACGGCGGGCGAGGCCGACCTACAAATCATCTGCGGCGCGCCCAACGCCCGCGCCGGCATCAAGGTGGTGCTGGCGCGCCCCGGCACGACCATCCCCGAAAGCGGGATGGTGCTGAAGACCGGCAAGATCCGCGGCGTCGAGAGTCAGGGCATGATGTGCTCGGCGCGCGAGCTGGGCCTGGGCGATGACCATTCGGGAATCATCGAGCTTCCCGAAGGCGCGCCCCTGGGCGCCAGCCTTGTGGACGTGATGAGCTTCGATCCGATGATCGACATCGCCATCACCCCCAACCGTCCGGACTGCCTGGGCGTGCGCGGCATTGCCCGCGACCTCGCGGCGGCGGGGCTGGGCACGCTGAAACCCCTGACGGTCGAGCCGGTGCCGGGTGCCTTCGACAGCCCGATCAGCGTCATCCACGATACCGACGCCGATCGCGAGGCGTGCCCGATGTTCGTCGGCCGCTATATCCGGGGCGTGAAGAACGGCGACAGCCCGCAGTGGGTCAAGGACCGCCTGACGGCCATCGGCCTGCGCCCCATCTCGGCCCTGGTGGACGTGACGAACCTGATTTCCTACGAATTCGCGCGGCCATTGCACGTGTTCGACGCCGACAAACTCACGGGTCACATCCACCCGCGTCTGGCGCGCCCGGGCGAGACCATCCTGGCGCTGGACGAGAAAGAATACACTCTCACGGCCGAGGACGTGGGCATCTGCGACGAGGCCGGGCCGCAGGCCATCGGCGGCGTCATGGGCGGCCTGGACACCGGCTGCACCGAAACCACGGTCAACGTGGTCCTGGAAAGCGCCCTGTTCGACCCCCGGCGCATCGCCGCCACCGGTCGCCGCCTGGGCATCGACAGCGACGCCCGCTACCGGTTCGAACGCGGCGTCGATCCGGAAGGCGCCATCGCCGGCGCCGAGGTTGCGACCCGCCTGATCCTGGACTGGTGCGGCGGCGAGCCCTCGCACCTGGTCGTCGCCGGGGCGCCGCCGGCCTGGCGCACCGAGGTCTCGCTGGACCCGGCGCGGGTGCGCGCCCTGTGCGGCATCGACCTGGACAGCCGGGCCTGCCGCCGCATTCTGGAGGACCTCGGCTGCGAGATCCTGGCCGAGGACGCCCTGGGCGTGCTGACCGTGCTGCGCCCGTCGTGGCGCCCGGACATCGCGGCCGAGCACGATCTGATCGAGGAAGTGGCGCGCATCCACGGCTTCGACCGCATTCCCACGGTGTCGTTGCCGCGTGACCCGATGCCGAAGCCGGTGCTGACCGGCGAGCAGGTGCGGCGGGTGGCGGCGCGCCGTGCCCTGGCCGCGCGCGGCCTGAGCGAGTGCGTCACCTGGTCGTTCCTGCCCAAGGCCCATGCCGAGGCGTTCGGCGGCGGGCAGCCGGCGCTGGACCTGGCCAACCCCATCAGCAGCGACCTGGACGCCATGCGGCCGTCCATGCTGCCCAACCTGGCCACGGCGGCGCAGCGCAACGCCGACCGGGGGGTGCCCAACGCGGCGCTGTTCGAGGTCGGGCCGCAGTTCCATGGCGGCGAACCGGGCGAGCAGCGCATGGTCGCCGCCGCCCTGCGCGCCGGCCAGAGCGGGCCGCGCCACTGGGACGCGCCGCCGCGCCCCGTGGATGCCTTCGACGCCAAGGCCGACGCCCTGGCCGCGCTGGCGGCGGCGGGCGCGCCGGTGGACAGCCTCCAGTGCGGGGCCGAGGCGCCGGCGTGGTACCACCCGGGCCGCTCGGGTGCGCTGAAGCTGGGGCCGAATGTGCTCGCTTGGTTCGGCGAGGTGCATCCGGGCGTGCTGAAGACCCTGGACGTGAAGGGACCGATGGTCGCCTGCGAGGTGGTCCTGGACGCCGTGCCGGCGCCCAAGGCCAAACCGACCAAGGCGCGGCCGCTGCTGAAGGCCAGTGCGTTCCAGCCGGTGGAGCGCGACTTCGCGTTCGTGGTGGACGATGGCGTGGCGGCGGAAACCCTGGTGCGCGCGGCCAAGGGTGCCGACAAGGCCCTGATCGCCGACGTTTCGGTGTTCGACGTCTACCAGGGCGACCGCCTGGAGGCGGGCAAGAAGTCGGTGGCGGTGTGCGTCACCCTGCAACCAACCGAACGCACTCTCACCGACGACGAGATCGACGCCGCCGGCCAGAAGATCGTCGCCGCCGTCACCAAGGCCACGGGTGGCGAGTTGAGGGGGTAGCCTTCGTATGGAGGATTCGGCCCGCGAAGGCGGGCCAATCCGCCGGGTGCGGGACCTATCGCCCATCTTGCCGCCTCTGGCCAAAGCGCTATAGTGCGGCCCCATGAGACTGCTTGTTGTCGAAGACGATGCCGAGGCGGCGGCCTACCTGGCCAAGGGCCTGCGCGAGAGCGGCTATGTGGTGGACCATGCCGACAACGGTATGGACGGCCTCTACATGGCCACGAACGAGACCTATGACGCCATCGTGCTGGACCGCATGTTGCCGCGCCTGGACGGGCTGGCGGTGGTCGAGACCCTGCGCAAGGCCGGGAAACAAACACCGGTGCTGATCCTCTCCGCCCTGGGCGAGGTGGACGCGCGGGTGCAGGGGCTGCGGGCCGGCGGCGACGACTATCTGGCCAAGCCATACGCCTTCTCGGAACTGCTGGCGCGTCTCGAAGCCCTGCTGCGGCGCGGCGAGGGGCCGACGCAGCAGACCCGAATGCAGGTCGGCGACCTGGAACTGGACCTGCTCGGCCGCCACGTCACCCGCGCCGGCAAGACCATCACCCTGCAGCCGCGCGAGTTCCGCCTGCTGGAATACCTGATGCGCCACGCCGGCCAGGTGGTGACGCGCACCATGCTGCTGGAAAACGTGTGGGACTACCACTTCGACCCGCAGACCAACGTCATCGACGTTCACGTCAGCCGCCTGCGCCAGAAGATCGACAAGGACTTCGACACCGCCCTGATCCACACCATCCGGGGCGCGGGCTACTGCCTGCGCGAGTCCGATTAGCCCCCCCAGTCCCACAGCCCGCCTGTTTCGCACCACGGTTTTCCGGCTGGCGCTGATCTCGGCGGTTGTTTTCGCGCTGCTGTCGGGTGTGGTGCTGGGCCTCGTCTACTGGACCACGGCGGCCCTGATCGACCAGCAGACGGTCACCGCCATCAACACCGAAATGGCCGGCCTGCGCGACATCTACCGGCGTGGCGGGGTCAACGCCCTGATCGCGGCGATCGATAATCGTGTGTCGGGCTATCAGGGCTATCACCACCTCTATCTGCTGGCGCCGCAGGAAGGCGGCGCGCCCCTGGTCGGCAATCTGCGCCAGTGGCCCGGGGTGCCGCCGGACCGCAACGGCTGGATGCGCTTCACGGTCGAAGGGGAGGGCGACCGCCAGGGCCAGCTCTGGCCGGCGCAGGCGCGGCTGGTCCACCTGTCGGACGGCCTGCGCCTGCTGGTCGGGCGCGACATGACGGAACGCACCGGCTTCGCCCAGATCATGGAGCAGTCGCTGGCCTTTGCCCTGGCCACGTCGCTGGTGCTGGGGGTGATCGGCGGCATCGTCATGAGCCGCAACCTTTTGCGGCGCATCGACGCCGTCAACCGCACCGCGCAGACCATCCTGGAGGGCGACCTGTCGGGCCGCGTGCCGGTGTCCGGCGCCGGCGACGAGTTCGACCGCTTGGCCATCAACCTCAACAGTATGCTCGACCGGATGCAGAAGCTGATCTCGGCCATGCGCGAGGTCAGCGACAACATCGCCCACGACCTGCGCAGTCCGCTCAACCGGATGCGCTCGCGGCTGGAGATCACCCTGGTCGGCAAGCCCGACCTGGCGGAGTACCAACGCTCGCTGGAAGGGGCGCTGGAGGATACCGACGCCATCCTGCACACCTTCAATGCGCTGCTGTCGATCGCCCGCATCGAGGGGCGCCACGCCACGGAGAGCTTCGAGGCGGTCGATCTGGCCGAGGTGGTGGCCTGTACCGTCGAGCTGTACGAACCGGTGGCCGAGGAACGCGGCCAGACGCTGGTGTACACGCCGCCCTATGCCGACCATCCGCCGACGGTGCTGGGCGACCGCCACCTGCTGTCGCAGGCCGCCGCCAACCTGGTGGACAACGCCATCAAGTACACGCCGGAGGGCGGCCACATCTCGGTGTTCGTCAACGTGGCCCTCGGCACCGTGCGGCTGGTGGTGGCCGACGACGGGCCGGGCATCCCGGAACACTTCCGGGGCGCGGTGCTGAATCGCTTCGTGCGCCTGGAACAGAGCCGCCACACCGCCGGCACCGGCCTGGGGCTGAGCCTGGTGTCGGCGGTCGCCGAACTGCACGCCGCGCGGCTGGAGCTGAAGGACAACGATCCGGGCTTGCGGGTGGAACTGCACTTCCCCGAGCGTGCCGCGCCGCCCGCCCAGGCCGAAGCGGCGCAATAGGGGGATCGTGTCCCCTCACGCCGGCACTGGCCCGTTCTCGGCCAGCGCGGTATACCCCGTAGGGTGCGCTCGCGCCGAAGGCGCAGCGCACCAGACACCCGCGCGATGGTGCGCTGCCGGCCGCTTCGCGGCCGTCGAGCGCACCCTACAAGGTTACACAAGAGTCACGCTGGCACCGGCCCGTTCTCCGCCAGCACGGCCCCGGCCAGATAGAGCGATCCGCAGATGAGCACGCGGCCCGGCGGGCCGGGCAAGGCGGCGATGGCGTCGAGGGCATCGGCGACGCCGGTGTGGTCCGTCACGGGGACGGTTCCGGCCATGCGCGCGCGCTCGGCCAGGACGTCCGTCGGCAGGCCGGCGGCGCTGCCCGGCACCGGCACGGTGTGGACGCTGGCGGCCCTGGACACAAGGGGACGGAGGAAGCCCACGGTATCCTTGGTGTCCAGCATCCCGACGATCAGGTGCAGCGGGTTGTTGCCCCACCCCTCCAGCACCGCCGCCAGGGCCGCGCCGGCGGCCGGGTTGTGGCCGCCGTCCAGCCAGACCTCCCAGGCGGCCGGCAGCCGGTCCACCAGCGGCCCCGTCGGCAGGCGCTGCAGCCGCGCCGGCCAGTCGACGCGCGCCAGCCCGGTGCGGATGGCCTCCGGGGCCGGGCGCAGCGCCTCCGGCAGGGCCAGGGCCATGCGCACCGCCAGCGCGGCGTTGGCGCGTTGGTGCTCGCCCGGCAGCGGCGGCGCCGGCCAGCTCTCACCGTCGGTCACGAACCGGCCGGCCGCGTCCGGCGCCCATGTCCAGTCGCGCCCGCCGAGCGAGAGCGCCGCGCCCACCTCCGCCGCCCGTTGGTCGAGCACGGTGGCGGCGTCCGGCATCTGCGCGGCGGCCACACAGGGCACGCCGGGCTTGAGAATCCCGGCCTTTTCTCCCGCGATCTCCGCCAGCGTCTCGCCCAGGTACTGCTGATGGTCCAGCGCGATCGGCGCAATAGCCGTCAGAACCGGCCGCTCGACGACATTGGTGGCGTCAAGGCGGCCGCCCAGGCCGGTCTCCAGCAGGACGACGTCCGCCGGTTCGCGGGCGAAGGCCAGCAGGGCGGCGCAGGTGGTGATCTCGAAAAAGGTGATGGGGTCGGGACCGTTGGCCCGCTCGCACTCTTCCAGCAGCGCGGTCAGGTGGTCCTCGTCGATCAGGCGCCCGGCCAGCCGGATGCGCTCGGCGAAACGCACCAGGTGCGGCGAGGTGTAGACATGGACGCGCTGTCCGCCGGCCTCCAGCATGGCCCGCAGCAGGGCCACCACGGAGCCCTTGCCGTTGGTGCCGGCGACATGCACGACCGGCGGCAGGCGGCGTTCGGGGTGATCCAGGCGCGCCAACAGGCGCCACACGCGGTCCAGGACCAAGTCGATGGCCTTGGGGTGCAGGGCCATCAGCCGCGCCAGCACGCGGTCGGAAGGGGCGTCGGGCATGGGCGGTGACGTCACGACTCCGGCGCGCGGTCGGCCGCCGTGGAGGCGGCGGCGGTGTCGTCAGGACCCTTGGACCGCCCGCCCTTGCGTTTGGGTGGGTCGGATGGCGGCAGGATCTCGGCGTCGGGGTGCGGATCCTCGGACTCGTCCACCGGGCCGGTGGGTTCCGTCTCTCGATGGTGCTCGACCTTGGCGTCCCCCTCGGCGACGGCCGGCAGGTTGGCGTGCTCGTAGGGCAGGGTGGGGACCGTCAGCAGCCGCATGACCCGGGCCAGCGCCGACTTCAGCGCGGCGCGCGTCACCACCATGTCCACCATGCCATGTTCCAGCAGGTATTCCGACCGCTGGAACCCCTTCGGCAGCTTTTCGTGGATGGTCTGTTCGATCACCCGCGCGCCGGCGAAGCCGATGATCGCCCCCGGTTCGGCGATGGCGATGTCGCCCAGCATGGCCAGCGAGGCGGTGACGCCGCCCGTGGTGGGGTCGGTCAGGACAACGATGTACGGCAGCCCGGCGTCCTTGACCATGTCGACGGCCACGGTCACCCGCGCCATCTGCATCAGCGAGAGGATGCCTTCCTGCATCCGCGCCCCGCCGGAGGCCGGAATGGCGATCAGCGGCGCCTTTTCCTTGACGGCCAGTTCGGCCGCCTCGACGAAGCCCTCGCCCACGGCCATGCCCATGGATCCGCCCATGAAGTCGAAGTCGAAGGCCGCGACCACGGCCGTGCGGCCCTCGATCGGCCCCTTGGCGACGATCAGCGCGTCGCTTTCGCCGGTCTTGGCCTGGGCATCCTTCAGGCGGCTGGAATAGCTTTTGACGTCGCGGAACTTCAGCGGATCGGCCGGCACCTTCGGCAGCGGCGTGCGGTCGTAGACGCCGTCATCGAACAGCATGGCCAGGCGGTGCTTGACCGGCATCCGCATGTGGTGGCCGCACTGGGCACAGACGCGGCGGGCCTTGTCCAATTCCTTGTGGAAGATCATGTGCCCGCAGGCGGGGCACTTGTGCCACAGGTTGTCCGGCACCTCGCGCGGACTGCCAACGAGGTTGCGGAACTTGGGGCGGACGTATTCGGACAGCCAGTTCATGCGAACTCCCGAGAACGCGGGTCTGGTCGAGGTCTAGGGCCGGGCGCCTCGGACACCCTCGGCCAGCGCGGCGACGAAGCCCAGCGGGTCGTCCCCCGTGGCGATGCGCTCCACCAAAGCCGAGCCGACCACGGCGGCATCGGCGGCGCGGGCGATGGCGGCGGCCTGGTCCGGCGTGCGGATGCCGAAGCCGACGGCGATGGGCAGGTCGGTCTTGGCGCGCAGCCGGGCCACGGCCTCGGCGACCTGGGTTTCGTCGGCCGAGCGGGTGCCGGTGATGCCGGTGATTGAGACGTAATAGAGGAATCCGCCGGCGTGATCGAGCACCGCCGGCAGGCGTTTCTCGTCCGTGGTCGGCGCGGTCAGCATGATCAGGTGCAAACCGTGGGCGGCGAATGGGCCGGTCAGTTCCGGCGCCTCCTCCGGCGGCAGATCGACGATGATCGCCCCGTCGGCGCCGGCGGCGGCGGCGTCGGCGGCGAACTGCTCCACCCCATGGCTGTGGATGGGGTTGTAGTAGCCCATCAGCACGACCGGGGTGTCCGCGTCCTTCTCCCGGAACCGCGCCAGCATCGCCAGCGTGCCCTTGAGGGTCTGCCCCTGCTTCAGCGCCCGCTGGGCGGCGGCCTGGATGGTCGGGCCGTCGGCCATGGGATCGGAGAACGGCATCCCCAGTTCGATGATGTCGGCGCCGGCGGCGGGAAGTCCCTCCAGCACCGCCTGGGCGGCCGCCGTGTCGGGATCGCCGGCCATCATGTAGGTGACCAGTCCGGCGCGGCCCTGCTCCCGCAGGGCGGCGAAGCGGGCCTGAATGCGGCCACTCTCGGGGGTCGTTTCCTTGGGCATCACAAGGCCTCCCCGACGTCGGAGCCCAGCGCCTTGGCGACGGTGGCGACGTCCTTGTCGCCGCGTCCGGACATGTTGACGACCATCACGTGATCCCGGGGCAGGGTGGGGGCCAGCTTGATCGCCTGGGCCACCGCGTGGGCGCTTTCCAGGGCGGGGATGATGCCCTCCAGCCGGGTCACGGTCTGGAAGGCCTCCACTGCCTCGGCGTCGGTGATGGGCACGTATTCCACCCGGCCGGTGTCCTTCAGCCAGCAGTGTTCGGGACCCACACCCGGGTAATCAAGCCCGGCGGAGATGGAATGCGCCTCGACCACCTGGCCGTCGTCGGTCTGCAACAGGTACATCCGGTTGCCGTGCAGCACGCCCGGCCGTCCGCCGGTCATGGAGGCGGCGTGGCGGCCTGTCTCGACGCCGTCGCCGGCGGCCTCGACGCCGACGATGCGCACGTCCGGCTCGTCCAGGAACGGGTGGAACAGCCCCATGGCATTGGAACCGCCGCCGATGCAGGCCACCAGGCTGTCGGGCAGGCGGCCTTCCTGCTCCAGGATCTGCGCCCGCGTCTCCTCGCCGATGACGCACTGGAAGTCGCGCACCATGGAGGGGTAGGGGTGCGGGCCGGCGACGGTGCCGATCAGGTAGTAGGTGTCGTCGACGTTGGCGACCCAGTCGCGCATGGCGTCGTTCATGGCGTCCTTGAGCGTCGCCGAGCCGCTGGTGACCGGCTTGACCTCGGCGCCCAGCAGTTTCATGCGGAACACGTTCGGCGCCTGGCGTTCGATATCCACCTGGCCCATGTAGATCACGCACGTGAGCCCGAACAGCGCGCACACGGTGGCCGTGGCGACGCCGTGCTGGCCGGCGCCGGTCTCGGCGATGATGCGCGTCTTGCCCATGCGCCGCGCCAGCAGGATCTGCCCCATGCAGGAGTTCACCTTGTGGGCGCCGGTGTGGTTCAGGTCCTCGCGCTTGAAGTAGATCCTGGCGCCGCCCAGGTGCTCGGTCATGTGCTGGGCGAAATAGAGCGGGCTCGGCCGGCCGACGTAGTGCTTCAGGTAGCCGTCCAACTCGGCCTGGAACGCCGGATCGGCCTTGGCGTCGGCGTAGGCCCGCTCGACCTCCAGGATCAGGGGCATCAGGGTTTCGGCCACGTAGCGTCCGCCGAAGATGCCGAAATGGCCGCGTTCGTCCGCGCCCGCGCGGTATGTGTTCAGTGCCTTGGTCATCGGTGTCCCGTCTCGTTGCGCGCGCGCGTTATAGCGCGGGCGGCCGGTGTGGGCCTAGCGCTAATTCGGCGGCGCCAGTCCCCGCGCCTCCAGGAATGCGCGGATCACCGGCGCGGGCACCATCACGCCCTGTGGCATGTCGAGGCGGTCGGCGAAGCCGATGGAAATGCCGGCGACCCGGGGCGCGTCGGGGTCCTCGCCACTGACCAGGATGGGGCCGCCGGACGAGCCCTTGGGGCCGTCGCAATCATGCCGCCATAACGCGTCGTCGCGCACGCCCAGCATGATGCAACTCTTGTCCACGGCCAGAAGGTGCGGCCGATCCTGGCTGTAGCCCGCCAGCCACACCCGCGCGTGGACGCCAGCGGAGCGGCCCGTGCCGATGGCGGTGCTGAGGCGCAAGGGCGGGATGCCGGCGATCGGCGCCGTCAGGCGCACCAGGGCGAAGTCGCCGCGCGGGCCGTCCTGGTCGGGCCGCAGGATCTCGGCGACGCGCCCGTGGGCGTCATAGTCGCCGAAGCGGTAGCCGGCTAGGAAATGCAGGCTCTCCGGCGGCAGCCGGCCGACGCGGGTGTTCTCCAGGCAGTGCGCGGCCGTCAGCACCAAGTCGGGCGCGATCAGCGTGCCGGTGCAGAAGCCGCCGGTGTTGCGGTTGACGCGGCCGATCGCCTGCCAGGGCCAGGGGTAGGCCTTGCCAGAGCCGGGGCCGGTGCTGATCACCGGGCGGCGATCGTCGGCGCCCTGGATGCCGGGCAGGTCATAGGCGTGGGTGGCGCTGCTCGCGGACAGGACGAGTGCCGCCAGAATGGCCCCTATCGCCGGGCGCCGGCTAAAGGCCCAGGTCGGCATCCCGCCATGCTCCCCGGGCGATGAAGTGCGGGTTCAGGAAGCGGTCGTTCTTGGCGTAGCCCAGGGGCTCGCCCGACTCGGTCTCCACGTGGCCGCCGGCGGCCAGCAGGACGGCATGGGCCGCCGCCGTGTCCCACTCGCAGGTGGGGGCGAGGCGGGGGTAGAGGTCGGCCGCGCCCTCGGCCAGGCGGCAGAACTTCAGCGAGCTGCCGGCGTTGGTGCGCGAGGCGACCGGGTAGCGTGCCAGATACGCCTCCATGGCGCCGCCGTCGCCGTGCGAGCGGCTGGCCAGCACCACCAGCCCGGCTGGGTCGGGCCGGCGGCACCGGATGGCCTCGGTCGTGCCGCCACTCGCCCGCTGGGCGGTGCCCGGACCGTGGCCGATATAGAGCACGTCCAACGCCGGGGCCAGCACCAGCCCCAGGACGGGCGAACGATCCGCCACGAGTCCGATGTTCACCGTGAATTCGCCGTTGCGCTTGATGAACTCCTTGGTGCCGTCGAGCGGATCGACCAGCCAGAACGGACCGTCGCCCACGGCGGGCACGTGGCCGGCGGCGACGCGTTCCTCGGCCACCACCGGCACATCGGGCGTCAGCGCCTCCAGCGCCTTCAGGATCACCGCCTCGGCGCGGCTGTCGGCCTCGGTGACCGGCGAATTGTCGTCCTTGGTGTCGACCGCGAAATCGCTGTCGTAGATGGCCATGACCTCGGCCCCGGCCGCCCGCATGGTGGGGATCAGGGCCTCGGCGAGGCGGGCCAGCGTGGCACTGTCGAAGGTCTCGGTCATCGCGGTTTCGGTCCCTTGGCGGCCTGGATCGCCTGCCACACGCGGTGCGGCGTGGCCGGCATGTCGATGTGGCGGATGCCGAGCGGGGCCAGCGCGTCCACCACGGCGTTGATCACGGCCGGCGTGGCGCCGATGGTGCCGGCTTCACCCGCCCCCTTCACCCCCAGCGGGTTGGTGCGACACGGATAGTCCTCGACCGTGCGGAAGGTGATGTCCGGAATGTCGCGCACACGCGGCACCTGGTAGTCCTGGAGCGTCCCGGTCAGCAGTTGCCCCGTCTCCGGATCATAGATCACCTGCTCCATCAGCGCCTGGGCCATGCCCTGCACGGCGCCACCGATGATCTGGCCTTCCAACAGCAGCGGGTTCAGCACCGTGCCCATGTCATCGACGATGGTGTAGCGGTCCAGCCGGACGGCGCCAGTGTCGGGGTCGATCTCCACCTCGCACACATGGCAGCCGTTGGGATAGGTGGCCTGCGGTGGTTTCCAAGCGTGGGTGGCGGTCAGGCCCGGGCCGCCCTGGTCATTGGCGGCGTGGGCGACCTCGGCCAGCGTGAGCACCCGGTTGCTGCCGGTCAGGCGGAACAGCCCGGCCTCCGGGTCGTGGGTGATGGCGTCGGGGTCGTCGGCCTCCAGCAGGTCGGCGGCGATGGCCCTGGCCCGCGCGATCAGGTCGTCGGTGGCGGCGGCCAGCGAGGCCCCGCCCACGGGAATGGACCGCGAGCCGCCGGTGCCCTTGCCGGTGGGGACCTCGTCCGTGTCGCCCTGGCGCACGCGGATGCTCTCCAGCGGCACACCCAGGGCGTCGGCCACCATCTGGCCGTAGGCGGTCTCATGGCCCTGGCCGGTGGACTGGCTGCCGATCAGCACGGTGATGGCGCCGTCCGGCGCCACCCGGACGGTGGCGCTTTCATCGCCGCCGCCCCCGGAGGCCTCGATATAGGTGCTCAGGCCGATGCCACGCAGCCGGCCGGCGGCGGCGGAGGCCGCCCGGCGCTGCTCGAAGCCGGCCCAGTCGGCGACCCGCAGGCCCTCGTCCAGAATGGCGGCGAAGTGGCCCGAATCGTACGTTCGGCCCAGCGCCGTCGTGTAGGGCAGGGATTCGGGCGCGATGAAATTGCGGCGCCGGATTTCGTCGACCGTCACCCCGGTCTCGCGCGCCGCCGTCTCCACCAGGCGTTCCAGCAGGTAGGCCGCCTCCGGTCGGCCGGCGCCCCGGTAGGCATCGACGGGTGTGGTGGTGGTCACCACGCCGCGCGCGCGATAGCTGGCGGCGGCGAAGGCGTAGACGCCGACGATCATGGCGGCGCCGGCCATCGTGGGGATGAAGGCGGCGTTCTGCGAGCAGTAGGCGCCGATGTTGGCGCGCACATCGGCGCGGATGGCCAGGAAGCGGCCCTCGGCGTCGAGCGCCAGTTCGGCGTGTGTCACGTGGTCGCGGCCGTGCAGGTCGCTGGCGAAGCCCTCGGAGCGATCGGCGATCCATTTGACCGGGCGGCCCAGGGCCTTCGCCGCGAACAGGACCAGGGCGTGCTCGTTCATCAGGAACAGGCGCATCCCGAAGCCGCCGCCGACATCGGGCGATACCACGCGAATGCGCTCCGGTGGAACCTGGAACACGTAGGTGGCCAGCCAGTCGCGCAGGGAGTGGGAGCCCTGGCTGCCGGTCAACAACTCGTATTTGTCGGTTGCCGTGTCGAACCGGCCGATGGCGCCGCGCGGCTCCATGGGTGTGGGGGCGACGCGGCTGTTGACCAGATCGAGCGCCACGATCCGGTCGGCCTTGGCGAATTGCGCGGCGGTGGCGTCGGGGTCGCCCGACTCCCAGTCGAACAGAATGTTGCCGGGCGCGTCGTCCGGGTGCAGCGCCGGCGCGCCCTCGCCCAGGGCGCTGGCAACATCCGGCGCGGCGGGCAGCGGGTCGATGTCGGCGAGCACCGCCTCGGCCGCGTCGCGGGCCTGAAGGGCGCTCTCGGCCACCACGAAGGCCACCGGCTCGCCGACGAAGCGGACCCGGTCCCGCGCCAGGATGGGGCGATCGGGCGCGGTCATGCGGGTGCCGTCGCGGTTCTTGACCAGGATCGTCGCGGGCAGCCCGCCCAGGCCGGCCGAGTCCAGGTCGGCCGCCGTGAACACGCCCAGCACGCCGGGCATGGCCCGTGCCGCGTCGATGTCGATGCCGGTCAGAACGCCGTGCGGGTGCGGCGAGCGGACCACGGCGCCAAAGGCCATGCCGGGCAGGGTGATGTCATCGGTGTAGCGGCCGGTGCCGGTGAGAAAGCGTTGATCCTCCACCCGTCGGATGGCCTGTCCCTGGCCGAAGCGGCCCATGGTGCTCTCCTGTTGGTTCCGGTAGGGTCAACCAAGCCCGCTCCGGCCGCACGGGTCAAGGGGGCTGGTGGGGCGGGGGCGCGGGATCGATGGTCTGGCGGAAGTGGGCGATCTCGTCCGGCAGCGTGGCGGCGAGGCGCTCGGCGGCGGCGACGGCTCGGGTCGCGTTTTCCGGGATGAAGCTGTCATAGCTTTTCATGGCCACATGGCGGAACCGTCGGGCCTCGTCGGCCAGGACTATGAGTTCGGGGGAGAGAATCGGCGGGCGCAGGGACGGGATCGCACGCGCCGCCCGTTTCAACAGGTCGGCGTGCCAGTCTGGGCCGCTCGGCGGGGCCTCGTCGAGGAGCCGGAGAATCCGCGCCAGGGCGGATTCCAGCGCCGTATAGCCCGCCTGCATGGCGTGCAGGAACCCCATGGCGGCGGTGTAGCTGGACAGGTCGGCGCCGGTCAGGTCCTGGGTGCGGAAGATCTCGACCGCGCGAGCAAGGTGCCGACAGGCGGCCGCGACGTCGTCCTCGATCTCGACCCATCGCCCATTGGTCATTGGGGCGCATCTCCCCCGACGATCTCGGCGCCGCGCTCCAGGACGCGGGCGACGAACGCGGGCTTGGTCCAGGCCACCGGCATGATGTCGCCGCGCAGGCCATGGCGGCGGCAGGCGTCCTCGGCGGCCGTCCAGGCCTCGCGGTCGCTGTCGGGCGGGTAGTCGACCAGGATGTCGAGGTCGCTGTCGGGGGCGGCCGTGCCCCGGACCACGGAGCCGTAGAGGATGAAGCGACCCTGCGGGTGGGCACCGGCAAAGGCCGCCAAGTCGGCGCGCACGGCGTCGGCGGCCCGGCGCAGGGCGTCCAGCGCCTCTTGGTGGCGCTCGTCGAGGGTCTTCCAGGCCATGGTCCGTCTTCTCCCGGCGGGTCGCGGGACCGTGGGAGGATAGCCGCGCCCACCGTGCTGGTGAAGGGGCGCGGGACAAGAAAAGGGTCATCCCGGGTCGGAGCCAATCCCTTGCCCTACACACGCCCGATCCTGTGCAGCGGAAAGCGCTCCACGATGCGGCGGTCCAACTGGTCGCGCACCTCGCGGTAGGCCTCCAGGCGCACCTCGCGGTTGCCCTTGATCAGCGACGGATCGAAGGTGTGCCAGAACTCCACCTCGCAGGCCATGGTGCGGGTCATCTCCACCGCCTTGTGTTGGGCTTCCGGCGACAGCGAGATGATGAGGTCGAAGTTCTCGTCCTCCAGGTCCTCGAACGCGCG